>JANPHB010000061.1:0-29035 GCA_031424235.1 Pirellula sp.
ACGCTGCGGGCGCTTGTTTTGCGAACTGCCCTACGATTTTTGCTATCATTGCCAGTCTCCTCGTGCGATGGAAAGGTTACCCTTTTCATCATACGCACCGATGGAATGACGGCTTTACAGGATTCATTGAGGACAATCGCTTTACAATGGTCTAAGTTGAAAGCAGTGGTCTAGCAGCTGTGCTACGGGTAATTCGAAAGCTACTTTTTTCGTTCGTAGGTTGCAACCATCATCGGCTCGCCAGTCGTCGTCCCCATCCACATTTTGAAAATGTGCTTGTCCTTGTTGACGTACTCTGTTTCCGTTTTATACGATGTGGATGTTCCGTCTGGTGCCGGTCCCTTGCCCGTCATCGTAACTTTCTTTCCATCAGGGCTCTTATCCCCTTCGAGAAGTAACGGTGTTGCAGACATGGAATCCACCCAAATCGAAACAAACTTTTTCTTGATAGGATCATACGAGTCGAGACCGGTTCCGGAGAATGGTCCTTCTCCCAATTTCATTTCCAGATGTGACGTTAACCAGATGCCGTTGTGGGCCATTTTGTAAACGCAATTACCGTTCATGTCGCCACCAGGTGAAGCGATCGTAACGGACCACTCGCCTTCTGTTTCGGCGAGGAACGCATGCTCTTTGCCAGGTTTGATCGACTCCTGTGCCGCGAGAAAAGAACCCGTTGCCAAAAACAAACAAATTCCGAATGCCGCCAATTTCATTTTTTGCCTCATAGGATGGAAGAAGTTAGGATGCCCGAATCGTACCAAATTTTGAGTCAAAGGTACCATTTTGGTCGAGTTGGAATCGCCGAAATCGACAGCATCGAAACAAAATGCGGTGATCGGTGTTCAACGGTATGACACTGATCATCACGAAAACTCATTCGCTCGACAATTGAAACCCAATGACGATAGAAACGAGCTCACGACAGCCTTTTTTGGTTGAGTTAGCCAGCCTCATCGATGAGGTTTGCCAACGCGGCGAAACCGTAAACGATATTGCCGTCCGCGCTGGACTTAGTCGCGACCTGGTAAGTCGCTTGAGAAACCGAACCTACCGCTCTGCCCCTTCCTTGGCCAATATCGAAGCGGTCTGCGATGCCATTGGCTATCGGCTTTCGCTGCAACCACATTCGGTGGACGTTGTCGACGAAGCCCAGAGTTCTGGTTCGGCCACTTAGGACTCGTTTTTTCGTTTAACAGTCAGCCGAAGGCGTACTTCCTTCTTTGGCAGTACGCCTACGGCTGCCTGTTAAACGAAATGCACTTGGACTCGTTGCATGGTCGACGATTTTTGCATCTTACTGCGGTTTGCGAGGCGGTGCGAACTTGATCCTTTCGACGAGCCTTTTGATTTCGTCGCCTTGTCGCTGGCCGGTCACGGCGGTTACCGCACGGATGACATGTTCGTATCGCAAATTGTAATCGAGATCGATCTCGACCTCTGGCCCTTCCTCGGGTGTCGGCGGTGCGTTGCCCCCCGTTAGCTCCAGAATATAGCCTCTCAGTTTGGCCCAGTCATTGCCGTAGGATAAACTCTCGTTCACTACGATGTCCGTGAGCTCGCCATCCGCGTTTGCTCGCAATCGCAATTTGATCGGGATGTTGGTCGTGTCGGGATTGCCTCCTGAGCCTTGGAGCGGCATCTTGACGCTGAAGTCACCTTCCTGGGCAGCGATCTTGAAGGTCATTACGAAGAAAATAAGCAACAAGAAAATCACATCGATCATCGATGTGAGTTGCAGTTCCGCTTTTTCGTTTCCGCGTTTGGATTCAAATTTCATGATTCGAACTTACCGATTGGTTATGGCTGTTCTTCGCGCACTCGCAACGCAAACTTCTCGAAACCTAAGTCTTCGCATTTTTTGATCAGGTCCTGGACGACTCCGCCTGGAGTACCTTGGTGACCTCGAATAATGATATTGGCGTCACTAGCCTTTTGGTTTCTTGACTTCAGTAAATCGATTTCCGTCCGCAGCAATGGCGCAATAGAATCGACGGTTACCACGTTTGTTCCCATGTAGATGGCCGCATTGGAATCCAAATGCAAAACAATCGGAAACGTTAAAGGCGCTTCTGGTGGCTTGGCCAATTCGCTCGATGGCAACTTGATTTTGTCGTTCTGATCATCCTGCGAAAAATTGATCAGCACCATAAAGAAGATGATCAACTGAAAGACCATGTCGATCATGGCCGTCAGGTCCCCTTCGGCCATTTTCGAATCATACGATTTGCGGATTTTCATAGATCACTATCTTCCGCGGTTACGATTTGACGAACGTCTGGAATTTGTCCAACATCTCTTCGCTTTGCGTTCCGGCGCTGAACACGAATCGCTGAACGCGATTTCTCATGATGTTATAAATCGTGATCGCGGGAATCGCCAAGTAGAGTCCAAACAGTGTTGTGTAAAGTGCCTGCTCGATACCGCCCGCAAGTTCCGAAGGTTTGATGGTTGCCGTACTGCTCGCAATCTTGGCGAATGACGTCACCATCCCTTGAACGGTGCCAAGCAAACCAACCATGGGCGCGATGTTTCCGATTAGTGCAAGGTAGCTCAGCAAATGCTCGGTCTTCATTTGTTCGGACTCACCCACGATCTGCATGGCTTCCAGTGCAGATTCTTTTCCGCCCTGAAGCTTTCCAAGGCCAGCCGCAACGACTTGTCCCAAGAAACTCTCATCTGCTCGCACCAATTCCACCGCGGCCGCAGCGTTCTTTTCCCCGAGACTCGCGTCAACACCTTGGATCAAGTCATCCGGTACGAAATTGTTCTTTTGCACCGCGAGCAAACAACGTACTACAAGTGCGACCAGGATAATGCTCATCACCAAAAAGATGATCGCGTACATCGTTCCAAGCGAGTTCCACGTTTTCACCAGCAAGTTTTCGGACTTTGCGATGGGAGCGGCGTCTTGTGCGAATACGTCGTTGGAAAAAAGGGACGCGGACAACAGCATTGCAACTACGGGCAATGCAACGGCAACAAAGAACCGTGTGCGTCTAAAACAATATTGCATGGCGTCTCCGTAATCAGCTCGGCAAAAGAGGAGTATTTTGAAAAGATCCCTATGTCTCTTAGCGTCTGACTTGAGACGCATTGATATTCTCTATCGTACACAACCAACCGCAAAGGAGATTGAGGTAAGGGCCTAAAGCCAATCATTTTCTCGTTGGTTGTTTCAATAGAGCGACTATTTTTTGTTGGTCCACGGGGAAGTTGGGTAGAGTTTCGCAAGCCGGCTCTTGGCCTCAGTGGCTCGTATGTTTTCACCTACCGCCGCCCAAAGCTGAGCTAAATTGAACAGAGCTTCGGCGTGCGCGTCTTGTTCGGTGGAGTAGAGTAAGTCTGTCTTTAGGAAAGCCAAGATCGCTTCGTCGTTGTTGCCAGCCGTTCGCAAGATCCCGCCCAAAGCATTAAACAATTCGGAAAAAAGCTCTGCATCCGTCGAATCACCTTCGTCGACCATTTTTTCCAACGCTTCAATCGCTTGGGGCGCCTTTCCTTCGGCGGCATCGCAACGGATTGCAGCCAAGCTCGCCAGTTTCTTGAATTTGAGCGAGGCAGGATCGGCAACTTGCGATTGTGCGACCAAGCTGTACTTGGCCCTGGCTTCGGGTATTTGTTTGTTTGCAAAAAGGGCTTTTCCACTCAAATAATTTCCTTTGACTTTGTAATCGTCAAAAGGTGATTTGCCCAATACATCGAAAAACCTGGCTGCTTGATCAGGAGTCCCGCTTGCTACTGCAAGCTCGCCAAGCTTTTCGGATGCCATGTAGAACAGATGCGATGTGCTGTTGTCTTTCGCCCACCCTAACAGTGCCTTGCTCGCAGCTGCGGCGTCCCCTTTCCCTCGCAACGCATTGAGGGCTGAAATGTAACCTCGATAAAAACCATAGTCTTGTTTCAATTCATCCGACTTGAGCGCTGACTGGTCGATTTTTTTGAACTCGTCGATCGCTTGATCAACGTTTCCTTCCCTAATCAATCGTTTGGCTTGAGTTAGCGAAACGGGCTCGCCCTCAAACACAACACGGCTAATTTGATTGGTGTCGAAGTTTTGATTGGCTCCGCCTTTTTCAATCACTACCTTGTCGCGAGTTCGTTCCACAATCTTTCCTGAGGCTGCAATGCCCTCGGCCCCGTTTTTGAGTGGAAAGATTTTGTCTTGAGCAAAAACGGTCTGACCGCATGCTATCGCCAGTGTCAGAGCAAGAGTAGGAGCAAGTCGATGTTGGAGAGAGCTCGATAATCGCATGGTTCTTGATTGTTCAAAGAGAAGTTTGGGGGAGTGCATGGGCGAGCGTCCGAAGGGAGCGTTTTACGGCACCATCGGTGTCGCGGTTATTTTAGTCGGTGGTTCACTAGCTTGCGCGTCGTGTTGTTGTTGGTTCACTAGCTTGCGCGTTTTGAAGTTGCAGACTTGTGTTTTTGTAGCAGAATTCGTGAGAATTCTGACGGTGTCTTGATTGCAAGCGTCTGAATTCTTACGAATTCAGCTACATTTCTCAATACAGTGCAACTTCAAAACTTGCGCGTCGTTTTTGGTTCACTAGCTTGCGCGTCGTGCTATTTCGTTGGTTCGCGATTGAACTCCAGGAGTCCGTTGACGGTTTTGCCAAGGTCCTGCTGGATCTCACGAAGCGTTTTCTCAAACATCTCTCGAATCTCGGGAGAGCCTAATTCAGGATAAGTTTGAAAGGTCTCGCGAATTTTGATCGATGCTTTTTCTAGGCCTTGCTTTTTCTTTTCCGGAGTGGACTCGGCCAAGGCGATAAGCCGGAAGCCCTTGGCGATGTTGAGTCGAGCTTCGAAGAAAATCTCTTTGAAGTTCGCGAGCCGGCCAGCAGTGACGGTGCTGATTTTCCCCCATCCCCAAATAACATTTTCTTTCTTGGCATTAGGCTCGGCCCCGAATATCGACTTCTTTATCAACTCCACATCCTTGCCATTCGACCAGAGCTGCAGATTTTTAGCCGCTTCGACTTGAAAGGTGATGTTGTTCGGATTCGTCGACAGCAATTTTGTGTAAAGTGCATGCGCTTCGTCGAACTTGCCTGCACCACTTTTCGCTTGAGCCAGCTTGAATTGATTTTCCTCCGGCTTTCTCTTGGCATCGATCAACTCTTGAGGCGACTTGGCTGCAATTTTGGTAAATGCAGCGTCCGCGATTTCCATCAATGGTTTGGCTTTACCTGCTAGGCTCGGATCTTTCTGCATTTTGATCGCAAGGTTTAGAATCGCGGTCCCGCTGGAATCCAGAATCGCAACATCCGAGCTAACAGCCACCAGCTGCGAAATCAAAACCCCAAAAGCCGTTCCCAGACTTACTTGCTCTTCCGTGCTCTTGCTGGCTTCTAGTTTGGCTTGAAGCTTGGCGGCCAAGTTGTTGAGCGAGTTTGTTAGGAGTGTGTCGTCTCCAGCGGCGAGCGCTTTCATCGTCTGAACAATTTGCACTACGGTGTCGGCGGGGAGTGGTTTTCCATTGCCTGCCGCTTGGACCAACGCTTGCAGTTTAAGACGGTAGGCCTCCAGCTTGACGCTCGGCTCCAAATCACTAACCGAATTGACCAACGCGATCGCGCCTTTGCTCTCAGCATCAATGACTGCCGACGCTTCGTCTACGCGGTCCGATGAAAGGTAGATATTGGCCAGCGTGTTGACACCGTTCACCAAAGTTTTGTCGGCTTTGTCTGCGGACATGCCATCCCAAGTCGATCGTAGAAGCGTCTCTGCTTGCAGCTTGTTCTTCTGTTCCTCTGGTGTTTCCTCGGTCTTATTCTTTCGATGTTCATAAGCTGCCTGCTGATATTCACCCCAGAGGATCTGCCCGAGCATACTCGCGCCACCACCGCTGCTTTTGCCTTGTCCAAGGCTGATATGCTTCAACGCATCGTCGTAGCGTTTATGGATCAAGTCGAGCTTAACGAGGAGGTCGACGGTGTTGCGGGCCTCTTCCGATGCTGGGTCAATCGTGTTGAGTTGATTCGCGAGTCGGACCAACGAAGGAACAAAACTAAGTTGCCTTTCTGGAGACGCCTCAGAAATGATTTTGCCCAGCCCCATGAATGCAAACCCGCCCGCCTTCTGTGCCTTGTCCGTTCCTTTGGCGGAGACCAACAACTCTTGGGATAACGCTAAGCATTCCCAGTACTTTTCTGTCCTCAGGTACAAGTAGGACAATAGAAACTTAGCCTCAACAAGATCGTCTCGCGAATCCGTTGACTTGTACAATCGCAGAGCACGTTGGTAAAGCTCAATCGATTGCGTTCGGTCTTTCGTGGCGCTATCTTGGATCGTCTGGATTTGCTCTTGAACATTGTTCCCGGATGTAGCTTGTTGTTGCAGGACAGGTAGATCTAACTCAGCGGACTCCGCCCGGTCCAAGCGTTCGCGGGCGGCTTTGATGGTATCGCCCCAAGCCTTGGTGGTAGGGAGTTTTTCGTCCGTCTTCTTTTCGACGGTTTCGATCCCGAGTTCACTCAAACTCTTTTGCGCTTTGGCTTGGTGAGGTCCCTTTCTCTTATTGATCGTTTGAAGCAATTCACGCGCGGCGCTGCGATTGTTTCTGATTTTGTTGTCTTCCTTTTTCGGATCGAGCTTCTTGCCCCATGCCAATCGAGCTTCTGCAAGAGCAAGCTGCAGGTCGAGCCACTCTGGATCATCTCGCTCCTTCGCGCTGGCGGTCTTTAGTGTTTCTTCGCCACGTTGAATGGCCGCTTCGTATTTGGCGGCTTTTTCGGTCGAGTCCAAGCGGATGATCCCTGCAATGGCTTGAATGCGCCATGTCCTGAAAATACCACCTTCTTCATTTTCTGAAACGCGAATGTAGCTGTTTCTCGCTTCGTCGATCTTGCCCAATTGCGTTTGTACTTCACCCAGGTACAAAAGACTCAGCATTCTTCGGCCGGCTTCCAAAGGACCGGTGGTCTTCTCAACGACGGCATTGAAACTCGCTTCGGATTTTTCCAACCATTGCTTTCGGTCAGGAGCTTGCTCGTCATACGTTTGCGAAATGAACTCCATGGTTTTCGCTTGCAGGATCTGCGATTGGCGATACTCCCGTTGGTACTGCTCGCGAAGCTCCGTGAGTTCCTTGACGCTCTTTCCCTCTATCTTAAGCGTTTTGATTTTGTCTCCTGCCATCGATTCGAGGATTGGCTTGAGCTCTTCGGCGATCTTGTTGTAGAGGTCGAGGGCTTCGGTATAGGCCTGGCGTGACTTGGATCGCCAGCTATCAGATGAGACGACGTTTTCTGGTTTCTTGCTATCGGTCAAAGCCGATTGTCCACGATCGAGCAGCAAGTCGCCGAGCTTGGTCTGGGTTTCGCTGCGTCTGGAATGACCTGGAGCTGCGGCGAGGAACTCTCGGTAGCCTTTTTCGATGGCAGCCATCCGCTCGTCGCGTTGTTGCGGTGTCTTCACATTTCGCAGCGACTCCTGCATCAGAATGACCCTTTCCAGCGGCAGGTCTGTTTTCATGTCGGACGGCAGGCGGTTCTTGGCAAGGCTCAAATCCAAGTATTTCAACCCCATGTCGTAGTAGCCTTCCTCCCGCAATCGATTGAGGAAGCGTTTGGCTGGCTCGTCCGCAGCTACATTTGGTGCAAAAGCAACCAAGGAAGAAAACGCGAAGAAGGTAAGCACGGCCCCGCATTTTATCGAACGCAGAAGTAAGCTCTCTTGAGAACTGCAACCTTTCTGGAGCCAAGCGGACTGGCCCTCGAGTTCAAAATTGCGTGAATCAGCCAAAATAATTGACATGAGAGAACTCCTGCGAACCGAGCAGATGAGACGAGATGGATTGACCTGATTATAGCTGATAATCCGGAGTGCATAGAGACTCAATCCGGAATCTCGGCAAGTGGGATCGGTACTAAGTGGCACTCAATCTGTTAGCGGAACGGCGCAAGCCGTCCGGTGAGTAGCTAGTAAATGCCGCGAAACCGGAGGGCTCGCGCCCTGCCGCTACAAAAACACAACCGAAAGTGAGTGCGATTGGGAGGGTGAGGCTCCTGCCGAACCGTTGCGTCGCAAGCTCGGCAGGAGCCTCGCCCTCCCGAATTACAGATCGGTCCTAGCAACAAATCGCTTGGATGACATCGAGGAAAATCCGTGGCTGCCAGAAAGCGATTGGGCTAGCCCATGGTTAAGGTTCCTGGGAAAATGCAGTAATAGCGTATGCTTTTGTTTTCCCAAGGAAATCTGCTATGAGCTTCGCAAAAACACCCCCAAATTCCATTGGCGTCCCATCCAAAATGTTAGACAAGTCCGGCGACCGAGTGCGACAAATGTTTGCCGAAATCGCCCCCAAATACGACTTAATGAACCATGTTTTGTCGTTGAACATCGACCGGCTCTGGCGTGCAAGAACCATTCGCATCCTGGGGCTGAGCCCTGGCGAACCGGTTCTCGACGTTTGTACCGGAACAGGTGACTTGACTCTGGCCATGGCCCAATCCCTTGGGAAAGAAACCGAAATTGTCGGAAGTGATTTCTGCGTAGAAATGCTTCAGATCGCTAGAAAAAAGCAGGCCAAGAACTTCCCTGGTTTCGACAAGGTGGACTTCATCGAAGCAGACACGCAAGAATTACCCTTCCCCGATAACCACTTCCAAGCTGTCACAGTCGCCTTTGGACTCCGAAACGTCGCCGTCACAAAAAAAGGGCTCTCGGAGATGAGACGCGTCTGCAAGCCCGGAGGAAAGATTGCCGTTCTCGAGTTCTCCAAGCCCACCGTCTTCGGCCTTCGACACGTCTACAACGCCTACTTCAAAACGATCCTCCCTCGCGTCGGTCAAAGCATGTCAAAAAACAAACAGTCTGCCTACGAATATCTGCCGCAGAGTGTACAAGAGTTTCCTAGCGGAGAAGCGTTGGCAAACGTGATGCGTCAAGCTGACCTCACCGATATCAAAATGGTACCCATGACCTTTGGCGTCGTTACCTTGTACATTGGTACCAAATGAACGCAAAAACAAATCCCGAGTTTCCACTCGTCCTGGCGATGACCGGTGCAAGTGGTGCTGTCTACGCTGTTCGATTGCTTCAGTGCCTATGCCAAGCTCAAGTGCCAGTGCATCTCGTTCTGAGCCCGTCGGCTGCTACCGTTATCCAGCAAGAGTTGAAACTCGATCTAGGCCCCAAGCGAGATCAAATCGCTTTGTTGTTGAGCTATTGCTGGCCTGACACCGCCACTCAACGCCAATGGGCTCCAAACTCAGCGGATCAAGTTGCTCACGCGTTGAAATGGGTCACGCTCCACGACTACCAAGACTACATGACGCCGATCGCAAGCGGTTCGTTTTTGACACGAGGCATGGTGATTTGTCCTTGCTCGGGTGCAACGCTCTCTGGAGTCGTCCATGCCGCTGGCAACAACCTGATCCAACGCGCTGCAGACGTTCACTTAAAGGAACATCGCAAGCTGATTCTTGTCCCGCGTGAAACTCCGATGTCGGTTTTCCAACTCGAAAACATGCATCGCGCCGCACAAGCCGGAGCGATTGTGTTGCCCGCTATGCCCGGCTGGTACCACAACGTGACCTCGGTCGTTGATCTGATCGATTTTGTGGTCGCTCGGATCTTGGATCATCTGCAAGTCCCCAACACACTCATGGAAAGATGGAGTGAGAATCCAATCGGAGCCGTCGAATGAGCATCGCCTCTGCCGTTGATTCCAAAAATGAGGGTTTGCTGGCTACCTCGAAGCACTTCATGCATTTGATTCGGTTTAGCCACACGATTTTCGCATTGCCTTTTGCCTTGCTCGCTACGGCGTGGGCTTATGTAGTGCCACTGCCTGATACCGGCAGCAGTTTACCGTTTCAATGGCGATCGCTGTTCGGGGTCGTTCTCTGCATGGTGGCTGCACGCAGCTTTGCGATGGCCATGAACCGACTGCTCGATCACCGCTGGGATGGCGAGAATCCGCGAACCGCAACGCGCCACTTGCCGGCCAAACTCTTGAGTCGAACGAGCGTTGTTTGGTTTAGCGTCGGATGTGTTGTGGCGTTCGTTCTATCCTGTTGTTTGTTCCTGCCGAATACGTTGCCGCTCCTGCTAAGTCTCCCCGTTCTGGCCTTTCTGGCGGGATATAGTCTCGCGAAACGATTTACCAACCTCGTTCACTTTTGGCTGGGCATTGCATTGATGCTGGCTCCGATTTGTGCTTGGATTGCGTTGCGAGGTGAAAGCGTTCAAAACAATCCAATGGATATCCTGCCAGCTGTCGCATTGGGCTGTGTAGTGCTGTTGTGGGTGTCTGGCTTCGATATTATTTACTCGTGTCAGGATGTCGAATATGACCGCCATGCGGGATTGTTTAGTGTCCCTGCATGGCTCGGAGTCCGCAACGCACTACGAGTCGCAGCGACTTGTCATGCGGCCATGTGGTGCATCGCGCTGGCTATCAGTTTCGGCTTGCCCGTGTTATCTCTGGGCTGGCTTTTCCGGGCAGCCTTGATAGTGATAGGCTTTTTGCTTATCTACGAGCACAGTGTCATTTCCGAGAAAAACCTAACTCGCATGCAACTTGCTTTTTTTCAACTCAACTCCATCATCAGCGTCCTGTTTCTCGTCGTGGGAACCGTCGACGCATACCTTCGATAAATTCTAAATCACTTTCACGTTTAATGGTCCGGAAGGGCCCGACAAACCATGAGCAACCTCAACGTTAAAGACCGAATGCGTTCCATCCGAGACAAAGTGGAACAAGGTGGTCGACTCAACATGGACGACGGAGTTTTCCTCTACTCACCCGAAGTACCGCTGCATGAAGTCGGTCAGCTTGCTAACTACGTTCGCGAAAAGATCAACGGGAACGTCGGCTACTACAACATCAATACGCACTTAAACCCAACCAACGTCTGCGTCTACCGCTGCCGCTTCTGTGCCTTCCGATCCGATCTGCGCGACCCGAAGGGTTATGCCATGAGCGACGAACAGATCCTGCATCGAGGACAAGAAGCCGTCGATAACGGTTGCACTGAAATGCACATCGTTGGCGGTCTTCATCATAAGCTCGGCTACGACTGGTACCGCGGCATCATCGAAAAGCTGCACAACGCCTACCCGAAACTGCACCTCAAGGGTTGGACGGCCGTCGAAATCAACTGGTTCGAATTCTTGACCAAGATGACTTCGAAGGAGATTTTGCAAGACTTGAAGTTGGCTGGACTTGGTAGCATGCCCGGTGGCGGCGCTGAAATCTTTCATCCCGAAGTGCGAGACCAGCTGTGCGAGCACAAAGCCAACTCGCACAAGTGGCTTGAAATTCACCAAGCGGCGCATGAGGTCGGGCTGAAGACCAATTGCACGATGCTCTACGGGCACGTCGAGCAAGCTTACCATCGCATCGATCACTTGTTGCGATTGCGGGACCTCCAAGACAAAACAGGTGGCTTTCAGACATTCATTCCACTCGCCTTCCATCCGGAAAACACGAAGCTATCGCATCTCAAGAAGCCATCGGCCTTGACGGATCTGCGAACCATGGCTGTCTGCCGATTGATGCTCGACAATGTCCCGCACATGAAGGCTTATTGGATCATGCTCGGAATTGGTACGGCGCAAACAGCCCTCGCCTACGGTGCCGACGACATCGACGGCACCGTTCGGCACGAACTGATCTACCACGACGCGGGGGCAACGACTCCTGAAATGCTAACCGTTGAGCAAATGAAGCAACTGATTAGCGAAGCAGGAAGAGAACCGGTCGAACGAGACACGGTCTATCATCACATCCACCGAAACCCAGACAACTTCAAGGAGTGGACGGTCGGTGAGGAAGTGACGCTTTACGGCCAACAGCATGAGTTGACTGTGGGCTGAAATTGCAGTGCTTTTAGAAAGCGCAAACCAACGCAGCATGTAAAATTTGGTGCTAGTTGCGCTGCGATTCAATCGCGAATGCGATGGCAGTTTTTAGCCTGGGGTGAAGTTCGCTCAGCGAACGAAACCCCAGGTACAATGCCCCACCTGAGACAGAGCTCTGAAGGAGCGGTACTGACCGAAAGGTCGCTCAACCCGATCACAGCATTCTGGTGGGGTCTACGCAAACGTCGCGGAGCGACGTGCGACAATGTCGCCCTTCGCTCCGCGAAGGCAGCGTGCAGCTAGACCAAGAAACTATCAGCAAGACAATAGGGCCTACTTAACTCATCAAAGTGCTCTTATGACACTGCTCCGCAGTTCTACTCTTTCTTCATAACGCGAACGCGAATCCTTGTTTTTCCGTCAGGCTCAATTCGCTCCAGTTCTTCTTTCGAACCAGCCACAGTAACGCTCGCCTTTTTCGAATCCAATGCATTAAGACTTAGATCGATGCGTCGGAATAGCCTACCCAACACAAGAGTCTTTTGGGACTGTTTCGCATCCATTTCCGGTGGATTCACTGCAGTGTTGGTTGTTGTACCTAGCCCCGCCGCAACATCGTTTGGGAGTTGAATTGCAATGAAATCCAGGTACTCGGCTTGGGGTAGTTCGAGTGGAACATCGAAGCCCATTTGCCGAAGACGTTCGGAACCTGGTTCCCATTTATCCGCGGGTATCTGCAATTCAATCACTAAGGGATTGGCCGCATCGTCGATTGTTTTTACGGTCGCGCCTAGACTCAACTCGCGCGAGTCGTTGGATGCAGATCGTTTTTCTGCAATATCAAGCCCGCCAAATGACGCTTTGTCTTGATCGGACACGACTCCTCGAAATCGGTAGGTATATCGCGCCGGAGAGGGCGAACTCTTGGGGCTGGCCTCTGTTTCTTTTGATGCCAAATCGCGATCCTCTTTATCACCGATGGCTGCCGCCTCCTTGCGACCATCTAGAGCCAACCAATCGCCTTCGACATGTTGTTGAATCAGGGGCAACAAGAAATAGGGGGCGGATGGCGTAGACTTCGGAGCTGGAACCGGAGCTTGAGCGTTCCCAAGCTCATTTGCGCCAGCATCGGATTCAGCCAACATTTTCGCTGGTGCAGGAGCAGGATCAACTTTCTGGGAATCGGTTGTGTCTGATTTTTGTTTCGCCATCGGCTTCGCCGGTGCTGAGTTCCCAAATCCGCCTGCTCCACCAGGCCCGTCATTGCCCGCCGTGGGCGGCGCGCTGCGGCCCGCAGCACCAGGCACACCTGCCGAGGATTCGACCTCTTTTAACTTTCTTACAGCTCCCCCAGTTCGTCCTGCCGCGGCGGCGACTTCTCTACTCGACATCCCCATCCCGGCTCCCGATGACATTCCCGCTCCTGATGACATTCCGGCTTCCGATGACATGGCAGCTCCCGATGACTTCGCAACTCGCCCCAACAACTCCTGCTTCGCATCCTCTTTCGACTCGGGCGCTATGGCAGGCGACTTAGCCAAAGGTGGCGCATTTTCCGACACAGCGCTCGGCGCCGCAGGTGCAAATGAAAACGAATCAATCGGGACGTCTTGTGGCGCATTCTCGGTTGGCAAAGCCGGAGCAATCTTTGTCTTCGCGCCTTCCGTCAGGGCCATCGTGCCCCGCTTAGGCCCAAACATAAGGACACTCACGCAAGACGCGATGGCAATCAATGCGGCTAAGCTTGCTAGTCTCTGGAATGACCTTTTCCAAGCGTAGCGATAGTCGTTCAAACCAACTTTGGGCGATGCTACGGATTCGTTATTGTCGTTCCAAGGCCCTTGCTGAAAGCTTCGGCTCGGTTGCGTCATGTGCAATTGCACGACCAGATTACGAACCGAACGAAGCTCCTCTAATAACTTACGGGACGACTCCGAAGTGCGAAGTTGTCGCTCAACAAGTGCGCGTTCCTCATCGGTCACTTCATCGTCCAAATATGCCGTTAGCAGGACTTCATCAAATTCAGGGTTCAACTCTGGATTCATCGTTGGTCCCTCCATTGGGCAACCGTCTGATTTTTCAATGCGGCCTGGTTTGGCTGCGTGGCATGATCCCCGATCCCCATGGCGTTCATGATGTCTCTCAATTCGATCCTGGCTCGATGCAAGCGGCTGCGAACCGTTCCTATCGGGATTCCCAACATCGTAGCGATCTCGGCATAATCCATTCCTTGCAAGTCCCTGAGAACGATGATACTTCGGCGTTCTTCATCGAGACGGGACAGTGCGATTTGCACTTGGCAAACCGTTTCCTTGGCCATCACGATCGATGCGGGCGAATCCGAAACCTGTTCCTTGGGTTCCGCGGTCTCGGTCATGTCGCCACTAGAAAATTGATTTTTCGTACGTTTCTTGCGCCGCTGCAAATCGATGGCCGCATTGAACGCGATTCGATGAAGCCAAGTGTAAAACGACGACCGACGCTCGAATTGGTCCAGCTTGCGAAACGCCGTCAAAAACGTCTCCTGAGTCACATCCTCGGCGTCGTGGCGATTACCGAGCATTGCGAGCAAGGACGCGTAAATCCTCTGCTGGTAGTTTTCAACCAGGATTTCAAATTTGGATGCTTGTCCCGAAACAATACAGTCGATCAACGCAGTTTCCTCCGCTTGATTAGGTGCTGTAGTAACGGACGGATCCATAGCCAAAAGAGTTCCCAATTCGTAAAAAAGGCTACCTGTACAATGGAGTCAACTTTTCGGTTAGGTAATCGATAAAGGGTTGAGAGGAAAGCGGTTTTCCCGTAGCATTCGCTACCAATTCCGTCGGTTTTTGACAACGCCCATGCTGGTGCACCTTGGTTCGCAGCCACCGCAAAAGAGGCTGGAAATCCCCCTTCGCAATCAGGCTCGGCAAATCCCCCAGGTCGTCGTTGGCCGCATTGACGAGTTGTGCCGCGAAGATATTGCCAAGGGTATACGTTGGAAAATAGCCAATCAAGCCTGCCGCCCAGTGTACATCCTGCATAACCCCTTCGCTATCGTTCTTGGGCCGGATCCCCAAATAGGATTCGTACCGATCCGACCAAGCCTTGGGCAAGTCCGCGCACTGCAAATCGCCGTCGATCAGTTCCCGCTCCAACTCAAAACGGAGCAAGATATGCAAATTGTAGGTTGCTTCGTCCGCTTCGATACGGATCAAACTTGCCTCGACTCGGTTCAAATCCCCATAAATGGACTCGACCGAAACGCCAGCCAATTGCGGGAACCATTTTTGAGCGTGAGGTAGGCACCATTGCCAAAACTCACGCGATCGACCGATCATGTTCTCCCAAAGCCGGCTCTGCGATTCGTGCACTCCTAGCGATGCCGCACCCCCCGATGGCAAACCAAACCACTCGGTAGGGAGCCCTTGTTCGTACATGCCATGGCCCGCTTCGTGGAGCGTGCCATACAGCCCGCTGCTAAAGGAGTCTTCGTAATAGCGTGTCAGGATTCGATGGTCGTTAGGACCAAGCGTCGTACAAAAAGGATGGTCTGTTTCGTCAAGACGACCTCGAGGAAACTGAAAGCCAATCTGCTCCGCTACCCAACGCGAGAACTCTTTCTGCTTTGGCACATCAAACAAGCCCGCAATCGACTTCCCGTCCGGCCCCGATTTGGCCTGCGTTAGTTTTTGCACCAGCGGAACCAGTCGTTCCCGGAGGTCCGCAAAGACGACTGAGACTTCATCGGTCCTGGCGTCTTCTTCGTATTGATCGAGCAAGCTGTCGTAACGACACTTCGCCCCACCGGACAGAATGGTTGCTTCCTCGCGTCGCAACGCGACAATGTCGGCTAAATGAGGCAGGAACGAAGCAAAATCATTTTTGGGTTTGGCTTCGGACCAAACCTGCTGGCCTAAAGTAACAGCATGTGCAATGCGTTTGACCAACTCCTCTGGCAGCTGAATATTCTTGTCAAAGTCTCGTTTCATCCCTCGAATCGAAGCGCCCACGGGACTGTTGGGTTGCGACATCAATTCCGATTGCGAAAGCTCATTAAGCCAGTCGCCGAATTGTGCGCTAGTCTTGCGTTGATGAACCAGTCCACTCAAAAACGTGACTTGCTCTGCTCGGTGTTCGCCTGCATGAGCCGGCAAGCCAGTCCTTTCGTCCCATTCGAGCAACGCCATGGTGCTTTCGAGAAGTGCTGTTTCCCGCACGTACTTGTAAGTCTGTTGAAAGATGCCTTGGGCTTCGTTCTTTTGCATGGTTTTCTTTCTTGGGGGGCAGCGGGTTCCGATTTACTTAGCACGACGCGCAAGTTTTGAAGTTGCGTGTTTCCTGTGCTTACGGGCCAACGGCCCAGCAATTTACATAGCCCAGCCCAACGGGCTGGGTCTTCGTCGCAATTGCTCTTAAGGGCCGAAGGTCCGACCGTTTTTCGGCTAACGTCTCGAACCGAGGCAAACTGTCGGGCCGTTGGCCCTATCAATTTCCTGTGCTTGTTTTGACCCAGCCCTTCAGGCTGGGCTATGTAAACGACCGGGGCTTTGCCCCTAAATCAAATAGCACAACTTCAAAACTCGCAAGGTAGTGAATTCAGCATTCGATTCACTAGCTTGCGCGTCGTGCTAGGGTGTACGCCTACGGCTAACTGTTAAACGAACACCAAAACCAACGAAACGAAAACAGCTCGCAAGATCGCGAGCTGTTTCTAAGTTCATTGGCAACACCACAACAAATTACTGTTGGACGCGCAATCGCTTTTGAATGTCTGTCTCTAGGACACCAAAGACAGCTTCATGTCTTTGAATGGACATTTGAAGAGCGCCCAGCAAACGCTTGGCTGTGAAGAAATTCATGATAATGCGTTGCTTGACGTGGATCGGATCCTTTGGGATCCCAACTGGTTGTGGGTTGAGACCGAAATCGACGATCAATTCTTCTGGTGAGCCGGTGACTCGGCAAAAATTCGCATAACAAGCAATTGCGTCTTCGTCGCGTACTTGGACTTGGACGTTTTGTGGTTGCTGGCGCTGAGCCTCGGCGGCGTCTGGTGTTTGTAGATCTGTTGACATAAGTTTAAGTTCACTCCTAGAAACAAAGGTTGAGAAGGCTCAGGCCCCTCTCCGTACGGATTAATGTACCACGTAACTTTGGTTCGTGCAGGAATCTGCTAAAATTCAAAGTTAAAGGTTTTGAGAACGTAACGATAAAACCGAGAGCCAAGGGATTTCCATGCCAAGTGGACTTTCGCGTTGCCGCGATAACCAGCCCGCAATGGAGCATCTGTGTCGATGAGCTCGACCGTTGCTGGATACGATGTGCTAATTGGTCGAGTCTTGCCCATCTCGTCTGTTTTGGTGTCAAGCGTCCCCCCCGAAGTAATGGACAAACTGGGCGGGACCTCCTTCATTTCGGATTCCGAAAAGCTGATGATTTTCCCCTTCACCGATACCAATGCAGCTGCATCGAACATGAACTCGACGTCATTTTCTACGGCAAGCTCTTCGCGATCATGCTGATCAACTACGATAACAGCTTCCATATTGCGAGTTGGAGCAAGCTGGCAGATCAACTCTCCTTCACTAAAAACAGCAGACGAGTTGGAGTCGATAAATGGATTGCCGAACCAGCCAGGTAATTGCCCCTGAGCCTTTGCAGCCTTGCTCTCTTCTTTGTCAGCAGGTTGCACAACAAAGCCATCGATTGGACTTCGGACCACGAGATTCTTTTGTTTTTCCAAAAGGGTATCGCGAACGTCTTTCTTCTTCTTTAAGTCACTTTTTAACGCATCCAATTCTCGAATCAAACGTCGATCCGAATTGGATAAGTAATTCGCCTGTTCAATCTGCGATTCTGTCAACCGGATATCGCTGTTGGCTTCTTGGATTTTGATGGTCAAATCCAAATTCTCAAGCGTGCAGATTGGAGCGTTTTTTGCAATTGGCTGTCCAGGCTTGGTGTGCCAACTAACAAGCTTGCCCGCAACCAAAGTATGAACCTCAAGTGCGTCTTTCGGACGAACTTCACTTGCACAGTAGACATGGTACGGAAGCGGGAAGAAGCAAAGGAACGCCAATACTGCGGAGGCGATTCCTAGGCTGGTCAATACATTTCCTTGTTTGATTTTGGCTGCCCTTCCTGGCGTCTTGAGGAACTTATAAACCGCCGAGACCGCTGGCACGACCATCCCAGCTACACCTGCCACTGCAAACGCGCGTCCCAAAGACTGCAATCCATATGGCTTAAGCACCTGATTGAGAAACATAATGATTCCGAATGCCACGACCCAGCGGTAAATAAAGGACGCGATTGTGTAGATTCCAAACATCGCACGATTGCGAGTTGGTAGAAATGGGTTGTCTTGCAAATCGAGACCTAAGCAAGTCTTTTGAAACCAACGCTTCAGTATCTCGCTCGATTTTTGACGAAGATTGGGAATCTCCAAAGTGTCCATCGTGATGTAGTATCCGTCGAAACGCAGTAGCGGATTCCCATTAAAAACTACCGTGCTCACCGAGCAGATAAACATGACGCTTAAGCACAAAAAGCGGAACATCCCGTCCTCGCTAAACCACCAAAGGAACGTGGCAATCGAGGCGAGTATCAACTCAACGTACATTCCCGCCGCACCAATGAAAACACGTTGCCATTTGTTTGGCAACATCCAGGAGTCGGACACATTGCAATACAAACACGGGGTAAACACGAGCATCATGAAGCCCATTTCGTGGCATTCACCGCCGAACTTTTTGCAACTCAATCCGTGCCCGAACTCGTGAAGTATTTTCACCGCAGCCATCGTCCCGCCAAGCCAGATCCAATTGTTGGCTGCAAAGAACTGCTGGAACGTCGGTAACTTGCCTTTGAACTCTTGGTAGTTGACGAGCACAAGCGTGATGGCCATCATGCCAATCACTGCCACCAACATGATGCACCAGGTAGTGAACAGCCAACCGAACCATGGCAGCAATCGATTCAGAATCCTTTCGGGGTCAATCCCACGAAAGCGAATTGCGAAAACATTGACGAATTTCCCGAGTAGCTCTTTCTTGCGTTTTTGATCTCCACGCCGCCGTAACTGACGACCTTGACCACCCGCATGCGAGATGACAAGTCCGCTACGGTGTAGCATCCCAACAAATTGCTGCAGGTCCTGAAGCGAAATTCGCTGGGGAGCAAACTCGGCTTGAAACGACTCGCGAATCTGTTGAAGCGAAGTCTGGCCATTCAACATGTTGAGAATGGCAAACTCCTCTTCGTGAAAACGGAAGTAATTTAGCCCGACAGGCTCCTTCACCACCCAATAAGCCCGTCCATCGTAACGATGCCGACGAGACTCCAAGTCAGGACGACGACGCAACCGCAGTGGGCGCATCGCGCTATTGACGAGTGAATCCGCCATCGTTGTCATTGAGCTTGGGCTTTCTTGTGGTTAACTTTGTTTGGGACTACAGCAAATCGATACAAGAAACGAAGCGATCTCACTTATCGAGTTCGGGGTCTCACTTCAATATCGGCAACCATTCCGTCTCGGAATAGATATTGCCCATCTGGGGTCAAACGATTTGGCAAATCCACGTGAAATTTATACTGATTTGGTCCATCGCTCTTGGGACTTACGTAGCTGATCGTTCCATCGACTGTCTCGGACTTCCCCTGTGCATATTTGATAGTTACTCTCGCTGGAGAATTCAACAACAAATGTGGAGACTCGGTCAGAGGTGGTGTTGTCCCCGCGACTCGAATTTTTTCCATGGAGGTCAGATTGAGTATTGGTTCGCCTGCACGAACGTAAGAGTATTGGCGTTTGATAACTTGATTTACAACTCCAGTACGTTGCGCGTTGATCCTGCGAAGCGCCAATTGAACCTTGGCCGCTTCCAGCTTCGCTGTCTTAACGCCAACATCCGCATGATCTCGCTCTTTTTCAATCGTTGACACCGTAACTTGCAATGACGCCTTTTTGAACTCAAGCTCTTTCTTTCGGCCTTCCATGAGTCCTTCTGCTCGACTCTTGATCAATTCCTTGGATATCTCAACATCCTGCATTGCCACTTCCTTGGCCGCCTCTGAGTACTTGACATTGCTGTCATCATCCGCTTTCAAGCTAGCGGCTTTGAGCTCTTTCTCGGAAACGACCACTTCCTTCTCGGCCAATCGCGAATCAATTTCAATCATCAGCGTACCGGCTTCGATCACGGTACCATCGTCTACCAACAAGTTGAGAATTGTTCCCTCCGCAGTTGCGTTGACTGTAATGTCATCGGGAAACGTGACTACCGCTCCCTCAATTTTTATCACACCGTTTTCCAAACTGGGCACATTCAAGCCTGCGGCTGGAAGCGTCGGTAGCGGCGACGCCTGTGTCGTTCTCGCGAACGGGCTAACAGCCGCCGATTCGTCCTGGCTATTTAATCGAGGTTCCGCTGTAACGGGTTCAATTCCTACGGCTAATTGCACATCAGACCTTGGCTTGTTGACTTCAATCTGCTGAAAAGAGGAGTTCTCCGAGGACATGTTATTTAATGCCGCTGGAGTTTGATCTATTGCTCCGCCCCTTTGTCCATCCGTTCTAAGTTCTTTTTGATTTTGAGCCACGCTCTTTGGTCCATTGATCCCCAACCAAGGAACAGTTTGGTCGACCCAATCTCGAACGCCAGGCACAACGCCAAACGCAATAGCACTGCCACCCAAAAGGAGAGCAACCGGAAGACCTATCGTCAGTTTCTTATCAGGCATAATTGAAGTCCTGTTGAAAGCAAGTAATCAAAATCTAATTTCTCATGCGTGAAGTGAGTTCAGGTTAGAACCAGACATTGGCTCTGACCCATTCAACCACTTCGTGGAACCAAACGAAGGCAGCACTCTCTTTGCCACATTTGATGTCTGCAATCACACGCGCGTCTGGGTATCGCTTAATTTTTTCCATTGCCTCACGGTCGGGTTTGCACCTAATCTTAACGACGGCTCCATCCTCAGCGTCGAGTTCAGCCCGTTGGCTAATTCCATCTGGATACACCTTTGCCTTGTGGGTGACTTTGGGGTCCGTCATCAGAATAAAGTCTACATCCAAATATTCCTTGCCATCCTTAATCGCTTTTGTCATTGCCAAGTCAAGATATCGCATTCGCTTCTCTGGCATCAGGACTTCGATTTCCCAATCCTTCGTTGGATCGAATACCGTCATTAGCAACTGACCAGTTACCACAGGTCTTGCATTTAGGACTTTTTCAACGTCCCATGTCGATATTCTGCCAGATATCTCGCTCTTCCTTAGCAGTTTTTGATTTTTTTCTTCGTAGAGCTGCAGCAGACCACGTTTCGATTCAATGGTCGTCTTGCTTTCTTCGTATTCCTGGTAATTCTTGTTCTTTTCAGCCTGGGTCATGTTTAGATTTTGTCGCGCAGCTCCGGCATTATTCATGCGAGCAGTCTGGGTTGCTATTTCGCCTTCAATGCTCTTGATTTGCTGCTCGAGTTCCGGATTCTTTAACTGCAAGAGTGGTTCTCCAGCCTGGACTACCTGCGAGTGCTTGACGAACACACCAACCACTTCACCGTCCACGTGAGCGTAGACATTCTTTTCCACACTCGGCTTGAATTTGCCATTCCCTTCTAAATCAAAATCGACGGGAACAATAAACATCGCGATCAGAGCAATACCGATCACACCCAGGATGGCGGAAGTTTTTGGCAATGCCGAGCCGCGAAACATCCATGTCATCTTGTCCAAGAACCGCCAAACCGGCATGAACAAAATTTGGCTGTGCGAAAGCGAGTTGGAAAGTGCGCGACAGGAGTGCTCATACACCAAGTCGACTCGCCCCTCCAACGTCTGACGCGACAATTGCGTTTCGATCTGCTCGACAATCAAAGCGCCGATGATATCTCGTCGCGTCCGAGTCTCACTCGTCTCGCTGCGAGCCGCCAAGACGTCACCTTCGATCTTACGCTCGGGCTGTCGGATCGGCAAAACCGTAATGGTGCGACCATGCGACAAGTCCACATAGTCCTCAACCGCTTCCTCAATCTGCGGCGGCAAGTCCACCATCGAACCGTCGTACCAAAGAGGCTCGCCACTGCGTACAACCTTCGTCGCTAATGCATTCAACGACTGAACAATATTCGAACGATTTTCGATCGAGTCTTGGCCCGAAATCGCTATTACCTTGAGCTTGCCGCCCTTGAGCATCGCAACACTCACCCGGTCACATTCGATCAACCGGCGACCTTCGTTGGCTATCGTATAAGCCGTATCATTTAGGTCTAAATTGTCGTGAACCAATCTAGCAAACTGGTCGGACTGCTGCCACATCTCTTGGCGATTTGAAACCTGCTGCAATGCGTTCCCTTGAATCCAGTCCCCCATCAACTTGGTCATGTGCTCCAGGAACCGCAAGTAGCCACGTTGCGCTTCCGCCGGCGAGTCCGGTCGCTGCATCACCTCAAGCAAGCCAACCGACTGCTTATTCGAAACCAATGGAGCCGTCACCAAAAGATACCGAGTCGGATTGCCTTCGCCTGATTCGTCCCCTGTACCTGACATTGGCGGGATCAATTCGGCTCGGCCCTGCGTAAAGAGCCGAGTCAGAAGCCGACCGTGCATCATGGCTTCTTGATTATTGGCCTGCATCAAGCTCGGATCCATTTGGATCTGGTGAGCCAAACGCATGTTGCCTTCGCCATCCACCAACCAAATCGCACCGCCAGCAGCCGCCAACGCGGAAATGATTCGCTGCAAAACCGCCGGATAATATTCCGCAGATTTCGCATCGGACTTGGACAGTTCCGTGATCTCATTGACCAAGGTCCGAATGTGGCGTTTGGTGTTCTCTACATTCTCATCCGATGGTCCGGAAGCCATAGCTGTTGATCGATACGAAACGAGGAACTAAATGATTCAAATAAATAGAGGCCATCCAACAATCGAATGATTGCATGCATTCCATCAATCGGATTTGCCAAAATCAGAAACTTACCGTCAAGAATATTGCCCGACGGGCTGCCGTTAAAGCGCCAATCCGTACAACTATTCTAAGAATGCCGTTTCCGTCCGACAAATCGTCCGATTATGAAGATTAGGAGGAGGTTACGCATTAGGCAAGCTGCTCGCGACGAAATAGAAAGTAAGATGCTTTCAAAACGAAATAGTTCCGCGGGAGGTGGCGTCCTGATTGTCGCCCAATGGCACTTTTGTAGCGGAAGGGCGCGAGCCCTCCGGTTTCGCGGCATTTACAAGCCAATCACCAGACGGCTTGCGCCGTTCCGCTAATATGAGTCAAGCGTCCGCTTTGCCTGACCAACCAGCCCACCAGTTGCGAAACAATTGCCATTGGCTGCGTAAATACTCTCGCTGACTATCCGAAAGCCGGTCCGTGGCGTTGATTTGATGCTCGTACTCGGGGTTCCCTTCCAATACCATCAAGTACTTGTAATACAGCACCAAGTCTGGTCCTTCATCAAATGTGGAAAGAACTGTTAAGGCTTCGTTAAGTTCTGACGCTAGCACTCGTGCTTTGGCGTCTCCTGCTGCCGATCTCTCGCAGAGCTCGACCATTCTCAGCACTTCGCGAGGCAATGCATTGCCAACGCCTGTGATTGCCCCGCCGGCCCCGCAATGGACAAACCCATGGTAAACCTGAGTATCGACGCCCACCATCAGCGTTAGCTTGGGATTGCCTGTCGTGATGTGTTCTGCCGCATAAGTAAGCGATTTCGCACCTCCGAACTCCTTGAATCCGATCAAGTTCGGGAACTCTCGATGCAAGTCAAAGAACAAGTCAGCCTTGGTCTCGAAACCATAATATGGACTGTTGTAAATGACTGCAGGAAGATCGACACTTGCTTTGAGAATGCCTGCAAAATGCGCCCTTTGGGCAGCAACCGAATTGCCACGCGACAAAACTCTGGGGATCACCATCAAGCCCGCAGCACCGACACTCTTTGCATGCGAAGCGTGCGCAGCAGCAATCGCTGGATTCTGGGCTCCCGTCCCAACAATGACAGGCACTCCCGCCGCTGCCAACCGTCTCACTCCCACTTGTCGCTGAGAATCCGTCAAAAGTGGCCAGTCCCCCATCGAACCACAATAAACCACAGCCCGCATGCCGACCTCGATTAGCTCCTTCCCCTTAGCAACCAATTGGTCAAAAAGCGGTTCGCCCTTTTGCGTACACGGAGTCATCAAAGCGGGAATGCATCCCGTAAAAATCGTGCTCTTGTCGTTCATTCTGTAATTGACTGTTCGAGTAGTGAGACCGTGGGGCACTCATACCGAGAGTGACTTAACACAGCCTAGTTGTCTGATCAAGTTATCTCGAATGCCAAAAACCGTCCAGAGTTAATGGTTCGACGACTCCGGAAAACCATTCTGTCCATCTGGCGCCTTGGCTTCATTTTGCCGACGATTGTCTTCACGTCCCCACTCTTCTTTGACCTGCCTAGGCAGCGAATCAGTCACAAGCTTTTGCTTATCCTCCTCCATCAGCGCCAACTTGCTGGCCGCATCTTCATACAGCTTCGGCCACATCCTATTGCCAATCAGTTTGTTGCTTACATAACCCAATTCAATCGTTGCGATGACTGGGATAGCTGGTTCTGTGTACTCAGAATCCAAAACGCTCATAAGCGTATCGACCGCGGACGTGAAATTACCCCCTTCGATCGCGAGCCTAGCGATTTGCAACTTTGCTTTCGCCGCGTAGTCCTTGCTAGCGCTATCTGTCGGCGGAAAGTTCTCTGATACCGCCAACCAATGTTTCAAATCGTTCTCGATCAAGGCTAGCGCATACTGCCTTTGGATTGTGCTCTGATGTGTCACTCCGGCTGTCGTCTTCACTTGATTGGCGAACAGGTCCTCACGGAAGAAATAGTACGTGGACAAGAACCCAATGATCAATGCTGCTGAAGCCAAAACAAATCGATGTATCATCCATTTGCTTTTGGATGTGATCGTTGTTTTCATAGTAACGCTCTGTTTGGCCAGCTTTTGCAGCTCCTGCGTCACGTCGAGATTGCTGATTCGCTGTTGCTCTACCACCAAACCAGAAAAGGGAACGACCTGATTCGTTTGCTCTGAGGTGCTGCTATCCATCACCTCTTTTAATGCTCTCGATAGCTCAACAGCAGATGCAAAACGATCGTCAGGATTTTTGGCTAACAATCGATGCACGATCCCGATGAGCCCAAGTGGTAGATCAAATCTTAACTGTTCCAGTCGAGTAGGCTCTGCCTGCAGATGCTGCATCGCAAGCGCCAGCGCAGTCTCACCCGAGAATGGCGGTCGCCCGGTTAGCATGTGATAAGCAGTCGCGCCCAGCGAATAGAGATCGCTTCTCGAATCGACAGCCAATCCTTGAATCTGCTCAGGACTCATGTACAACGGCGAACCCAGCGTAACACCGACCGCCGTCAAGTTCAACGATTGACCTCGTGCACGCGCCAAACCAAAGTCAGCAACCTTGACCTCGCCGTCCGGTGTCAGCAATAAATTGTCAGGCTTGATGTCGCGATGGACCAAGCCAATCGACGCGGCCTTTTGAAGCGCTGCTGCCGTTTGCCAAAGTATCGATAGCGACTCTGCCAACGGCAAAGCACCACGACGCTGAACATAGGAGAATAAATTGCTGCCTGGCACGTACTCTTGAGCGATATAGTGAATCGATTCAAACTTGCCAACGTCATAGACCTGAACAATGTTCGGATGGATCAGCGAAGCGACCGCTCGAGCTTCTTGCAGAAATCGCTGCTCATGGTCGCTCGATCCAACCAAATCCGCTCGCATCACTTTGAGCGCCACATGCCGATGAAGCGATTCTTGGAAAGCGAGATAAACCTCCGACATTCCACCGACACCCAACCGATGCAAGATCGAGTATCCAGCAATGCTCTTGTTCGTTAAATCAATCGTGTCTGAATTTGGGTTCATGTTGCCTTCGCTTCGTTTTTCCCAAAATCCCATCGCAATAGTATCCGGGACTGCTCGTACGCTTGCACCTCGAGAACGACCTGACCATCGACTATAGTTAGTGTATCAAATTCTCGGCCCTGACAATCAACTCGCCAAGCTTCGCTGACGTTACGAAAAAAACTCAACTTGGCAGAACCCCGTCTCCCCTGCATTTCCCTGAGCCAAATACAACCGTCCGCAGTTTGCCCCGTCCAAGTGTCCGATTCCTCAGCAGGAAAGAAATTCGCATCCAAAACCGGCCCTGAATCGTCCCACGCGAGATTCACATTCGAAAGACTGCATTGGGCAAGCCATGCTCCTGAATCGGGTTTATCGCCTGCAAATGGATCTTGCGTCAGCCACGGCGAATCGCATCGATCCAGAGCTGTTTCATATGGACGCGGCCAATCCAAGCCAATTGCAAAACTCGCTCTGCTTGTCCCCTCATTATCCACAGGAAGATGCGAGATCAAAAATCGCGATCCAGATCGCCGATGGGCGCTCAGCCCTTGCGGGGCAATGAAAATGCGGTGATCCGCATCGTCTACTTCGATCAGCTCGACCGTACCTTGCAGCGGCCCTTGCAATTTGCCTTTGACCCCTTGATACCAAGCGGCGACGCCCGAGCCCTCATTTTGCCAGGCTGTTCTCCAAACGCACCCGCACGACTCCAGATTCATCCCTTCCGCAACGATCTCGATTTCAATCGCCCGCGAACCTTTCCATAACGTATACCTCGTTGTGACTCGCGCCGACGTGCCATCCAAATTTTTGGCCGACCCTGTCACTTCAATGATTCCAACCAACGGCGTCGACTCAACCAATTTGAACTGAACATTCGTCATTTCGAGACAGTCTTCATCGCTCCACTTTCGGAGCACATCAACTGGCCCTCGCACCAGCGATGTCATGCCGCTCAAATGACTGCCCCGCTTGTTGGCGATATAGACCGATCGCAAATGCCCTTTCTTCGGATCGATCTGAATCTCCATGAACTCATTGGCCAGCGTCCAGTCCGACTGAGCTATCCCCGATCTCGCACCAGCGACCCTTTTCCAAAAGGATGGCTTGGAACTGAAGACGTTGGCCGAACTCGAAGCACCAGAAGCATTCAAGCGAAATCGGACGAAACCAAAAGGTGGAATGTCGATCACCACTCGCGACTTGCCCGACTTGGTCTCCGCTGCAAGGATGCGTGTGCATGATGCGAAATCAACCGCGCCTGGCAAGTCGGAAAGGAACATGCGTTGCGAATGATTCGATGGATTGACGACTAGATACGCGTCAGCACTATTCGCCCCAGGCTTCGCCGTCCCGCCACCGAGCGTCTTTTGAATGAAAGCCATTATCTTTCCCTTGCAATCCGCAATTTCCGGCGAAATGTCCTTCAAAGAAGTCCTTTCATCAAAAGAACCATCAATTCGCGACAAAAGCTCTGCTATCTCGGTTTGCTCTAGGGACATCGCATTTGTGGCCTTTGAGGCTTTGCTGCCAACTTGTTCCCAAAGATGAGAAAGCGACCACAACCGTTCCGCTAGAACGCGATTTTTCTCGTATCCAATGAGGCTTAGGTGAAGCTGATGTTGTTCACGCAGATTCGTTGGAACAGGCACCTTGAAGGTGTTGCTCGGAAAACTATCGCTCGAATAAGGTTGCGTGGTGGTTGCGAAATAGTCTTCCGCTGCGTGAAATTTGCCAAGCGCTGGCGTGCGCGCAATGACTCGCAAAAAATCATCCAAAGCGACCACGCGAATGCCGGGCCAATGGGCCAGAACCAACGTGGGAATGTGATGGTAGTCCAGTTGCGAGGACAATCGCACCGCCAGATCGATGTAACTGTCGGCGCTGGCAGCGTCTAATACATGACCAAGAACTGTGTCTAACGACTTGCCGTCATCGGAAGCCTGCCATCGAATCTTGGCTTGATCTTTGTCCGGAACGACTCCACCCGACCATGCTGCGAGAAAAGCTCCCTTGTAGCCGAACTGCGTTAGCCACGTCGGCGATGATGCCAAAAAACCTGGCTGAAATCGGGTAAACACTTTTGGTGGCGCGACACCGATTTCCGCATAGGACCTGAGGCCGCGTCCCAACTCACGAACAATAGAACCTGACGAAAGATATGCGTGTGGGCGCTCGACTTCGAGTCCACCCAACAAAGAACATACTTTGTCTGTAACGAGTCGGTTTAAACAAGTCCATGCGCCTGGGTTCTTGTTCTTGAGTTCGCTTAGCAATTTTGAGGTGGCGATAAGGCTAAACGGATGCGACACTTCCAATTGCCGATCCAACGATGTCCCTAGAGTGCTGGAAGCCAACAGTACGACATCGAGCAAGTACGCTTGCTGTGAGCAGTATCGATCGCGTTCCTGCGACAGCGAGTCGAAGCTTGCTTGTAACCATTGTTCTGCCTCTTCGGCGTTTTGTGCCAAAGAAGCCCGTGCGGCCGAAAGTACCTGCTCCGAGAACATGATCCAATCAATGTTCCAAGAATAACGCAGTTTGCGAGCAAGGATTTGAACTTGAAGAACTGCATAACCTAGGGCATAAAAATCCTCGACGAGAAGCGGCGGCAAGTCGGCTACAACTCGGCTGGCGGGATCGCTACTTTCGCTCGCAGAAACCATGTCGACGAGTGCAGCCACCAGTTCGGGACGGGGCCTCGACTGGGACTCCACCACGATGCATTGGTTTACCGCCATTTGCTCGCGAGTCGAAACGTCTATCTTCGGACAGGAAATGTCAGGGCAAAGAACGAGTGAAGCATTCAGGTCGAGCGAGCTGCCGTCTGCTTTTTTCCATTCCGGAAGTGTCCCCAGGGCAATCAGCAGACGCGGGTCCCACTGAGAAGTCCAAGCCGCAAGGAAATCGGACGCAACCTGGTGCCCCATTCTGGGCGGCAAATCCTCCAAAGCGGAGCTGGGAATTACAAAAATCGATCGTTTCAGTTGCGTCATTGGCTTGTCGAAATACGAGTAGGTTTAACTACCTGCTATACTACCACAAGCCGCCCGATTCGTACTGGGAAACAGCCTATTTGCGGGCTGTTTCAGCCTCAAGGGCTACGATTACGACAGGGTTTTCTGCCGAACTTGGATCGAACTGATCGCTCGTCCAATCGGGCGGCGGGTCCCATCTTTTGGCAAGTCACTTTTGCCTTCGGGCAACGCTGTGAAGCATTTTAGGACGGCTGGGGCTCGCCCCACCCGTCCGCAGCTTTGGAGTTCTAAAATCACGTCGCCCGATCACATGCATCCGGATTCGTCGCACAGTGTAGAGCGATTG
>JANPHB010000062.1:0-10193 GCA_031424235.1 Pirellula sp.
GCAAACGCGAGTCAAAGTTGGATCTCCATTACCGATGCACAAGTGTTGGTCCCGATGTTGACCAACATCGACAGTACGAGTTTCACGCTCAACGGCACGACGACATTCTCGATTCCCGCCACATCCGTAAGCGACATTGGAAGAACAACGGCGCGAGGGGATGTCTATTTTGAAGTCAATGGCCCGGGTGCGGTTCTCGATCTTTCGAAATTGCAAAGCATCACGACCACCTACAACAGCAACATCTACATCACCGCCACAGGTGGCGGGATAGTCAATCTTTCCAAACTCGACACCGTCAACTTTCCTGGTGACCAAGGTGGTCAAGCGATTCGCTTCACGTCCACAGGAATGGATGCTGCCAGTGGAAAGAGGAGCCGTATCGATTTGTCGTCTTTAGTAAACCTCCTGGATTCTTCACCTGGAACTACTCGATTTTCAGACAACGGATTATCGGCATTGATCGCTCTCAATAATGGCGAAATCATCACGCCTCGATTGGAGTCCGTGAGCACAACCAGGATCCAACTCGATGCGACCGGAAGGTTGCTCGTAAATGCTGCTACTCTTTCAGCCTCGAACTCTTCGTTGTCGGTAAGCGGCGGTGCCGTGCTTCTTTACGGTCTATCCCTTTCCAATTCGAGCTATCTCACAGGTGATCTTCGAATCAACGGAGACCTTTCGGTGGTAAGTTCAACGATCGAACCCAGCTCGCGAATTGTCGTTCGCGGCAGTTTCGGCCTCGATGACTCCAGCCAAATCTTAATCAATGTTGGCTACCCATCACCTGCGCCCCTCTTTGGTTCTCTTGTGGTGAACGGCGATGCCGTCCTGGACGGAACGATTCTTCTCAATCGTATTAACAATTACAACCCATCGATAAACTCCGTAGTTCGGCTCATTGAGTTTAAATCGGTTGCCGGCTCGCCCAAGTTTGCGGGCACGGACTTTGGTGGCAATATCGAATTTGTTCCTTCCGTGACTTCGGGCAGCATCGAATTCGCAGCCAAGTTTGCGACTGGCCCGAGCATTGTCTCCGCTACATTCTTGCCTACTGGCACAGATACTTTTCTCATTCTCAATTTCTCAGAACCGATTCGAGGCAACTCGATATCAACCGATGATATCGATGCAAGGCCCGTCGACGGCTCAGGTCTGACCTTTGATGAAATCCGTTTTGCAGACTCAACAGGTAGACGCGTCATCGCTCGCTTCACAGAACGTTTGCTTCCCAATGGTCAATATCGCATTGCAATCGGCCCAGACATTCTGGACTCCGCCGGAAATCCAATGAATCAAGACGGCGATGGAACCAACGGTGAACCGGTCGATGACGTATTTCTCGCCGATTTAACCCTCCAGCGCAATCCAGACCTGAGCATTTCGAGCATCGTCTCACCCGGGACAGCACAGCCGGGTTCGACGATTCCGATTTCTTGGACTACCGTCAATAGTGGCGGCGACTTGTCTGCGGTCCCATTTGCGGAATACGTTTATCTCTCCGACGACCAGTCCATTGGCAACGATCGATTGATCGGACAATTTACCTTCACTGCCGCTGGAACCCGCAATGTCAACGTTACCATTCCCGCCACTGGGCTAGGCTCATCCGGTTCCGTTCGATTCGTCGTCGTGACCGACGCTACAGGTGTCATCGATGAACTTAGCGAAACCAACAACGCGTTGCTAACTGGTCCTGTGCTGGTCGCGACGCCCGCGGATTTGTTCGTTTCAGACATTGTCGCCAAGCCGCTGGTTGTGGCTGGACAGCCCCTGATTGTTTCTTGGACTCTCAAAAATTATGGACCAGGACCAGCTACTGGGACTTGGACGGATCGGGTTTATCTTTCCGACGATCCTAACATTGGCAACGACCAGTTGATGGGCTCTTTTCCTATAACCATTTCGATGGATCCCGATGCGTCGATTGTCCGGACGCAACAGATTCAGATCCCGAATAATCTGTCAGGGGTGTTTTACTTGGTGGTGTCTACCGACACGGGCAATACGATTATTGAATTCGAGAACGAAAACAACAACACATCGATTGACAATAGTTCCCTTACGATCGATTCACGTCCATCCCCCAATTTGACGATCGAGTCAGTTACGAACTTGATGTCCGGACTTTCCTCTGGCCAGCTAGCAACCGTCCAGTGGGTCGTTACTAATGCGGGAAATTCTTCGACGAATTCTTACGGTTGGGCGGATCGTGTTTATTTGTCGATCGATGGCGTCTTTGATGAAAACGATTTGTACTTGGGACAAGTGCTCAACCCGAGTTACTTAAACGCTGGTGAAAGCTATTCAAGCTCGCTGACGGCCCGCATTCCTGACGATGTGTTTGGCGACCGCTACTTTATTGTGGTAACCGATGCGCTCAATCAAATGTCCGAAACGGGAGGAGAAGCGGACAATGTTCGTGTAGGCTTGCGATCGAACATTGTGAGGTCACCCGTTCCTAATTTGTTCATCACGTCCGTTGGTACTCCCGCGGACGGCTTCGAGGGACAGGCAATCGAAGTCACTTGGACGGTTCAGAATCAAGGTGAAGCGTCAACTTCGGTTTCCTCCTGGACGGACCAAGTTTATCTTTCTCTCAATGGTTCTGATTTTGACCCTACCGATACACTGCTGACGACCTACCCTCATACGGGCTCGCTCGCCATCCAAGGATCCTATACGGTCTCCCGGCTACCGGTATTGCTGCCCGAAAACATCAATGCGTCCGACGCTCGGATTATCATTCGGACCGACGCGAACAAAAAGGTGTATGAGGGACTAGGTGAAGTTGACAACGACTTGGCCAGCAGCATCCCATTGTCGATCTTCTTGCGAGATCGTCCAAACTTAGTGGTGTCTTCCATTGCTCCTCGCGGCAATGCCTATGCAGGACAACCGATAACGGTTGCTTACACTGTGGAAAACACGTCTCCAATCGATACGCGTCAAAACACCTGGGTGAATGCTGTTTATCTTTCAACCGACAGAACGCTTCAGACCAATAGCGACCTGCTGATTGGACAATCGAGACGGGATGGCATCCTGAGTGGGGGGAAATCGGAATCGTTGACTAGTACGTTCGTTCTGCCAGATATGCTGCAAGGACTCTACTACATCATCGTGGCCACCGACTTTGGAAACAATATTCGGGAAACCGATGAAACCGATAACGTGGTTGCAGGTCAATCGCCGGTCACGATACGCGTCGATCCTCCCGATCTTGCTGTAACGGCGGTGTCAACAACGGGGCCTCTCAACGCTGGTCGCGAGATTGGAGTAAGGTACACCGTAAAGAACATCGGCAATAATCCAGCCCCCAACACGATCTGGCAGGATGCGATTTATTGGTCCGCGGACAGTCGTCTTGATGCCAACGATACTTTGCTCAGTCAACGAGAACGAACAGGTGTATTGATCCCGAATCAAGTCGAAAATCGATCGGTCAACCTGAGATTACCTGGCGATCTACGGCGAGACGGTTTTCTCATCTTGCAAAGCGATAGTACCGATTCTGTCTATGAACTCAACCAGGACAACAATATCAAGTCCCTATCGATTCGTGTAGGCGATGAACGCCCTGATCTTCACATCGTTTCGTTTGCTCCTAACCTAGGCGGTAAAATTTTACCACCGGGTGGTACGATCCCAGTCGATTTTAAGATTGGGAATCAAGGGGCGGGGCCGACCTTTGGTCGAACTTGGTCCGATCGAATCGTATTATCGTCGGACCTGATTGCTGGCAACAGCGACGACGTGTCCCTGGGGACTTATACCAGTCCACAATTACTCAATGCTGGCGCGACGTATGATAAAATCGGCGAAAATACTCGGATCCCCAAGAATACACCTGCTGGACTCTATCGATTGTTCTTGATCGCGGATGTCGTTGGTACCGTTCCTGAGTTAGACGAGACGAACAATTCGATGATCTCGGCGGAGTTCCAAGTTTCTACGACGAGCACGACTGGCAATACCTACGATTTGCTGCCGACCAATTTGATCGTCCCTGAGACAGCCCAGTCGGGGACTCTACTTTCGGTAACTTGGGCCGTGAAAAATGATAGCTCGTTTGCAATACCGGCCATTCAATGGACTGACACGGTTTGGTTATCTCAAGACTCGACTATTGATGGAACCGACATTCTGCTAGGTCAAGTGAACCATTACGGTGGTTTGAATGCTAACGCGTCCTACACGGGTAAAGTCGATTGGCCAATTGGTATCGACATTTCAGGAACCTACAAAGTCATTGTTCAGACCGACTCCGACAGGGACATTCCTGAGGGGGGCGGCGAAGCCAACAACAATCTAGTTAGCTCGAATACCGTCTCGATTTCACTTGCGCCAAGTCCGGATCTCAAGGCGGGTAGTCTCAACGTTCCATCGACGGTAATTTCGGGCCGGACGATCAACGTAGGTTGGACTATCGACAATATCGGAGATGCAAACGCCGCGGGGCAATGGACTGATAGTTTGTATCTCTCGCTTGATCAAATCTTCGACCCTTTGACCGACATTCCGCTCGGCTTTGTGGATCAAAACCGTACGATTGTGCCCGGTCAATCTTATGTCGGCAATACGATAGCATCGTTACCCATCGGGTTGGGTGGTGACTATTTCGTCATTGTGATTACCGACTCCACCGACCGAGTTTTTGAGCGACGTAGCGAAAGAAACAACACCAGTGCGTCGACTACTGCAATATCCATCACGCACGCCCCAGCCGCCGATTTGGTGGTCGGCAACATCACGATCCCTGCAACAAGCGTTTTGGGGCAATCAACATCGATCACCTATACTATCACAAATAACAGTAACAACATCGCTCGCGGAGGCTGGTATGATTCCGTCTACCTTTCGACCGATGACAAATGGGATATTACGGACGGATATCTAGGGCGAGTCTTTCGATCGGGAGACGTGGCCGCCAACACATCGTACACCACGACGTTGACAGCACCTCTTCCGGGAGTTTTACCCGGGACCTACAAAGCGATTGTGCGCACGGATATTCGCAACAACTTGGTGGAAGCAGATGAAACCAACAACCTCAAGGCAACGCTAGATTCCTTCACCACGGACGCACCTGCGCTCACATTGGGAACACCTAAAGCTGGAACGATTAGGGGCAGCGAGGCACTCTACTATAAAGTAACCGTGCCTGCAGGTGAAACCGTGGTTATCGAATTCGACAGTGCGAAGACGTCCGGAATGATCGAGCTTTACGCTAGTTTCCAGGACATGCCCTCGCGCTCGACATCCGACCTCAATGCGATAAAGCCTACGCAGCCAGATCAACGAATTGTAATATCGAGCACCACAGCAGGGACGTACTACATTCTGGTTTATGGAGCGGACGTCCAAAATGGAGCAAGTGACTTCAATATATTGGCACGTATTGTTCCATTTAGTGCGTTCAGTACCGACTTTGGTCAAGCTGGTACAGCGGGCAATCGAACGGTCCTTGTGGAAGGGGCGAAATTGGATCGAACGGTATCCGCCTCCTTGGTGGATACACTCGGTCGGTCGTTCGATGCCGTCAGCTACTATCGTGTCAGCGACACTCGACTCTACGTTTCGTTTGATCTTCGATCGGTTGCGATCGGTACCTACTCGGTTCGGCTTACCAAAGGGTCGACCGGCGAATCGTTGAGCATCGCGAATTCTTTGCAAGTAGTCTTTGCGACGTCCAGTACGTCCCCTATCACTTTAACACGTCCAGACACCTTCAATCGACGGCGAAACGACCGTCCACCAGCGATCATTCCTGTTACGCTAGCCTGGCGCAACAACACACTCAACGATATCTCAGTTCCGCTGATCCATTTTTCGGCGACGGACCCCTTTGCTCTCACGTTGGAAGACGCCAAGGTAGCAAAAACGATCGATGCGTACGAGTTCTTTGGGGTATCGGAGTCGGATGGTCCACGAGATATTTTGCTATCGGGCGAAACCTCCAGTGTCAATTTTTATATTAAACCACTGCAGGTCGCGGCAGGTTCGCCGCCGAGAAACATCCACTACGTGGCCGAGTATTTCTACAACGAACCCATGGCTTCGTACGCTTGGGACTTCGAGCTGAGCCAGCTTGACCTTTCTTACTTGACGGACGATGAAGCGATCGCTGCGGTCAAGGCGTTCAAACTCGACGTAGTCGATAATGTTGGCTCACTTCGAAATGCTTTCGTCGATGCTTTGCACCGCAATGGACCAACCGTTCCTTCAGAAATTCGAGTTGCGTCGCGATATCTACTTCAGGATGTATTTGACAGATTCGTTGCAACCAGATTCACATCGGTGCTTGGAGCACTGGACAACCGACATATCGCTTTGGATTTTGCGGGCTTAGTCGTTACTCTCAAATCGACGACGACTTCTGCCACTTATTCGGCGCAAGTGCTTGCTGATGGTTCGTTCGTTTTGCCGAAGCTCTCTGCGGGCGAGTATGAAGTTACCGTCAGCGGTGGTGCGACCAAGGCGCCAGACGGATACCGAATTGCTCTTGCAATGGGACAGCACCTGGTAACTACGATACCTCTCGCAGCTGGGCCTGTCGTCGTTGCGGCGTCCGTCCACCCGAGGGTGCCTGTGGGTGTTTCCCCGATCCAATCTCCATGGATTACTAGACCTGGACAGATCGGTGAACTTATCGATGGAAATGTTCTCGATTCGGTACTCACGCAAATCAATGGTGTCGATTATCGCGTTGAATTGATTGGAGACGTGCCCGCAGGGTTTGAATTGGATGCAAAGGGGAACTACACGTTTACATCGAGTGAAACGCAAGCGATCGTTGTTCATTATGATTTGGTACTACCCGATACCATTACCCGTGTCGGCCGATTGATGGAGCTTGAAATCCGATCACGCGGTGTCATTGCCATTACGCTCAAAAATAATTTTACGGGAGATGTTCGATCTCAGGATCCCAACGACATCATCGGGCCGAATGGTTATGGGCCTGAGAAATGGGTCTCCGTCAATGAACGATTGCCTTACAAGATTCGGTTTGAAAACGATCCCAAGAGTGCGACGACTTCGGCTTCCTTTGTCGAAATTAGCCAAGTCCTCGATAGCGATTTGGACCTCAATTCAGTCCAGTTCCAAGAATTTGGTTTCGGGGGCAAAACCTACAAGGTTGCTGCAGGGCGTCAGTCGATCAATACGACGATCGACTTGAGGGAAGATCGACAGATCCTTGTACGTGTTTTCGCTTTCATTGAGTTTGCATCAAGAACGATGACTTGGCGATTTTCGACCATAGCCCCAGAGACAGGGCAAGACGTCGCCGAAAGCGATCTAGGCTTTTTGCCTTTGAATCAAGCTCCACCCATTGGCGATGGGTACGTCACCTACTCGGTAAAGCCAAAGAGAATTGCAGCTACGGGTGCTAAGATTGATGCTTCGGCGCGCATTGTCTTTGATGGCAATCGCGCGATCGATACGCCCACGATATTCAACACGATCGACGCGTATGTGCCGACTTCGACCATCGCGACCGCTCAAGACTTACCCTCGGAGTCCAGGGTGTTGGTGAATTGGTCTGGCGAAGACGGGACAACCGGAGCTGGCCTCGCAGCCTACGACGTCTATGTGTCAAAAAATGGTGGACGATATCTGCCGTGGCTTGTAGGTACCAAACTCATTAGTGCTGTGTATCCCAAGAGTCTCTCGACCACATACGATTTCGTGACCCTTGCAAGCGACCACGTCGGGAATCGTGAAAGCGATGCAAAGATTCCAGTCACCAGTCGTCCAACCGCATTCGCAGCTGGCCCCTACAGCGTCGACGAAGGACTCGCGGTAAAGCTTAACGGCATTGGAGCGGATCCCGCCGCTGGGCAGATACTGCAATATGAATGGGACTTCGATTACGATGGATTAAGTTTTCAGGTCGACGCGAGAACACAGCAACCGCAATGGACATCCAAAGACGGACCGGCACAACATACTGTAGCATTGCGAGTCAAAGAGAGCCGAACGGACGCTCTTTATAGTGATATTTCCACCGCCACGATTACGGTTCACAATGTTGCACCGAACCTGACGGTCAATTCTCCATCGATCCTTGGGAGCGCTGGAGCGACCGCTCAACAAACGGGCACTTGGAACGACGTGTCAAACGATGACGTAATCCTTACCGCATCTTTAGGCACTGTCATTGCAAACGCAGATGGGACCTGGAAGTGGACTTATGTTCCGCTATTGAGCCCATTCAGCGAAGTGGTGACGATCACAGTGACGGATAAAGATGCGGCGGAAACCTCCGTTTCATTTACCTTAAACGTTATCACAGCCTTGGGAAATGATTTTGGCGATGCGCCAACCGCTGCTTTCTCGGGATTCGCCAATAGTTACCCAACCACGATCGCTGACAATGGGGCACGCCATAAAGTTGGGAGTTTACGATTGGGGTCGTTGATCGACGTTGATGCGGATGGCATTCCATCGGTGGATGGGAAAGGGGATGATAGTTCGGGGCAAGACGATGAGGACGGAATCGTCTTTGGGATGTCGCTGATTGCCAGTGCCACTCAAGCGAATATCGCGAGTTTGACCGCAACCGCAAGCGGCGCTGGCAAGCTTGATGGTTGGATCGATTTCAATCGCGATGGTGACTGGAATGATCCAGGGGAAAAGATCTTCGCTTCGATGAATGTCGTTGCTGGTACCAACCTTATGGCCTTTAGCATTCCAGCAAATGCGGCCTCCGGGGCAACGTATGCCCGATTTCGACTTAGCACAGATGGCGATTTGGCACCGACTGGGCTTGCTTCCGATGGAGAAGTAGAGGACTATCGAGTCAACGTCTTCAACGCTGCCGACATCCCAGACTTGGTATTGAATGCACCGGTCGTTGGTGAACACGACCTGTCGATTGACAATGGCAAACTCATCATTCGTAGGTCAGGCACGACGATCTTGCAGACCAGTGCCACGGATGTGCGATCCGTTCGATTGCTAAGCGCAGATCAATCTACGATTTACGCCTTTGCGAATCCTAATTCGTCGGTCTTCGGAACGGTTCAGTATCGCAGTTTCAATTCCAGCGTACGGGTGATTGTCACACAGGCAGCGATACCGATAAGCATGCTTGGTTCTTTTGGCATCACTGAAATCGATTTGAGCAATCCCTTGCCGCAGACTCTCGAATACAGCGCGGATGCGATCGCGAATCTAAACCTATCAAAAACGCTGCGTGTAATCAGCGGTGCAAACGATTCATTGATCGACACGGTTGGATGGAAGCAGGATTTGACGAGAGTTGAGAATGGAAAAATTTGGCATCGGTTTATCCGCAACCAATCCTACTTGGATGTGCAGAATGCGAGATCGTGGCAAAATCCTACGAATCCTATGGATACGGATGGATCGGGAGATGTTTCTCCGCTGGATGTTTTGGTAATCATCAACCAGATCAATTCTTCCATCGGTGGGCAATCCCAGCTCCCGGACTTTGATCCTAGCGCCCCAGGTGACTTCCGATTTTTGGATGTAGATGGCGATGGAACTTTATCACCACTGGATGTTTTAACTGTAATCAATTTCATCAATGCTCGGAATGGCGGTCGCGGTGAGGGGGAAACCCCACTCCAAAAAATCAGAGCCAATGATCAAACGCCACCGTCTCAAAACCAATCACTAAATTTGGGAGAAGATGTACTTTGGAGCGACCTGAGTTGGCTCTGGTCTGAGTCGAATCAAAAAGGGCGAAAGAAGTGATCTTTGAGGGCAGAAGCTGAGACGGAAATCGACAGGGAAAAAAGTGCGACTAACCACCTTGTAAATGGTTGCCCAATCGAGCCAATTGCAACGGCTCCCGGTTGAAGGCTGTTCCTAAAGACTGCTTGTGGCGCAAGCCACAGGGTAGTCTTTTTTAGCTATTGGACGATTGTTTGAGGGGGACTTAGAGGCGGGAGAAGCGTTTCCAGCACCGTCGGAGAGGCATTTTTCCAAACAGCATCGCTCAATCGAATCGGCAAAAACCGACCCAAAACTGCGGCGATGTCGGAAACCGCTGATCTGGCGCGAGTGCGCTCCGGTTTGACACGCCGGAGCAGGATGCGGAACCTTCGTCGCGGTTTGGGTGACGTTTGGACGACTGGAGCGAGTTCGAATCGGGTGCGAGTTTTGGTGGACAGAAACACTAGGAAGAGGTTGTGTCATATGATTCTGCTGCTTGGCTTTAA
>JANPHB010000063.1:0-9317 GCA_031424235.1 Pirellula sp.
GCGGGCGCTTGTTTTGCGAACTGCCCTACGATTTTTGCTATCATTGCCAGTCTCCTCGTGCGATGGAAAGGTTACCCTTTTCATCATACGCACCGATGGAATGACGGCTTTACAGGATTCATTGAGGACAATCGCTCTACAATGTTTTAGATCGACTTTCGTCTCACCCCGTTCTCAACCCACGTTCGCAATCCGAGCCAACGGCTCTTTGAGACACTTTATAAACGAACCAAGCCCTATCGGATCCGCAGAGCCAAGCCTTCCGAACCGTCCTCTGAACAGCAGCCAACCTCATTCGGATCAAAGATATCACGACGATTCTGCCTAGCCATGGACAGAGGTCGTGCGGATTGGGAGCAAGTCGACATCCCAGATCCAATGAGAACTATGCGGCCCGCTTCTCTGCAGTCAAGACTTCGCCTTTGTCGCTTACTTCCTCAAATCGCACAGATACTTGGCGAGACACACCGCTTTCCTGCATGGTAATACCATAGATCATGTTCGCGGCAGTCATCGTTTTCTTGCTGTGCGTCACTACGATGAATTTGGTTGTGTCCAAAAACTCCTTCAGCACAGTGACAAATCGCCCAATATTGGCTTCGTCAAACGGCGCATCCACTTCGTCCAAGATACAGAACGGACTTGGGCGGTACTGGAAAAACGCCATAATCAACGCTACCGCCGTCAACGCTTTTTCACCACCGCTCAGCAACGAATTGCTCAGAGTTGTTTTTCCCGGTGGGGTAGCAATGATCTCAATCCCACTATCTGGGTCGCGTTCGTCCTCAAGCACAATGTCGGCAAAACCTCCACCGAAAGAGCGACGGTACAACTCCTGGAAATTTTTCCGAATGGTTGTCAACGTTTCAACAAACAAGTCACGTGAGTCCTCGTCGATTTTGGCCATCGTCTTGATTAAACTTGCTTTGGCATCGTGAAGGTCTTGATAGTGATTGGAAAGACGATTGTATCTCGTCTGCAACTCATCCAATTCTGCCAGTGCCTCCATGTTGACACTGCCAGCAGACGCAATCTCGTGCCGTAATTGAACAATTTCCGCTTCGATCTCCGTCCGATCGAAGTCGCTCACTTGCGGCATTTTTTTGCTGTCACCAATGAGATCGGTGAGCCATTGATTCTCGTCGTTTGACGCAACGTCGGCGTCCGCGGTTTGCCTTGTTTCGTTCGATTCGCTCAAATGCTGCAGAGCTCCGAGAGCAAGTGACTCTAAGTTAAGCTCGTACTCTTTGACGTAATGGTCGTGAAGCTGGTCCCATTGGAGATTCAGCTGGACTTGGTGCTGCTCGAATGCCTGGATTTTGTCCTGGCTCTTCTCTATGCTTCGACGTGCATTTTCGCTGTGACGTATGGCTTGTTGGAGTACCTGATTTTGCGATTGAATATGAGCGGTCGATTCGGAACGTCGGGCGTCTATGGACTCAATAATTTCATGTGCGGCTGCTGTTCGATTCTGAAATTCTGCGGCAGCTTCAGCCGAAGCTGAAATGCGATTGGCGATGGACAGAAGTGTCGCTTTGGACTGCGCTACGTTTTTCGCTCGCTCCTCAGAATCGAGTTGCAACTGCTCCATCGTAGTTCGAAGACCGACCAACCGCTGTTCGAGTCTGGCTAATTCGATGCGTCGTTCTGTAACGATTCCTTGTTCCTTCTGCATCTCGAGTTCACAATCCGTGAACTCTTGGGCAGTGGCCTCGCGTTGCCTTTCCAGTTCCTCGTAACGCTTGGAGCTGGCATCTATCGCCACCTCTGCCTCGCGTCTGGCATTGCGAATTTCCTCGACTCTCGCTTGGGCATTCTGAAGGTTCGTTCGATTCGTTTCGAGCGACGCTAACAACTTGTTTCGGTGTGACTGAATCGACTCAAGTTTGAGATCACAGGAAGTCAGTTCACGGGACGTCTCATGTGCCGCGGCATCTTTCGTTCGCACTAGCTGCTCAGTTTCCGAAATTCGAATTTGAGCATTCGCTACCGCCGCGGTCGCTTCCGAAATACTTGCTTCTACATGCTTGATCTCTTCACGTGCCGATTGCATTTCGCTGCGTCTGGAAACCAGCCCCAATCCTGTTTGGAGCGATCCAAGGGTTATACTTCCGTCACTGTCAATCAACTGACACTCTGCAGTCACGAATCTCAGACCTGCACCGCGGAAGTGACTAAGCTCGAGCGCCGTGGAAAGCGTATCCACAAACCACGTTGTCCCCAAGAGGAAGCGAACAAGAGGTTCGTAGGCGTCATCAAACCGGGTCATGCGGTCAGCCCTGCCTAAGACACCTCGAAGGCCATCCAGTTGGATTTTTTCGCCTGTACGACGACTCGTCAGCCGATCCATGCGAAGCAAGGTCACTCGACCTTCGACTCCCAAACTTCCATCGTTGATCCAATCGACCACTTGTCCGTTGCTGAGCACAATCGCGTCGGCCGACGAGCCAAGAGCGACGTCGATAAGCGGGGCAAGATGCATTTCGGTGCTTAGCAAGTCCGCCACAATGCCGAGTACTGTCCCCCACGCGTTTGCTACGATCGCATCGGTTGGACGCCCTAGGTCTTGGTCTGGATGTTGGTGACTTCGAGCGAGACGCAGGAACTGCTGACCGCCTCTACCTGCGCCAGTAAATTGTTCCTCGAGTTGTTCCAAGACATGCAAGCGTTCGCGGACTCCATGCTTCTTGCCCTGGAGCAAAACGAATTGCTCCTGGGTTTGAGTCAGCGTCATTCGCTGTACCTGAAGTTGTTCTTCCTGTTCCTTCTTGGCATTGGTTGCACGCTCCGCGTTTCTGGCAGCAACGTCTCGCGAAGCGATCGCAGCAACGATTGAGCCATCGACTTGCGTCATCTCCTCGATAGCCTGCGCAACCGAAAGTTGATGTTGGTCTATCGACTGCTGGATCTGCTCCAAATGAAAATGAAAAGCCGACAACTGCGAACGATTTTCTGACGCGAACTCGCGAGCTTTTTCTTGCTTCGCTTTCACCTCATCCAAGCGAGTTCGGATCGAGTTGAGACGGAGCTGAAGTTGCTCCAAACGCGATTCGCTTTCTGCAAGTTCGCCATTTGCACTTTGCCGAACTCGATCAATTTCGGCAAGCTCGACTCGTTTTTGCTCAATCTCCTCAGAGGACAGATTCGCTCGTTGTTGAAGAAGGAGTATTCGTTCCTCTAAGACAGTCTGTTCCGCTGCGAGTTCAGCGCAGCGTTCCGTAGATGATTTGTATCCATTTTCCGCGAAGATAAGCTCTCGCTGTGCCTCAAGGTACTCTGCCTGAATCGTATCTTGCTGCTGCTGAAGCCCCTGCAACGCCGCTTGCTCATTCGCGACAACGGCTTGCAACGCCGTGAGTTTTTCGGCAAGCTCCGTGGATGCCGCTGTTGCCTCCACGATTTGCTCGCTGCAACGGTCTTTCTCCTCTTGCAAAGCCATCCGGTCCAACCAGCCAAGCTGCATCCGCTTGGTCTGCATCGTCTGAGTCAGTTCGCGATACCTTTGGGCTTTGGTGGCTTGGTTCTTTAAGGTCGTGAGCCGTTTTCCAACCTCGTCCACAATGTCGTTGAGACGGACCATGTTTTGGTCGACTCGCAGAAGTCGCCGCTCTGCTTCGACCTTTTTCGCTTTGAATCGCGAAATGCCGGCTGCCTCCTCAAAGATCCCTCGCCGGTCCTTCGCAGAAGCCTGAAGGAGTCGGTCCACCTTGCCTTGCTCAATGAGGCTATACGCGTCGACGCCAACTCCCGTGCCGCGAAACAAATCTTTCACGTCTTTCAAACGGCAGGGTTGGCCATTGATTCCATATTCCCCCTCGCCGCTACGAAAGACGCGGCGACTCACTTGGACTTCGTCCGCATCATGACCAAAAATGCGAGTTGTGTTGTCAAGAATGAGGATGACTTCAGCGCTGTTAGCTGGCTTGCGGCCTCCTTCGGCCGAGCCTTTGAAGATGACGTCGGCCATATCGGCTCCACGCAACGCTTTCGCGCTTTGCGCACCGAGCACCCATTTCACAGCATCGACGACATTCGACTTCCCCGACCCGTTGGGACCGACTACGACGGTAATCCCATCAGGAAAATCGAATCGCGTTCGATCCGCAAAACTCTTGAAGCCAACGAGTTCAAGGGCCTTGAGCATGAGTTGTTACCGAGGTCTTAGGCTGTTAAAGGTTTAAGTGTAAAGTCGTTTAGCGATCGAGAGACGAGGCAAGGTCTTCGTCCGAAGGCTCGCGTTTCGCCGATAGTTCTCTGTCAGCGGAAGTGTATTCGGGCATGCTTTCGCTTTTGGACGTCTTGCTCCATGGCATTTTCCTCAATCCAATGGTTGACAACCATTTCGACGACAAGGAACTTGGCTGAGACACCTTTGATTTGGCGATTGTGACTTCCTTGGATTCTTCCAGGGAGTTTGCGGTTCTTTCGGCTGCATCTGTGAGCGGGCTTTGATTGTGCATTGGATTGATGGCAAGCGGACTAGCGAGAGCTTGATTCATTGCCAGTTGATCCAACGTATGGACGACGTCATTGTACGTGGCTTGGATGTTGGCCAATCCTCGAAGAATCGATACAAGATCCTTTGAGACGACCAAGGTCCGCATCTCACCACTAGGTTGCTTTTTGGCGATTTTGATTTGGTCGTCAAACATCGGCGACAGGGTCAGCAATTGCGTTGGCGCAATCGGTGTGAACAGCGAGACCGCAATGCTGTTTCCAAAGAGTACGACTTCCTGCTGCTTTTGCAAAGAAACAGCCAACAATGGTATGGAACTTGGCACTTGCACAAACTGAAAGTTCTTTCCAATAACTTCACCTTTGACGGTCAAGTCTGTTGGGTTGCGGAGGCGAATCGCTCGAAACGCCCCAAATCGCAAATCGGGATCAGGTTCTTGCAAGAGTTGTTCCAAGGCTTCGCGTGCCGAGGAATCATCGTTGACGACTAGTCCAGTCAAGCATAATGCTCTTGCCTCAGGGGTTGTTTGTGCCAACTCCACAAGTGCAGGAATCGACTCTTTGGAATCTAAGTAGGCCAACGAGTACGCTGAGTAGAAACGTACTTCTTTGTTTGTAGAAGTAAGACCGTTGATCAACGTAGCTTTCGCCGCCTCGGTTCCAATCGCTTCCAATTCGGCTGCAGCGCGACTACTCGTCGCGGGATCCATGAGCAGCTTGCGGCATCCTAACAAACGTTCTTGCTGTTCGTCCGCTGTTTCGGCAAACCCCGTACACTTGATGACGGACATGAAGTGTGCGGCATCGTGCTTGTACTTTGGAACGGCGGTAATTTTTAAGTACCAATCGCTGGTTCCTTCGGCCACCATTTTTTGTCGGTTGGAATCCTTGAAGAAGTACCGGTCATTGATTGCCTTCTCGATTGCTTTGGTGACGATGACATGCCGAAACTCGTCCTCGATTTGTAGCCCGACCGGTTGATCTTGTTTCAAACGTGCTCCACCAACCACGATTCCTTGCAACGGATTTAATTCAGCTTGTCGAGTGTAGCTTGTAGGCAAAATCACAATTTCTCCACTCGCAGTCCCTTTAGGTTCGGAAGTTCGGAGTTGGCCGCTAAGCATCGCGATTTCGGCCAGTCGCGACTCCAAAACGTACCCTTCAGTCAAGTTGGTCGCTAAGGATTCCGTTGAGTTATCGACTGCGACGTCGATAATGTCCCCTTTGGTATCAAAGGGATTCGCTGAAATATGAAGCTTCACCAAGGCGGTCGACTTGTCATCCAAGAAGCCTTCTGGGTTGTCGATGGCACGCACTCGTAATTCTGCCAAAATCCAATCCCGTTGAACTCCTGGCCGCACGATTCCACCGGTTCCAGGCAAGCTTGCTGCGATCGCAAAGGCATCGTACGAAACAGGTCTCATCCCTAGTGAGTATGCCACCTCACCGATCAAGCGTGGTCTGTCGGGATCAACCATGAGTTGTTGGATGCGCTTGGTATCTTTGACAAATTTATTGTCTTTTTCGCGATTCTTGGACATCCAGGAACTGCAGCCAGCAAAGCATGCAATCCAGATTCCGCCAACGAGCATGGTGGCGCAGAGAACTCGCGGATCAAGGCGATAGAATCGATTGGCTCGGTCCATCGAGATTCAGTTTCCTAAAGTTGATTGTTCGAATAGGCAACGCAACTTAAGGGAAATACCAGATTTCAAGACGCGAGGTCAATATCGCTCAGGGAAGGGGAGCGACAGGCCCTCGTTTTACTTAGGACGTGAAAAAGGCGAAGGCTTAAGCCATTTTTTCCCAAACAATTTCAACGCCTCAAACCATATGACGCTCAAGAATCCGCCAGCCAGACAAAGGCCAAGATCGTTTAAGTGAAGCGTCGAAAAATGGAAGAGCTTTTGCAAAAACGGGACATACAGGGCGAGAGCAAGGAAAAGAGTGGCTCCTCCAACAACCCACCACAGCGCGACATTGGTTACCCAAAGCGTCGACCAGATCGTTCGGGTCCACGAGCGATTCGCGAAAATCAAACTGACGTTGGTTATGACTAACGTGGTAAAGCTCAGTGATATTGCATCGGAAGCGTCGAGCCAGCCCCACAATGCCCAGAGGTAAATTGCTAGGACAACGAATAGCGAACTTGCTCCCTGTAGCAGCCCAAGACCTATCAGCTTGGGTCCGAACATCGGTAGTGACGGGTCGCGGGGAGGTCGGCTCATGACATCGTCTTCGTCGGGCTCCGCTTCAAAGACCACCGAGCAAGCTGGGTCGATGACTAACTCAAGAAACAAAATGTGAACGGGCATCAGTGCGATTGGGCTGCCAAGCAACACTGGGAAAATCGACATGCCAGCGATCGGGACGTGGACTGCAACGATATAGGTCATGGCTTTTTGGAGATGGTCATAGATGCGTCGCCCCATTCGCACCGAACGTACGATTGAGGAAAAATCGTCATCCAATAGCACCAGGGAAGCGGCTTCTCTGGCCACATCGGTACCTCTGCCCCCCATCGCGATTCCTATATTGGCCGCCTTGAGCGCTGGAGAGTCATTGACTCCATCGCCGGTCATGGCAACGATCTCTCCGATCGCTTTGAGCGCGTTGACCAATCGCAATTTTTGTTCTGGGATCATGCGTGCGAAGACGTTGACGGTTCGTACCCGACGTTGCAACTCGTCTTCTGAGAACTGTTCCAGTTCGGGACCTGTAATCGTCTGGTCGACAGGTTGGATGCCCGCTTGTCGTGCGATACTCATCGCGGTCGTAGGGTGATCGCCTGTGATCATCACGACGCGAATGCCGGCTGCATAACATTCTTGAACGGCCGCAGGTACCGTGGGGCGAACGGGATCTGCCAGTCCGACGAGCCCTAGGAATTCGAAGTTGAAGTCGTGCTGTTCTGGAGGCAGCTCCTTGCTGGCGAAGGTTCCTCTGGCAACTCCCAAGACGCGCAGGCCTTCTACCGCCATGGCTGCAACTTGATCGCTGATTTCCTTGGTTCGTTCCGGTGGCAAGTGGCAAAGATCGGCGATGGCTTCGGGGGCGCCTTTGGCCGCTAGTACAAAATCGCGACCGGTCGGTGATTTCCAAACCTGCGACATTGCCAGGAGGCTTGGTGAAAGAGGATAGCCGCGTTCTAGCGTCCAGTCTCCGTGCAAGTGCTCGGTTTTAGCGAGGTAGGTATTACCCAGTTCGTGGAAGGCTTTCTCCATCGGGTCAAACGGATCGCGTTGGCTCGCTAAGATTCCAAACTCGACGATCTCATGTAGATTTTCAGGCAGGTCCTTTGCCTGTTTATCCTCGACCTTGTCCAACTCATGGATGGAGCCCTCGACAGCTAACGCTTGAATGGACATGCGATTGAGAGTAAGCGTCCCGGTCTTGTCGACGCACAGCACCGTGGCCGCACCGAGGGTTTCGATGACCGGGGCGTGCCGTGCGAGGACATTGATTTTGGACAATCGCCAAGCCCCTAACGCCAAAAAAATCGTAAGCACGACGGGGAATTCTTCGGGTAGCATGGCCATCGCTAAAGTAATACCCGCAAGGAATCCTTGGAGCCAGTTTCCACTCTTGATGCCATAGACGACCACGACGAGGGTGCAAAGCACGCCACCCAACATCGCGATGCGCTGGACCAAGAGTCCCACTTCCGCTTGCAGTTTCGTAGATTCTGTATCAACCGATTGAAGAGCTTTGCCGATAAGGCCCATTTCAGTGCGAGGGCCGGTGGAGCTAACACGGGCTACGGCTTGTCCTTGAACGACAAGCGTACCCGAATAAACAAATGGCAAATCGTCACCACCTGGTCGTGCCATTTCTTTGCTTCCATCCCAAACTACCTTTCGAACCGGGACCGACTCTCCAGTCAGTAACGATTCGTCGGTGGAGAGACCTTCGCAGGTGAGCAATGTCGAATCAGCGGGCACGCGGTCTCCCTCGGCTAACACGATCAAATCGTCTGGGACAACTTCTCGGCCGGCAATTCGTTGTCGATTGCCGTCTCGAATCACCAATGCTCTGGGACTCGACAGATCGCGTAAGGCTTCTAAGGCTCGCTCCGTCTTGCGTTCTTGATAAAGCGTAATGCCCAGCACAACAAATACGAAGCCGAGCAGCATGATCGCTTCCTGCACATCGCCCAGGAACAGATACAACGTTCCACACGCAAGCAGCAATAAGAACATGGGCTCGCGAACGACGTCCCATGCCGTTAGCCAAACACTCTTGCTCTTCGTCGTCGGCAGTTCGTTGTAGCCATGGGACTTGCGTCTGCTGGCGACTTCGGCTTCCGAGAGCCCTTTTGCCGACTCTGCGCTTGTTTTAATGTCGGTCATGATTCCAGTCAGCTGCTCTGTGAGCGGAGTGTGGGAGAGGCCATCGCTAACAGTGGAACAAAAATGCCAAAATGGTGAAAGACCTAAGGGGGCTGGTGGGGGTATTTGCAGGAAATTTGTAGGCGAGGCGCTGAGAGTTCCACATATTCTAACTCCCCTTCTCCTCCTCGGGAGGAGAAGGGGTTGGGGAATGAGGAGGTGTGCCTGCATTGAGAATTCCATTGGATTGGACTGCACGTTTCGCTACTACTCTCAATGAAATTCGACGTAGTCCGAGCAGCCAAACAATTGCAGAAACAAGCACTTCGCGCGCAAAGCGGAGCGGGTTCGTCGTCGCTCAGAAAGACAACCTGAAACGGCGACAGTATAGTATCCGCAGCCTCCTAGTATCTGTTCCGTTGACAGTTTTAAGCGAATTTAGAAGCTTAGGACGTTGATGTTGTCAAGTTGCCTGCAGCAGCTTGTCAACGCAGCCACATAGATCGTATTTACTCCACAAGCCCCAAACGGGAG
>JANPHB010000064.1:0-6041 GCA_031424235.1 Pirellula sp.
GGCGTTAAACATTCTGCAAAAGGACACTACGATTAAAGATGCAATTCGAGGCAAGCGTAAGCGATGTGGCTGGGATAACTCTGCGATTGAGAAGCTACTCGCAGGTTATTCATGCTGCTAACGTGCGATTGCCCTGGGGGAAATACCTATGCGGCATGTTCAGACAGTATCGGTTGTATGATTCGCAATTAATCAAAATCACACCGAAGATTAAACGATTGAACTGTGGTCTGTTGGTTCGACGGCGCCAGAAGCTATCGTCCGTTGTTTCCGCCCCGTTCGCCTTTGAACCGCTGCTCCAATAAACGCGGCGAAGAGCGGATGCGACTTCGTTGGCTTGCTTTTGAACTCTGGATGGAATTGAACGGCAAGAAAGAATGGGTGCGACGGAAGTTCCAGGATCTCAACCAAACTTCCGTCCGGGCTTTGACCAGAAAATCGCATGCCATGTGCTTCGAACCGGCTTCGATACATGTTGTTGAATTCGTACCGATGTCGATGACGCTCTCCAACTTGGTCCGCTTGATATGCCAACTGAGCAACAGAATCTTTGGTTAGCAGACAGGGCTGACTACCAAGTCGCATCGTTCCGCCAAGATTCGTGACGTTGCGTTGTTCGTCTAGCAGACAAATCACTGGGTTTGGCGTGTCCTTGTCAAATTCCGTCGAATTCGCTCGTTCAAGCCCCAGTACATTACGACCAAATTCCATGGCAGCGCACTGCATTCCGAGGCAAATGCCAAAGAACGGAATGTCGCGCTCTCTTGCATAACGAATGGATTGCACTTTGCCTTCCACCCCGCGTTCGCCGAATCCGCCTGGAATCAGGATCCCGTCGTAGCCGGCTAACAAACGCTCTGGACCTTCTTCCTCGATCTCGCTGCTTTGAATAGGAACGATTCGTATTTGAGCTCGATGCTGAATGCCGGCGTGATCGAGCGATTCGTAGATGGACTTGTACGCATCGCGATGCTCCGCGTACTTACCGACAACAGCGATGCTGATCTCATGTTTGGGATTGCGAAGGGCGAACATCATGTTGTCCCAAGCGTCCAATCGCAACGGTTGACCAGTCAAATGAAACCGCTTCATGACAAACTCATCGAGCTTATGGTCTCGCAATGAAAGAGGCACCTCGTAAATCGAAAAGTCCTTGTCCAACTCCTCGATGACCGCTTCCAATGAGACGTTGCAGAAGAGCGCGATCTTTTCTCGTTCTTCGCGAGAAATGCTTTGCTCACAACGGCAAATCAACATGTCAGGCTGAATACCGATCTGTCGCAAAAGTCCGACGGAATGCTGAGTCGGCTTAGTTTTGATCTCGGCCGCTGCCTTGAGGTAAGGCACGAGCGTTAAGTGAATGAACAAACAATTGTCACGGCCAACATCTTGTGGAAACTGACGAATCGCCTCAAGGAATGGCAAGCTCTCGATGTCACCAACCGTTCCACCGATCTCAGTGATTACGATGTCTGTGTTGCTGTCTGCCAGTCGAAGAATGGATTCTTTGATCTCGTTGGTAATATGCGGGATAACTTGAACCGTCTTGCCCAAAAACTGGCCGCGTCGCTCCTTTTCGATGACCCTCAAATAAATCTGGCCGGTCGTATAATTCGAGTCCCGAGTCAGCGGTCCACTGGTGAAGCGTTCATAGTGGCCCAAATCCAAGTCGGTCTCGCTACCGTCGTCCAAAACGTAGACTTCACCGTGCTGATAGGGGCTCATCGTCCCCGGATCCACGTTGATATAGGGATCGAGCTTCTGCATTCGAACGCGAAGCCCACGAGCTTCAAGAAGCATTCCAATGGAGGCACTGGTTAAGCCTTTTCCAATGGAACTAACAACACCGCCAGTTACAAAAATATGCTTGGTCATCGATTTTCGCGGGTATGCGAGCAAGAAATCAGGTGGTAACACGACGGGCTTAAATCGTACCAGCAATCCCGCATTCTGACAATTTGCGTTCTCAATTCCGCACAGAAGCATCAAATGCCCAGCGTTTTCACATTGACCTAACCTGCCCATTCTTCGATACTCCGAGTGTGAGGCGGTCTGAAAAGCGAATCGCCTATGCAAGCTAAAGTTGGCTGAGCTCACCCTAGCCTGCATGTTCAGCTCACGTTTTCCCCCATATCACTCCATGGCCGCAACGATCGAAACCGAATTGGCAAGCTATTGCGCTGGCGTATCCAGCCGCGCTCGAGCCGCTTCCCAATTGCTGGCTGGGCTTTCGGGGGGCATAAAGAATCGTTGGTTGATTGAATCAGCCAAGCAAATCGAACAAGCTTCAACGCAAATCGCGGCAGCAAACGCAGTCGACTTGGCCAACGCAACTCAATACGGGTTAACCGACGCTGAGATCGATCGGCTCAAGCTGACTCCAGACCGCATCCTCCAAATTGCTAGCGGCTTACGTGAAATTGCAGCGTTGCCCGACCCAGTTGGGGAAGTCATCGAGGGGAGTACTCGCCCAAACGGCCTTCAAATTTCCAAAATCCGCGTCCCACTCGGCGTTGTCTTCTTTATCTACGAGTCACGGCCCAACGTCACCGCCGATGCAGCTGGGATCGCCGTGAAAAGTGGCAATGCGATAATTCTTCGCGGCGGCAAGGAAGCGAGCCATAGCTCACAAGCCATCGTTGAAATCATGCAGTCTGCCGCAGTCGATTGCGGTGTTCCGGTCGATGCCGTCCAGTTGGTAAATACAACAGACCGGGAAGCCGTCGGGCAATTTCTCAAGCTTTCGCAATGGATCGATTTAGTCATACCGCGAGGTGGTGAGAGCCTTATTCGACGCGTTGTTGCCGAGGCGACTATGCCGGTGCTCAAACACTACGATGGAAACTGCCATATCTACGTCGATCGCCACGCTGACCTAGAAATGTCGCTCAGCGTTATCGAAAATGCCAAATGCCAGCGAATGGGCGTTTGCAATGCCCTTGAATCGCTTGTGGTCCACGCAGATGTAGCCGATCGCTTTTTGCCGTTGCTCGCAAAGAAACTGGCCACGCATTCGATCGAGATTCGAGGTGACAAGGAAGTGCAACGATTGATCCCAACGGCCATGACTGCAACCGAATCGGACTGGTCACGCGAGTACCTTGGTCCTGTCCTGAGTGCTTGCGTTGTGAAGTCACTCGACGCAGCGATCGAGCACATCAATAAATATGGTTCACGCCACACCGATGCGATCATGACAACGGATTTGGCCGCGGCTCGCCGATTTGTAACGCTAGTGGATTCCGCCGCGGTCATCGTGAACGCTTCGACCCGTTTCAACGACGGCAGCCAATTAGGCCTGGGTGCGGAAATAGGAATAAGCACGGACAAATTTCATGCCCGTGGACCATGCGGTCTTCGCGAGCTGACGACGTACAAGTATGTCGTATTCGGCGATGGACAGATTCGCAATTAGAAAAAGGATTTTCGAATGTCAGACGATGTACTAAGCAGAAACGACGTAGAAAGTCTGTTGCGTTCTCTCGACAATGGAGCTCCAGCCGCACAAGCCGCGGCGGCGCCAGCCCAAAAGGCCGACGCGAAAAAGCCTGCGAGCAAAGTTCGTGTATTGGCTTACGATTTTAAGCGGCCGGAGCGCGTGGGCAAGGAGCAGATGCGGGCCCTGCAATCCCTTCACGACGGGTTTTCGCGAAACGTCGGCGCATCTCTCTCGGCAGTCCTTCGCAGTATCGTCGAAGTTAGACTGATCAGCGTCGACCAGTTGACCTATAGCGAATTTGTGTACAGTCTTGAAATCCCAACGTGTTTCAATCTTCTCAAGCCGATGCCGCTCGAGGGGAACTGGGTCCTAGACATTAGCCCATCGCTTCTTTACCCGATCATCGACCGTATGCTCGGTGGCAACATCGGTGCGGACTCGTCGTTGAAAAGGCCACTGTCCGAAATCGAACTCCGACTGGCGGCCCGGATCAGCAACGTATTCCTGCGGGAACTCGAAGTCGCTTGGGCAAACGTAGCTGAACTAAAAATCGAAGTCGAGCGAGTTGAAAGCAACCCACAATTGGTTCAAATCGTACCGCCCAACGAAGTCGTCATCATGGTGAGCTTCGAACTATCCCTTGGAACGATTCGCGGTATGGCAAATCTATGTATCCCTTTCAATACGATCGAGCGCGTTGGCAGCAAACTGACCAGCAACAGTTGGGTCGGCTATGCTTCCATCCGAGCAAACTCCGAGACCCAAGGCAAATTGCTATCGCGATTGGATGGTTCAATGGCCGATGTGATTGTCACACTTGCTAGATCGACGATCAAATCAGCCGACCTCTTTGACTTGGAAGTTGGCGATATCATCTCGACAGAAAAAGATGTATCGCATCCACTCGAAGTGGAGATCGCCAATCGAACCAAATTCCACGCTTCTGCGGGCTCTTTCAAAGGTCGCAAAGCCATCCAAATCGAACAAGTCATCCATGCGACCAAAGAATGATCGGTGAAATCGTACTCCCCGCCCGACTCGCCTCGACGCGTTTGCCTGAAAAGCTTCTGCTGAACGAAACCGGCAAAACAGTTCTCGAGCATACTTATCGAGCTTGTCAAACAGCCACACGTCCCAAAGGTATCACCGTCGCGGTAGATCATCCGCGATTGTTTGAGACGGTCACAAGATTTGGCGGTCGCGCGCAACTGACGGATGTGAATGCCCAAAGTGGAACCGACCGAGTCGCCGAAGTGGCGAAAGGTCGTCCCGACGTTGACTTGTTTGTCAATGTTCAGGGAGACGAACCAGAGATCGCGGGCTCCGCGATAGATGCGGTGATGGGCTTGTTGGAGTCCGACCCAAGCGCACAAGTCGCAACCTTGGCAACACCCATTCGAAACCGACATGATCTGGAGGATCCGGCTTGCGTGAAAGTGGTGCGAGCTTTGGATGGTGCAGCACTTTACTTTAGCCGTTCCGTCATCCCGCACCCTCGCACTTGGGATGACGCATTGCTGAACAAGGAGCCGCCTGTGTTCTTGCAGCATCTCGGCATTTACGCTTATCGACGCGATTTTTTGCTGCGTCTCCATGAATTGCAAGCGAGCGAGTTAGAGCAGATCGAAAAGCTTGAGCAACTGCGGTTTCTGCAATCGGGCTGTCGCATCGTCGTCGGCATTGTTCCGCGGTCGCCGCGCGGAATCGACACCCGCGAAGACTACGATCAATTCAAAATGCGATGGCAATCGAGAGGCGCATAACGGATGCCTCCCTCGGAATTTGATGAATTCGCCAACAGCTATGAATCGGCCCTTCAGAAAGGGTTGGACGTCTCGGGCGAATCGTCGGAATACTTTGCCGCTGGAAGAGTCAAATGGGTTCAGCGGCGACTGGAGAAGCTACTTGGACATCCACCCGTTCTGAAATCCGTATTGGACTTTGGCTGTGGGACCGGCAATAGCGTGACGCTTCTACTGAGTGAGCTGCAGGCCGAGCACGTGACCGGGATCGACACTTCGGAGCAGTCGCTTGTTCAGGCACGCGCTCGTTATCCTGGCAACACGGCAACGTTCGTGACATCCGACAACCACAACCCATGCGAAGAGTTCGATCTCGCATTCTGCAACGGGGTCTTTCATCATATTCCTGTTGAGTTACGCCCCGAGATTGTCGAGAGTATTTACCGATCGATCAAGCCTGGTGGCTGGTTTGCGTTTTGGGAAAACAATCCATGGAATCCAGGCACGCGTCTGGTGATGAGCCGCATTCCCTTTGACCGTGACGCGATCACTCTTTCGATCCCGGAGGCCAAGCGGTTGCTCAAAGGAGCCGGCTTCGAAGTCGTAAAGGTGGATACCTGTTTCTACTTTCCCAATCTGCTTCGAGCCCTGCGACCATTGGAGCCTTGCCTGTCATGGCTACCCTTAGGAGCCCAGTATTTAGTGCTTGTGCGAAAGCCAGAGTAAAGCGATTGTCCTCAATGAATCCTGTAAAGCCGTCATTCCATCGGTGCGTATGATGAAAAGGGTAACCTTTCCATCGCACGAGGAGACTGGCAATGATAGCAAAAATCGTAGGGCAGTTCGCAAAACAAGCGCCC
>JANPHB010000065.1:0-4349 GCA_031424235.1 Pirellula sp.
TGGTGACGAGTGCTGCCAGCGTGTCGTTGTCGCCGAAGCGGATCTCGTCCACTACCACGGTGTCGTTCTTCGCCGTTTCACGGCTCTTGTATTCGATTTATGAATGTGTCTGCGGGGCGAGCCCCGCAGCTATGAACTGTCGCCGTTACACGGCTAAAAGCTTCGGGATTGCATGACTCGACATAAGCCAATTGATGGTGATCAGCGAGAAGTATCAATTTTTTCGAGAATTTGTGGAGCGCGCAGTCGGCACTTAACGCAGTGGCTTGTAGCAAATCGAGAAATCACCGCTTACTGTTGGTGATTCCGATGCACAAGAAAGCTGATATGGGTTGTTCGAAGCATTGATGTCTTTTACAAGCAATGGGGTCTGCATCGAGTACCTTTCTGCCTTCTAAGGCCTCGATGAACATGCGACCGAATGCTCATTTTGGTAGATTCTGGCTTCGCAATTGTTCGTCGATCCGACTTTGCAAATCTGCAGCCTTGGAAATGAGTTCTGGATGGTGTTTGCTCAGCGACTGAAGTATGTTTTTCAGCCGGCTAGCAGACTCTACAAATTCGTTGGAAGCGCTGGTACGGTATTCTGTAAAGCTATCGTTGAGCTCACGAATCGAAACTGTCGGCGCATCGACTATGTGAAGAACCGAAACAACTTCGGCTAACAAGAAAGCCAGTTTGACGTGTCCCAGTGGGTCGCCAGGCATCGGTTCGTCGGAACCGATTCCTGACCAGGCCGATTCGAACTCATCCGGTTGCGATACCTCTTCTGCTTCGACTGAATCTTGCTTTCGCTTTATATTGGCAGAGAATTCTTCGTATTCTTGAATCATCTCCTGCCATTCCTCCTGAGTCTCGTACATGGAAAACGCAAACTCATCGTCAAGATCCAAATGGTGCCCGTCCAGGCTTGTAAATCCGATGCCAAACATACCGTCCGCCATCATGTTGCAGATCGGGCAATCGCAATCGATGATATGCTGCTCCGTCTGTTGTTGCGTTATGCCAACGATCGGAACGCCAGAACCGCGAGGCACTTGGCGCCGACTGCATTCGACGATGAACGAAGGAGGCGAACCACCTTCGAACGGACTTCGCATCCAATCGTCCCTTGCGTCACGCAAGAAATCGACCAATACTAAATGACGCTCCGATTTTTCATTCCCGACTTGTTGAGTTTGCCCGCTGGTGCACCAAAACCAACCCGCTTGGATCAATTCGCGGCAGAGGTCAAAGTAAATGACCATTTCTTCACTCCCCATTGGCGCTGTTTCATATCCAGCCACATTGTCCGGGGCAGCGACCAACTGCGCACCATCTTCGAAGCGAATACGTTGCGACCAAACGACCCGGTCAATCCAGCTACGAGCTCCATGCAATAGCTGACGCGGCATCCTACCACCGAGGTCCTCCCGTGGCGTCATCAACCAATCGCGGTGTACGTTAATGGTAAAATCATATCGCGTTCGCTCGTTGGAATCCGCGTCGCTTGCTGACCAAGCGTCACTATGGACCGTCGATAAGATACGCTGAGCAAGATCGTTCAAAAGAGGCTCGCCGAAGAGAACATCGCGATTCACATGCGGCCTATCGATTGGCTTTTGTCGCGGCTCGTCGATGGCGCTGGCGTCGACGTTTTCATGAAGCTCCCACCAAGGAGGCAGGTGAACACTGAGCGGGCTGTGTTGATCACCCAACTCATCGACCACCATCGCAAACGATTGGTCGCGACCAATCGCCATAACCGCTCGCCCTGTTAGAATCCGATTCGCTCGGAAGTCCAATAAGACCCAGTCCTCGGTTTGGCCAAGTGCCTCCAAAGCCAATTCAGGTTCGACCGTTTGAAACGACAAGCTAGAAGGAAACTCGCAAACAGCCGACGACTGGTAACGCGCCCAACTCGCTAACGCGTCATCCCATGAACACGGATCCTCTGAAACCAACGCGATGAGGGTTGTCGCGGTATCGATGTCCATTGCTGATGAGAACAAGCTTTCTTCAAGATCCAATATAACGACGATCATGGCACGTCCCTTTTGACTCACATCTTTTTCATTCAAGTTTCGCCGGTTGCCATTATTGCTTTTTTCTGCAAAACGATCAGCATTTTGGACCACAAAAAACACGAATCACACGAAATTGAGCGAAACCGATTTGTTTTCGCCAAGCAAATCGTCACGTGTTTCCCCAGCCGACTAGCCGTTGGGCGTTAGACTTCTCATTACCTTTAACTTTTTTGTTTTGCTCCCCTCGCCCCTATCAGGGGAGAGGGGCTGGGGGTGAGGGGTTTTGCGCCGTGTTTTGATTGGCGTTTTAGTTGCGACAGCCATGCTTTGCCGTGCTGAAAAGTTCTGAACAAATAATTGCACCGAAGAATTGTTAGTGGCAATCCCACCCCTCACCCCCCGACCCCCTCTCCCCGAAACGGGGCGAGGGGGAGAAAATCGCAGCGGTTTCGCATCATTTTTAGGAAAATAGATTTCCGTCGCACCACCAAATGCCTGGCAGCGTTACGCCCCGTTTTCTTCACTGGAATTTAAAGCAAAATAGGACTTCTCAGGCATCGCAACGCGAGTCAAGTTGTGCCATGCTATGGCTACTAAGATTCATGTTGTCGCTCCCTCCCTCCAGTACCTCTTCCAGAGTTCGATCATGACGATTTCGATAGATCGCCGCCATTTCAATGCGATGTTGGCTAAGTTGAGCGTAGGCGCGTACGTTGCGACTCGAAGCCGATCGCTTTTCAGTGACGAGATCACGCAGGACCGCTTGCTTCCCAATATCACCAGCGGAGTTGCTTCGGGAGACGTCACGCACAATGCCGCCACTATCTGGAGCCGCGCCGATCGGCCGTCTCGGATGATCGTTGAGCTGTCGAACAACGAAACGTTTAAGAACGTGCGACGTATCGTGGGTCCCGACGCATTTGAACATTCCGACTTCACCGCGAAACTTCGATTGTTCGGCTTGAAACCAGGCGAGCCTCAGTTTTACCGCGTTCGTTTTCAAGATCTCAGCGACTCGTCCAAGATCAGCGCGCCGGCCACCGGTCGATTTGCGACTCCCTCTACCGAACCACGCGACATCAAGTTCACTTGGTCGGGCGATACAGCCGGCCAAGGATACGGCATCGACCTTGCCCGCGGTGGCATGACCACCTTCGAGACGATGCGAAGCCACTCTCCTGACTTCTTCGTCAACTCAGGCGACGTCTGTTATGCCGACAATCCGATCGCAAGCGAGCTCAAGTTAGATGACGGTTCGATTTGGAAGAATTTGGTGACCGAGGGCAAGTCCAAAGTGGCCGAGTCATTGGAAGAGTACCGTTCGAACTACCGATACAATTTGATGGACGCCAACGTGCGGCGATTGAACGCCGAAGTGCCTTCGTTTGTGCAATGGGACGATCACGAAACGCTTAACAACTGGTATCCCGGCGAACAGATTCAAGATGATCGCTATACCGTTAAGAGTGTCTCCCTCCTTTCGGCTCGGGCTCGTCAAGCGTTCTTGGACTATCTTCCGATCCATGCATCCAACGATGGCATGTCACGCATTTACAGAACGATTCCGTATGGACCGCTATTAGAGGTCTTCTTCATCGATCTTCGATCTTATCGCGGTGCAAACTCACCGAACCGTCAGACGGAGATGAACGACGAATCGGCTTATATGGGAAAACAGCAATTGCAATGGCTCAAGTCAAAACTAAAAGCGAGTCAAGCCACTTGGAAAGTCATCTGCAGCGACATGCCGATCGGGTTGCTGGTACGCGATGGCAAGGCGGACTTTGAAAACGGAGCAAACGGCGACGGTCCCGCGCTCGGTCGAGAACTGGAGATTGCCGATCTCCTAAGCTTCATCAAATCCAATCAGATCAAAAACACCGTTTGGTTGACGGCGGATGTTCACTATGCGGCTTCGCACTACTACGATCCGGGCAAGGCCGTCTTCCAAGATTTCGATCCGTTTTGGGAGTTCGTGAGTGGCCCGCTTCATGCTGGAACATTCGGACCTGGCGAATTTGATAACACCTTTGGCCCTCAATTGAAATTCAAGGGGATTCCTGACGGTATGAAGGGGAATCGTCCACCTTCCGATGGTTTCCAGTTCTTCGGTTTGGTCAAGATCGATGCCAAGTCGCGGGCCATGACGGTAACCCACTACAACGCAGCCGGAAAGAATCTTTGGAGCATCGATTTGCCCCCAGTGTAAAGCGATTGTCCTCAATGAATCCTGTAAAGCCGTCATTCCATCGGTGCGTATGATGAAAAGGGTAACCTTTCCATCGCACGAGGAGACTGGCAATGATAGCAAAAATCGTAGGGCAGTTCGCAAAACAAGCGCCC
>JANPHB010000066.1:0-46066 GCA_031424235.1 Pirellula sp.
ACCTACAAAGTGACCGATGCGGCTGGACTTGAATCGCTCGCAGAGCTCACTATCACCGTACACGGTGCGAATGATACTCCAACTGCTGTGGTCGACAACACGGGAATCGCCGTGGAATCGGGTGGAGTTTCCAACGGAGCCACTGGGAGCAATGCCACAGGAAACGTTTTGACCAACGATACCGATGTCGATAGTGTTGGGAACGGCGAAACCAAAGCGGTTAGTGGCGTTACAGCAGGAGTCCAAGCCTCCGCCGCTGGGAACGTCGGTTCTTCGGTCACCGGTAGTTACGGTTCGATCAGCATCGCTTCGAATGGTTCCTACACTTACACGGTCAACAACAGCAACGCGGCTGTTCAAGCTCTGCGAACGGCCAGCGATACGCTAACCGATGTCTTCACCTACAGCATGATCGATGCGGGTGGGCTCAATAGTACGACCCAAGTGACCATCACCATCCAAGGTGCCAACGACACACCTTATGACATTTCAGCAACAACACCATCACTTACAGCCTAATTAATAATGACGGCGGACGCTTCGCCATCGACAACGCTACCGGCATTGTAACCGTCGCTGGAGCAATCGACCGCGAATCCGATGGTCCGAGCCGAAACATTACCGTGCGAGCGACTTCCGCGGACGGTTCCTTCACCGACCAAGTGTTCACGATCGGGATCAACGATGTCGACGAATACGACACCGGCTCGATCACCGATTCGAATGCAACGTCGAATGCGGTCAATGAAAACGCAGCCATTGGTACAGTCGTTGGTGTCCAGGCTTCAGCCGCCGATTCAGACGCCACCGACAATAACGTTACTTATAGCTTAACCAACAACGACGGCGGACGCTTCGCTATCGATACCAATACCGGTATCGTCACAGTAGCAGGAGCCATCGATCGCGAAGCCGACGGTGCTTCTCGGACGATTACCGTTCGCGCCAGTTCAGCCGACGGCTCGTTTACCGACCAGAATTTTACGATTGGGGTCAACGATCTCAATGAGTTCGACGTGACAACGCCGGTCGACACCGATTCAACCATTAACGGTGTGAACGAAAACGCCGCCATCGGAACAAGTGTTGGTGTCCAGGCTTCTGCGGCTGACGCTGACTCCACCGACAACGCGATTACGTACAGCATGGCCGATAGCGACGGCGGCCGATTTGCAGTCGATCCGGTAACTGGACTTGTAACGGTCGCAGGTGCAATCGACCGAGAAGCGGACGGCCCTAGCCGAATTGTACGGGTTCAGGCGACGAGCGCCGATGGCTCGGTTAGCGAGCAATCTTTCTTAATCAACATTTACGATGTGAACGAGTTTGGGGTTGGTCCTATTGGCGATTTGTCCGCAGGAGCGAATGCGGTTGCCGAGAATTCGGCGGTGGGTACGGTGGTCAACTATCAAGCGTTCGGGTCGGATTCCGATGCCACATTGAATAACGTGGTTTATTCGCTGGACGACAATGCTGGCGGTCGATTCGCGATCGATAGCACGACGGGCGTGGTAACGGTTGCCAATGGTTCCGGGTTAGACTACGAGTCGAATCGAAGCCATAGCATCGTGGTGCGGGCATCAAGCGAAGACGGTTCATTCTCGGTTTCGACGGTCGATATCGCGGTGCTCAATGTCAACGAACGGCCGATTGGCGTGGCAGATAGTTACTCGACAAGCTTCATCGACGTACTGCGAGTGATTGGTAATGGCGTGCTCGGCAACGACATGGATCCCGAAGGGGATGCGTTGAGTATCCATCTATTGAGCGTACCTGGAAACGGCGTTTTGGTTATTTCGGCGAATGGTACGTTTGAATACACTCCGACATCGGGTTTCGTAGGCCAAGTTTCGTTCGCTTACAGTTTGAGTGACGGAGCGTTGGAATCGGATCCGATCGTGGTTTCAATCAACGTTCTGTTGCCAACGACAATACCTGGCGGTGGCGGTTCAGGAAGTGGCGGTTCCGGTAGTGGCGGTTCAGGCAGCGGCGACTCTGGCAGCGGTACAGGAGGGACAGGAACCGGCGGTACATCAGGCAGTGGCGACACAAATCCGGTTCCAGCGGTTCCTGGTATATTACCAGGCGCTCCGATTGGGACGGCGAATCCGCAAGCGGTAGCGGCGATTCAACCATCGGCGGTATCAAGCGTAAACACGGCATCGAAGGATCTAGGTATCGCGGCGTTGTTGGAGTCGCGAGAGAGCAGTCGCGTCGGGGACTTATCAGCAGCGGTATCGCAGCGAGTTCTAAGGTTCAATTCCGATTCATGGTCCACGATCCGCGATTCTGAGCAAGTAGAAATGTTGCGGACGAGGGAAGAGCTTGTGTTTCATGGGGCAATCCTTTCGGACGACTCGCGTCGACGCGAATCGCAGTCCGAGGAGTCTGCGATTTCGTTCGACACAGGCACGGTCGTATCGACGGTGATCAGTACAGGAGCGATCCTCTGGGTGGTCCAAGCAACCCAGTTGGCAGCCACATTTATCACGGCCACAGCACCAACCTGGTTCCAAGTCGACATCGCCTCGACCATCAACAACCTAGCAAAAGAAAAAACAGCTAGCGACGAAGCGACTGCGAAAATCTTCGAGTAGCGGGAGTTTATCGGCGACCGGCAATCGTCAGACACTCATTCGACGGCTTGCGGCTTGTTAATTTAGCTGTACCCAAAAATCTCGTTTAACAGTCAGCCGTAGGCGTACTTAGCTTCTCTGACAGTACGCCTACGGCTGACTGTTAAACGACCGAGTCAACAAGCCCCAAGCCCTTTGGTTTCGCTGCATCTAAGGGTTTCTCACCGGACGGCTCGCGCCGTTCCGTTAGTAAGTTGGATATTCTAGGGCTAACGCCTAGGATAGGAATGGTATTGCGAAAAACCTGAGACGTGGGAAAATCGTGGGGTAAGGCCGCGTTTTGGGGTAGGTAGCTCAAAATGGCTTGTTTTTTCGTCACGACAATTTCCCCGTTTCTGTGTTAATGTATCGGATGATAAATGAGTGTTGATATCCAGCGAATCAAAGAGCAGGTCCTCAAGCACACCGATCAGCTTGAGAGGATTCGGGCCGAGGTCCGCAAAGTGTTGGTCGGACAAGACCACATGCTTTCGCGGTTGCTCATCGCCCTGCTTACGGGCGGTCATGTCCTCCTTGAAGGGCTTCCGGGGCTAGCTAAGACGACCGCGATCAAGGGGTTGGCCAACGCGATCCACTGCCAGTTTCAGCGCATCCAGTTTACGCCAGACCTACTGCCCGCTGACTTGATTGGTACGATGATTTACAATCCTCGTGAGGGCTCGTTTGGTACAAGGAAAGGCCCCATATTTGCCAACTTGGTTTTAGCCGACGAAATCAATCGTGCACCTTCGAAAGTACAGTCTGCCCTTCTAGAGGCCATGCAGGAGCGTCAAGTTACCATTGGCGACACAACATATCCGCTCGATGAGCCGTTCCTCGTCATGGCGACCCAAAATCCGATCGAACAGGAAGGTACCTACCCGCTCCCGGAAGCTCAAGTCGACAGGTTTATGTTGAAGGTGGTGGTTGGGTATCCGAGCAAGGCAGACGAGCGAAAAGTTGTTGACAGTGTGCTTGAGGATTATCGTCGCGAGGTCCAACCTGTTCTAGACAAAGAGCAGCTCTTCGAAATGAAGAAAACAGTTTCGATGATCTACATGGACGACAAGATCAAGGATTATGTGCTGGACGTGGTTGCTGCGACGCGGCAACCTGAGGAGTTCAAACTCAAGGAACTCAAGCCACTCATTGAGTGCGGCGCCTCCCCGCGTGCTTCGATCAATTTATGTTTGGCAGCGAGGGCGAACGCCTTCTTGGCGGGGCGGGGCTATGTCACGCCGCAGGATGTCAAGGATATCGCTTACGAGGTGCTTCGGCATCGAATCATCCTGACCTATGAGGCAGAAGCGGAAGAAAAAACTTCCGACGACATTGTACGCAAGGTCCTCGAATCGGTACCGGTTCCATAGGCAAATATGGCTGCACGTGAGCTCGAAGAAGTCCTAAAGGAAGTTCGCCGCATACAAATCGTGGCTCGACGGCAAGTCAACGATTTGCTTGCCGGTGAGTACTTGAGCGCCTTCAAAGGACGCGGCATGGAATTCGATACGGTGCGTGAGTATGTGCCTGGCGACGAGATTCGCAGCATCGACTGGAACGTGACCGCTCGTTCCGATGGCCCGTACGTTAAGACGTTTTGCGAAGAACGTGAACTGACCATTCTTTTGGCCGTAGATATTTCTGCGTCCGGGGCTTTTGGTTCACAAAAGATTAGCAAAATGGAAACGGCGGTTGAGGTTGCAGCGGTACTGATGTTCACTTCGCTCAAGAATAATGACAAAGTCGGATTGTTGTTCTTTGCGGACGATGTCGTTAAGTACATTCCGCCGCGAAAAGGACGTGGCAATGTTCTGCGACTGATCCGCGAAATGCTAGCAACCGAACCTGTCAAATCGGAAACCAACATCGCCAAAGCTCTTGAGTACATTGGTCGTGTTCAACGCCGTCGCGCGGTGGTCTTCGTGCTCAGCGATTTTATCGGACCGGATTGTTCTCGAGCGTTAGCTGTCGCCAACCAACGACACGATTGCATTGCGGTCACTTTAGAAGACCCCCGCGAACGAGAACTTCCGAGCGTTGGTTTTCTGACGTTGCGAGATGCCGAGACGGATGAATTGATCGAGCTTGACACCCGCAATCCGCGTGTGCGAGCTTTGTTTGCAAAGGCAGCCAATGATCGACAAACCAAGCTGAAGGAGCTGCTGAGGAAAGCCAACGTGGATCGATTGGAAATTCGAACCGATCAGTCCTACGCAACCAGTTTGCAACGCTTCTTCCGAATGCGGGAGCATCAGCGATGATTTCATGGTGCTCGGAAAGAATCGATTCGGCCCGCCGTCATTGTGCAAACTGGGCGGCTATTCTGTTCGTATTTGCATTTGCATTCGCTGGCTGCATGCCAGACCGGGGCAGCAAAGGAAGAGTTGAGCGGCCGGTAGCAGAGTCGATTATTCTTCGAAGCGAAAAGGGACCAGTGGAACTGCAGGTTCGATTGTGGCCCAAGGAGCCTCGACTTTCAGACTTGGTTGAGCTAGAGATTGAGGTGGGGGCTGAAGCCGATGTGGTAGTGCGGCCGCCTGTATTTGGCGACGCAGTGGGCGATTTTTTGGTTCGCGACTACAGCGAACGTACACCCAGAAAAGGAACCGAAAAGAGCAAGCCGAATCGGCGACTCTTTTATTATCAATTGGAGCCCGTATTTACTGGCGTACACTTGATCCGCTCCGTAGCCATCGAATTTATGGACAATCGTGAAAACTCCGAGCAAAAAGCAGATTCTGCTTGGATTGAATCGGAGCCGATCGAGGTCAAAATTACGTCGGAGCTCGGTGATCAAGTACCGAGTCTTTCGAACCTCGAACCGATGGTGTCGCCAATGGCTATCCGTGATTCCACAGCATGGTGGTGGCTAGCTGGAGTGCTCTTGATTGTTGCTGCATGTGGAACCTACTTTTTGCAGCGTCGGAATAAAATCAAGGCTGTACCGATTTATCAACCAACTCCTGAGGAGATTGCTCATTCTCAATTGGCATCGTTACTAGCCGAAGACCTCCCGTCACAGGGAATGTTCAAGGATTTTTACCTGCGACTAACCGGTATTGTTCGCAACTACATTGAGGGGATTACGAGCGTCCGAGCTCCCGAACAGACAACGGAAGAATTTTTGCGAGAAATGGGCCAAAGAGAGGTATTTTCGAAAGCGCAGTCCAAGGGACTCAAGGAGTTTTTGGAAGCTGCGGACATGGTTAAGTATGCAGCGCAACGCCCCGACGCGCCCCAGGTCGAATCGTCGATTCATCGAGCGAAAGAATTCATCGATATGAAGCCGCTGGCCGTCGGTGAGAACACAACAGGAAAGGGGACATAGCCGAATGGACTCCTTCCGATTCTACTCGTGGTATTGGTTTGCTTTCGTGCCAATCGTTTTAGTCTTGCTTTGGTTTTATTCACGACGAAGCAAACGCCCAGCTTCTTTGTACTCGAGCATCTCGGACTTAAAGAGCCTGCCCGTCACTTGGATGCAGCGAGTAAATCGCAGTTTACCGATCTTGTTCGCAGTGGGTTTGTGTTTGATCATTGCTGGTCTAGCTCGACCGCAATCCGGCAAATCCGAATCGCGGATTATGGGCCAGGGTATTGCGATTGAACTGGTCTTAGACATATCAGGCTCGATGGAGGCGCTTGACTTCCAGTTAAACGACAAGGATGTGAGCAGAATCGAAGCGGTAAAGCATGTCGTAGGTGAGTTTATTGCAGGCTCTCGAAAAAGCGGCTTATCGGGTCGACGAGATGACTTGGTTGGTTTGGTCGCATTTTGCGGATTCGCCGACAGCAAGTGCCCGCTGACCTTGGATCACGGCGCCTTGGTCGAGATTGTCAAGAGTCTGGAGGTTCCTAGAGCGATTCGTGACAGACGCGGCAAAGTCATCAATCAGGACACCTTGAATGAAGAACTGGCGACTGCGATCGGCGATGGTGTGGCGTTGGGGATCGATCGATTAAAGAATACCAAGGCCAAGAGCAAGGTGCTGGTCCTTCTTACAGACGGGGATAACAATGCGGGAGTGATCGAACCTCGCGAGGCAGCAGCCATTGCGAAAGAGTTGGGCATTAAGTTGTATACGATTGGAATTGGACGAAATGGACCTGTGCCGTTTCCGCAGGAAGATGAGTTTGGCCGACGTGTCTTGGTCCGAGCGCAGTTTAAGGTCGATGAAGCATTGCTAAGAGAAATGGGGGAATCGACTGGCGCAACGTACTTTCATGCTTCCGATGCAGATGGACTCGCCAAGGTTTACGCTCAGATCGATCAAATGGAGCGGAGTGAATTTGAAGAGGCCAAGTTTTCGCAGTACACGGAGTTGTTCCGGTGGTTCACTTGCGCAGGCTTGGGTGTGGTGCTTTGTGTTTATATTATGAAGGAGACGCGATTCCGTTCCTTGCCGTAAAGATTTATCCTACGGCACAGAGTGGAGACCAAAACGATGGACTGGCAATATCCTCAAGCATTGTATTTCATTTTGCCATTGTGCTTAGGTTGGTTGGCTCTCGCAATTTACTCAGAGGGGAGACGCGCATCGGCCCGTTTGGCATACATGATGCAACCGATGATGGTTCGTATGTTACCAGCGCGATCCAATCTGCGATTTTGGTTGAAGCTCATTTTAATTGAGATTGCCATTGTTATGGGATTGGTTGCGATCGCGGGACCACAATTCGGCGAGCAAGTGGAAGTGGTTGTGCCGCGAGGAAGCGATCTGTACGTGATGATTGATGTCTCCAGATCGATGTTGGCCGACGACGTTCATCCGACTCGACTTGGACGGGCCAAGGCGGACGTTGCTTCGCTGGTGAATCGCCTCGAGGGTGAGCGTGTTGGGTTGATTGCGTTTGCCGGGCAAGCGGTGGTGAAATGCCCTTTGACGGTCGACTACGATTCGTTTCGCCGCGCGCTTGACGAACTCGATCCGAACAGCGCACCGCGTGGAGGTACCGCTATAGGGGACGCCATCCGCAAGGCTTTGGAGGTCTACAATACAAACGCCGAAAGGGAACAATCGATCTTATTGATCACCGATGGCGACGATCAGGCTTCGTATCCGCTTGAGGCTGCTACGGTCGCAGCGGAACGGAAAGTAACTATTTTTACCGTGGGACTCGGCGACGCTGATCAAGGCTCGCGGGTACCGCAAAAAGGGACCGCTGGGTCTTATACTGAGTATGAGGGACAGCAAGTATGGAGCAAGCTGGACAACAAGCTTCTTCAAGAAATTGCGATGAAGACATCTGGCGTTTACATTCCGGCAGGAACTCGATCCTATGATTTAGGACAATTGTACGCGGATCACCTGCAAGGACGACGGGGCAAAGACGCTGAAGGTCAGAAACGAACGCGCCGCGGCGAACGCTACCAGATCTTCTTGGCGATTGCCTTGATCACGCTGGTAACCGATTGGTGCTTAAGTTCCTATGCTAGGAGACAAGATCTCGGATCAGGAGTTCGAACATGATTAAGAAAACAGTTATGGTTTTTTTCCTGTATGCATTCCAGTCAACCAGGTTCTTATTCGGCCGTCCGCGGTACTCGAATTCGGTTCGAGCGATTGCACCGAACACGAGCACGAGCACGGGTTCAGGTTCGGGTTCGGGTTCGAAAAAAAAAGGAGTGTGGTGGTTGCGTACTGAAGTCAGGGACATCTTGCCACGCAGCGGACGGCACATGGAATGTGCCTGCTACTTTTCGGTTCTAGCGCTCGCGATGGCACAAAGTTCTTTTGCGGACGATTCGACTAGCAAAGTTCGCGAGGGGATCAAGCTTTACTCAGCGGAACAATTCGAAGAGGCAAGTAAATCGTTTGCGGCAGCGACGGAATCGCTCGAGAAGGCAAAATCCGACCGTGCTGCCGTAGCGGCTTTTGACGAAGCATGTGCACTTCATAGGAAAGGGGACCTCGAGTTGGCGCGAGATCGTTACTTGAAAGCGGGCTTGAGCCAAGACAAATCGATCGCAACGAGTGCTCATTTCAATCTAGGAGTCATCGCATCGGATGCAGCTCACAAGCTAGCGGGCGAAAAGCCGGAAACGGTCCCCGTCGAAAAACGCAAGGAAGTGATAGGTGAGTTGACCAAGTCGATTGATTCGTATCGGCATTGCTTGGAGTTGGACCCAAAGTATGTTCCAGCTCGGCGAAATTTAGAACTGCTTCGACAGTGGATCAAGTACTACAACGACCGTTGGCGAGAGGCGGATCTTCAAAAACGGCGAGATGAAGCGAACTTGGTCCAATTCTTGGAGTATCTGGTGCAAGCTCAGTTGGCGTTAAACGAGACGACGAGCAGCTTCAAGGCTAGCACTTCTCCGAATTCTTTCGCTGAAATGAAGCGGCTTCAATCAGAATTGCGCGTCGAGATTCCTTATCTGAAGGACAAAATCGATTCGGAGCTGCGACCGAAGGAAGGTGACGACAAAGCAGGCAATGCAAACTCCAAAAGTCCAAAAGCAGACGAAGAACTTGAACGTGGAATTGCGCTCTTAAATGACTGGGCAGACGAGGCGAGTTCGAAAATGGGGGCCGCGGAGGGGCTGCTTTCAAAACGGGACGGTGCTGCTGCAGCCGAGAAACAAAAACTTGCTGCGGATCAGTTGGACCAAATTTGGGATGCGATAGTGCCATTCCATCCTCTGCTAAGCAAAGAGCTTTCCGAACAGACTCAAATTGCCAAGCAGCTGACACCAGATGTAGCGAGTGATGCGTTAAAAGACGAAGCAGTAAAAGAGGAGCCATCAAAGGCAGATGTAGAAAAGAGCGAGGCAGTCGACGAGCCTGGCCAGCAACCGCAATCGTTAATCGTCAACGAGAAAGACTGGACTGATTTATTAGCAAGGCAAGAAATAGCGATTCGAAAAACACGCCTTCTTGCACCGAAAGCTGCGTCAGAACTCGCACAGGTCGAGAGTCAACCGAAACCCGAGGAGGCCGCAACAAACGATGCGACGAGTAGTGATCCGGCCGAAGTTGGCGATGCTTCGATGGGAGAACAACCAAAAATGGATCCCGAGGCTATTCAAGCTGGCTACCAGAAGGCAATCGAGCTTGCTCCGAAGGCCGTTCAGGAAATGGAATCAGCGGTGAAACAGCTCGGTAAACGCGATCGAGAACAGGCTGCCAGCCACGCCGAGGAAGCTCGTCGCATTCTTCAAGAGATTCAAGATGCTCAGCCAAAGAATCCGCAACAAGACCAGAAAGATCAAGACAAACAGCAGGACAAAAACGAACCGCAGGAGAAAAAAGAAGGCGAACAGCAGAACGAAGACAAAGAAAAGGAAAAACAGGATTCGAAGGACGAGCAAGAAAAGCAAGACGATAAGGACAAAGACAAAAAGGAAGAAAAAAAATCAGGAGAAGAGGACAAGAAAGAAAAGGGCAAAAAAGACGAGCCACGACAAGAATCTAAGGTCTCTCAAAATCGAATCGAAGAGGCGTTGCGTCGAGTTCGAGAACGCGAACAAGAAAAACGCGAGCGGGACCGAGAACTCAAGGCACGTATCATGGGACGAGTACCAGTGGACAAGGATTGGTAATGAACAGAGAAAACAATCACAGACCGCATGAAGTTCGCCATAAATCCTTTTTCTCCGAGTCTACCAACCAATGTATTACGTGTGAGGGTGAAGCTCCTGCCGAACCGTGGCTTCGCAAGCTCGGCAGGAGCCTCGCTCTCCCGAAGATTGGCTCCACCGTCTGGCGACAGTGGCTACGACTTGGTAAGGCAAAGATGTTTGGTGTAAATTTGCTCTCATTAATTTTACTTAGTAATTCAATGCTCGGGAGGGTGAGGCTCCTGCCGAACCGTGGCGTCGCAAGCTCGGCAGGAGCCTCGCTCTCCCGTGGTTGCCAGCGATTTCAGGGTTTGCTGTGGATTGCAGGTTGTTTCCTATCGACTGCGATCGGTTCATCGCTTTGTGCGGAACCATCCGCAGAGCCACCTGAGGTCGTATGTTCGGTAAGCGAAAATGAGGTGTTTGTCGGCGAGTCCATTACGTTTCAGGTTGATGTTCAAAATGCGGAAAATCCACCATCACCTAACATTGATGCTTTGAAGGAACGATTCGAAATCGAGTTTATCGGTGACCAGTCGAGGAACCAGTCCCAAACCATGATCATCAATGGCCGTTTTTCGCAGTCGAATAGCTTTAGTCATGTTTATCAGTATCAATTGACGGCCAAGACCCCTGGCACTTTCAAGATCCCGGCGGTGACGGTTGCTATCGATGGCAAGACACTTTCGAGCAATTCAATTCCGGTTCGAATACTGGAGGTTCCTAAGCAGGATTCCGTTGTTGTCGAAATCGTTCCAAGTCAAGCCCGAGTTTATCCCACACAGAATTTTTCGATCAAGCTTCGTATCCTTGTAGAGCCGATCGCGGAGACGGGTACCGACCCGTTGCGTACTTTAAAGCAGATGCGGCAGAATCCGCCCAGCATTCAAATCACTTGGCTTAAGCCGCCCGAAGGTGTTTCTGCTATTGAAGAGGTCTCGGATTGGCTTCAGCCCTTGCTTTCAACGAACAACGTCGGCTTCTCGATCAATGGCGTGAGTGGCAGTTCCGGTTCTATTTTTGAGCGACAAAGATTAGCAATATTTGATTTAAGCAATGGCCAAGAGACTCGAAAGGGATTCGACGAATCGACGAAAGATTACTTTGTGTATGAACTGGAGCGAGCCTTTGTATCCGAAAAGACCGGCAGCTATACCTTTGGTCCTGCTGTAATCAAAGGAACGTTCGCCACACGTATTATTGCGATTGCACCTCCGGTCAAAGTCGAAGTGTCGGAAATCCCTTCTTCGCGACCAGCCAATTTTACAGGTGGCATAGGTAATTATAGGGTGACCGCCAGCGCGACCCCTACCAAGCTGCGAGTCGGCGACCCAATGACCCTCAATCTGCAATTCACGCAAGGCAAAACTAGCGGCTCGTTAGAATTGATTTCAGCACCGGATTTGAGCGCATTGCCTGAGATTGCGGAGCAGTTTGACATTGTCGACAAAAACCCAGTTGGTCGCGTGGAGAGCAAGTCAAAAAAGTTCGCGTTCGCGCTGCGTCCCAAGCACGCGGGCGTTACGATACCCGCGCTCAAACTGTCGACCTTCGATCCAGCGACTGAGTCCTTTGTCGATGTTACGACTGAGCCGATTGAACTGAACGTGGCGGAAGCGTCGGCAATTCTGGCTAGCGGCGATTTGGTTGGATCGCTTGGAGGTGGTAGCTCGACCGCCGAAATCAAGACTCGATCGGAAGGGATTTTCCACAATGTGACCGAGCTATCGCAATTGCGTGACGAGCGAGTGGACTTAATGAGCGGGCTTGCGTGGGTTGGCGTCCTTTGGATCGTCAGCGGGATTGCGATCGTTTCGCTGGTATCTTTGCGAAACAAAAATTCGGACGTGGACAGACTGAGAAAGGCAGCGGCTCGTCGGACCGCACAGTCAAGGTTGACGACCGCCTGCAGTTTGCTTTCGCAAGGAAAACAAAAGGAATCGCTTCGTGAAGTGCGAGCCGCCGTCATGGGGTTAGTAGCGGACACCGGCAGTAAGATCGCGGACGGTTTGACCATTCGAGACTTGAGCACGGCCATGCGTGCATGCGATGTCCCTCAGGAAGATTGCGTTCGGCTGGAGACACTTTTGGAACGGATCGAGTCTGCCGAGTACGGCGCAAGCGATGCTTCGGATACCGCGACGATGGTCAAGGAAGCAACGGAGCTCGTCAAGCGGGTCAGTCCGTTTTTGGAGCGAGGAGGCAAACGATGATTCGAATTCCACTTCTCCTTGGGGCGATCTTGATTGCGTGTGTATTCACAGCGAAATTGCGTGCGGATCAAGAGGGTGATCGACAACGTGACTTCCTACGATCGCTGGAGCTGTTTGACAAAGCCAAGACACCCAACGAGTTTCGAGAGTCGGCCAAGTTGCTCGAATCATTGCTAGTGGATGGCTATTGCAATGGTGCAGTCTATTACAATTTGGGAAACGCCTATTTCCGAGCTGGAGATTTTGGCCGTGCGATTTTGAATTATCGAAAAGCGAAGCCGTATCGCCCCAGCGATTCGCTTCTTGAAGCCAACCTCCAGCAGGCACTCGCCTCCGCACCAGGCAGAATTGCTATTCCTCCTAAGCCTTGGTGGTCCCCTGTGATGTTTTGGACAGAATCCTTGGCATATCCAACTCGAGTTTGGTTAGCGATCATTGCGTGTGCGATCTCCCCATTGCTGATCTTTTCCTCGGTTTTACTGCGCCGACGAAGCCTTGTTTGGGTTGCCATTGGGCTAACCGTATTGGGAATCGTTTTCTCGATCGACGGTTACCTGAACTCTCCAGAGCGAACTACTAATAGACTAGCAGTCATTACTAGTGAAACGGTTGCCAGGAAGGGGATCGGCAAAGATTATGAGCCTGCGTTCGATGCTCCGCTCAAGGATGGGGCGGAGTTCGCTGTGCTTAACGAAACGAACGGTTGGACGTTTGGTCATTTCGCTGAAATCGGCGACGGCTGGGTAAAAAACGATTTCGTAGCCCGATGATTTCGGTGTAGCACGACGCGCAAGCTAGTGAATATACTGTCCAATTCACTAGCACGACGCGCAAGTTTTGAAGCTGCACTATTTGAATTAGGGGCAAAGCCCCGGTCGTTTACATAGCCCGGCCTGAAGGGCTGGGGCAAATCAGGTACACGAATGGATAGGGCCAACGGCCCGACCGTTTGCGTCTGTGAGAGACGTTAGTCAACAAACGGTCGGACCTTTGGCCCTTAAGAGCAATTGCAACGAATACCCAGCCCGTTGGGCTGGGATATGTAAATTGCTGGGCCGTTGGCCCGGAAGCACAGATAACTCGCAACTTCAAAACGCGCATGCAAGTGAATTTAATGTCCAATTCACTAGCTTGCGCGTCGCGCTATGTAAAATGGACCCCGCCGCTCGCCTAAAATAAGAAAGCCAGGCTCGAATGAAACGCATTTTTGGAATACTTGGTATGTGTCTGTTGGCAATGGCTTTGTGCCAACTGCTTCCATTTCGGCAAGAACTACTGGCTCAGGAGCCATCCCAACAGCAATCTGACTTCAAGATTGGAAAGCTCCGAATCAATAAGCTCTTAGTTTTAGGAAATAGCGTTGCATTGCACGGTCCAGCACCGCAGATCGGCTGGACGGGAAATTGGGGCATGGCCGCCAGCAGCCGCGACAAAGACTTTGCACATGTCCTGCATTCGCAGGTCTGCAAGGCCACTCAAGGCGAGCCGCAATTGTTGGTCCTCAATCTTGCAGACTTCGAACGTAAGCAGATCGACTTCGATTTCGATCAAGGACTTAAAGAGTCGCTTGCTTTTGAAGCGGACGTTGTTATCGTCGCCGTGGGTGCAAATGCACCAGCTCTCGAATCGGAAGAGGCCAAGCAACGTTACAGAACTGCATTTGAGAAGTTGCTTAGCCGACTCAAAAAAGAGAAATCAACGACATTACTAGTCCGCGGTGAATTTTGGCCTGATCCGACGAAAGAGCAGATCATGCGTGAGGTTTGTGAAAAGGTTGGCGGGACCTATGTACCGCTGAAGGATCTAAACAAAGATCCGGCCAATCTAGGGAGTGCAGATCAGAAATTCGAACATGCTGGAGTGGCGGGACATCCAGGGGACCGCGGTATGAAGCTGATTGCCGACGAACTGTGGAAGGCAATCGAAAAGATATCGAAGCAAATTGAGTGAGTGCACAGCGAGCATGGAACATTCGCCTTCACTGTCCAAGATTCGACCAGCTGGCTTGAGAAGCCCAACTGTGCTCAGCTTGCAAGTTTCCGGCTGGTTGCTGTTTAGCTGCTTATGGTTGCCGCTATGTCGAGGATGTGGCGGAGGGCCTGACAAGATTCCAGTTCAATTATTGCGGATTTTCCCATTTGAAGCCGAGCATCAGTTTGCCAATTTTCTGCTGATAGGATCTTATGGCAATGGATTGCTCATCGCTATTTTGGCCGCTGTTTCTGCTTGGTTGGTCAGCGAAAAATTCTGGAAAGCCTGCTTCCTAACGCAATTTTTCGTCACATCTGGGATAAGCATTGCCGTGGTTGGTGTTGCGATGGTACAGAGTAGCAGCGGGCGCCAATTGTTGTCCACTGTCCTAGTCACGATACCGGCGTTGATCGGCTTTCTTAGTTGGGTCGGTTTGGCAATCCGCAGCCAAGAGTATCAAGTTGCGTGGGCTCGGCTGCAACACGCGTGGACCATGAGTGCGATTTTGATCGTTCATGGACTATTATTGTTCGAGGGGCGCGTCCGCTACGGGTATTGGGTCACAATGGTTGCTCTACTCTTCGTTGTTATAGCGGTCGAGATCGCCCGCCATCGAATGAAGCACGATCTTTGGGATTCAGAGGCCCCGGTTATTAGACCACAATTTACGATTCGAAAAATTCTCTTCTGGACAGCATTCTTCCCGTTGGTATTTGGCTATTGCCAGGCGATGGAGGCGTTGTGCAATTGGGTATTTACGTGAAATTGCCGCGCACGACCTGAGTACTCTGTTCTCTCAAAGACACAGCCGACAAAAGTCAAAGTAGTAGGCACATTTCATGTGTCGTTCACCTGGAATCATTGTCAATTCACTCCAGCGGACGGCACGACGGAGCGTGCCTGCTACTTTTGTCGGCTGTGTCCTAAAAATGTAGGAATATCTTCCGCAAGGCGTTCGGTATATACTGAGACGCCTAATTGGACAGAACAACAGATCGCACCAAAATCGATGACTAACGAAAGTACCAAGACTCCAGAACCGCTCGAGGCCGTTGCGGTTTCAATGACCCCGCTTCAGCGTTTTGAAGAGTATTTGCAGAGCAAAAGCCTCCGCAATACGGAACAAAGAAAATTCCTCATCGAACAAGTATTCAATCGGCACGAGCATTTTGACGCCGATCAGCTGATGGAACAGCTACCGTCCAAAGGCTCCGCGAACTATGTCTCCAGACCAACTGTCTATCGAACGTTACGAGAGTTCGTTGATGCCGGTCTGCTGAATCGGTTCGAATTGGACGGTCGCAGCGTTTATGAGCATGACTACGGATACCCCCAGCACGACCATTTGTACTGCACAAAATGCCGAAAGCTGATCGAATTCACTAGCCCCGAACTGTTGCAGATCCGTGAATCCGTGGCAAAACTCCATCGATTTCGGGCTCGAGATCACCGATTTATCATTGAAGGCACATGCGACGAATGCGCAAAACTCCGTTCCAAGGGCCGTCGCCAGGACCGAGTTTAGGCACATTCCACGTGCCGTTCACCAAGAATCTTTGTCAATTCCCTCCAGCGGACGGCACGACGGAGCGTGCCTGCTACTTTTGCCAAAAACCTCAAACGCAATATTTTCACGTGACCGACAACTTGGGGATTGGGAAAGCACCTCGTTGCGTCTAAAATTCTTCCCCCTGCGGCAAAACCAATTCAGAAGCCGCGATTTGTTTTTTTGTGAAAGAGAAGCTTAGGAATGTCGGATCGAAAGGGAAGCGGCTTCGCCGGAGTCGGCGTCGCGATTGTTACTCCATTTACCAATGGCAAACTGGACGTCGCGAGACTCAAAACTCAAATTGAGTTCCAAATCGCCTCCGGTACCCATTTTCTGGTCCCAGTTGGAACCACCGGTGAGTCCCCAACTTTGACTCACGATGAGCACGAACGGGTCATCAGCGAAGTGATTCAGCTCGCTTCGGGCCGCTGCAAAGTCATGGCCGGAACCGGCTCCAACTGCACCGCTGAAGCCTTGCGGTTGACCCGTTGGGCCGAAAAGGAAGGTGCCGATGCTTCCCTCCAAGTAGCTCCGTATTACAACAAGCCGACACAACGTGGCTTCTACGAACACTTCAAGGCCATCGCAGAAGAAATCGGCATTCCCCACTGCGTGTACAACATCCCCGGCCGGTCGGCTAAAAACATCGAGCCCGAAACGATTGCAAAGTTGGCCGAATTGACGAACATCACCATGGTCAAGGAAGCTACAGGCTCGTTGGATCAATGCTCTCAAATATTGAACACCACCAATTTGACCGTGCTCAGCGGTGACGATTCGCTAACGCTCCCAATGATGAGCATCGGCGCTCAAGGGGTCATTTCGGTTGCGGCCAATATCGTCCCCAAGGATCTAATCGCAATGGTCGCAGCGGCATCCAAGGGCGATTTCGCAACCGCGTCGAAACTGCACCACAAGCTTTTTCCACTTTGTCGCGATATGCTCTCGCTAGCAACGAACCCCATCCCTCTCAAAGGTGCGATGAAACTGTTGGGACGGGACACCGGCGAACTTAGATTACCAATGACCGAACTCGAAGAATTCGAATTCGCGAAATTGAAGACTACGTTGACGAACTATGGACTGCTCTAAGCAGCGTGCTTATTTTGAGCCTGAGTGAAATGAAGAATTAGCCGTTGGGCGCTAGCCCCGGTTCTCGACGAAGTCGAACACTCTTGGAAACCGATGCTTGTTACGTAAATGGGTCGGCAGGAGCCTCGCCCGCCTCGCCCTCCCAATTTCCCTCAAGAGTTTTGCTGGGTTCAAAAGTGAGTCGGCTAATTTTTGGAACACAGGTATAAAAGGGACAGCCCATGGGGCTGTAGCGAATCAATATGTAGCGAAACTCGTCAAGAGTTTCGGCCGAGTTTTAGAAGCGACCGAACACTAACTTCGAAACTTGCCCGCTTGCGGACAGCTTCAAGAGGCAGGTTCGCGCGACATCGTGCCGCACGAACCTATACCGCTTGAAGCATTCTTATACCGCTTGGAGCATTTCGCATTCCTTTGCCAATCGCTTTCTAGCGACGTGCAAACGACGCTTGATCGTTCCGATCGGAGCCTCAAACGAATCGCTCATTTGGTTGAGGCTCTGTCCATCCAAGTAGAACGCGACGAGAGTCTTTCGGTCAAGATCTCCCAATCGGTCCAAGCCTCGGTGAACCTGCATCTTCTGCTCTCCGCTCAAAACCGCATCTAAAGGATCGCTATGGCAAGTCACCGTAGCTTCGAGAATCTCGTGATCCACAGACATCGGCGTCGGTCGTCGAGTAACTCGATTGATCGCCATGCGGTGAACAATCTGTCGCAACCAACCACCGAATGCCTCCGGCACTTGCAATTGGTCCAATCGACGAAACGCTTGGATGAAAACGTCCTGGCTCAACTCTTGAGCTTCATCCCAGTTCCCCAATCGCTTGTAAGCGATCGACAAAACATGTTGCTGGAATCGGCAATAGAGTTGTTCTTGAGCGTTGCGATCTCCGGTCTGTGCTTGGACAACCAAGTCAGCAACAGTGAGATCGCTCAAGTCTTCGTAGGTATACTTTTGGGCAGTAGTCATGGTCATGGTCAACTTGTCTCTCGTTGAAAGCCACACGCATGAACAATCGCTCTCTTAGCGAATGCAGCGTGTAGCTTGGTTTCTTGGATTCAACGCGAGCCGTCTTGCTCAAGGACTTAGCACTAACCATTTCTCTCTCAAAACGACGTTGGAGTCATTGTGGGAAGATTTTGGGAAGCGTTTTGTCCTGATTGAGTTGCACCGCAGCTAACTTTTCGAAATCGCTTTTCGGCGTTCACGAAGTAGCAACGAGACAACACTAAGACTTTTCGCGTGCCAACCGCCTTTGGTACGTTGTTTTGTAAAAAAACTTGCTAGGCAGTTGGATGTGGCAAGTTTTCTGTCTGCAAAAACGGTTAGCTACCGCGTTTGCTTGTGGGCCTTATGGATAAGCTGGATTTGGCTGGGACCATCATTGGCCCCATAAAATCCATCCATCCTCTGGACCACGAATAAATCTCGGGGCGTTCATTGCCCGGCGATTTACTCGACGTACCTAGGAGCGCATGTAGAAGGAGCAGGTGGAGCTGGCGCACCAAATTGCTGACCACAATCGCGCTTGTTCGCACTGAAGCGATGACATTGGCACAACGTTGAGCAAAATTGACTTTACGCATGGCAGCCTCCCTACACCGTTAGGCGCAGATTGAGAGATGACGATGAAACAAAAAATATCCGCCGAACAAACCATCCGGCAGTGTGAGTCAGACTATGGTATCGTTAATAAGGTTCGCAGGTAAAGCATTTATTTCGAAAATTTTTCCCAAATCACCAATTGTGTTGGAATTGCAACCTTTTTCGCGGTCCTGCAATCGCAAGTGTCTGGCATTCGGTCCTCGTAGCGGAAGTTGTAAAACTTCCCTTGTTGATTTAGTCGTTTAACAGTCAGCCGTAGGCGTACTTAGAAACATTGACAGTCTCCTACGGCTGACTGTTAAACGAAAATCATTGGAAAAAGTGTTAAATCAACAAGCCCCTCATCTCCTGAGGTGCACTAAAGCCCCAACCCCGCAGCTTCGGTTAATCGATTAAAAGACGCTCGTGAAGTCGTAAAACTAATGGTCTGCACAACATCTCGCGCTCCGGCTAATTCAACCCCCGCCTTAACCTCCTCATCCGAAAGGACAACGGGCGACGTCCCAAGCTGCTTGGCAATCTGGAATAACGCTCGCTCTTTCGCGGAAAAACCTGACCAGTCTCCATCCAACGCATAGATCTCCACATCCGTTTGACCAAGCTTACGCAATTGTGTCTGCGCAAGCCCTAACGCATACCAAGCTCGATCTTGTCTGGCCAAAATCCAGCTCAACTGAGCTCGAAACAATGGGCTGAGATCCCCTTTTTCCTGGGATGCCATAACGCTGTCAAATCGACTAGAACCCGCCTTCGGGAAATTCGCTATCAGCCGAACCCAAGCTGGCAGAGGTCCATCGATCGACGAACAGCCAGGAATGTCTTTTCTCGCTTGCGCTTCGTCCACCAAGCTCAATCGGGGTTTGCGGGTCCGGCATTCGGCAAGCTTTTTTTCGACTTCATCCCGTGACTCAAGCGCAGGACGTTTGCTGTACGTCGGACGAGTTGTCGAATCTGTTTTTTCGTCCAACGTAAACACCGCTACCTTGGACACCTTTTTTTCAAAGGCAGGCGATGTCGGAGTCAGATACGTCCCCTTCGGCAAGTTCGGATCAATTTCTGCGGTCCCAGACCCTAGAGTGGCGAGTCGTGAGTAACCACCCTCGTCCTTCCGCTGCGGAACTCCAATCGCTTCCTTCCAACGATTGATCGAGTTGTTGCCAGACATCGAAAGTATCATTTCCAAGATTTGATTTTCGGAAAAATGAGCCTTGAGACCTGCGATGTCCTGATCTTCCAACCGATAGGGCTGGTAAGTGAACTTGCGAGCAAATGCAAAAGCCTTTTGCTGAGCCGGCTTGAACTCCGACCAATCGCCATCGAGCGCTGCGATCTGGTCTTCGGATCTGCCAGCTCCCAATAGCTTGGACTCTTGGTGGCCAATGCAATACTGGCAGTTGTTGACCCGGGAGACGATCCAAAACAGCTCAACCTTGAACGCATTCTCTAGGGAAAAATTGGGATCTTGCTCTCGAGCCAACCCTGCAGGCGGATTGGTCTTCGCGCCGTTGGCACCAGCCGAACCAGCGGCCCCGATTGGCGCGGAGGGAGCAGCTACCGGACGGACGACTTCGATTCCGTTCAAGTAATGATGTTTGACTCTAGCCTCGTAGCTATCGACTTGATCGCCGAGCTTTTCACGGTCCGCATCAGTAAGTTCGGGCAATGGGATTCGGGGGACGCGAACCTTAACATCCTCGATCAGCCGCTTGAGCTCAGGCCGAGTCAACGGCGTTGCCCGAGTGCCATTGGATTCTTGTGCACGACAAAATCCGAGAGGAAGAATGATGGAGCCAAAAACAAAGAGTTTGCAAAGTCGACGGGAAATTGATTTCATATTGGATCTCATAACTTGATTCGGATAAGGAGTATTTTAGCGGAGGCGCGTACCGAGTCGTGCATCTGCAAGATGCACCGTGGGTCACTCTTGCCGAGAGTGACTTCGAATCTGATTGAGTCGCCAAGCCTACTGCACGTGACCTATTGCAGTCGCGTCTATCAAAGCCGACTTAATCTCATTAAAACAGCGAACTGAGCGAAGAATCGGGAGGAAAGCCAGTTTGACCGGCCCCCCAATCAAGTCAGCAAAACCTAGAGCCAAGCTGCCCGCGGAGGTGGAACGAGAATGTCCAAAGAAGGTTGTACCGGAATTAATTCATTTGAAGTGAGCAATGCGTTTCGAAGCGAAGCCCCCGTCCCGCAGACCGAGGCCTCTAACTGGTTCAATTGTTTTCGCAGAACGAACAGACGAGCCGGTTCGGTCGGCAAAGAAGGTGGCGCAGATTTGCAACTTCCATTTTTGCATCCGCAGGCCGGCGATGGCGAATCCTCCAAGCCATGGGTGGAAAAGCCATTAGAGAAAAAGCCGATCGAGTCCCCGAGTCGCATGGACGTCGAGTGCTTTAAGTAATCACCGCAGCTAGCATCAATTCGATTGGCCAGTCCAAATCCGAAAAACCAAAAGCCAAAGGAACAAGCAAAAAACGCTTGGAATCCTAATTGTTTTTGGGAAGTTGGGGACATTCGCGACAAGGTAGGGGACACAAGCCAATGCAAAAAAACACACCATTATCTCAGGATTATAGTGCACAGCAGCACCTTGGTCAATCTTCCATATGTGACTACAAAACGTTTGGGGGAATTGGGAGGGCCAGACAACTGCCGAACCATTTATGTATCAGCTCGGCAAGTGCGGATCATGCCAGACAATCCCAGACAGTTTTTGTGGATTGCAAGAAGGCCAAATGCCGATAGAATCGTCTTTTCGTTAATGGCGAAGTAGCTCAGTTGGTTAGAGCAACGGCTTCATAAGCCGTGGGTCGCTGGTTCAAGTCCAGTCTTCGCTACTCACTTTTACCAAGCGATTCGTTGAGAAATCGATACCTGACGGCCTCGTCAGTGCGCAAAACCCAAATCCATTTCGGGAGTACAATACTCCCGGAGAATTTGAGCGGAGCCTCTGAATGACCAAAATCCCGTCCTATCGACTGCACAAAGCGAGTGGTCAAGGTACCACCAAACTCCAAGGTAAGTGCTACTACTTTGGGTCTTTCGGCGACCCCGAAAGCAAACGACGCCTCAACGAACTCATGTCGCAGTACGTCCTGTCTGACAACGCCACGAACTTCGGCAAAGCCCTTGATCTCTCACCGCAAACAAATCGACGGCGGGCCACCCTTCGCAGTTGTGACCTTCATCGCAACATCCCCACGGTAGTAAGGTCGGGAAAAGATTGCAATCGAGCTATTCAGTACATCCGATATGCTTCTCTCGCTTTGCTGTGCAATTAGACTCTAGCGAAGCTATGGCTTCAGTGGCTTTTCCGTCGAAGAACCCTGCTTGCATTGGTTTCCAGTTTGGACCTAGCTTTTCCGCTATTCTCAGTAGCCTTGTCGTTCCATCAAATGCGCTTTCACCGCGAGCAACCACCCTCCAAAGTTACCGTCCTTTGCACTGAACGACGACTAAGGTCCGAGTCTCCGAGTTTTCTATTTGCGAAGTTCCTCAATCTCCGACGGATGATCCGTCACCATTGCGACCATGCCCAACATGTTGTAGCCGATCACGATACACGTCGGGAAGATGGCGCCCGCTAACGGATTCAGCAGTGGATGTGGAAAACCGTTGACCTGGTGCGAACTCGCTACGGTTTGGGTGACGTTTGGGTGACCGGAGCGACTTGTAGCCTCGAATGCAGCCATCGAAACCTGACATCGAGAATGAGAATATTTAGCTGGTGGCTCCAACCGAGCAACGCTTCAGGCATCCGTTGAATCGAGTAGGTCGAAATCAATGCGTTCAACGGAGTACTCGTCAATTGAATCTGCGGTTGCCGCGTTCGTCAACGATAGGCACTCTAGCGTTTTGATCGTCCAGGGAGTCCAATTCATGGCGTGTAGTCTCAGAGCATATCCAGCAAGCGATGCAATTGGCCCACTATGAGTAATAGCTACAATTGTGCCTTTTGATTGGCAAGAGGCGCATCCTTTTAACCATGAAATCGCGCGGTGCTGCATCTCGGAAGTTGTTTCTCCACGGGGAGGCCGATAGTTATCGGGGTCCTCTATCAACCCATGGAAGTTCTTGGGGTCACTGGCATAGGCTTCCTCCCAAGTTAGCCCCTGCCAATCGCCATAATTTCGCTCTCGAAGACGTGAGTCTTCTCGCACTTGAACACTCGCTGAACACGCCCTTGATATTGCTTCGGCAAGGAATTGAGTGCGTGACAAACCACTGTGGTATATCGAAGATGGAGTCCATCTTTGGAGAATTAATTGGGCTAGTTGCAGCGATTGCTTGATCCCCTTCGGGCTCAATGGAACGTCCATTGCCCCGTAGCAAATTCCTTTCCAGGAAGCCTCGACTTCTCCATGTCGAATCAGTATCAATTCTGGGCGCATGTTCATCCAACAGACGCCACAACAATGATAATGAGTTGCGTGCCGAAAGCGCTGCAGCCGAGTAAGTCGCCCGTGGTTCCACCAATTCGACGCAAAATAGTAGCTCGATACAAAAGAAGGACGACAACCAAAACGACGAGAGAAATCGCCGCCGATCGAGGCCCCCAAAAAAACCAAACGACCCAAAAAGGTGAGCTGAGTAGGGCTCCAACCCAAACATTTTTGAGTGGCTGTTTTTCCGAAAGTTCGTTTGATTTTGAAATGCGATTCGCGAGTGGGGCTGTCGTAGCCATGAACGCAAGAATCGAAATACGCGCGATTGTTGCGGCCGCAACAATCGATGCCAGTGCCCACGCATAGTCGCGTTCACCTATTGCTGCCATCGCGGTGGCACGGATGCCCACTCCAGTAACGAGTGCCATCGTTCCATAGGTTCCTAGTCGACTGTCTTTCATGATTTCTAAGATTTGTTCACGAGTCCATCCACCTCCCAACGCGTCCCACGTGTCGGCGAATGCATCTTCATGAAATGCCCCCGTCAAGAATGCTTCGCACCCCACGGCAATGAAGGCTGCCGTCAGCGGCGACAAACCGAGCACCATCGACGCAAGAAAAATCAGCGAGGTAAAAAGGCCAACGAGTCCGCCAACCACCGGAAAGTAAACCAGCGAGTTGCGAAATGCGGAGGCGTAGTACTCGGCAGGTTGTGCTGGCGGCAAAGCTACAGGGATGCGAGTCAAAAACTGTAGTGCTGTCACAAAGCAACTCCATTGTATTAGCGGAATCGGCTCTGAATACCTTGGTGTATTACTCGTACCTTCACTCATGGTGTGCTCGAAAGCTCGTCTATGGTTGCCATATTGTTCATCATTGACGCCGCGAGATCCAAAATGGGCAATGCAGCGATGGCTCCAGTACCCTCGCCCAAACGCATCTTGAGATCCAATACAGGAGTGAGCCCCAGTCGCTCCAATGCTACCATATGGCCAGGCTCCGTCGAACGATGGCCTGCAATCATTTTGCTCGCAACCATGGGATCGATCGCAAACGCGACTAGGGCCGCAGATGTCGCAATCAATCCATCGATCAGCAAGGTGGCACCGCGAATTGCACCTTCGAAATAGAAGCCAGCAAGTGCAACAATTTCTAGGCCACCAGCTTGGGCCGCAATTTCCTTCGGTGAGGCGAGGTTGAGTGCTCGGACACGTTCGATCGACAAACGCACCACGTTTTGCTTCCTTGCAAGTCCCTCGTCGCCCACTCCTGCTCCACGGCCGACGAGGCTTTCAGGCTTCGCATCGGTTAGCAAACCGATCAAGCAACTCGCAACGGTCGTATTTCCGATCCCCATTTCTCCGCCGACTAAAAGTACGTTTCCGGCGTCACACGCTCTACGCGCGCATTCAGCTCCAACTGACCACGCGTGCTCAAATTCTTTGATACTCATCGCAGGCTCTCGCAAGATATTGCCTGTTCCTCGGCGTGAGGAGGCAAAAGGTAACGATGAACTCGCGGTATCGGCTGGTGTAAGCAAGCCGACGTCGATGGCCTCGTATCCGCAATCGAGCGACCGCGCAAACACTCCGCTAGCGGTGCGCCCACTCTGCATGACCTTGACAACTGCTCCGGTCACTTCGCTCGGCCAGGCGGTAACCCCCTCGCAGGTAACTCCGTGATCCGCCGCGAAAATCGTAACGTGGCGTGGCTTGGTAACCGGACAAAGGGTTCCCTGTATTCGGCACAGTAGAGTTGCGACAGTTTCGATGTCGCCAAGGCTTCCAGGCGGCTTGCAAAGACCGTTCAGCTTTTGGGCGATCAGCTCCTTCATTGAATCATCGACAGAGCTCATCGCTGGGTCCAATTCTCCTGGAAACTAATACGGCTTTCCCACCCAAGTCTTTCCAATTCAGGTCGACTCGCGTGCTCGTCCATCGGATAGCCAATGCAAAGGTACGCGATCAATTGCCAATCGTCGCTTACCTCCAAGATTGAAGCGATGGCTTCAGGGCGAAGAATAGAAACCCAACCAACGCCGATCCCCTGCGCTCTAGCTGCTAGCCACAAATTTTGAATCGCTGAAACCACTGAGTAAGCGACGGACTCGGGCATCGTCGCTCGCCCCAATCCACGACCAGTTATTGGATCGTTGTGAATAAACACAGCCAAGTGCTCTGGAGCTTCACGTAATCCCGCTAACTTGAGCAATCGGTACTCAGCCTGCGTCGCATCATCATACTTCGACGCGGCCATCTCATTCTCCGCTTCGAACTCCGTGATCACTTGTGTGCGGCAGGCGGCCGAAGTAACCGAAATAAATCGCCATGGCTGCGAAAAACCGACAGACGGTGCCAGACAAGCCGATTCAAGCAATTGACGCATCGTCTCTCCCCCCAGCGGGTCGCTACGAAAGTGGCGTACGTCTCGGCGAAGATGAAATAGCTGATTCAACTGAGATAGAAAAGCCTCGTTCCCATTGCTCACCGTGTTGAGCTCTGGGGTGAATTCGGCCGATTCCCGATTTCCGTTCGGAGGAAAACGCACCTTTTGGTTCTGAATTTCCTGGTTCTGCACTTCTTGGTTCGTCAGTCTCGCGACCAGCAATTTGTTTTGCTCGTCCGTCCTAACTGCGATTCGAACAAAACCATTCAGACCAAACGAAGAACAGTCTCGGATCAACAAACCGAATGAAAGCAAGCGTTCACGCAGTTGGGGTGGGTTCCCGGTCGCCATCAAAAAGTACCCGGTCTCGCTTGGCGTAATGCGAAACCCTTGCTGAGTCAGCACTTCGATGAGCTTGCGTTTGGACTCTGATAGTCGAAGCATCGCAGCGTCATAATATTCGTGTTCATTCAATGCTGCGATGCCAGCCGCCTGAGCTATTGCATTGACCGACCAAGGAACACTGCGGGCTTGCAAAATAGAAATCCACGGTTCACGAACTGCAGCATACCCAAGTCGCAAGCCAGCTAGTGCGTAAGCCTTGGTCATCGATCTCAGCACGATGAGGTTCACTGCGTTGCATGCAATAAGCGACTCAATCCCTTCGGTAAACTCAATGTAGGACTCATCCAGAGCAAATACCGTCTGCGGAAACTGCTCCAGCCAATCGAGGATCACTTGAGCAGAAACAGATTGGCCGGTAGGATTGTTTGGGTTGCATATCCAAACGATTCGAAACGATTGCCTAGCGAGCGTCTTTGAAATCTTTGCAATTGGAATTACAAAGCCATCTTCAGAAGCAGCATCGCAGCGTTGAACATTGCCACCAGCGATTCGCGAAGCTCGCTCGTATTCCGAAAATGTCGGCCCAACAACCAATACGGAATCACCGGGACGAACGAACCCCAATGCCACCTGGTGAATCAAATCACAGCAACCATTGCCAATCAAAAGGGTCTCCCTATCAACACCGTATCGATCGGAGATTGCACGCTTTAATTGGCAGCAGTCGCGATCCGGGTAGCTGGAGAAGTTCGTATCCCGAATCGCCTTTACAACGCCAGGTGCGGCTCCGTAAGGCAAAAGATTTGAACTGAAATCGATGACCTCATCTGGGGACAATCCCAGTCGCAATAGTTCTTCGTAATCGATGCCGCCGTGAACGTTTTCCGGTATTTTGATCGTTTCTAGTCCGAGGGATTGATTGGGAATCGCTGAGACGCGGTTAAACTTTGAGGAAAACGACGATGATTCATTCGGTTCTCGCATCATGGATAAAGGCTTCCTCGAATGAGTGATGGCCCGAATAAAAGCCATGTGATCGCAAGGAACGATCCGGCGTTTGCGGTGCGATAGAGAAGTGAATTTACAGCATCGATCGAAGCGACCGTTGGCAAAGATTGACCTTGCCCCAAGCGGTAGTGATCGTGTTTTTCTAGTACGACCCCCAACAATCCAGCCGCAGCACTCATCGGGTGCCCCGCGTTGGGGCTTGCTGTAAGTCGGCAGTCTCGCAGCCAGATCGAAATCGCAGCGGAGCGATTGATTGAACATCCGTGCATCGTTTTACTTGCCGGTCCAACGATCAGCATCAACATTGCAGTAACTCTGGAAGGAATCAAGTTCAAAAAATCGTCGGTTCGTGCCGCAGACTTACCGAGCCACTCCAATTCAGGCGTACGATATCCGAGCATGGCATCGCAAGTGTTCACGTAGCGGTAGACGAGGGCACCGGGCAATCCCGCAATCACAAAGTAGATCAGCGGCGCAATAAACGAATCGCTCGTGTTTTCGGCAACGGATTCCACAGCGGCGGCAGCAATCGAACTCTCGTCGAGTTGCGATGTATCTCGACTAACCAAATGATAGGCCAGTTGCTGTCTGGCTAACGTTAAATCACTGTTGTGCAACGCCGATGCAACGGAATTCGAAGCCGCCCCCAACGATCGAATGCTAAAAGTGCATTTCAATACGGCCGCTTGAATCAAGACCGCAATAACAAATGGAGTCTCACGCGTAAGTCTCTCCAATGACCAGCCTATCCCAGCAAGGACAACGATTCCCAACAGCAGCGATGCTAAGCCGCCTACGAAACGATTCCGCCGATTCTGAGACTTCAAAACCTGCCGTCGCGTCCATGCGATCCAATTACCCATCGCAACAACAGGATGCAGGCTGTTTGGAAGGTCGCCGAATCGCCAATCCGCCAAGATCGCAGTTGCGAGTACCACCACCGGAATCAGGTCATACATGGCCAACTCCTGTTCTAATTTTGGAAAAATCATGGAGCGGAACAATGAGTGGCGACTTCAATGTTGGATGCTGGACCACGCTGACTTCGACACCGAAGGCTTGGCGAATCAGTTCGCTCGTCAAAACTTCTACTGCATTGCCAATCGCCAGCAACTTGCCATGGTGCAATATTGCAATTCTGTCAGCGAACATGGCGGCCATATTCAGATCATGCAGAGTGACAATGGTTACCAGTTGGTTCTGCTTGGTCATCTGTCGGACTTTGTCGAGTACCTCGTACTGGTATTTCAAGTCCAATCCAGCAATCGGCTCATCCAAAATCAAAACGGCTGCATCTTGAGCAAGGGCGCGAGCCAGAATCATGCGACGCCATTCTCCACCAGAGAGCTCCAGAATCGAGCGGTCTCTCAAGGATACGAGTCCGGTCGCTGCGATGGCATCCTCAACTCGGCTATGATCGACTTTAGAAAGTGGCGACCACCAACCGCAATGGGGCATTCGCCCGAGCGATACAACATCAAAGACCGTCAACATCGAGGTGCGATTCTCATGCTGCGGCATGAGTGCAATCCGCTGTGCCAACTTGCGTCGCGAAAGCTTGGTAACATCGAAATCGTTTAACGACATGGATCCCGATTTGAGCTTGATCTGCCTCGCGATCAACCTCAGCAGCGTGGTCTTGCCCGCTCCATTGGCTCCCAACAACACCAGCACTTCGCCAGCTTGCAAATCCAGGGATATGCCGTCAATCACCATTTGTCCGGTGTAGCCAAACTTAAACTGATCCACAACCACACGCGTCACGAGCTACCTCCTAAAACGTTGCTGGTCCGTGATCGAAGGAGTAACAGCCCAAGAAAGAATGGACAGCCCAGCAATGCGGTAATGCTCCCAACCGGCAATTCCATTGGCGCAACAATCGTTCTCGCGATCGCATCTGCAAAGATCAAAATCAATGCGCCATAGCAAGCGCTCATTGGAGTCAGCCAAATGTGCTTCGGTCCCACCGTCCACCGAGCCATGTGGGGAGCGATCAGGCCTACAAAGCCGATAATACCAGCTGACGAAACCGCAGCACCCGTCGAGACGCTTGCGCCGGCAACTAGCAGCAATCGGAACGACACGAGATTCAACCCCAAGGATTGCGATGCAACATCTCCAAGCAGATAAGCATCTAGTGGGCGGGATAAACTCCACAGCACAATCAGGCCAGCGAAGGCAATCAGCGAAGTCGAGGTGATCGATTGCCAATTATTGTTCGACAACGAACCCATAAGCCAAGCGAAGATGACGATTACTTTCTCTTCATTCCAGAACATCAAAAGCGATACGATCGAGTTGATCATACTGCTGAGCGCGACGCCAGCTAGCAACAACGACAGCGAATTAGAACGCCGACTAAGTGAACCGATCGCCATGACGATCGCCACAATGAAGAACGATCCCAGCAACGCAGCGACGGCTGATGTTCGCAGGCCAAACAAGGATGCTTGCCAGCCAATCACAATTGCGACTGTAACGCCGAGGGCCGCGCCGCTTGATGCACCGATGATATAAGGATCGGCGAGAGGATTGCGGAACAAAGACTGAAAACCAACGCCAGCAATCCCGAGCGAACTGCCGACGAGAATGGCAGCGAGCATTCTTGGAAGTCGCAATTCCAGCATGATGGTACGTTCGGTTGCCGATAGCCCATTCGAGTCTCCGCAAAGAAACTTTGCCGCACCCAATGGCGAAATCGCAATCGCTCCAACAAAAAGACTGACGATGGAAGCGATAACGAGAACACTACAGGCAATGACAACGAGATTCAGCGGCTTGCTCAAGGTTTTTGCGTTTCCTTGAACTTCGTTTCCGGATAAACCGCATCGATCATCTGTTCGAGTGCATTCAGCAGTCGAGGGCCGCAGCGGGAAACTTCATCTCCGTTGATGATGAACACTTGCTTCTTGGTTATCGCGTTGATGTTGGCCCAGCCTGCGCGCGTGGCCAATCGTTCGAACTCAACCTGTTTCATATGATTGGTAGGGGCAAGTATCACGTCAGGATTTCGATCGACAACCACTTCGGAATTGATGCGAGGATATCTCACGTCGGTGTCATCGAAAATGTTTCGCATCTCTCCCATCTTGAGCAACTCGCCGATAAAGGACTTTGGACCAGCAGTCATCAAGGGATCGTCCCAAACTTCGTAAAACACCGACCGCTTCTGACTCGGCTCAAGCGTTGCGACTCGTTCCATCAAGTGATCGCGGCGAACGGTCATTTGTGAAATCAGCGTTTCGGCTGCGCCTTCGTGCCGAGTTACGCGACCGAGCAACCGAGCTTCGTCAAAAAGTTCCTCGATGGTTTCTGGACCAAGACTGATGGATTGGATACCGACTCGATCCAGCAAATCCAAAAGCGGTGCATGCGTGTCCCATTTGCACAGGACGAGATCGGGCTTGAGCGAAAGAATTGTTTCGCGACTGATGCCTTCCATTGTACCGCTCCCGACACGTGTGACTTTAAGTGCCTCAGGAGGGTAGTTGCAATTCTTCGTCGCGCCTACTAAGAATGAGCCAGCGCCCACGGCAAACAACAATTCTGTTGTCGAAGGCGAGAGCGAAATGATACGCTTCGGAACGCCTTGGAAAGTTACCGAACGACCCGTGCGGTCGAGTACTGTTACAGAGTGATTTTCTGGTGAATCGACGGGATTTTCGAACCTAGATTTGGGCAAGTCCCTAAACGCCGGTTCTGCAATCGGGGCGTCGCTCGGTCCGCAGCCAGCAATTGCGACAAAGAAAATCCCCAACACCGATGACCAGCAGCTGTCGGGGAACAACACATTCTTAATCTTCGATAAGTCCTGATTCATTTCAGCTCTCAGTTCCTGATATCGCAGCTATTTTCCCGGCTGCTTGTTCGATCGATGAAGCGAGTTGGGTGGCATCGATGGGCAAGCCTGCGACCATCCAATAGGTTGTGGTTGCGCATCTGGCGACGCGTTGATTGGCCCAGCCTAACAAGTCTCGAAAGACACGTCCCATTTTGTGTTCCGGTACAACGCCGAGTCCAACCTCACCCGACACAATGATTAAGTGCACTGCCCGGTGCGCCACCACCTCGATGATAGCATTCATCTCTGTTTCGACGATCTTCAGTAGATCATCTATTCCCCTCGACTGCGAATCCTCACAGCAAAGGAGGTTGCTAACCAACAATGTCAAGCAGTCGATCAGTACAACTTGCGGCAACGCATTTTGTTGGGCAACGGCCATTCCAGTGCCAAAAGGCTGTTCGAGCGTTTGCCATTTGTTAGGACGACTTCTTCGATGATGTTCAACCCGTTGCAACATCTCGTCATCTCGAGTCTCAGCGGTGGCAACAAACAGCACTTCATCGCCACCAATACGCTCAGCCAAATCTTGAGCGAATCGACTTTTACCGCTTCGAACACCACCAAGCACAAGCGTGATAGTTCCTATATGTGAATGCAAATCGAGATTCATCAAAACTCGACTCCGCGTTGCGGCTGGATACCGTGAGCATAAGGATGCTTTATGACTTTCATCTCAGATACGAGATCGGCGATTTCAATAACTTCAGGGCTCGCATTTCGTCCCGTTAGCACTACGTGAAGCATCGGTCGCTTGTTGAGCAACTCTTCGACGACGACCGCTGTTTGGATATAGTCGTACTTTGTGGCGATATTCAGTTCGTCTAACACAACTAGGTCGAACGATGGGTCGCGCATCAGCTCAACCGCTTTGGCCCAGCCTCGTTCGGCGGTGGCGATATCCCGTGCTCGGTCCTGTGTTTTCCAGGTAAATCCTTCACCAAGGGTATGCATTTCTATCTTCATGCCGGCTGCCGCAATCTGTTCGATAAAGGCTCCCTCGCCGGTTGGAATGGCCCCTTTAATGAATTGCACGACGCCCACTTTCATCCCGTGTCCCAGCGCGCGAATCGCCATTCCAAACGCCGCGGTCGATTTGCCTTTGCCAGCGCCGGTGTGAACGATGATCAAGCCTTTTTCTTTATCGGCGCTGGCCAGTTGACGATCTTTGATTTCGTTGAGCCGAACCATCTTTTGGCGATGTTGTTCGTTGACGTCATCCGACATATTGCGATTCCTGATTGAGGGTTGATTCGAAAACAATTTCCAAAAGCCGATCTAAATCAACATGAGCCTCAAACGCGTCAGCTAACTTATCAATCGAGCGTTGCAACCGGGCGTGTGAAGAAGTTGGTAGGGAGAGATTCGGCTGTGCACCAAGTCGGTCCAGCCAGGCTGTTCGAAAGCGATCGTTGTGGAACAGACCGTGCAAGTAGCATCCCCAGATCTGGCCGCCGCGGGCATGCCCACCATCGTTCGCTGAGGGACCTTTCAGCCATGTAGTGCTTGAGCTTGTCTGGCCGTTATGTATTTCGTAGCCGGAGAGCCACTCGCCAGTCATTCCCGATACAATGGCTTCGTCGACTAGTTGCAACTGAACTTGGCAAGTTTGCTTTGCCGTTTCAAAAATAGTCGAGACATTCAGAAGCTCAAGACCTTCGGCACGCTCGACACCGGCCTCCAATCGATGCGGATTTTCGATCGATTGTCCGAGCATTTGGTATCCGCCGCAGATTCCGACGATCGTGGTCTTTGATGCAGCAAGTTGTTTGATTGAGCCAGCCAAGCCAGCTTCGCGTAGCCACTGCAGGTCAGCGATCGTATTCTTCGTCCCTGGCAAGATCACGACATCTGGATGCCCCAGTTGGTCACGGGAACTCACATATCGCAATCGAACCCCGGGTTCGGCTGCCAGCGGATCGAAGTCATCGAAGTTGGCAATGTGCGGCAAATGAATGACAGCGATATCCAGCTGCGACTCTATCTGCATTTGATTCGGCGTTGGCTCGTTAAGCGCAACCGCGTCCTCTTCTGGAAGATGCAAACCCTCGACCCAAGGCAATACTCCAAGGACGTCGACTCCACCGCGCTCTTTCAAAATCTCGACACCGGAATCGAACAAGGACAAGTCGCCTCGAAACTTATTGACGAGCAACGCTTTGACAAGCTTGCGATCCTCGGGCTCAAGAAGCCAAAGCGTTCCGAGCAACTGGGCAAAGACCCCTCCTCGCTCGATGTCGCCGATGAGCAACACGGGCGACTGGCAGTATCGAGCGACCGACATATTGACCATCTCAACACTTGCCAAGTTCAATTCCGCAGGGCTTCCGGCACCTTCGATAACGACAACTTCGTATTGTTCGCGCAGCCGATCTAGGGCCGCGGTTACGTGAGGCCAAAGCTGATGGCGGCGTTGGAAGTAATCAGCCGCTTCAAGCGTCACGCTTGGCCGTCCGTTCACAATGACTTGCGATCGTGTTTGTCCCTCCGGCTTGAGCAAGATCGGGTTCATGTCCGCATGCGGCTGGGTGCCTGCAGCGATGGCCTGAAGAGCTTGCGATCGTCCGATCTCGGCACCGTTGCTGCAGACCGCAGCATTGTTCGACATGTTTTGGGCTTTGAACGGAGCAACGCGAAAACCTCGTCTTGCGAAGCAACGACAAAGAGCAGTCGTCACCAGGCTCTTGCCCGCAGACGAACTCGTCCCCATCACCATTATGGTTTTCGCTGTCATTGTTGACTCCCGTTATCCATCACATCCTTGTCCTTTTCATTTCAAGCTATTGATCTACCGATACAACCTCAGCTCCATTTCGGCTAGCCAGCCCAACCAGCTGATCGATTGGCAACGATGCGCTGACGTATCGAACCGAGCCATCTGCCATCAGCATTTCAGCTCCTCCAGTGTGAAAGGCATAGACTTCGTTGTCATTGCTGCAGTTGATCGAGCAAGTGCCAGGTCGGACTGCCGTATTCCCATCCGACAATGCACCATCGATCAGAAAGCCTTTGTTGTGGCTTGCCCAGACACCGCCAGTTGGAAACGGTCGCGTTACGCTCGCAGATCCGCTCCATGTTTTGGGGGTCGCGCCGTCCGGAACCAATCGTCCCTTCTGATATAGCCCAGGCCGCCCAGCACATTCCACCAAAAGCAACGTGTTGGACAAACCATCGGTTACCTCAGCAAGCCTGACCGATGTCGTCTTCAAAATTCCGCAGTTCAGCGGATCACTCAATTGAGATGACAATGGCAAGACGCCATTGAGCTGCGTGCCAACGCCGCCCACATTCGCATAGTCGGTGATGGCACCGTTGAAAAAGGTTCGGGGGGACGTAATTGCAGTGGTGGATGATGCGTTGGCGTAGTCGACCAAAACGGTCCATTCAAATCCAACTCGGTCTGGTGCAGAAGGGCATCGCAACGTAGGTATGTTAGCCATCACCGCTGGCTGATTCGCCGGCTCGTGCCAGTGCTTCATTGAATCGAAGCTCTTGTAAAGGCCGTCTTGCTCAAAAAAAGGGAGAGCCGCCGTAAACCAACTTCCACGTCGGGCGACAAACTGGGGGCCGGTTGACGGCCCGGACGATTGGGCTGGCCATGCGCGGTAGGCCGATTCATAGTTGTGGAGGGCCAAACCAACTTGCTTTAGGTTGTTGCTACATTGCATTCGTCTGGCGGCTTCGCGAGCGGCCTGGACGGCGGGTAGGAGCAAGCCGACCAAGATGCCGATAATTGCGATGACCACCAAGAGTTCAACAAGAGTAAAAGCGTGACGCGACGATGTGCGTAAGTAGAAATTTCGGAACACGATAACCTTTCGACCAACGACCTTGGGCTAACAAGCGACTAGACGTGGAAGCGCGGCATTTTGTCCGCGACCCATGTGGAGTCGAATGTGGAATTGGTTTCTGCGAAAAATCGAATTGGAATTTCGGAACAGGAACTTCGACACAGCTGTGCGAAGACTCATTGTCCGCAATGACCGCCTCAACCCAGGAAGGCACTTATCATCCAATTTGTGGTAGGTCTTCTGACTCACCGCTTTTTCTAACGCTTTCAACCTTCTCGTCCACCGAGGGGACAATGGTTCATGAGTCAAGCGTCAGACGCAACACAAGGTTGCAAAGCAGCATACAGCGGCCGGACCGTCCCGGAATTTCACCGGAGTTCCCTGTTCACCCAAATCCGCAACTGCGAAATCGGATCACCACAAACTGGCGGTCAGTCTAACGTACGCTGGAAAAGTGTCAATTCGGTGGGGCAATTCCCTTCCGTTTACTACGAGCGGTGAGGCATATACTCTGGGTAGTCGTTAATCGGGCACCTCCAGTCGATGCTGGGGAAGCTGACGGACTATCGTTCATGCAAAAAAAAGACTACTTTTTGGCGAAAGCCACTCTGTAGTCCTTTTTGCTATCGGAACGCTGAAGCCTGTCAGAAGGTCAATTGTCAAAAAAGGCATCACAGATCGTAAGTAACTAAAAAACGAACAAAAAGCCCCGAAACTGGAGCAGTGCGGTAAACCCATGATCGAGCGCAAACTCGCAACGGATTGACACGCCGGTGCAGGATACGGAAACTTTGCAATAGTTTGGGTGACCGATGAGAATTCGGAGCGAGTCATACGTAATGCCGAGCGTCAACAGGTAGCCGGGCCACTCGGTACCGGTGGGGAAGCATCTACATCGGACCAACACGAAGTTTCGGCCGCGGTGGCAACACCTGCAGCAACTGCGCGTCCGATAACCACACCTAAGAAAGGCTTTTGGTTTCGCTCGCGGTAGCTTTAGGCAGCCGCTCAACGGCTTCCAGGGCGCAACCCTCTTCATATTAATACTCACTTTCTGACTCGCACCTAAGTGATTAAATAGTAAGCACTTACTGAGTTCGAAATTTGAGAGCCGTTCGGTGTCATTCTTGAATAAGCGAATTCAAACCTTTTTTATGGCAGCGCGTTTCACTCGCACCATCAAAGTGACTCGGAAACCACCGAGTTAGCAGAGAACCTCGGATAATCGCGTGCGTGATTGATCCCACGCGAACCAAGCTTTCGACTTCGTTGGCCAGATGCTCGTCGATCGCGAACTTCACACCTTGTTCAGTAAGGAGCAGATTGGCAATGCAATCAACACCGTATACTCGAACTGCTGTAGTGATTTGCCGTTCCTGTACACGACTGAGTGCGACGAAGAACGACGTGTCAAGGGAATTCAAAACCTAGTCAATCTATACGGAAATTTTTTTGAACGTTACAGCACCGGCCAAGTCGTAAGCATCGGAAACGACCAAACGGATGGCAGGATCGGCTTTATTTGCTACGACGCGTCCACAGTTGATGAGCTATGGACGACAGTGAAAAGTTTCAAGATTCGCAGCGTACCCAAATGACAACTCGTTGTACTCTGCTCTCGAACGCAAGTATCCGCCTTTTACGGTGTTGACGCCGCAAATCTTCCAAAAGTTGCCGGAGGTCGTCTAGCCGTTGTTCGAGCTGCGCCTCATTGAGCGTTCAAGCATTGACGACGCTAATGGCGTGCCAATGCCGGTTCGACGCTTGGCTTTCGCTTCGGTCTCAAGACATCCCAACTACGCTGAAGCCTTGTTGCATCCATTCTGTTCCGCCATCGTCTTTTTTGACGCGAAATCGTTTTTCGACAGATCAAACTGGCCGCAAGAAACCAAAACGATGATTCTCGATCGACTCCAAGATGTAGAAAATGTATTGCTCTTGTCGATCATGATGTCTAGCAAACTCACCCAACTCACTCCGGTTTGACACGCCGAAGCGATGATATCTACTCGGATTCCAGCTCGCCTACCCATTCAACCAACCGGACGGGTTACATTTAGAAAGGGTTTACCGGCACCTCGCCAGATGATTGCTAGTTCGTCGATAGAATTGATGATGGGTACAGATAATCCTCCGAATCCATATGAGGCGACCACTGAAGACGCACGCGGTTCCCGAGGGTTCCTTGCTCGCGTTGCAGTGGCAATTGGCGTAACCGGCTTCATCGTGGGAATCTCGCCATCGCTTTACATGTGTTACATTTGTATTGCGTCGCTGTGGACTGTTACGACGATGGAGATTCCGACAGCGAGCAGTCGACCTATGGGGCTCGCCGTCGCAATGATTGGTCTGACAATAGTTGGCGTGGCACTTATGCCCTTTTCACTCTGCCTGTCCTGGCTCGCTAAGCGGCTTTTGACACGCTGCCCACTCAACCAGCCAAATAGGGTACAGTAGGAATGTGCTTGCCGACGCCTCGCAGGAGAGTTACTAGTTATCCGACGAATGATTGATTTCGCCAACTACACCGAGACTATTAAGGCCCAAACAGCACTGCTTTCGCAACGTGAGAAAGTCGCGTTGTGCGTTGTTTGCTGTCTGAGACTGGAACCGTTGTACCGACGGTTCACGGTAACTGAGAGCTGGGGCGACAACGAAGCCTTGATGGAATGCCGTGATTCTGCGTTCGGATGGCTCGATGGTTTAGGCGTCGACACACCGAGACTCCAGCAAGAAATTGAACCTCATATTCCGTACACCGATGATTTCGGCTCGATACTAGGATCGTTTGCGCTAAATGCGGGACTCGCACATCTCGATTTGCTTGCTCAGCTCCAGACAAACGACAATGAACCATTAATTGACGCATTGCAAATGTGCTACGACACGGTCGATTTTGCAGTCCAAACGACGATAGACCCAAGCTGCAAATCATCAATCCCGTCGACTGACATCGACTTTCACCCGATGATGCTTCTCGAAGTCCGAAATTAAATTGAGTTGATTCGGTCAATTTCTGGAAACAAAAATCTTCGCTCATTTGTTGAAGGCCAAACTTATGAGAGCGAGCTCGCCAAATTCATTTCGAAGGCACTAGACACCCAAGACTGAATTACCAAAAATGTCGGGTAAATCGGGTAAGAATGCCCGTTTCGCTGCCCCCTCCCTACACCACTGTACGTACATGCTACGCCGCAGCCTCGACCTGCTCCGGTTTGACACGCCGGAGCAGGATACGGGAAATTCGCACCGGTCTGGGTGACGTTTGGACGACCGGAGCGAGTTCGAATCGGATGCTAGTTTTGGTGGACAGAAACACCAGGAAGAGGTTGTGTCATGTGATTCTGCTGCTTGGCTTTAACTGCGGAGCAGTGTCATTTGATAGCCACGGATGAAATCCGTGGAACATGTAGCACCAATTTGGCGAGAGTCGCGTAGCGACGGCATTCTCACCTTCTCTCACGAGGCATTTTATGACCATCAAATCACTCGAGTAGACTACGATGCAGAGCTTGTGTCGCTCCTTCAGAGCTCTGTGGCAGGTGGGACATTGGACCTGGGGTTTCGTTCGCCCTGCGAACTTACCCCAGGCTAAAAACTGCCATCGCATTCGCGATTGAATTGCAGTCCAACTCGCTTATTGTGACCCGCACACGAAATTAGTTGGCCGAAGTGGCAAGGTGCCTGCGGGATTCGCAATTTGGCAATCGACCAAGGCCAGCTTACCTACGTCCCTAGAACGTCGACGCAGAAGCTAATCCTTTATATGTTCCCTCCAGGAATGGCTTGCGGGCTTCGAGTTTGATGATGTTCTGGGTCGTCACACGGGCGATCTCACTGAGCCAAGGCTCATTTTCTTTCGGAAACATAGGGTTTTCATCCCTGGTGGCAGAGTTCAAACCGAACAAAGCAATTCCGTCAACCCTGGCAATATCAACGTCATGATCCCGAAGGGATCAAAGAACAAGGTCGGATAACTTGCTGTGATCCCTTCAGGATCAATTGCCTGCACGTCACTTAGACCAATGGTGGCGCTTGGCTTACCACCGGCTATTTTCGTTAACCGCTTCGCGGTATTCAGTTCTACCCTCAACTCGCTCCGGTTTGACACGCCGGAGCATCGGCTCCCCTTGCCCATTCAACCAGCCAGATGGGCACATTTAAACTTGTTTACCGACCGCGCCGGACAATTACTGGGTATGTGTTAAGATGAGACTACCTGACATCAACGAGACGCGATGTATGCTGCCTCTGCCGCAGCTACTGGTATCTATTATGGACGCCGGAACTTGGACTCATCCAGGTTCTGACAAATTGCGCGAAGTTGCACCGTACATCCAAGATCCCCTTTCGGTTCTTCCTTCGCTGGACTCAATGCTGTTTAACTCTGGACCCCTTATGGGGTCAACTGACGCAGAAAACGCAATATTCCAATTCGGCATCTTTGTGATGACACTGGGTACTGGCGAAGCTAACTGATAGAAGGGAGAGCAACCTGAAATGTTGATGCCCCTCAGCCATTCTCAGATTGCAGAGTTTAACTTGACTTGCAGTCCAAATCGCTCTTACGCCTCCTCAATGAAATGCCGACGTTGCTCGGTCACAGCTTCAGTATTCCGCTCGACTTCGGCCAGTAGCCTTCGGCACTCAGCAAGCGTCGCACTGACCGCCGCGATGGTAGTCCCACAGGCTGACGACGCTGCCTGGATCTTCGACTTAACAATCCAGTCGGAAATCAACCCGTCGAAAAAGGATTCGGCCAAGATCAAAAACCTTTCGATGTGGACGGCGACATGGAGACGCAGGCTCGCATCGGTCAGTTCCTCTTGAAATTTGCGAAGAAAGCGTTGGGCAGCCTGGGCGTGCTGCCTCGCCGTGTCGATTCTTGAAAGCTGTGCTTTCGTAGCTTTGAAACCGCCTCCTAGCTCATCCCATATACACACGTCCTCCGCAGACCGAAGTTCATCGCGAACTCTCTCAAGAGATTCTAGTGCTGCCGTCCCAGCCTGCATCGCTTCTTGAAGTTCCGATCTGTCAGCGCCAAGATCCACAAGCCGTTCGACTAGGCCACACAAGAGTTCAGCCCGCTGATCTCGCATCTCGACCAGGAGCTGGTGCTTCTCCTCAATGAACCGCACATACTCGCTATCGGCATCGCGAAACTCAATTAACCTCTGCTCCAATCGAGCGAATTCCATCTGGGTAAACTTAACAGCTTCGACGGCTTCTGCGTAGTTAAGCTTGGCAGAAAGATATTCCTGGTCGACCTTTTCCAACTGCTTACTCTTGGTGCCGAGGATGGTAAAGAAGAGCGACATAAGGCTAACCCCTTCGAGGTTTCCCGCATGGGGGAGCTCGCTATCAAGCAACTGCCTGTGTTTGAAGCAACGCTGTTGCTGCTCTTGAACTTGGCGCTGGGCTTCAGCCAACATGGCCTCTAGCTTTCGTTTAACACGAACCCGCTCCTTCGCTAGCAAGAGTTTCTCGTTAATCCGCTGCAACATGCAAAGGTATCCTACATAGGGCGGCTACGGTTCCCGGAGCGCCGCCGCGTAAGGCTAGGTTCTTGCCCGATGGCAAGTGTGCCAAATTACCATAACGGATGAATGTCAGATATGGTGCCGTATGGCATGGACGCTTCGTACCCATCAAAAAAATCTCCGCCAGATTGGATTTTAGCAGCGCTCAAGGATCCACATTCATTTTCACGATTGCCGCTTTCACTGTAGTTCCTTGAAACTAACACGCTGGCTACGTTTGAAGTTTCTTCCGCAATCGGTTCCATAAAGCACACATCCCTACATGCATGCAATCAGTGCAGCTCCAACAAGGCAATCGAGCCAATGGTTGACCAAATGTGTCGACCCGTTTGGCCAGAATCCGGTCAGGAGGATGGATTCGGAGCAGGATACGGGAAATTCGCACCGGTCTGGGTGACGTTTGGACGACCGGAGCGAGTTCGAATCGGGTGCGAGTTTTGGTGGACAGAAACACTAGGAAGAGGTTGTGTCATATGATTCTGCTGCTTGGCTTTAACTGCGGAGCAGTGTCATTTGATAGCCACGGATGAAATCCGTGGAACATGTAGACCAATTTGGCGAGAGTCGCGTAGCGACGGCATTCCCACCTTCTCTCACGAGGCATTTTATGACCATCAAATCACTCGGGTAGACTACGATGCAGAGCTTGTGTCGCTCCTTCAGAGCTCTGTGGCAGGTGGGGCATTGGACCTGGGGTTTCGTTCGCCCTGCGAACTTACCCCAGGCTATAAACTGCCATCGCATTCGCGATTGAATCACAGCGCAACCCGCTCCGGTTTGACACGCCGGAGCAGAATACGGAAACTTCGCAACAGTTTGGGTGACGTTTGGGTGACCCGGAGGCCAAAACCAGCTTGAACTGCTTTCGATCTGTAGAATGAAGTGATTTGGGGGGCTGTCAATGCGAGCTCAGGCAGGTCCACCTAATTGTCATTAGTCGGGCTATGATAAATGCAGTGTGACAATTGTCTTACCGATTTCGGACGTCAGGACATAGAACGCGACCATTGATTCGGAACGATTTCCCCTTTAGTCGTTCGCCGCTTTGGCCTTCAACTTCTGAATACCTTCCACCGCCTCCCGCATACGCCCCAACGTGTCCTTATTGCGAGGAGTCCCATGTTGAGCATATTTGCTGACGAAAGCGGAGAGCCTGTCAATCTCTGCCGCTTCAGCGGCCGATGGATCTGGACAGAATTTGGCAAGCTTCAGGTAGTTGCTGATCGATTCAGCCGGCATGTCCGTATCAAACAGACGGCGCGCTAGTCTCGTTGCAAATTCCGCATCGGTTTGCTCTAAGTCCCAGCATCGCTCTCGAAATCGGTACTGGTGAGAAAAGTAAGGCATCGTGTACGGATCAAAATCCCGCGGTTCATAGACGCCCATCTTCGCCCAGCCATTCCAAGAGTTCCCATACCCCATGCCGGGATCATAACTAGTCGCCATGCCGACCAAAACGGAGTCCTCCGGCCCAGGGGGTGCCATCCTGCCGTGGAAATCCGACATTTGGCTGGTCGTGTGCCAGCCGAGCACGCTGGGATAGCGCTCAGGCGCTTTATCTCGAAGCGGATTTCCCCAACACCACCACCAAAACACTTGCGCGGGATTTAACTTAGCCATTAGTTTAAGATAATCCGCATTGTTAAACGAACCAATAGCCACCGCCACTTCGAACTTTGGATCCCTCTCCAGCAGGTCGACAATCATCTTCTGCAGCGAATCGCCGGGCAGCCAATCGTCTCGCTCGGTCCCCTCGCCAGTTGGTTCGAAGTAAAACCCTCCGACGCCTCGGAACGCACGCAGGTAGTCGAAGTAATACTGTCGTGCCTTTTCCAAATCCTGGCCAACGACTTCCCAATGGTGCCAACTCAACCAGCCCCCGCCGATATAGAACTTCATCGCTTCGCTATTAACCAAGTCAATGAGGCTTTGCACGTTTTCATCTTTCGCCAAGACGGTGCGATCGAAGTGATAGTCCGTCCCATGGGCACTTGGCGGGTGACCTGCAATAGGAAACCCATCCAGCCAGAACCAAATGCGATTCAGCGTCAACTCGGAGTTGAACAGCAGGACTCTTTTCCAGGAATCGAGCGAGTCGTACGCCGACCAGATCGGCAACATATAAATGCCGCGATATGCGATCTGCGGCTTCATAGTGACATTTAATGGCCAATCGACAGAGACGCGATTTGAAGCGCTTGCGATCCGAAAGTACATCAATTCTTGACATCCGTGCTTCATCCCTTGTGGCGCATTAGCCGCGACGATCAACATCCGATTGCCGTCGACCTCGTGGCTAAGAATTCGGAATCCCTCGTCGTCCAGGCCATCGACTCCCAAATTAATGCCGCGAGCAACCAAGGAGCTCAAAACCTCGTTGTTAGTCTCATTGCCCACGACCAAATTGATCGACGTCGGGCTCAGTCTTTCGGCGACTGGAATCTTCCAACCAAACGCGTCACTGAAAAAGCGATTCAGCGTATTTGGAACAACGTCTTGCGATTGCCCGGAGAGCTTGGGGCCAATTAACTGAATTTGTGGCACACCGTCTGACCAGATCGTCTCCATCCCGATCACAATGGGACAAGACGACACTAACAGTACGAGTGCCATAAAGATGCTGTTCATGATGTTCCCCTACTTCCAGCCGGTTCGTGGGAGCGAATGGACACTGGCCATTGAAAATCGACACCGATGCTGCGAGACCGGATCTTGCAGTGTAGGGCACTTTCGTTCAGATTGAACGAGCTTCCGAACTGCACTGGGGTCAGGTTTTTTTCCGGACAATAGCTGCGTTTGTTGAGTAAAAAACGCAGACTGCGTCCAAGCTTCGAGCCAATATTTTACCCGAGAATTAATCCTTCGCAACTTGCTCAGACGAACCGTCCTGAGTCAATCTTGATCAACTTATTCGCTGCGAGTGCACAGCAACTGACTTTGAATTCAGGATTTCGTCGGCTGGAAAGTTTGAACCAGCCGACAAAATTTAAGTCGCTCCGGTTTGACACGCCGGTGCGTCGAATTGGCTCGGAAAACAACGACTCCCCTTCCGCCTTTCCCGTAGATCCTCAAAGCTAACGCATTCGTTACGTTTGGCTGTCTGACCACAACGACTTTCGTTGACCAAACTCACGCGTGTCAGCAAAAATCTAACTTCGCGGCGGCAGGACAATATCCGGCCGCAGGAAAAAAGCCTCAATCCTTGTATCGCCTGCTAACCCTTTGCGAAAAAAACCATTATGGTAATCCCAATTAATAAACACCATCCAATTCCGCATATCAACCAACCTGGACTTTCAGAATCTACATCTCCACCAGTTCCGATATAGCCGGTGAATGATCCGATTTCATCGCCAAACCATATCAGCGAAACTACCACCGCTAAAAATATCGCCGGCTGCAGTAAACTAACGCTGAATCCACTCCTGCATACAAATGCAACGAGACTTACGATGCCAATGAACACCGAAAGTGCCCTGTTAATGTTCGTGTAATTCATTATTCCTGAACGTCGGTCGGTCCAAACGCCTCCAAAATCAGTTATGGGCTGACATGCCAATCACCCTGAAATGGGTTAGCGAGATCTTGGATTGAGTATAACATAAACGCAACCGAACCGGCCAGCGAAGCTGTCCTTGCTGCCATCGGCCAAAATTGCTCGGCGCCGAAGTACATGGATCCGACCGTTCTAGCCGCCCCCGAGATGAGCAACTGTCAACCCGCTCCGGTTTGACACGCCAGTGCGCCGGATTTTCTCGGCTCCCAGCCAAACCTTCACCTCCAATCAGTTCGCCTGCCCATTCAACCAGTCAGATGCGGTACATTTAGAATGTATTTACCTTCGCCGTGCCGTAGAATTAGCCGGAGCACTTAAATCCACAGGCGATGAGGTCTTAGTCGATGCAAGCCCTAGAGACTGCATTTGGGGAGGGCTTGAGCCTAAAGACACTCTGGGAAGAGGTTGGTAACTGGCGGTGTGGGGAGTGTACCCTGCAACGGGCATCCCCACCCGATTTCGTCGATACTGTAGCACTGAAACCCTCGACAGGATCATTCAAGGTCCGGGAAAGGAAACGACTCGATTGCTTGTCGAAATTCATCATGCCATTGTTTCCAGGAGTCAAGCTAATTTGGGGCCGTCCGGGTTCCTGTTGGTTATGGTAGAATCGGTATGGCTAATCCCGCAGCAAACCGTCTTCGTTGCCTCCTAAAGCAATTTATGAACGAGCCATTGCAAAATCCATTGAGACATCTCGATGATCCATGATTTGAACAATAGCACCGTCAAACGGAGCCAGGCGGTCTCCGATAGCGATGCCCCCATTGCATGTGAAACCTTCCTTTTCTTAAGGTGCGATTCTAGTCGCTTGTAGCAATAGCAACGGCCATGAGTTTAGCGAACGTAAACGGCTATGGACCGATTTTGCAGTACAACCGATTTCATTTGTATCTCGTTCCAGGAAAATGCACGTGAAGACAAAAACGAAGCGATCTAGTATCATCTACGTACTGTCAATTTGCTTCATTGCTGTCGCAGCTACTTCGTATAACATATTCATACGAAGCGGTACCAAGGTTCCGATGATCCTTTGGTTTCTACTTGCACTCTTTCTTTGGGTGATGGTGGTGAAACGGATATTCGCCAAATCTGATGACGGGCTCGAGGCGGCACTTACTGGAATGTCTCTATCGAGCGGTGCGGTAACCGGGACGTTTGACAATTTTTTCCAGCCAGCTTCGGTTACGTTTAACCCGGAGACTTCGTGTTTGTACTTCATCAACTGCCATGTTCCGCATAGATTTCTAGCCATGTCTGAGAGAATGGCTTCATGTTCGATTGACGATGTTTACGCAGTCTATCCGAACGACCGCGATTTCGTTGTTGTTACATCGAGGGGAAAGGCGACCATACCCTGGTATGGCACGAGTTGTCAGTCGTTGTACGAGCATCTTAAGAAAGCCGTACCTGAGAACAAGCCAGGCTTCGCTGCCGACAACCCTATCTTTGGTTATGCGATTGTGGGATTGGCTACAGTCGGGGTGGGTTTAGGGGCACTATTGGCACCACGCAATGCCGATGTGCAGGACGTCGCGTTATTCATGATCAGCGGGGGAGGACTCGCGGTAGTTATCCTTGCGTTTCTCGTACGGCTCGCAGATCGCACGACATCGTGGGACATTGTAAAGCCGATCGCATACTCCATGAAGTTCGGCTTATCCAGTCTTCTGTTAGGTGTTTGGTTTAGCCCTTTTTTCCATTGGGATTTGAGACCGATGATCGCGTTCGTTGTCGCGGGAATGGTGGTGGGTTGTTTTTACGGCTTGTCGCGACAAAAGTGAGGAGGTGCTCGACGTCAACTGGAGCAATTCCGATCCGCGATATCGGCTGCTGCCGTAGCATTCTTCTGAGCTCCCGCGGCAGCAACCAACCTCTTTGTTTCTTTCGCCAATCATCATGAAAACCGCAGACTCGCGATAAAGCCGATAAGCCTCCCCCATTCAAGGCCTGTACGCAGCCATTCCGAAAAAATGGGTCCATCCGGCTTTCCTGTGGATTTGTTAGAATCCTAGTTTTGGAAATTGCCGAATGCAAGACAAAGAACTATACCAAACGATTCTAGGGCTTTCGACACCTTGGCAGGTCGAGAACGTAGAGTTGGATGTGATTCAGGGTGAGATTCGTGTGTCCGTTGAGCATCCGCGTAGTGTCAAATTTGGCTGCCCCGAATGCGCCTGCTCACTACCATGTTTTGATCATGGAGAAGAGCGTCGCTGGCGGCATTTGAATTCCTGCCAATTCAAAACGATTCGGTGTACTCCTGGGTGGGTACTCCTGGGGCCATCCATCGTACTCCTGGGGCCATCCATCCATGCTTGCAGGCCGATTTTGTTTTTGCTAGATTTCTAGCTTAGTTTTGTGGCGTTGCATTTTCGTTTGGTATTTGCGGAAAGGGGCTCTGGCCATGGCTAGACAGAATCGTCGCGATATCTTTGATCCGAATGAAGTTGGTTGTTTTCATGCCGTTCAGAGGACGGTACGTCGGGCTTGGCTCTGCGGAGCCGACCCAGTTTCGGGCAAATCCTTCGAGCATCGGCGGACATGGATCCAAAATCGTCTGCAAGAGCTCGCGGCTAGCTTTGGGATCGACTGCTTATCT
>JANPHB010000067.1:0-66284 GCA_031424235.1 Pirellula sp.
ATCCGAATGACATTTGCGTTGCAGACTGTATACTCATGGTCGGTCCTTCTGATGCGTCGTAAGCTGCTTGTGATAAACAACTTATACGCACAGAGGGCCGTTTTCGTTCAACAACCAATGAATAATCCGCGCTAGCGCCCGCGGCTCAATAATTTTTGCCGATGTGCTTAGTCTTTCACGGTCGCATCCGGCAGATGCGACCCACTTGGGTGCCTAACGTGGGGCGTTCTTGCGGAGAGCGACCGTCTGAATATTACCTAGGTGGCCATTTCCACATTGGCCGCGACAACATATCGATATCGGTAACGTAAGTCGATCCTCTTTGCTTGTCGATCGCGATGTGTACGCTCCCCTTGGCCTCCTTGAGCGACGAAGCCAATTCGCTGGAATGGGTGACGACGATAATCTGCGTTGTTTGAGAGCATCGCGCGATGAGTTTGGAGAGAGCTGGGATTAAGTCTGGATGGAGATGCGTTTCGGGTTCATTTAGGACCAGCAACTCAGGTGGCCTAGCCGCCAACAGCGCAGCTACCAACATCAAATAGCGGAGCGTCCCCTCCGAAAGCTCTGCAACGCCAAGAGAGCGATTCATGCCATGTTGTCCCATTTGAATTTCAAATCGACCACGCGAGAAATCGATCTCAAGTTGTGAACCAGGAAATTCATCTTCGATTGATTCACTGAGCAAATCTCCTCGGCCTGACTCTCGTATCGTTTGGAGGGCGGCCGCGAGATTTGAGCCATCGTGGGCAAGGAAGGGAGTATGGGTACCGATTTGTATTTGTCTTGCTGGGGCTGCTGGGTCCGTTCGAAGACAATCGTAAAACCGCCAGCGAAGCATTTGGTCGCGCAGAATGACCAGCTCAGGCGCTCCGATGGGGTCTGCATAGCGGGACATGAGCCCTTCGTAGGGAGCGATGTTGTTCGTGATCTCAACCCATTTCCCTTCGCGGTCACGACACTTGACGACGGAGCCATGTCGGTCGGCGCATTGCTTTGGGCCGGTTTGCTTGTCGCCCAACCACACGCATTCTCTTTTGATGATCGGGTCCAACGCGAATGCGGATCGCGATGGAGGCGCCAAGCCTAAATCGACGGAGTAACTAAATTCATCGCTTGCAAAACCCAGTTGCAATCGCATGGGACTCTTGCGCATGGAACCTTGGTCCATGGGTTCTGGGCTGTATTGCGTTTTTGCTTCGGGGCCAGCCCAAAGAGCCGATGGCAAACCGCCCTCCGCTGCGATACACCCGATCAACCTGCCATTAGCGCTTTCGGCTAACAGCCGCAGAGCTCGATAGATATTCGACTTGCCGCTGCCGTTTGGACCGGAAATGATATTCAACTGATCCAGGGGAACAATAAAATTCAGAAGGGATCGGTAACTGGAAATGGCAAGTGTTGTGAGCATGCGAATATTCTACTCAATGTCGCCCGTCGCTCCGCGACGGAAGCGAGAACCGAATTTCTTCTAATGTTAGCAAAAATGGCTGCTAACAGAAAATCGGTCTCGCTGCACGCTACCTTCGCGGAGCGAAGGGCGACAATGTCGCTCGTCGCTCCGCGAAGGTAGCGTGGATTGAGTACTATAACATCCATGAAACCCACACTCCTCATCGCACTATCGTTGCTTGCTTTCCAAAGTTCGCTGCGCGCTACAGAACACTTGATTCACCCTGGCGATTCTCCGCAGGCCATCTTAGACCGCGCCACTCCGGGCGACCGTTTGGTCTTTCTTCCGGGGCTGCACCAGCATGGGCTGGGCAAGCATCGTTCGATCCTGTACGTCGACAAATCGGTGGAGATTGAACTAAAAGATGGCGCGACGCTGAAGCTCGCGCCCGGAGTTACAAAGCTGGAATCCGACGGCGAAATCACGACCGATCAGGATGCAGGGAAGAAGTTGGATGATCTCGAGGTAGGTGGGCAATTCGATATTACGCGGCCTGCCGTGGATGGCCCGGAATCGTATGGCGCGACGATCTATTCGATAATCACTGACGGCGTAGGATCAGACGGTAATCCGGATACCTTTGCGTGGGGCGATGGAAAGCTGTTCGAAACCCCAAACAAGAAGGTAGCCATCACCGGCGATTGGCAAGAGCTAAGCCACGGCGTGAAGATCCGTTTTGGCAATCGCACAGGACACAGCCTGCGTAGCCTGTGGTTTGTCTCTTATGACGGACCCGAAGCTTACGGCATTCGCGTCGGCCATGGTCGGCAGCAGGAACACATTGAAAATGTTCACATTTTTGGCAAAGGCACCATCGACCTGAACGCCTCTCAAAATGCGCAGCCGAGCGGCCTCGTGAAGAACATCAACGCTTGCGTGCTTATTCACGGTCGTGTCCGCAGGGTTGTGATCGAGGACATCACGATGACGGACACCATGCGTTCTGTAATGGCTTACGGCGAGCACACTGGCAAGTTCCTACCGGGCGGCGAAGTCGGCCCCGGTGAATCGTTCGACGCGGAAGACATCACCATCCAGCGCACGCGCACCATCAATCCCAATGGAGCAGCTTACTTGCTCGGCCATCCGTCCTTCCGCGGTCATCTCCGTAACGTCCGCTGCAACCTTAACTACATGGAGACCGGCAAGACCGCCATCGAGCCAAACTTCAACCTCGATGGCTACGAAGTCATCGGCAACGTCATCAAGAGCGACGGTCAAGCCATTCACTGCTGGCGACACTCTGCACATGGCGTCATCGCCGACAACCTTCGCATCCACAACAACTCAGGAAAACCAGTGGTCGTAGTCAATGCTCCGGCGGGCTGGCAACCGCCAGAACCGCCCGTGCTGCGGAACAACCGAAATCATCTCGGCGATGGCCCGGCTAAATGACCGAACGAGCCAATTCTCGGTGGAACAAGTCCGTGAATTGAAAAAGAAGCACCGAATTGTTGTCTGCCAAAATGATTGGTCCGAATTCTACGATGCAGCCAGATCTATTTGGCGTACAATGCAAACACTGTTCCCCCGCCATACTATGATTTCGAACGACCGCCATCCAATGTTCAAATCCCGCCACTTCTCTGTCCTTTGCTTCGTTTTGTTTTCGACTTTTGTCCGTGGCCAGGATTCCTCCTCGCCGATGACAGAGCAAGTTCGAGGGGCCATTTCGCGGGCTATTCCGATGCTCGAAGCGGGATCGATTGGTTCTGCGAACAAGCGGCAGTGCTTTACCTGTCACAGCCAGGCAATACCCGTGTTCGCCCTCGTCGAGGCTCAGCAACAGGGCTTTGTCGTCGACGAAGAAAATATCAAGCGGCAGCTTAAGCATACACACGACCATCTGAAACGCGGATTGGAAAACTACCGTCAAGGCAAAGGGCAGGGAGGCGATGTCTTAACGGCGGGCTATGCACTGTGGACGCTGGACGTTGGGAACTGGCCTCGCGATGAAGTGACCGATGCCGTAAGTCACTATCTCCTGGAGGTTCAGTCCGATCTTAAACATTGGCGACATCGAGGTAGTCGTCCACCGTCGTCAGGCAGTGACTTTACCGCGACCTACGTTGCACTTCGTGGACTGCAGCATTTTGGATCGGACGAAGAACAGTCAAAGGAAATTGACCGGCGCAAGTCCGTAACGGAATGGTTGATTAAGCAATCTCCAGTGGAAACCGAAGACTGTGTCTTTCGATTGAATGCCCTAGTGGAGTATGTGGAGTATTCGGACGCTATCCAAGAGGTTATCGAACAGGCCATCGCCGATTTGATCCGCAAGCAAAGGGACGATGGTGGCTGGGGGCAAATGGACGAGATGACTAGCGACGCGTATGCGACAGGAACTGCAATCGCTGCCCTTAGCCTTTATCATCATGTTTCCGATATTGCGGTCGCAGCTAACAATGCTTCGATACGCAAAGGCATCGCCTATTTGCTTTCGACACAGCAAGACGACGGGACTTGGCATGTAGCCACCCGTGCGAAACCAGTACAGGAGTATTTCGAATCGGACTTTCCGCATGGAAAGGACCAGTTCATTTCCATTGCCGCAACCGCTTGGTCGACCTTTGCGTTGCTCCTATCGTTATCACCGAACGACACCGATGATTCTATTTTGGACGAATCCAAGCCATTAGAAGCACCGAAGCCCATAGACTCTGACTGTTCGGAAGCAGACCTATTAATCGAAGGCTTCTTGGCGAAACACAAAGTTCCAGGTGCAAGTGTTGCGATTGCGAACGGGAGCAAGATTGTTTATTCGAAAGGGTTTGGTTTTGCGGATGCCGAAACAAACTCGCAGGTAACTTCATCAAGTCTTTTTCGGATCGCGAGTCTTTCGAAACCGATCACAGCAGTTGCGATCTTGCAGTTGGTAGAGCATGAGAAGCTAAAATTGAATGACAAGGTCTTTTCGGTGCTGGATTTTGGCGCTGAGATCGAAGCTGCAGGGGAAGCGTTCGACGCTCGGCTTCGCGATATCACGATTGAGCAATTGCTCCTGCATCGCGGAGGCTGGGATCGCGACAAATCGTTTGATCCAATGTTTCAATCGGTTCGATTTGCCAAGGAGCAGGGGAAGCCATCGCCGGCGAGTCAGCGGGACGTGATCGTGTCCATGCTTAGCCAAAGATTGGATTTCGAGCCTGGTGAACGGTTTGCCTATTCCAACTTCGGCTACTGCTTGCTTGGCCGAGTCATCGAAAAAATCTCGGGTGAAAGTTACGAGTCTTATGTTCAATCGCATGTGCTAAAGCCACTTGGGATTACTAACATGCGTATTGGTGCCACACGCGTCGAGGGACGAGCGGCAAGCGAAGTGCGATACTACGCAAAGGGAAAATCCAAATCGGTTTTTCAGGCTGATTCAGGAGAGGAGGTATTGCCTCCCTATGGAGCTTGGCATCTCGAAGCGATGGATTCGCACGGGGGTTGGATTGCATCGGCGGAAGATTTGGTTCGATTTGCGGCAGCCTTTGACGACTGGGACCATTGTCCGATACTTTCTCGCAGCAGCATTGAAAGCATGCATGCCGTTCCGGCTAAGTCACCCGGGAAGGATGCCTACTACACCTTCGGCTGGAACAATCGCATGAACGCGAGTGGCAAGGCAAATTACTGGCACACAGGTTCCCTACCGGGTACGCTGGCCATCATGATTCGTCGAAGAGATGGCTCGAATATGGTGGCGTTGCTCAACACACGCGACAGCAAAGACTTGTCAAAATTGGAGCAAGGCCTTGATGAGCTCATGCACAAGGTAGCAGACGCTGTGAAGCAATCAGAACGAGCAGAGTGATGCCTCATGCAACTAACAAACAGAGGCTCGTACGCAGGCTGCGAACGTAACCATTTTGTCTATGTCGATGCCTTAAATCCCGCAGGCTTGTCCTGCGGTTCGTTAGGTTTTCCGCTACACCCCCGAACGCCTCCCTCGGTCGCTGGACCGCCGGATTTGCCGAAGGCAAATCCGGTGGCCAAGCGACAATCGCGAAGAGACGGCTAAGTAGCAAAAACCTAAACTTCCACAGGGTAAACCTGTGGGATTCTTCTGCATGAGGACAGGACCAGTGGTGACCAACACGATGTCTTATCGTTTAGCATAGGGGGCGGAAAGCGGATCGCCGATGACGATGTCTTCCCAGCCAATGAAGCGAGAGGCTGCGTAAAAGCTTTCGGCTAAGTTCCAGCCTTGCGTGTAGCGATCGAACAAAATGGTGGGCGATGCGATGGCTGGTAGGAAGGGCTCGTTGCAATATCCTTTAACGCCCGTAACGCGAGCTTCGATCAAGTCCGCGATTAAGGACTGGCCACCTGTCGTTGGCAGAAAGGTTCGGCCGCTGGTTGAGACCGCTGTCTCGGCAATGGCACCAGGTGCGAACCGAAGCGATGCGTAATTTTCGGCAACAAACTTTGCATCGTTGCTTCCCCACGAGGCGTAACCCATTAGATTTTGCTTACTACCCAAGAAAGCTTCGGTTCGATCGAACTCGATCGGCAACCCTGCTTTGGATAACCGCTCGGAAGCTGCAAACAAATCCAAACTCCATGCTGGCATACCCATTCCGCTAATCATTTCCATATCGGTTTTCCCGTCCTTGATCGGCGATAGCGGAACGGTCGAGGCATCGACTGGTTCGGTGAGTGGCATCGCATCCAAAAGAATGGTTCCAGTCGGCTTGGATTTTTCTCCAGCAATAGAGCTATCCACGAGTGCCAGCGCGGATTCGACGGTATAGCCATCCAATCGGGTTACGAGATAACCACCATGCTTGATGTGTGAAAAACGTTCGGTTGCATTCCAATATCGATTCACAAAGGCTTTGCCCAAAAAACCACCTTCGTCAATGACGATCTTGAGCGAATCGCTTTTTTCAAAATAGTCTAGGGCTGCGAGGTACGAATCAAGCGAGGGCATGTTGTTGCCGAAACCTAACGGAGCCCCAGACAGGCGAATTGGGATTCCTTTGTTGAGGACGATATAGTCAATCTTTTTGTCATTAGCAAGAAATTCGCGAAGTGGCTTTTCAACAGCTTCTTGAAACAGGGCGAAATCCAGCGTCTCTTTGCCCGCATCGAGGGCCGAGTCCGGGCAGTTGATTTGCAATACTTTCTTAACACCGCGCTTTTCCATGTAGTATTTTGCGATCTGCATGGATGTCGGACTGTTGGTGTTTTCGATAACCAATACATGGTCCAAAATCGAATCGGCCGGAATTGCAGTCGAACGATTGGCAACGTTGTCGCCTTCCGGCAAGTCCGACGCTTTTTTGCAACCGGCCATAGCGAGCCAAGAGAAAAAGAACAACGCTAGTACCGACACCGCACTATGAGGCTGCCTTACTTTGAACCCAACAAAACGCTTGGGGGGAATTGGGAGGGCGAGGCTCCTGCCGAGCCATTTACGCATCAAGCACGGCAGGAACCTCGCCCTCCCGTTGAAATTGCAAGCAATTCCAAAAAGAAAGTGAGACGGCCTCCTATGACCGCGGGGGCGATTTAGATGGTCCATAAGTCAGTCTTTCTTGGAAAACACTGTCGCTGACTGCACTGTAGCTGACAGCAATGCTATTGCCTTACATCGATAAAACTATTCGAAAGTGATCGGTGCGATCGGTGACTTGGATGGCTTCCCGGCGATCTCTTGGACGTATTTAGGCACGGCGTAGCCAGGGAGTCTTTTCGACAATTGCTCTAGGATCGCCAGACCTTTTGCACGGTCTGCTTCAAAGTGCGTTGCGCCAGAGACACGGTCGAGCTGATGAAGGTAATAAGGCAATACGCCGCAGTCAACGAGACGTTCGCAAAGCGCCCCAAGCTGTTCTGCTGAGTCGTTGATGTCTCGCAATAGAACGGCTTGATTCAAAACCGTTGCGCCGGTTTGTTGCAGTTTCTTGATGGCATGGACCACATGCGAGTCGATCTCTTGCGCGTGGTTGATATGCAGCACAATCCACTTGGAAAGTCGCGATTCGCTGAGCCAACCACAGAGTTTTTCGTCGACTCGTTGTGGGATAACAACAGGTAGTCGCGTATGAATTCTCAATCGCTTGACATGTGGGATAGCAGACAAGCGATCGGCTAGCTCTGAGAGATGCTCATCGACGACGGTTAAGGGATCGCCGCCGGACAAAATCACTTCATGGATGCTTGGGTCGCTTTGAATGGTATCGAGTGCCGGCAGCCAACGTTCAATGCTCTTGGGAGCCGAACTGTATGGATAGTGACGTCGAAAGCAGTACCGACAGTGGACACCGCAAACGCCCGAGACAATCAGAAGAACTCGGCCGTTGTACTTGTGGAGTAACCCAGGTGCTCTTTCAACCGCGGAATCGCCGACCGGGTCCAGCCCGAAGTCTGGATCGATCTCCGATTCCTGTGCCCGAGGTAGTACTTGAAGCAGAAGTGGATCGGTTGGCTCACCCAGTTGCATCCGGCTCAAGAATTCGAGCGGCACAAAGACTGGAAACTGAGTTTCACCGTCGGCGGATGTTTGGAAAGAGTCTGGATGAAGCTCGAGGGCGGCGAGCAGATCTCCGGAGTTGCGGATGGCTCGTTTCATGGCTTGCTGCCACGAGTGAGTAACAGATTCCTGTGTTAGTAGTGTTGGCAATTTACGTTCGCTTGTTCATTTCGATCGGCCGGTACCGAATTCGATATTCATTATAAAGAACTAGGAGCGTCGCCGGAATGAATGGCAAGAAGTAGTAAATGACTCGGAATAGAACGACTGCTGCTACAATTGCCCCCCTGGATTCTATTGGGAAAAAGGAGAAAAGAGTAATCTCTAAAATTCCATATCCACCTGGAGCATGCGTTAAGACGGTGATGATTTGGCCTGTTAAATAGGCCACCAAAACGGTTGAGAAATTGATGTCCGGATTGGCCTGGTGGGGAATAAGCCAGTACAAAACGAGAGAAGCTAGAAGGAAGTCGCCCGCAGAAACGATGAGTTGCATTGCAGACAAGCGAACAGGGGGCAGAGTTACTTCAAAATCGCGAATTCGAATCGGCTTTCGGTAAAACGTGCATGCCAATAGATAAGCGGATATGGATGCTAAAAAAAGATATCCCCACACATGGTGATCCAACATGAGCTTCTCTTGAACATCTTCCGTGAGTTTGACTGGCAACCAAATAAATGCTACGCCAGCTAACAAAAACAGCCCTAACCAAAACGTGGTAGCAAGAATCGCCACGAAAGCTACGATTTCCTGAAGTGTGAATCCCCAAGATGAGTACAGACGATAGCGAACCGCGTTGCCACCGAGTAACCACCCCAAGACATTTCCGTAGGAATACCCGACGATCGCTCCCGTCATGACCTTGGAAATAGGTAAACTCTTCTTCAAGTGCCGAACGGCGATAAAGTCGTAACCGGTCAAAATTAGATAATTCAGAGCGGTCAGGCCAAGCGCTAAGCCAATTTGCCAGTACGGAACGTTCGATATTCCATCTTGAACCTTCGCCAAGGTGATATCGGCTTCTTTAAGTTTCCATTTCACCAACCAGAAGGCAACGCACATAATTGCAACGATGGCGGTGATCTTCGCGGATTCACCGAGTCGGCTCACGATTTGAGAACCTGGGTTCGTCTTGGAAATCTCTGCCGCAGCAGTTGATTCTTTTTCGTCGTCGATTGAGTTCAAGGACTTTGCCTGCAGGTTTTCAAATGGGCTGGAGCGGAGGAACGACCGCTTAATAAGTAGTAAGCTAGGTAATTTAGGGTCAGTTTGGTAGGCCTATGCGAAAACTACGATTCTAACGGTTTTTCCTGCCGATACGCAAATGTCGCCATGTTTCGGCGAAACTATCGTCTAGCAGGGACCCGTTCTTCGATGAATCTTCTTCACACTACTCTGTCCGTCAGTTTTGGTCTTGGCCTCTTTGCCGGTTCCGCATTGTGTCAGAATGCAACCGACATCGTCATTCCCGGGACAGGAGTTCAGTTGACTCAAGTTGGTGACGATTTTGAAGACGAAGGATGGGATTTTATTCCCAATAACCCGAAAAGCTCCGAAGATATCGACGAAAAACAGCGAATGCCGATGGGAAAGTCAACCAACGGCCGCTGGTACGAAGGTGCGAAACGGGGGCATCCGGACGTGGTGAAGCGAGTACCGACCCCGCCTGGCGGGTTGTATGGTAGCGAGGGATCGTTGCTGCTCAAATCGCTGCAAACGGGAATTCCCAAGTCACCAAGCTTCACCATGCATCAGGACGATTTTATTTGCAATGTTCAATATCGGCTGGGTGGTACCGTCAAAGTGGATCAGTCACCCAACATGACTACCCGCGTCTTTCTGCCGCCCATGGATCAATGGGAGAAGCGAAATGGCCCTCACTTTGCATTCCGAGCGGCAGTTGAGACAACCATCCAAGAAACGAAATCCAAATTCCTTTTCGCATCCAAGCAGGAAAAGGACGAAGTTTACTGGCCTGGATTGTTCATCCTTAGGGCTTCTCGAAACGAAAACGGCAAACCGGTTTCGTATGCACACTTTCGAATCCGAGCCGACAAACGAGGCGGCGACTTCATGGGTCCGGAAATCAAAACGATGGGTTGGTGGACGCTGGGAATTTCTTTCACACCAGACGGTCTAACGCATTATTTTGCAAAGCCAGGCATCGAGGAATTAACTAGGGACGACTACCTGGCAACGGCAATGCCCTATGGCTATCGATGCGAGGAAGTTCGGTCGTTCTTCTACAATGTCGTGAACGGCGACAACGGCCGAGATTGGTCGACCGATTGGATCATCGATGATCCGAAATTCTACGTTTCGAAAAACTCGCGTTTGGTGAACCAGAAGTAGGACGATTCAATTCGTTGACGGCGAAGCCTCTGATTCCGCGACTGGGGACGGAGTGGCTTTTCGGCCTGCTTTTTTTCTGGTCGGGCGGACGACTTCCAGGGCGATGCAGTAGTCCAAATTGGGGCGAAAAATCGTGAGTAGGGCCAGCGGAATAAACCAAGCCATATAAAGGCCGCCACCAAATCCGTGCCAAAACTGAGTGGCTGCCATGATTGCGGACGAGCAACTCAACAAAGTGGCAAGATTCTTTTGAGCGGGCCACACAACGAAGGATAGGCTCAAAAGCACGAAGACCACGATGATTGGAATTCGCATGATTGGGTACCAGCCCAAACCCCAAATTCCATCCATACCCGTCATGGCAACTTGCTTCAGACCGAACATATACCCCAAGTCTTGGAACAAATTGTTGGGGTGTAGGATGATCATTGCGATGACTAGTACAAAAATTGCAACAGCAAATCCGCCAGCAAATCGCCTTATCCCTCGCTGCCAGTAAAAACTGCACCAAAGGGGCAGGAGTGAAAATGGGTAATAGACCACGCCCGCAGCACAGCCCAAAAACAGGCCAGCAACGAATGGTTGACGGTACATCAATATGGCCAAGAGCAGAAGCGCGCTCGGGACAACATGGTCGACTCGCCCTGTCATATGAGCCGTATACGGTAGGAGCAGGTAAAACGTGACGGCTCCAACTCCCGTCTTAAAATTCCCAAAGTGCCAATACCCTATTGCGAGAATGCAAAAAACCAGTGTCAAATTGGCGCCAATAGCAAGAACTCTCGCCAAACTTAGCCTCACCCCACTTCGTGGAATTTCCACATTGTCCAATGGTTTGTCCAATGAGTTCGTGGTTGGCTGAGGCGTGGTCGCAATCTGGGGAAGCGCACTGAGCAACACATATCCAGGCCCAATCTCCGGGCTGCTTCTTCGTTGTTCCACGGGGCTGCTAGTTGCGACATTAACCATCAAATAGAGTAGAAGCGACGTACCGATGAAAAGCATGCCCCCACTCGTTAGATTGGGATCCAGGAGCGGTCGACGCACAATCGTAGTGTCCAAAAGCATGCGAGTTACGGTCAAAAAAGCGCATGTGATCAGCCACAAAAAGCCCCAGTAACGCAATTTATCGGGAGGCCATGAGGAATCCGCCTCCTGGCCTTCCAAAGGTTGAATTGACGCAATGCGCTCAGTCTCTGAGCCGCCTAGAGTGCCGCCTTGAGCCGCGGTAGCACCTTGAATCTCACTGCCCCCGTGTTCTTCGGCAACAACAACCTCTGGTTTTGGGATTCGGAAGGCCTTTTGCCTTCCTTCGTAAACCAGCATCATTCCAGGCGTAAAAGCCAAAACAAGGAGAATATCAAGATTTCGGAGCGACCAAAATCTATGAAACATCAGGAAAAGGCCAATGACCAATAACGTCGACAAAAACACCCAGTTTTGAGGCTCAAGTCGAACGTATTGGATGAGAAACTGGCTCATGGAGTGCTTGGCCTGAGGTAGCTCAGCCTGGTAACAAGACTTCCTGTCGAAAACGAGGAACCTAATGTTTTTCCCGAAAAAGTACAAGGGTGAGCGGAAATAGATGGGGAATTGTTGCTCGGATCAATTTGTGAAAATTACGCGTTTCTTAATTGCGGTGCGGGACTGGAATCAACGCGTACTTCGGTATTCCGAATCTTCCACATATGGAGATGGCATTATTTTCCTTCGTTCTTGTATTTCTAAACGGGAGTTTTGAAACGTGGTCCTTGATCAGCCTAACCAATTCCTGCCGATCCTCGTGGATGCTATTCAGGACGAGTTAGCCTTCTATAGCATCGATATGGATGGGCGGTTCGTCTTTCTCAGCAATTCCGCAGAAGCTGTTTTGAATCACAGCCTAAATCAATGGCAAAACCGCACCTTTATCGATGCGTTGACCGACAACCCCTGTAATGATCCCATACGCACTTGCGAATGGAATTCGATGGAAGGAAACAGCTCAACTGGCCGAATCTGCGAGATTTACGATCGCGACGGCAATCGGTTGAAGCTCAAGTACTGGCGTGTCCACATCATTCGGGACGGTGTACCGATCGGACTTTCAGGGATCATTCGCCGGCTGCACGACAAAGCAAATGGTAGCCAAGAACTTGATTCCGTCGCAGAAAAAGAACTCCTGGAAAGGGTGGAATCGCTGACCCCAGTCGAATTCCAAGTGATCGATATGGTTGTCGACGGAAACATGAACAAAAAAATGGCTGTGACATTGGGAGTTGCCGTCCGCACAATCGAGTCTCGACGAGCGAGAGCAATGGCAAAGCTACAGGCCAAGACACTTTCGGAACTAGTCCAGGCTTGGGTGCACGTCCGACGGATAAAGGCGAGACAGAGTTAGCCGTCGGGCGTTAGCCAAATGGCACTCACTTTAGAGGAGCAGCGCAAGCTGCCCGGTTACGAAGTGCGAGAAAACCTTAACTTTTTGACTTCCGTCGTACTCGTACTCTATGAAATGGTACTCGTACTCGTACTCGATTGTCTAAACCCTTCGGGCGGAGTACGAGTACGAAAAACCCTAGGGAATTGGAATTTGACGTTCTAAGAGATGGCTAGCGTCAGATGATGCCAGTGCTCTCAATTGGACTATTTCATAAGGTTTCTTGCGGTTAGGCTTAAAGCTCACGCCTCGACACAATAAAGCGATGAGCAAAATTGAAAGCCTTAGTAAAATCCAAACGAGATATTGGACTCGAACTCCAAGACGTTCCATTCCCCAAAATTGGCATAAATGATTGCCTGATCCGAGTTGAGAAAACCGGTATCTGTGGGACAGATCTGCATATTTACAATTGGGACGCCTGGGCCCAGAAGACGATTCCTGTCCCGATGGTCGTCGGGCACGAATTTGTGGGAGAAATTGTCGAAGTCGGGTCCAATGTGACCGACTTCTTTCCGGGCGAGATCGTTTCCGGAGAGGGGCACGTGGTTTGTGGCCGCTGCCGCAATTGCCTTGCCGGTCGCCGTCATCTTTGCAAGGATACTCAGGGGGTCGGGGTCAATCGAACCGGTGCGTTCGCAGAGTACATTTCGCTTCCCATGACCAATGTTTGGCACCACAATCCTACTATTGATCGCGACATCGCTTCGATTTTCGATCCGCTTGGCAATGCCGTGCATACGGCCCTTAGTTTTGATTGTCTCGGCGAAGACGTACTGATCACGGGCGCAGGTCCTATCGGCTTGATGGCAACCGCCGTAGTTCGCCATGCGGGAGCTCGCCACGTGGTTGTCTCAGACGTCAACCCATTTCGTCTTGAGCTAGCCAAACGCATGGGGGCAACATTGGCTGTCGACGCGCGAACGAGAACCATGGCTGAGGTTCAAGAAGAGCTAGGGATGCGAGAAGGGTTTGATGTTGGGCTGGAAATGTCCGGTGCCCCATCGGCCTTGCGAACCATGTTGGCCAATATGTGTCATGGTGGAAAAATTGCCATGCTCGGTATCCCCTCGGAACAGATCGCCATCGATTGGAATCTCGTTGTCTTTAACATGCTGACGATTCGAGGAATCTATGGTCGCGAGATGTACGAAACGTGGTACAAGATGTCTGTATTGCTCGATAGCGGGCTCGACATCTCACCGGTGATCACGCATCGCTTTCATTATTCCGAATTTGAAAAGGGATTCGAGGCAATGCAAACCGGTCAGTCTGGCAAAGTCATCTTGGATTGGTCGACATAGCCTTTCTTTCCGTCTCGCAAGTGATTCACTGCCATTGTCCACGTCGAATCCAAAATCACTTGTTCAACTCCTTGAAACAACACGCAAATCAATGACCGATAGAAAACTCTTGGTGACCGCGGCCCTTCCTTATGCCAATGGACATATCCATTTGGGGCATTTGGTCGAGTACATCCAAACCGACATTTGGGTCCGCTTCCAAAAGCTGCGTGGCAATAAGTGTTTGTTCGTTTGCGCAGACGACACTCACGGGACCGCGATCATGATTCGCGCTCGCCAGGAGGGACGATCCGAGTCCGAACTGATCGCCGACATGCAAGCGGCCCACGAGCGAGACTTCGCTGGCTTCGGGATCGCATTCGATCACTACGGCAGTACCAACTCCACCGAAAACTACGAACTTTGCAAGGACATCTGGCAATCGCTTCGCGCCGCCGACCTGATCGCTGAACGCGATGTCGAGCAGCTGTTTGACCCGGTAGCTGGGACCTTTCTAGCAGACCGTTTTGTGAAGGGAACTTGTCCGAAATGCACCGCGGACGATCAGTATGGAGACAACTGCAGTAAGTGCTCGGCGACGTATTCGCCAACCGATCTAATCAACCCGGTCAGTACATTGAGCGGAGCAACTCCGGTCACGAAATCCGCTAGCCACCTGTTTGTACAATTGGAAAAGCAACACGCGTTTCTCGAGGAGTGGACTCAGTCTGGCGAACATCTTCAATCTGAAGTAGCCAACTACCTCAAGGGGCATTTTCTTGGCAACTCGCTCCGCGACTGGGACGTTTCGCGGCCCGCACCGTACTTTGGTTTTGAGATCCCCGATAGCCAAAACAACTTTTGGTACGTCTGGTTCGACGCCCCCATCGGGTACATCGCATCGACTTGGCAATGGTGCAAGAAAAATGACGAATCGTTGGCCGACTGGTGGAGAAATGACAAAACCGAAATCCATCACTTCATCGGCAAAGACATAACCTACTTCCACACCTTGTTTTGGCCTGGAGTGCTTAAGGCTGCTGGGTATTCTCTGCCCAAGTTTGTGCACATCCACGGATTCCTGACTGTCAACGGGGAGAAGATGTCCAAACGGGGTGGCACTCAATTTCAGGCCAGCACGTATCTCAAGCATCTGGATCCGGCTTACCTTCGATACTATTACGCATCCAAACTAGGACCGAAGCTCGACGATATCGATATGAATCTGACGGAGTTCGTCAATAAGATCGATTCGGATCTGGTCGGCAAAGTCATCAATTTGGCAAGTCGTACAGCGCGCTTTGCGGAACCGTTGGGACTGTCCATCGAGTATCCGCACGACGGTGGACTGTTTGCCGCTGGAGCCGCTACCGGCGAGCGAATCGCTCAAGCGTACGAGCAACTGGACTACTCGAGGGCCATGAGGTTGATCATGGAGTTGGCCGACCAAGCGAACGCGTTTGTCGAAAACTCCGCCCCGTGGACACTCAAAAAAGATGCGACGCAACAAGTGCGTTTGCAAGAGGTCTGCACGATTGTCCTGAATCTATTCCGACAACTATGTGTCTATCTCTCGCCCGTATTGCCACGTCTGGCTCAACAATGTGGCAAACTTTTGCAAGCCGAACTCAATCACTGGGATGACAGCCAGACGCCCCTTGTCGGTACTAGTATTTCCAAATTCGAACACCTATTACAACGCATAGCACCGGAGAAAATCCAAGCCATGATCGATGAAAGCAAAGAAGCCGCACCTGTCGCCGAACCTGCAGCCCCAACCGAAGCAGCTCCTGCTGCAGTGGCGGATTCCGGCGATGCCTTGTTGCAAGAGCCACTCGCTCCAACCTGCACGATCGATGACTTTACGAAAGTCGATTTGCGAGTGGCCCGCATCCTCAAGGCCGAAGAAGTGCCTGAAGCGAAAAAGCTGGTGAAGCTAACCGTTTCGCTCGGCGGTGATAACACGCGAACCGTGTTTGCTGGAATCAAAGCGGCCTATACTTTGGAACAGCTTCAAGGCCGACTGGTTGTGATTGTGGCCAATTTGCAACCGAGACAAATGAAGTTTGGATTGAGCGAAGGGATGGTCACCGCAGCCGGACCTGGCGGCACTGAAGTCTTCTTGCTCGGTATCGACTCGGGTGCAGTTCCTGGCCAGCGAGTTCACTAACAATGAGCGACGAGCCTACCTCACAGCCGGAAGAATCATCAAGCGTTAAGAAGCCGTCACGCGATCCTTTGCATGGTGTGACGTTGGAAATGATGATCACGAGGTTGGTTGATCGCCATGGTTGGGAAGAGTTGGGTAGGCAGATTCCCATTCGCTGCTTTCAGAATGACCCGAGCGTGAAGTCAAGTCTGGTTTTTTTGCGCAAGACGCCATGGGCTCGCAAGCGAGTCGAAGACTGGTATGCCTACGACGCGAGAAGAAAACTGATGCCGCCGGGGGAGGAGTGAGTTGTAAGTTTACAGTTGTAAGTTTACAGTTGTCAGTTAACAGTTGTCAGTTAACTCGTCCCCTGGCTCCGCCTGGGGACGCAATGCGTTCGAGGCTCTGCCTCGCGTCTGAGGTGTTATTGTGAACTCAGGAGGCAGGAGCCTCCGATGCCTTGCATTCCCAGGCGGAGCCTGGGAACGAGTTCGCCTTAAGCCTTACTGCTTACACCTTATCACTCACCGCTCTTTCGCTGCTTTGCAGGCATTGAGGACTCGCATCATGTTGCCTGACATGATCTTGTGGATATTGGCTTCCGAGTATCCCTTTCGGAGTAGTAGTTCGGTAATCGCGGGGTACTTGGAGACATCCTCAAGTCCCTTTGGTAGCATGTCGACTCCGTCAAAGTCGCCACCGAGGCCGACGTGGTCGACACCTGCTGTCTTGGCGACATGGTCAATGTGTTCCACCACGATTGCGATATTGCCAGGGATCGTGGGGTGCAATGCTTTCCATTTTTGCATTGCGTTTTTGCTCGCATCGGTATCGCTACCAAATTCTTTTTCGATGGCTCGTCGTGCGCCGAACATGTCCTTTAGGTTTTTGGCCGACTCTGGCACTACGAATCCAGAAAAGAAGTTGATCATCACAAGGCCGCCGTTCTCTTTGACACGAAGCAAAATGTCGTCCGGTACGTTTCTTGGATGATCCGCGATCGCTAAGGCGGAGGAGTGTGAAAAAATGACTGGAGCGGTTGTGATGTCCAACGCGTCCGACATGGTTGCCGGTGAGACGTGGGAGAGATCGACGAGCATTCCCATCTTGTTCATTTCGCGAACCACCTCTTCGCCAAATGGGGAAAGACCGTCGCTTTGAGATTGGTCTGTTGCGGCATCTGCCCAGTCGAGGGTATCGCCATGCGTAAGCGTCATGTAGCGAGCACCTCTTGAAAACAACTCCTTTAGTTTACCCAGCGAGTTTTCGATGGAGTGCCCGCCCTCGACTCCCATCAAAGAAGCGATTTTTCCGGACTTTTGAATCCGTTCTACGTCGCTTGCCGTCAGTGCAATTTCAAAGACGTCTGGGTACTTTTTGACCAGCGCGTACACACAATCGATCTGTTCCATCGTCGTTTGGAATGCGGTACCGGCTTGCCGTGTTTTTGCAGGAACGAAGACCGACCAGAATTGCGCTCCTACGTTTCCGGTTCGTAGACGTGGGATATCGGTATGCAATTTCGGTTCATTCCAAAGGTCAATCTTTTCGAATCGCAAATCGTTTCGTTCTCGAGCTGCCCAGGGCAAGTCATTGTGGCCATCCCAAACGTACCCACTGGCATGGATTTTTCGGGCTTTGTCGGAGATTTCGACCGCTGGCTCATCGCAGAACGCTTGGGGAGCAAACAAGAGGGACTGAATCGCCAACGTTGCGAGTATCGATTTGGGCCAATTCATAGGGTAGCAGTTCCAAAGTAGTGGAGCCGAGATTCGCTGCGGCATGAAAACAAAAAGAGGCTGGGAGATTCTCCCAGCCTCTTTGCAAAAAATCAAATGGTTCGTACAGGGTCCTACTGACCGCGTCCGCCACCTCGGGCTGGCGGTGCAGGGAATTCGAACTTCGGTCCCTTCATTTCTTCCATCTTGGTCTTCTGAGCTGAGGTCAAAAGTCCCATGGCTTTTTCTTCGCTTTCCTTGCCGACCTTTTCCATCACTTCTCGGAAGTCTCCACCGGAGCTCATTGCAGCGGTCATTTCTTCACGGACAGCGGTCGCTTGAGCAGTTAGCTTTGTCTTTTGGTCTTCGGTGATTTCAAGTCGAGTTGAAACGGTCTTGCTTCGGAAAGTGCGAACGCCATCCCTTTGCAAATATAGCCCGACTAGGCGATCCATTTGTTTTGGATCCAAAATATCAGCAATCTTGGCTTCCGACTTGGCTTGTGCGGCATCCATGTTTTCTTGCATCTTCGCACGATCTTCGGCGCTCATGTTAAAGCCGCCACCGCCAGCTCCACCACGTCCGCCGCGGCCGCCACCGCCTGCACCGCCAGGTCCACCGGCACCACCTCCACCTGCACCACCTCCACCTGCACCGCCAGGTCCACCAGCTCCGCCGCCTGGTCCTCCAGCCCCACCTGCTCTGCCGCCAGGTCCCCCCGCTCCGCCACCGCCGGGTCCGCCTGCACCTCCTGCTCCACCGCCACCAGGTCCGCCAGGTCCGCCAGGACCACCGCGACCGCCGCCGAAGGCTGCGCGCATTTCGTCCATTACTTCTTTTTGATACGCTTCGAGCTCTTTGGTCTGATCTTCGTCCATCTTCAGTTCTTCACGAACTTCTTTGATTCCGAGCAGGGAAGCCATGCCGCCGCCACCCATCATGCCGCCGCCCATCATGCCCCGCATTCCACCTCCGCCCGGGCCACCTCCACCACCAGGTCCGCCGGGGCCACCTCCGCCTCGCGCCGGTCGCTCTCCGCCACCTTGCCCAAGTGAAAAGGGAGCCGCAGCACCAACGATGCAGCCGATAAGTAGAAATCTCGAGAACAGACGACTGATTCGCATTTTGGGTTAACCTCGGGTGAGATAAACGTGAAGAGTGGAATTCCAAACCCATTACGTGGGTGAATCCATCTTTTAACACGTTTCAACCCGTTTCGTTTCGCCCTGACAAAAAATTTCCCAAAAACTTAGGCGATTTCTCCGAAACGTGTCACAAGCCCGGCAAAGGCTATTTTTTCACCTGGAAATCGAGATGGCTCTGGCCAAATTTGTGGGCCTTCATGTCTTCCACCGTCAAGCGAAGTTGATAGTTCCCTGGGGCAATTTGCTGGGGCATGTAGATCTTGTAGACGATGAAGTAGTCGCGCCGATGATTCTGACAAATTTCGGGCTCCATTGGCAGCAATTGGTCAGCTACCTTGCGACCTTGGGAGTCGATAATCTCATAGCTTCCTTGGAGCTGTGATTCATAGCCTTCTTTGCTGACTTTGCTGGCTGCAACGTTTTCGATTTCACAGTACAGGAGCAACTCCTGGTCTGCCTGGAACTGATACCGTGGGAACTTGGTGATTAAGCCGTAACGTTCCACCTCGGTGCAAAACGCAACCGACTTTACCTCGAGATTGCTGACCGCCGCGAGTTGATTTGTCGCTTTGCGTTGACTGTCCATCACGAGCGACCAGTGCCTCGATCGGACCGGCATCGCATCTGGATTGCTGGCTTCGTAAAGCGCCTGCATCTGATGTTGAAAGTACTCGTTCTCCTCATTCGATAACGAATCAATTTTCCGAGTCGCATCCTCAAGCCGGCGTTGGCTGACATACAACATTCTCAACGTAACTTCTTGGCTCAGTCTCAGATTTTCATCGCTAGCAGGAACTTCTTTAATTTGTTTTTCTAGCTGTTCGATGGCTAGATTGAGCGTTTGTCTCCACGAGGTCGGCGATGCGTTTGGCGTCGAGAGACTTTGCGATGGCGTCGATGGAGCCATTGACGGTGGCAGAGAGTTCGGTATCGAAGCGGACGGCAAATTCGTTGGAATTGGTGAATTTGCTGACGCCAAGGCTACGGTTGTCACCGGCGTGTCCAATGGATGTACGACCATAGGATTGGTTGCGACAGCATTGGAAACCACAGTCTCGTTGATCTTGGGCACCGGCAAATTCAACGCGGTGGCATTCAACGCAGAGGCAGAGTCGCGATCCGCACCTGTGTCGGTCATGCGAATCGAAACTTTGTTCGTGCTCTTGTCCGTAGAAGCATTTTGCGATTGCACATTGTCCGAATGACTAGCCGCCAAAAGCTCTCCGTTCGTCATCCGACTGTGGCTGATGCCCCCGTCGTCCGAAAGCGATCGCTTTTCACCAGTCTTCGCTTTCGTATTTGCAAGCTCGGTTTCGGACTTCCCGCTTGCTTGTCGTTGAACAGCATCTAGTTGTTTCTTCAGTACATCTCGGTATGCAGGAGGCAGAGACGCGAGCGCACCATCGATATCGATATCCTGGTCATTCGTATTCACAACGGGTCCAGAAACGTCTTCGTCTGTCAGGTTTGCCCGGGCCGGGCCGTAGTCGACCACGGCGGATTTTTTCCTAAGGATGCCACTGGCGTTATTGCTAAACATAGTGACGCCGTCTCTGCGACTCGGACCTACAAAATCCTTGGCCGTCGGTCGAGGCACTCGGCTTTGGGGTGGATTCGGCAAGGCCCAATCGTCTTGGTCGGCCAGCATTCGATTGAAGTCTTCGTCGCGAGTACGAAAACCCAACTGCTGGCATCCAACGAAGCCAAACGAGGCTGCCAACAACGAAGCGATTGCGAAGCTCTGAAGTGGCCTGCCAACCAGTGACCAGTCAATGCAAGCGGCGCGTTGAAGATTAGGGTTCTGCTCGTTCGACATCATGGAATTGCCTTAGCGGAGTTTACGATGCAACAGTTTGAGCTTCAAATTTGGAAGCGGTCTTGGCTTCACGTGCGAGCACTTCGTACGCGAGCGACATATAGTCTTCGGAGCCATGGCTATTGGGCGCATAAGCAAAGATGGACTGCCCGAAACTTGGGGCTTCGGCCAATCGAATGTTGCGTCGAATTTTTGTCTGAAAGAATTTTGCTTGTGCCCAGACCGGACTTTGTTTCGTGCTCACTTGCAAAAACTCTTCGACGTCGCGGCTCACTTCCGCGGCCAATCGCGTTCCGGATTCGTACATGCAAAGCACGATCCCTTCGAGCTTGAGATTTGTGTTCAGTCGCTTGGCCACCAGCTCAATGGTTTTCAGCAACTTGCTCAAACCGTGCAGGGCCAAGAAGTGAGGTTGCAGTGGCAAGAAGACTTCGTCGACCGCAGTCAGTGCATTGAGGGTCAAGACACCCAAGGAGGGTGGGCAATCGAGGATCATGAAATCGAAATCGGAATTGTCCATTTCGATTTTGTCTTTCAAGATCACTTCTCGACCGACTTCACCGGCCAATTCCATCTCGGCAGCCGCCAAATCGAGGCTGGCAGGCACAATGGCTAGATTCGGTAGCACCCAACGGCGAACATGCTCGAGCAGAGCGTCGCCGCAAAGTAGGTCGTAGATGCTGATTTCGTTTTCACCAAGGGTTAACCCCAGGTGCAAAGACGCGTGTGCTTGAGGATCCAAGTCCAAAACGCAGACTTTTTGGCCACATTGCGCCAGACCAGCTGCCAAGTTTACAGCCGTGGTTGTCTTGCCGACGCCACCTTTTTGATTGAGAACAGCAATTTTTCGCATCGTCAAATGGTCTCGTTTACGGGGTTGAGCGGGTTCAAAAGGACAGTAGCAAATGGATTCAGGACAAATCCAGGTCAAACTTGCCCGCCCGTTGACAATTCCCACATTTCGAACATCCTTTTGTTCACAACCAACTCCCTACTCGTTCCCAGAAAGTCATAAGCCGTGCGAAAGTTCTTTATTGCTGGCAATTGGAAGATGAATCTATTGCGGGATTCGTCGGTCGCCCTCGTTCACCAGCTGATGGATCATTTGCATACCAGCGGCACCGTCGACGTGGCTGTCTGCCCACCTAGCGTTTATTTGCATGATGTCGGTGCCGCCCTTCGCGGCAGCGTGATCCATTTGGGAGCCCAAAACGTTTACCACGCGGCCGAGGGGGCTTACACAGGAGAGATTAGCTGTGGAATGCTCAAGGATTTGGGCTGCAAATACGTTATTCTTGGTCACAGCGAACGTCGCGCGATCTTCGGGGAAACCGATGCCGACGTGAACACCAAACTGCAAGCCGTTCTCAAAGCAGGACTCACCCCAATCGTCTGCATCGGAGAAACCTTGGCACAACGCGAAGCCGGCTCGACTCAAACCGTGGTTCGCGGCCAATGCACCCATTCTCTTGCGGGGCTAACGAGCGACCAAATGGCCAAAACGGTTCTTGCCTACGAGCCTGTTTGGGCCATCGGCACTGGCAAGACCGCAACTCCCGCCCAGGCCGAAGAGGTACACGCAGACATTCGAGAGCTGCTTAAAGGACTGTTCGATGCTTCCGTGGCAAATTCCGTCGTCATTCAATACGGTGGCAGCGTCAAAGCCGACAACGCAAACGAACTATTGAGCCAACCGAACATCGATGGTGCGTTAGTTGGGGGAGCGTCCTTAAAATCGGAACTATTCCTACCAATCGTCCAAGCGGCCATGAAAATCAAGAAGTAGTTCGCATTCGAATTCCGTACGCGGTAGACTAAAAGGCAGCCGAGATCGTTCTTCTGTCTTGGCCCGTCCACCAATGTAAATAGGAAAAACCGATCATGAATTTGAATTGGGTTCGCTTTGGGGTGCTCTTTCCTGCCGTCTGTTTCCTATCGCAATCCCCTTTCTTGCGAGCTGACATTTTTGAAATTCGTGGTGGAGGTACCATTACGGGGACGCTTCTCAACGATCCAAAGAGCCCCGTCTTTAAAATCCGAACCAATGACGGCGTGGAAATCGAAATACCAAGTGGAAAGCTAAAGCAACCTGTTACGGTGAGTCCAGAGGTCGAGGCCATTTACAAGAAGATGGCCGGCAAAGAGGACACGCCTGAACTTCATCGCGCGCTAGCATTAGAACTAAATACTCCAAGTCGCCCGTTGACCATTGCGCATCGAGAACGCGTCGTGGAACTCGAACCCACAGATGCTAATTGGGCCGCTTTGGGTGGGCATGCTCCCAACAAACAGACCGGTGAATGGGAACGAAAGGACGTCCTGGAAAAAAGAAAAGGCTTGGTTTTGTCTCAAGCAAACACTTGGGACACGCCTCAATCTCAAGCCATCCTCAAGAACAAGACTGCCGAGAAACTTGCAAGTGCCGAGATGGCCAAGTTGTTCAATCAACACCTCAAGAACCTAGACAGCAAAACTCCAAAGCTAAATAGCGCCGCCGCGGAGTTCTTCTCACTCCTTGGTAACTCGGAGGCATTTTATCAAAAGTACCAATTGAATCATCGTTTAGCCATTAAGGTCATATCGGACCTCTTGCTACCAAAGTCGGACTCGCCACAAGCGGCATCCCCCGCTTTCTTAATGGATCTGCTCATCAAAATGCCCGACTACCTGACTTACTCGGTTTTTGTTGAAATCGCCTTGGAATCTCCCAACTCTCAACTTCAGCAACAAGCTCTAGAGTTGCTAAATCGAACAGAGCTAAGCCGTGAATATGCTTTCATGCGATTTTGGAACGAACTGCTCAGCGCAAGCACCAGAGACAAAGATTATATTCAAAAAATCGACCGAGCAGGCAGTAACCTACAGGGCTTTGCCGACAAACGTGCTATCCCAATACTAATTGATCGCTTGAATTCCAAGGTAACTACGGACATTAAGATTCCAGGGTCAAATACATTTAACAATGACGGTAGCGGCGGAGGCATGAGCACGGGCGGGTCCAAGAAGATCGAGCGACTTTACCAACATCAAAGTATCTTGAGCGCGTTGGTTGGAGTAGCAGAAGGTGAGAGCTATAACTACGACCAGCAAGCATGGCGCCTTTGGTATGCTCGTAAGTATGCAAAAACAAACATGGATCTGCGACGGGACGAGTGAAGGTTGCTGTTCTTGAATACCTGTGCGGCAGCGGACAATTCGAAGCTTCCGCGATGTCGTCTTTGATCCGCGAAGGACTCTCGATGCTCTCCGGGCTCGCCAACGATCTTGCGTTGTGTGGCTACGAGGTGCATACCCTTCTAGACCAGAGTTCAATTCAAGCCAAGTCGCACTTTCGTTCTCAAGTGCATGTGCATTCGTTGGACGCAACGATGAGTGACTCAAGTTGGTTGAGGCAGTGGAGCGAGCTAGCGAAAGCTTGCGATTTGGCCATTGTTATTGCCCCAGAACTGGACAACCAGCTTACGCGCATTGTCGAACAACTCCGCTTGTCGGGAGCAAAGGTACTCGCTCCCTCCGTTCCTTTCTTACAAGCGACCAGTGACAAACTCACGACAGCGAAGTTGCTGTCCCAATCCGATATCGCTCATCCGCCGACCCAAACGTTGACTGAGTTCCAGGCAACGGACCGCAGCAAAGGCTTGGGGGGATCAGCAAAGAGCGATTTACCACTGACGCTCAAGCGAAGAGATGGGGCTGGCTGCGCCGACATGATGATCTTCGCGGATCGGGAACGACTCGAGCATTGGCTTTCTATCCACGCAAGTCTTTACTTAGCCGGGGATGACTGGCTGGTTCAGGAGTGGCTACCTGGGCGTCCTGCCAGCATGGCAATCATCGCTGACCAAGAATGGCGAGTCGTCGGTGCTGTCGAACAAACCATTCAAAGCGATACCGCAAACCAAGATGGCTGCGCATTGGTCAGTTACCTTGGCGGGAGGGGGCCGCTCCAGGACGTCACAGACGAGATCCTGGTACAGCTGGCAAGAAACATACAGCAGGCGCTGCCTGTTGAAGCTGCTGGCTGGATCGGCATCGATTTCCTCGTTCCGAACGATCCGACCCAACTGCGGGATTATGTGGTCGTTGAGATCAACCCAAGATTGACGACTAGCTATCTGGGATATCGAAAATGGTATGGTCCGCAACTAGCCGGTGCACTCCTCAAAACACCCGACAATCCAGCCTTTTTCTCGGCAATACAAAAGCCCCCCATCGAGTTCTCCGTTTGTGAATTCACGAAGAATCAAGGAGAAACATGAGATTCCGCGATTGGGTGCCTTCTTCAGCGGGTGACACCAAGCGACGATTGCTATATGCTTTTATGTAGCTGTATTCGAGTCTTCGACTCCAAATTCCCTCATTCGATTTTTAACTTCACATGACCGAGATCATCGTTCCGTCAGTTGGCGAAAGCATTTCCGAAGTCCAAATTGGACAGTGGCTTAAAAAGGAAGGGGACTGGGTTGCAGCCGGCACCGACCTCGTCGATCTCGAAACGGAAAAAGCATCCGTCCAAATCTCAGCTCCCGAAGATGGAATTCTGGTTAAGATTTTAAAGCACAGCGAAGAGTTTGCCGCGGTTGGAGACGTGATCGCCTCGTTTCAACCTGCACCGAAAACAGCTTCTGCTCCAGCTAGCCCAGTTGCTGCTTCCGCTCCTGCCGGACCGACCGCAACCATTTCGGCAGCTCCGCAACCGGCTGCGGGCCCAGCGCGAGTTATGCCTGCGGCTCAGCGGATGCTTGGTGACAATAATCTGACCGCCGGCCAAGTGCCTGCGACCGGGCCTGGCGGCCGCTTGTTGAAAGAAGATGTCGCCCAGTTCGTCTCGCAAGCGGCATCCACGGCAAGTGCGATCGCGGTCGGGGCAGGCGTCGCAGCAGCAACGGCAGCCACCGTAGTCGGCAAAGCCGTTGCCAGCATCGCAACCCCAGCAGCTTCGACCACTTCGGTCCCAACTCAATCGTTGATGCAGCAAGGCTCGCCGAATCGCAGCGAAGAGGTCAAGCCGATGAGCATGATCCGTCGCACCATCGCCACCCGATTGGTTCAAGCTCAACACAACGCGGCTCTGCTGACCACCTTCAACGAAGTGGATATGCAACCGGTCATGCAATTGCGAACCAAGTACAAGGACGCGTTCAACGACAAGCACGGCGTCAAGCTTGGCTTCATGTCCTTCTTTGCAAAAGCATCCTGTGAAGCTCTCAAACGCTTCCCATCGGTCAATGCCGAAGTGCGAGGCAACAATGTTGTCTACCGAAACTACTGCGACATCGGTATCGCTATAGGCGGCGGCAAAGGGTTGGTTGTTCCCGTTCTTCGCAACGTTGAAAAGATGGGCTTCGCCGACATTGAACGAACCATCGGCGAATACGCAAATCGAGCCATGGCCAACAAATTGATGCCAGACGATCTCGAAGGCGGTACCTTTACGATCAGCAACGGTGGTATCTACGGCTCCCTGCTGTCGACTCCCATCGTGAACCCACCACAAAGCGGCATCCTTGGCCTGCACTCCATCCAAGAAAGGCCGATTGCACTCAACGGCCAAGTGGTGATTCGTCCAATGATGTACCTGGCCCTAACCTACGACCATCGCATCGTCGACGGCCGCGAAGCCGTCTCGTTCTTGAAGACGATCAAAGACGTGATCGAAGATCCGTCCCGATTGTTCCTCGAGATCTAGTCGAAGAAATGTGTTTAGCCGTGTAACGGCGACAGCTCGTAGCTGCGGGGCTCGCCCCGCAGATATATTCCGAAAATGGTATGCACGAGCCGTGAAACGGCGCAACGTGGCGGCGCCGTTTCACGGCTCGAATATTTATCGTACCTAGGGTCCCGTGGGGCGAGCCCCGAATGGCGTTGAATTAAGCCTGTACTCGTAGAGGAAGTTGTAAAACTTCCTGGAGTTCGAGGCACTTCAGGAACTCTTACGAGATTCCGCTACTTGCTAACTCAACGCCATTCGGGCGAGCCCCACGGCTACGAAGTGTCGCCGCTATCGCGGCTAAGAATCAAAGCGATCGTCGCTTAGTAAAAACTCGCAAGGTGCGAAAGAGAGTCAGATTCATTGTCCCATTGGGGCTTCTTACACTTTCATCGCTGTCTCAATTCCAAATGCACATCCTCCGGCTGCACCACAACGATTTCACGTGAAATAAGTGTTCGCTTCCCGAGCAATGGATCGGTGCTAGTCACCTCAACGAACCACTTGCCTGGCGGGACGCTCCCGAATTCGGCACTCGAATCCCAAGCCAAAGTTTGCGAAAAAGAGATGCCTGTCTCTTCATGGCGTATTGTGATTTTTTCAGGAAAGACATCCAATCCGGACAAGTTAACGGAGACCACTATTTTGGCACCTGGCTTCCAAACAATATCCACAAGATCGATAGCTTGGCCCGAAAAGGAGACGTTTTTCAGAAGGGAATATCCGTTGGAAAAGTCATGGACCAAGACGTCGAACGGACCAGTGGATTGGACCAAACAATCAACCTTATCACTAGATTCAAACGGAAGATGCAGATTTGCTTTCAATGGCCCAAAACGGCCAAACCATCGCGGACTTTCATCGATCAACAAAACACACAAGACTCCTAAGTCTGATGTTGCAAGGCTAGTTACGCCCTCTCGTATGACTTGGGGAACGCAAATGACTTCGTTGTCCTCGGTCCGACCGAAATTGGATGGTCCAATGGTCATCGTACCGACCGGAACATTCTCAATTTCAAACTCGCCCCGATGATTGGTTCGAAACGGTAGTCCAAAAGGATCGCCGGGGCGATGGAGCATGTAAACTGCGAATGCATTGACGTTTGTCTGAACGTTAGGTGGTCGGGACGAATCCATCGTTCTTTCTTTCACAATCCCTTTCAAGTTGCCTATCGCAGGCAGAGCGATTTTTGGTACTTCGATATCGTCAGAACCGACCTGGATCGGCCTAACATTTACAGTTTGATCACCGTAAAGGACAAGCAAGGCATAGCGTCCGGTTGCGAGATTCGCAAATGTATAACGCCCATCACTTCCAATCCGGGACTCGTATTGAATTCGATTTGCCTCCGTTTCAGAAAAGACTTGTCCGTCGTCTGAGTAATGGGGCCCTAGCCTTGGCGAATGTACATCGTCAAGAGAAACGCAGTATCGTAGGTCCACTAAAAAGACAGCCGACTCTCGAGTGTGCCTCTTCGTCATTTCAATTGTTCCAGATAGGCTCACGCCTCGCGAGAGCCGAAAGGGTTCGTTGACGGGTGAGTGTAAGGGAGAATAGCCACTGGCAAGTATCGTGTAATTCACGTAAGGTTTCGTAGAAGAAACGCGGAATCGTCCGCCTGAGTCCTTGATGAAATGATCAATTTGCGTTTCACCCATCCCCATCATTCCATTTCCACCAGATCGAGTTGTCAACAATTTGAATTCGGAGATCGGAGTTCCGTCTTCACTTACGACTTGACCCGCTAGCTCATATTCTCCTCGCCGAAGCTCAATAGATTTATTTTCAATATCCTTCGCAACAACGATCGATTCGTACCATCCTTCCTTGCGAAATCGAACCTTGGTGTTAAGTGCAAGAGGCTCCATAACCAATTCGAAACAACCGTCCGAGTCCGTCACTGCGGTTCGCGGCGGGGATTTCGATCTTAGTACAGCTGGTGTACCGTCATCGTCGGCCGATTCGCCCTTCGGGAGTTCGTCGTGTGCCAAAGGGACGCCGGTCCGATACATGACGTCTACTTCACATTCGCGGACAGGCTCCCCTGAATCCACGTCGACCACGCGGCCATGGATGGTCATCCCACGCTTCAGTCCAATCGGCTTGAAACTGGAGCTTGGCCAAAAGCGATACTGATACTTTGGGTGAAACGCGAGTAGGTCGTCGTTAGGCACATCCTTATAAACGTCGAAGCGCCCCTTGGCGTCGGTTCTTGATTCTTGCTCGTCAGGCTGAGCATCGACTCGAGTTAGTGGCGCGACTACGACGCCTTCGATTGGTTCATTGGTACTGCTATCGACGATGACTCCCGTCGCGCGATAGGAGTTGGCAATGCGTAGGGTCATATTATGTGAGGACTCGGGCAACACCAACATCGTACCGCTCTCGACACTCCGGCTGTTCGGAACGCCGATCGCAAGAACTTCTACGTGAAATCGGCAATAGGCCGGAACCCGAATTGAAAACGGACTCGAACCTCTTTGATTACTCCAAGGTGACCACTCTACCCTTGGGGCTGAATCCTTGGTGATCACCCAAGTTCGATATTGAAATTCAGAGATTGCAACACCGGTTTGCGAGTCCAAAACGGTGACGAAAACATGCTCGCGAAAATACCGTTGCCGCTCCAGCATGATGAGCATGGAAAACGCTACAATGGCCGCAAGCAAAAGAACCGTTCGTATGCCAAACCGAAATCGTCTCATGCCCCCATTCTAACAACAAAGAACTGAGACGAGCGGCTTCGTTTAACAGTCAGCCGTAGGCGTACTGTCAATCAAGCGGAGTACGCCTACGGCTGACTGTTAAACGACTAAACCTAGCGCCTATGGCTTGGCGATCCAATTGCGAATGAGGGTGCCATCAGCCGAGTTCCAGAGTCGGATTTCACCGTTGATCGACCCGCCAGCGACCCGATTACTGGCTGCGTGCAAGGCTGTCGAAAGGACCCAGTCTTGGTAGCCCGTCAACGCGTTGGTGACCTTGTTGTCCGCTTGCGTGATACGGCGGAGTTGGTTGTCGGCCGCTGGGACAAAAACAAATCCATCACCGCGTGCGATCTTGTACGCCTCGCCACCAAACGGGATCTCAACCAATTTCTTGGCCCCCTCGACTTCCCAACGATGTAGCTTCTTGTCCGTCCCCGTAGTCAAAACTTGCTTACCATCCGGCAAAAACGCGACACCCCGAACCGCGGCCGCATGACCTGGATAAGTTGCAATCATTTCGCCGCTGTTGCCGTCAAACACCTTAGACGACTTGTCGCGACTAGCAGACGCGAGTCGTGTTCCATCGTCGCTCCATGCGATTGCGGTGACCCAGTCGGCGTGGCTTGCGATCGTTCGTGTCTCAGTCAACGTTTCGATATTGACGATCCGAATCAATCCATCCGCTGACGCGACCGCCAACTCCTTGCTGGCTGGCCGAACCGCGAGATCAAGCACCACGTCGTGGGTTCTCGCTACGACTCCCTTTAATTGTCCCGATTCAAAATCGATCAGACGCACTTCTCCGTTCCGTCCCGGTTCTCCACCACCGACTGCGATGGTCTTTTGATCAGGTAAAAAAACGATGGCATGAACGCGCTGCCCAATGTTCTTCATTCGCTTCGCCAATGCTCCATCGGCAACGTTCCAAACCAAAAGCTCATGGTAGCCACCGACTACGAGCAGCGCCCCATCCGGAGAAAAGGCCATTGCGGTGATCGGAACCGGAGTAGGATAGGTTGCAGGCGGATCTGGGTAGACTTTCGGCGGCGCGACCAAGTTGAGCGGCGAACTCCCTTTCTCGCCATCAAACTTGGCGCCTTCGGCAAGCCAGCGTTTTACGATTTCGACTTGGGCTGCTGGCAATGCGTCGGCGCTTGCGGGCATTCGTTCCGACTTATCGCTTGAAGTGATCCGTCGAAGAAGTTCGCCACTGGCAGCGGCCGCAATTGGCATCGCACCGGTGTCACCTGGCTTAACGAGTTCGTCGAAGGTATCGATGCGATAGCCCCCTTCAGCCTTTTTGGGGCCGTGGCAAGCGACGCAGTTTTCGAGCAAGATCGAAGCGACGTCGTTGCGAAAACTGACCGGCTGTCCTTCGGGTTCTGCGGCAACAGACGGGGCAACAAGACTGCAAACGCAAAGGAGCACAAACATCCTAATTGCATTGCTCCCCTCGCCCCTTCTAGGGGTGAGGGGCTGGGGGTGTGGGGTTTTGAGCATTGGTTCGATCCGAGATTTGCTAATAGGCAGTGCAAGGTCACTCTCGGCAAGAGTGACCCACCGTGGGGCACACCTGCCAGGTGTGCCCTTGAAGTGAAAGCCAAGTTTCCTCAGCCAGAGTTCGGTCGCGGATGAAACGGTCATGCAAACAACTACTTCTCTCAATGTTGAAACAAAAACTCATCCGTGTTCAGCAGCACCCAGCAGAAATCCTCAAACCCAGCAACAAGATCACCGCCACGCGACTGGCAATGCTGTATCGAGGCTTCAAGCTCCGTATCGCTCGGTTGCCTGCACAACGCCGCCAAATACAATTCGCGAATCACTTCCGGAGGTGTTCGGCCTGCGTTGTACGATTTTCGAAATCGATTGTTAGCATCGCGTAACTTCTCATAGACGAGCGGACCATTAAAGAGTTCGATGGCCATCCCCAAATTGGAATCCTCTGCACGCTCACAAGCACAGACCGTAGAACGTTCGGGTTGCCCAAAGACTTTCAAAAATGCGTTCTTCGCAACATCCGGAGCTGGCAACTGTGTCGCTTTCATATCCGCGGGCAATCCAGCAAACGTTTGAGTCAATCCAGTGACATGATTGATGGCGTCGAGCAACTGCTCTGCACCAAGCATTCGTGGTGCTTGATGCGAGAAGTAGATTTTGTCCTTGTCGTTCCATTCGGACGCCTCACTGCTAGCTTGATACGTTTTGCTATTGAGTATCGATCGGATCAAGTGCTTGCGATCGAAACCGCTATCGACAAAGTCCTTGGCAAGGGCTTCCAACAAAGGTTCATTCGAGGGTGGGTTCGAATCGCGGAAATCATCGATCGGGTCAACAATCCCTCGCGCGAACATTTGACTCCAAATACGGTTGGCTTCGATCTTGGCAAAGTAAGGGTTCTTGGCATCGATCAACCAATTCACAAAAGCCGGGCGACGGTCTTCTTCGGGCTTGGGCTCAATGCTGCCAACCTGCGGAAGCCATGGCTTCATGACTTCTCCGGTTCTCGGCTGAGTCACTTCGCCTGAGGCTGCAGTCCAAACAAACATCTCGCCGGGGCGCTGACTGGTCTTACGCTGAAGTCGATTGAAAAATGCCCCAAGTCCATAGTAGTTGTCTTGCGTCCAACGTTCGAATGGATGGTTGTGGCATTTCGCGCATTGCAATCTCGCGCCGAGAAAAACTTGCGAAACCGTTTCCACACATTCATTCATGTCGGAAGAGGTTCGATAGAAATTCGCGGCAGGGTTCGACAAGGTGCTACCTGAAGCCGATAGCAACTCCCGTGCAAACTCATCGTAACGCATGTTCGATCGGATCGCCGATTCTAGCCACCGATGGTATTTGTAGACTCCATCTGGGCCGACCAGTTTGCTGGTCATTCTCAATAAATCGCCCCACTTGAGTGCCCAGAACTTGGGGTACTCATCCCGTTCAAGCAACTTGTCGATCAGCTTGGCTCGTTTGTCCGCCGCGGCATCTGCAAGAAACGCATTCGTCTCCTCGATCGTCGGCAAGGCGCCGATGACATCCATATAGACTCGACGCAGGAAGACAGCATCGGTACACGTCGGAGCAGGCAAATATTGAAGCTGCTTGAGTTTGGCGTTGACCAACAAATCGATGTAGTTGCCGGTTGTCGGCTCGCTCCATTGGAAACCGGGCACGTCATCCACAAACATGAGCGGGACCGATTCGATGTGCTCGAGGTAGCGAACCAAGATGACTGTCTCACCTCGGCCGTGTGGTGTGACCAAGCCTTGTTTGTCCACGGTCGCGACTTCGTTGTTGGTGCTTTCGTAAGCAACCAAACGCGTCGCGTCTCGTTTTTGGCCGTTCGCAAAGATGGCCGTAGCCGACACTTGCTGTGTCCCGTCGGTTCGCTTTAAGACTCGCTTCTGACTTGGGTACACTTCTAGTTTGGTGCATCGCGGCGTGCCAGCCGGATCAGCCTTCGCCCCTTCGGCAATCCAATCGCGAAGTAACTTGTATGCGACGTCGTCTTTGCTCAGTTGCTGGCCACCGCCATGCGCTAGTTTCATAATGGGTTTGAGCAGCAGCAAGCTTTGCTCAGGTTCAATCGGATTGACGCGTCGACCGAAATCCTCGCGAATCAAGGTAAGTTCATCGAGCACTCGGTCAAAGGCTCGCAACGACAATCGGAAGTTTCCCTTCCCGCTCGGTGAGCCGTGGCATGCCCCCGAGTTGCAACCTTGTTTGGATAACGCTACGAGCACTTCGGATTCGAAAGCGATGGGTCGCTTCTGTTCTATGCTCGCAACCTTGACAGGAATCGCTTGGCGGGTCTCCCCTATTTGAACTACGATTTCAGTGGCGCCATTCGCGACCGGTACAACAGTGTTGTTTTGAATCGTCGCAATCGCTGGGTTGGCAGACACAAGAGTAACGTCATGGGTCCAGTCGTTGGCTTGACCAGTGGCATCAAAACCTGTAACCACAAGCTGCTGCGATGCGCTCGCGCCTTCCAAATCAATCGTAGCTGGATAGGCCTCAAATCGCACCGGTCGATCGACCCATTTGACGGGTAACTGAATCGTGTCCCAATGCACGCGATCAGGGAGTTCTGTGTATCCCAACAGAGCCAAATTCGCAGGCTCGCGGGCAGTCGGGTTTGCATCCGGCGCAGGTCGAGTGATCGTTAACGTTAACGTATCTTTGTCCGCTTTCGAGGTTAAGCCCCAGCCTGGAGTGAGAAGACTACCGTCTACAGCCACGCCCGCTTTGAAATCCTTTTTGATTCGATTTACGTTAACTACGACCGAATGGCTAAGAGCGGCTCGGTCCAGCAGCAACTTCGTTGGCGATTCGAGAGTGAACAAACTTTCTGACTTGCCAACACCTGCTGCAGACAATACGCCGTCGTTCCAGCTTGCGGGTGAAACGACGTGCGGTTCGAGAATTCTCGATAGCGAGCGACTGGAAACTTCGCAAGCCATCGCTGGGTTACCAACCGCCGTCGCGTGCAATCGAAGCAAAGAAAACGATTGAGGCTGCCAGCCTTCGATGGCCAAGAGAATCGCGTGGTGTTCCTTGACCCCTGCAGCGACGCGAGGGTTCAAGAGCCGGAGTCCTTGTCCAGCATCCATCGACAATTCGATTTCACCTTCGTATCCGAATCGCGAGACCAGCAAGTCAACGGCGAAGCCGCCGTGCAATTCTTCAATAACAAAGGACTGTCTTCCTTTCGGGTCAGGCTTCACCGCAATCGAGAAACTACCTGCAGGCGAGGCTTCAACGAGATATCCAAATGCACTTCCGCCACGCTTGAGCAGGTCTCCGACTTCAAGCCGATACTCGCCATCTTCGGGGAGCGTAACGTCAAAACTCCATTCGTCCGACTCGTTGACAGGAGTCTCTGCTAGTTTCGCACCCGCTGCATTCCACAACTGCATTTGAAGCATGGTTGCGCAGCCAAGACTACGCGTTCGCGATGCAAAGCGAATCACTTGTCCTTTGGTCCCACGCAACCAATAGCTATCGCGCTGGCCAGGCTGATCCAAACGACCGCTGATGCCAATGGGTAGCTCTAACACTTGCTTCACGGCTGGCTCTGTGGCGGCGGGCTCTGTGGCGACAGGCTTTGCTGGTTCGGCATGCTGCGGAGCGTTGCTGAGCGCGATCGTGCCCCATGCCGCAGACTTACCATCGGGTTTGCGTGCCGACACGCTAAGAGTAGAGTCGACCAACGCTGGGGGAACCGACAAGTCCGTGACAACATCCGCCGAACCGTCTGGGCCTACAAACGAGACCTTCGCGTTTTCACCTCGTCGAACCGCCAGAGGAAATGCATGATGGACAATAGGAAAGTCTCCGATCCGCAGATGATACTCGCCACCGACCGCGTAATGGCTTTCGCCCACTTGCAACAAGTAATCGCCGGCCTCGACAAACGTATGACTGAACCGGCAATCTGGACCTGTCGCATCGTCATCTTCCACATGCAGCACTTGGCCGTCGGCTCGCATCAAACGCACGATCGGATCCATCTTGGAGTGGATCGCTTGGGTTAAAACATCGAATGCAATGCGTTGTCCGGCCGTCGCACTAAAACGATAGTAGTCGAACTGAGAACCTTCGCTCACTCCATCGATGGCGACAAATGGGGCCAGGCTCTGAGCTGTTGCAATCGAGTGGTTATTGCCGTTATCAAGTGCCGACGGGAGGTCGTCAACAAGAATCAACTTCGTCGCGAGTGGACCGCTGGCATTGGCAAACCAAAGACCGCATGGCCCAAGTCGACTCTCAGCCGAGGCGGTGATAACAAGAATGGCTTGAGTGTCCGCAACGCTTTCGATTTCGACTTTGACATCGGAGCGATTGGTGCGAACTCGCAAGTCTGCCGGCAGCTTGCTGCCGTTCAACGTCAATTTGCATGGCACACCGGGTTGGCATGAAGCAGGCTTAATCGACGCGATGGCTGTTTGAGCGTTAGCTTGGCCGCAGGTTGAAAGCAAAGCGATGACGGTTGCCATGCAAAGTGCTACGCGGGTGATGCGTGGACTTGTTGAGCAATGTAAGGGAGTTGGAACTGGTTTTGGCAGTTCAAGGTCACTCTCGGCAAGAGTGCCCCACGGTGGTGTACATGGTGGGGCACACCTGCCGGGTGTGCCCATGAAGTGAAACAAGTTTTTGAGCGGACTTATCATGAGCTACGCCCAGTGTAGAGAGGATGAATGATCGTGCCGTTAAGCAAATGATGTGGTCGTTGCAATGGATCCATGATAGTCACATCGTGTTCGATTCCCAATGCATTGAACAAAGTCGAACAGATATCGGCGGGTGACCATGGTCGAGTGATTGGATACGCCGCGCGGGCATCGGTCTGCCCGATGACTTGGCCGCCCATCACTCCGGCACCTGCAAAGAGTCCCGAATAGGCGTGTGCCCAGTGGTCGCGACCCGGCAATGTCTCGCCCGGCAAAGTCGAGATCTTGGGTGTACGACCAAACTCGCCCATAACCACCACCAATGTTTGCTCTAGAAGTCCCGACACGACCAAGTCTTCCATCAAGGCGTCGAGCCCCTGATCCAGTTGCGGAAGCAGAGTGTTCTTGAGTTTGCCCCAGTTGTCTGTATGGGTGTCCCAAGTCTGAACGATTCCCATGGTAGCTTGCACGATCGGAACGCCTGCTTCGATAAGTCGGCGCGACAGCAGCAGCGATTGCCCAAACTTGTTACGTCCATAGCGATCGCGTACCGCGTCGGCTTCACGGCCCATATCGAAGGCCCCGACCATCTTGCCAGACGTTAGCAGGTTGAATGCAACTTGCTGTTGATCGCGAAAGGCGATCGACTCTTTGTGGGAGGGACCGCTAGGATTGCTTCGATCGCGATTGAATCGATCGAGAAGCTCACGTCTTGATTGCAATCGATCGGTTGTGATGCCGTCGCGTAGGCTTAATGCATCCATCCGAAAGTTCTTGTCGTTCGGGTCTGCTTGAATCTGCCATGGATCAAATTTTGGACCGAGGAATCCTGAGTTTTGGCCAGGCCATGTCAGCGGACCTTCGATAAGGTAGTTCGGCAGCGAAACACCGCTTGGAATTCCATTGCTGGAGGGACGCACATAATCGAGTGCCGAAGCGAAATTGGGGAAGTCCTCTCTCGATTCCACACGGTCCAAATCGTTGCCACCTTTTGGGATTGGGCCAGGACGGCCCGTCAATGCGACGTGGGTTGCGAGCAAGTGATTGTGCTCACGGTGCGCGAGTGTTCTCACGATTGCCCATCGATCGGTTTGCTTGGCTAACTTTGGTAAGTGCTCGCAAACGGCGACGCCAGGGATTGTGGTCCCGATGGTGTTGAATTCGCCACGAATCTCGGCTGGCGAGTCAGGCTTTGGATCGAGCGTATCCAACTGACTTGGGCCGCCACTGAGCAACACGATCAGCACGGATTTCGCTTTGCCTTTGCCAAGCTGATCGGATTCGGATCGAGTGCTACCAAGTCCAATTGGCCATGGGATACTTGAGCCAACAACGCCAGCCGCCCCAAGTCGCAGAAACCCGCGTCGATCCAAGCCGTACTTTGGCTGCAGCATGTTATTGGCTCCTTTGAAAAGGGTAACTATCCAAACAAGGAATCGATGACTTTGCCGGAAGTCGCTTTGTGCGGTCTTCCCTCTCGGTCTTCGAGAGTGGCATCGACCGGGATGCCAAGCGCATGAACAATCGTAGTTCCGAAGTCTTGCGGACTGACGGGATTCGATTTCGGATAAGCAGCATTGGCATCGCTTTCGCCGTATACCATTCCGCCTCGTATGCCTCCGCCAGCCATCAGGCCGCTGTAGCAAAACGGCCAATGTTCCCGACCGGCATTGGCCGGAGTGATTTGTGGTCTACGGCCAAATTCACCGACCCAAACGACCAACGTCTCTTCGAGCATGCCTCTTTGCTGCAAGTCCTCCAGAAGAGCCGAAAGAGCCATGTCCGCAGGCGGAATCAAGTCGTTCTTGAGGCGATTGAAGTTGTCGCCATGCGTATCCCAAAAGTTCTTGCCATCGTTGTGCCAATTCACGGTAACCAGTGGCACGCCATGCTCAACCAAGCGGCGAGCCATCAAAACCGACTGGCCATGGATATTACGACCATAGTCATCGCGAACCTTGTCCGTCTCGCACGACAGATCAAAAGCTTTGCGAACTTGTGGCGACGTGATGGATTCAAAGGCACGGGATTGATGGTCGTGCAACTGGCCTGGAGCGGTACCGGCGAAGGTTGTGTGTTGGCGTTCAAGCGATCGAAGCAGGTCGTATCTGGAATGCATTCGCTCCAATGGCATGTCGGCTGGAAGCGAAAGAGCACCGGGCTTCCATTCCTTGGCATTGGGATCGCCCGTCAGCAAAAGACCATCGTGCCTAGAACCCAACCAGCCTCCATGTTGGCCAGGAGCTTCGCCGCCAGGAGCCGCCGGATGAAAGGCTTTCCAAGGCAACGTAACGAACGAAGGTAGCCCTGCACTAGAGGGTCGAACTCTCGAGACGAGCGCCCCTATGTGCGGCGAGTCTTTGTCGCTGGGTGGAGTTGCATCGCTCTTTAGTACAGGGGCCAGTTGACCGGTGACGGTTGCATGCCCGCTTGAAAGGTGAGCCGGGTCATCATGAGTCAACGATCGAATGATCGCGATCTTGTCGGTATGTTTTGCGAGACGTGTAAAGTGTTCGCAGATTTGTATGCCAGGGACTTGCGTCGAGATCGGTTTGAAAAGACCTCGAACTTCCGCGGGGGCGTTGGGCTTCAGATCAAAGGTATCGAGCTGGCTTGGCCCGCCCCACATGAACAAAAAGATACAGGCCTTAGCTGGCTTGGCGCGAACTCTACTTGAAACGATGGCCGCTTGGGCTGGACTCAAACCATTGGCCATTCCGATTCCCAAGCACCCAACAGAGGCCGCGTGCAAAAAACGGCGACGGTCCTGCCGACCGGGAAAGGCGCATGTCGAGTCACGAAATGTTGTCATCGATTGGACTCTGTAGGTGGGAAAGTTCGGTGGGAGCCACGGAAAACCGGAGCGAAGGGCTATGTATCATAGCACAAAAAAGGGCCAAAGTCACTTCCAAAGGCTCGAGCCCATCCCACTAGTAATCACGGGAGGGCGAGTAATCCCACGGGAGGGCGAGGCTCCTGCCGAGCCAGCAACACCAAGGTTCGGCAGGAGCCTCACCCTCCCGACTAACAATTTGGTTGGTTATGCGAAGAAAAGATGTCTATGGCGCCAAGCGATGAATCGACCATTCTCTCGATTCTTGCGAATATTCATATCGAAATCGATCGTGCAATCGCGACGGTTTCCCTTGCCAAAACTCGATCATGTTGGGTACGACTTTGTAGCCACCCCAGTTGTCCGGGCGCGGTATCGGCCGATTTGCGAATTTAATTTCGAGCTCCTCAATGGTGCGTTCCAGTTGCATTTCATCAAGGAGCAGTTGAGACTGCGGAGATGCGATTGCCCCAAATTGGCTCGACCTCGGACGGGAAGCAAAGTACTGATCCGATATGGCAGCAGTGGTTTTCACGGCTTCGCCTTCGATGCGAACTTGACGATCAAACATGGGCCAAAAGAAATGGAGGGCGACCTGCGAATCAAAGGCAATTTGCATCCCTTTATCGGAGTCGTAGTTCGTGAAAAACGAGAAACCATCCGCATCGATCGCCTTCAACAATACGATTCGGCTGCAAGAACCCCCGTTTGGGTTTGCAGTGGACAAGGTCATGGCGTTAACCTCGAACCATTCCGGTTTTTCTGTGGTCTGTAGGAGTGCAAACCATTGCTGAAACAGGTGCATTGGGTCGGTCGGCAAATCGACGCGAGTAAGTCCTCCGTAATTGTAATTTCTCCTTAAATCCTGAATACTCAATTTGCGACCCTCATTTCGGCACTGTTTTTGCTTACCAATACTACCTAGCTTGTCATTGTGGCAATCCTATCACTTTCCGTAATTGGAGGCGATAGTTTTGGGATGTTTCCTTCAATAGGACGACAGTGAAATTTCCATGAATCGAATACCTGAATCCTCTGGTTCCAAGGAAGAAAATCCTCGGGTTTCTCTTGCAGGGCTTCTGTTGATTGCCGCTCCCGGAATTCAGGATCCTGTTTTTGCGCGTTCTGTTTGCATTGTTGTTGAGCACTCCGAGGAGCAAACCATAGGCATTATGCTAAACCGACGCTTGGCCATGGACACAAATCCCCTTTGGGAACAGTTACTTGAGGGGACGGCAAAGCCAACCAATTTGTTGTCGCACGTGAACTTCGGTGGACCGCAAAACGGGCCTGTTTTAGCAATCCATGACAATCAACAGTTGGCGGAGGGGGGCAACAGTCAAGGGGTTTATTTGTCCGCCCAATCCGACACTTTGAGAAAACTAGCCCAAACTACACCTGAGCACTGCCGATTGTTCATAGGACATGCAGTTTGGCAAATTTCGCAACTTGAGACAGAAATTGTTCGCGGAGACTGGCATGTTCTTCCTGCGATTCCGGAATTGGTATTTGCCGACGAGCAATTGATGTGGTCTAAAGGGATTCAAGCGATTGGAGACGGCATTATCCAAGCTGCGACAGGACTGCCGCATTTGATGGCGCAACCGTTTTTGAATTAGGGCGGCGACGGTAGCTGAATTCGTGAGAATTCAAAACCTTACGAATCCAGCTACGAATCTCGCTTACGCGTAGGGTTTCCAACGTCATGAAATCCATTGCTCGATTTTTGCTTTACCTTTGGCCACTACCAAACTCCTTATTGGGTTTGTTCGTCGGATTGCTGCCGTTGACAGGACGCCGGAAGTTGGTTCTGAGACGAGGCACTCTCGGCATCTACGGCCCAGGTATAAAACAATTACTGAGCCTTGCGCCCATCCCTGGCGGCGCAATTGCAATTACGTTTGGGCACGTCATTCTTGCCGCAGATGAAACGACCTACGAGGACTCATTTGAACACGAATGGATCCATGTCAAACAGTATCTTTGGTGGGGACCGTTCTTTATTCCCGCCTATCTTCTGAACAGCCTTTGGCATTGGCTAATCGGGGAAGGAACATACATTGACAACGATTTCGAGCGACAGGCTCGGCAGTGGGGCGACCCAAAATAGCATAGGATTTGCGGTACTCCGTATGAAGCGAGATGATAGAAACGTTCGATTGTAGGGATTGTAGGGGATGACGCTGCTGACTACGTAAATTCTGATTTGGCAAGAAACGATTCCTTGCTTTGACTCGTTCAAGATGCCGAAATCGAAGTAGAACTGAATAGGTCAGTGCGTATCTCACCGACAGCCAATTTTGAGATTCAATCGAGATGTATCAAACCTTAACCAAACGAATTCGACGACTTCTAGTCGAAGAAGATGGTCCAACCGCGGTTGAGTATGCGGTCATGGTTTCGCTTATCGCTGGTGCCTGCATTGCGACAGTCGGTCAGGTTGCAACAGCAACGAAGAACACATTCAACTCGTCTGGCTCGGCGATCAATAGCGCCATGAGCCCTTGAGCGACGGGCAGGTTCTGATATTCCTAGCACGACGCGCAAGCTAGTGAATCAATCTCGTTCCAGGGCTCTGCCTTGGAACGCGCTGCTTTAGAGGCTCCGCCTCATGTTTTTGTGACTCAGGAGGCGGGAGCCTCCGACGCATTGCGTTCCCAGGCGGAACCTGGGAACGAGTTTAGTCTTGCGAACGTAGGTTTAGTGCAGCAACTCACCTTAAGTCATTTGATCGCGGATTCATCGCAACCGCTTAATATAGTGATTGTCACCCAGCGAAAATGCGTGTCGGACGTATCCCCAACGTTTCATCAATCGCTCGGTGGCTCGCTCTGACACCATTTGACAAACGATTGCCTGTGCATCCCGTATCCGAGCTATCTCATCCATCGCACTAACGGCGCGAGAAATGGTTTTATAATGAGTACCTGGACCACTACGAGCGTAAAGGACACTCATGAACCCTGGAGCTCTACGCGGGAATGCGTAATAGGCTCGACAGGAATCCGTGGGTAGTGTGCGATGGTAAGAGTCCTGCCAAGACTCCCATTGCGAACCAACTCTTGGCCACCACCTTGGGTAGATTGCTACAATCTCACCATTGGAGAGCTCTACTTCCCCATAACGCCAGCACCGAATTCGATCATGATGTCCAGGAATCGAATCCACATGCGAGAGACAAATACTAGCGAGCCGAACATTCGAGAGAAGCGATGTCAAATTCCACATCACTGAAACGCATTCCCTAAGTTTTTTGTTCCTCAAAGATCGCTTTAGCCCCAGTTGGCTAGTCCAATTGGAGCACCAGGCTCGCGGCTAGAATCGTGCAACTTGCACTAGGCGCCCCCGGTCGGCTTGTCCGACCGGTACGAAAAGTTCGTTAGCTATGATCCTGCATTTACCAGTGACGCAAGGTCACAGGGGTCTTTCCAAACGACCAGACTCGGTTTCTAGCCTACGAACCATGTTCACTAAGCGGCACAAGGCCGCTGTGGTCTAGGGAAAGAAGGTTGGGCATTCGCAAGATGATGAAATAGCAGTTTTTTAACAGCCGAGGCTTGCGGGCTTGCAAAAAACAGTCAACTCGAATTAAGCAACAGCCATTGAGGCTTTTTTAATCATGCTGCTCAATCGGCTCTTGGTTCGCGATGCTTTGTTGACGTGAATGATCTTCTTTGCTGCTGTTTGATCAAGCATTTTGCAGTATTCGGAATACTGGGTCTTGGCTTCATCGAATTTCTTTGCGTCAACGGATTCGCGAAGCTTTTTCAATGCGGTTTTGAGCTGAGACTTGGCAGAACGATTGCGTGCTCGGCGCTCGAGGGACTGGCGATGGCGCTTTTTAGCACTCTTAATATTTGGCACTTCACGACTCCTGAATGCGATCTAAATACAATAATCCCAAGGACTGGAGCGGCATATGATGCCAAAAATTCCCGAATTTGTCTAGGGCTTTCCGGCAATTCCTCGCTCACGCTTCGGGTTACCAGGAATTGGAACTCGTTCCCTGGCTCCGCCTGGGGATCATTGCAACGGAGGCTCCTGCCTCCTGAGTTAGCAAATCCATGGAGCGCGAGGCTGAGCCTCGAAAACAGTGCGTTCCAAGGATGAGCCCTGGAACGAGCTTGATCCCTTGCTTACTTTTCGGGTTTCCGTCTACCCCCCAATTTGGAAACAGTACCATTTGTCCCCGGCACTATTGGATGTTCGGGTATAGAGTCGATTTCCTGAAAACGCAGGCAATGCGCGGTATTTCCCAGGTGGGAGCTCGGTTTTCCAGAGAGCCTGAAACTTGCCCGTCGAGCTGTCAATCGCCCAAATCTGGCCATCAATTCCAATGACAAGTACCGCTCCACCGACTCCAATCGAATGGCAAATCGGCATATTCGGCTGCTCCCAAAGCAGTTTTCCATCCGATGCCTGCAAACATTTGAAAGCTCCTTCTCCACCATCCTCGCGGCCGTCGGATCCGAAGATTTTGTCTCCGATTACAATTGGCGTCGAATATTGACTGCTGATTTCCGTTCCCCTAGCGACGATCCGAACATCCGCCGGTCCCGGCCGAACCAGTAAAGAACCAATGCCATAACTTGAAGTCAGGAACACGTCTCCGCTGGCGTTTATAACCGGAGTGGCCGCGTTGACCGTCGGCCCCCGCTGCCCAAACGGGAATTCCCATAAGAGACTACCCTTTTCCAAATCTACGCCTAGGGTCTTTTGCTTCGAAGGAACCAAAACAATCGGACGATTAATCATCGAGCCCGCTTTCGGGCTTAACAGAATCGGGGAAGCATAGCTGGCTTCAACTGCGGGAGAGGTCCAAATGGTTTTGCCATCCTCAAGCGAAACACTGACTGCACCTGCGGACTTCCCACCAATGTTTACGATCGCTTGATTGCCGACGACGAGCGGCGTGCTACCAGCTCCGAAGTAACCGTCTTCGGCTTGGTATTCCTTGCGAAGCGGCCGAGTCCACTTCACACTGCCACTTTTGCGATCGAGAAGCGTCAATTCGCCAGCCGCTGAGTACACCAAGATCGAATCGTCTAATATCGTCGGCACCGAACGTGGGCCTTTGTCGGAATCAACTCCGCCACGATAACCCGCCTTGAGTTCACGTCGCCAAACTTCCTTGCCGGTCTCTCGATTCAACAATCGAACGCGATCATTATCTCCTATGCGCTCAAACAAGACAAAATCATTTCCGGCAACAGCCGGACCTGCATATCCCTGTCCTGCTTCGACAGCCCAAATCTGCTTCGGCTGAGCATCAAGTGCTTTCGGTAACTCAATGCCTGGAGCGGCGATTCCATTTCGGGTCGGCCCAAGCAATCCTGGCCAGTCCGCGTTTGCATTGAGCCCGCTGCCAATCAAAGCAATCAATAAACAAAAGCAACGTACGCAATCCATCGTTCGGTTCTCTTTCACGTGAGTAAGGGAATACGTGATTCTAACCGATGGCAAACGTGTTGTTGTTAGCGACCGCCTAATTTTCTATTGGGCTCTAGCGCTGAACTCGAGCGGAACCACCTTTGGCGAGCCGTTCTACTTCTGGCAGTTTGGCCATCGTCGTGTCTCCTGGGAATGTGGTTAGCAGAGCTCCGTGTGCCCAGCCCAATCGCAAGGCTTGTTCGGGCTCTTTCCCTGCAAGCATGCCGTAAATCAAACCGGCCGCGAATCCATCACCGCCGCCGATGCGATCGACAACGTCCAGCGAAATGGTTGGGCTCACATAGCGTTTGCCGTCGTACCAAAGAACAGCTGCCCAATCATGCCTGTTGGTTGAGTGCACCTCTCGCAAAGTAGTTGCGACCATCTTAACGTTCGGGAATTTGGTAACTGCCCGTTCGATCATGTTGAAGAACGAATCAGGATCGAGCGCGGTCTTGGACTCAACGTCTTGACCTTCGATTCCAAGGCCCTTTTGAAGATCCTCTTCGTTGCCGACCAGCATATCAACGTTCTTGACGATCTTACTGATCATCTCTTGGCCTTTGGCAGCGCCGCCAATGGTGGCCCATAGTTTAGCGCGATAGTTCAAGTCGAACGAGGTAATCGCTCCAGCAGCTTTGGCGGCGAGCATCCCTTCGACGATCAATTCGGAGGTCGTCTCGGAAAGTGCAGCGAAGATCCCACCGGAGTGGAACCAGCGGACGCCTGATGCGAAGATAGATTTCCAGTCAAAATCGCCGGGCTTGAGCATTCCGCCCGCTTCGTTGGCTCGATTGTAAAAGACGACAGGTGGTCGCACCCCCAAGCCGCGGTCACTATAGACGGTAGCAATGTTCGGACCGCGAACGCCGTCGTGTTCAAAGTGTTTGTAGAAAGGCTTCACTCCCATTTCGCGAACGCGAGCTTGTACCATCTCCCCTATGCCATAGTTGACCATGGCCGTCGCTACGCCCGTTTTGAGACCGAAGCAATCGCAAAGATTCGCAGCCACATTGTACTCACCGCCCGATACATGAATGTCGAACGACTTGGCTTTGCGAAACGGGATGATTCCTGGATCGAGGCGATGCACGAGGGCACCGAGCGAAAGGAAATCGAGATCGCAGGAATCTTTACGAATACTTAGCTGAGCCATTGTTACTCCAAGAGGATGGTAAAAGTTGTGGAAGCCGAATTGAGTTCGGGCTTTGGACTGGGACTAGATTGTTGCGGACGAAAACCCACCGTCAACGACCAAGTTATGGCCGGTGACAAAGGATGAAGCCGTCGAGGAAGCCAAGAAGATAGTGGCTCCCGCAAGTTCATGCGAGTAACCAAAACGCCCAGATGGCGTATGATTGATGATTTGTTGGCCACGCGGCGAAAGACTACCGTCCTTGTTGTACAGCAGGCCGCGATTTTGTTCTGCAGGAAAAAACCCAGGGCTAATGCAATTGACTCGAATGCCCTTGGACGCCCACTCGCGTGCAAGGAACTTGGTCAAATTAATGACAGCCGCTTTGGCTGCCGAATAAGCAACGACGCGTGACAAAGGGATGATGCCTGACATGGATGCCACATTCACAATACTGCCCGAGTTTCGAAGTAGCATCGTTTCTGCAAATACTTGACATGGCAGAACGGTGCCGCCGATCAAATTGAGGTCAAACACATTTTGCCAAGCATCCAAAGGAAGGTGACAAAAATCGTCGCCAGGCTGCAAGGTTGCTTCAGGCTGATTTCCGCCCGCAGCATTGATCAAAATGTCGACTGGTCCTAGCGATTTTTCGATAATATCTCGGGCTCGAGAAAGCGAGTCGCGGTCCAATGCATCCGCAGAGTGAAACACTGCTTCGCCTCCATCTCGCCGAATTTGTTCGGCGCGGTGCATACCTCGCTCCGCACTTCGCCCAAGGATAGCGACTCTGGCGCCGGCAGCTCCGAGCGCTTCTGCCATGGACCCACCTAAACTGCCGGTGCCCCCCAAGACGACTGCAACTTGGTTTGTCAATTGAAATAGGCTATTGGTCATGGTTGTCAGCAAACGCGTGCTGAATGCTCAGATTCTGGGGCAAAACGACGGAAGTTCTCGAAGACGCAGAACTAATTTGATGGAATCTGAGCGCGAGTTGCAAGGGGGGCAAAGGCAACATCGGCTTAAAGGAGTCGGATCAAGCCCAAAAGTAGTAGGCACATTCCATGTGCCGTTCACCAAAAATCAAAGTAAACGAGCGTCAGCGGACGGCACGACGGAGCGTGCCTGCTACTTTGGTCGGACGTGCTTAAGTCAATCGTTTGACAATGGCGCGATTGGGAACGCCAATCAGGAGCCAGCATCCGAACGTGCCGAGGAAACTGCTCAATGCGATCGGCAATGCGATCCTATGCCATTGACGGAGATCGCTCAAAGCCGATGGCGGGACGGAAGCTGGCGAGACAAAAATGGGTGTCGAACTAGATTGGATCGCATGAGCGTATTCCCAACCTCGGACGGTTTTCCGCCACTCATCCGGCCTATCGGCCTTGTCGACTTGAGCAATCAATTGTCCCATCGCCATTCCACCCAGCAACGCTATGTAGGATGAAAAAAGCAGGGCATACCACCGTTTCGAAAGATCAACGCGGGCTCTGATTCTCATTTCGGTCCAATTGCGAATAGGGTACGAACTTTGTCGGCAACTGTGTCACCTCAGTTTCCTACCAACGCAGACCGCGTTCCATTTCTCGAAAGTGTTCAGTCGGCAACGCAGCGGTTCCGCGAGGAAAGCCATGCTTATCGCAGCGAAACCAAGCAAATCAACGCGGGGCGGAAACTTAAGCCTAGAAATTCTTCGCAAGCGGACTCTTCCCAATGTTGCCTTTTCGCATCAACCGTCGACAAAACGCGTTGCACAATCGCAACAAGATGGAGGCCAAAAAACATTGCATCAGTCAATAAACGTTCTTCCCAATTGGCAAGCCCGACTAGGGGGGTGGAAACGTTCCAGATAATACAATTGCTAATACTGTTTCTTGATCAGCAGATCTCCACTTTGGGAGATATGGTTTCGTGCACGTTTTGGAAAATCGGCTAGTTCTTGTTATATGCTTCCGAAGTCAAGTCCTGCGTGGTGCCGGAATAATCCGCCTAAACCGAACATCGATTTCTCCAATGATTTTCCCTGCAAGCGTATCGCGACAGTGCGATGACCTTGCCCAGCTGTTGGGCACGGCTTGCTTGCCCTATTTACGAAGCCCCGGAGCTCCTTCCAGAGAGATCAGTGTTCAGTCGACCTACGAAGCTGCTTGGCAAGCCGATGCCCAATTCGTTTTGGAAGCCATAAACTCGGCCGCGAACATGAAACGAGCAGCCTTGGTCGAAGCTAGCGGCAACCGTTGCGTGTTTGCCATTCCTTTGTCGGGCACAGAAAACAGCAAGAGCGAAACCAAGAGCGAACAGTGGTTTGCGATCGGTCGGGCAAATGAATCGCCCAAGGTTTCAGGCAGGCTCATCCACATTGCCTATGAAGCGATTCGGCGACAACACCAGATCGACATCCAAGAAATCGCCATTCTAAATGCAGAAACGGAAATGGAACGAAGCGTCAGCGAACGTGTCTGGCTTCGTCAATTAAACGCTCAGCGGGCAATTCGAAAGAAGACAGTCGGTCAACAGTCGAGACAGTCCATTGAGTCACTACGCAAGTTAATCGATGCAGAAGCTATCGCTATCTACCTGTATTCGGATGCGGAGGTAGTGGGCCATGGTTTGGAGTCGATGATCAGCGGCAAACAAGTTTGGACACTCGATGATGTTCGCATTCTCGTCCAACGAATTCAGAAGCCACGATGTGGCGAGTCTGTCGTTTTGAATCAAATCGAACAGCAACTCCAAAATGGGATTTGCCACTCTTGTGTGATTGTCCCGATAGGTGAATTGGAACCTATCGGATATGTTCTGGCCATCAATCGCCGAAAGCATTCTCCGTCCGTGGCATCCAAGTGGCCCGTGGCATCCAAGTGCGAAATCGGTTTTGTTTCTGCCGACGCAGAGCTACTCCACGAGGTGGCTGGCTACATCGCCGCAGACGGATACAGCAACGCCAGCTTGCTGGAAAGCGAGCAGCTAGTACTGGGAACTCTTCGCGCGATGAGCAATGCAATTGAAGCCAGAGACCCATACACACATGGACATAGCGAACGGGTAGGAAGCGTCGCCTACCAAATTGCACTTCGACTGAATCTCTCGGAAGTCGCCTGCCAAGAAATCTACCTTGCTGGCGTATTACACGACATCGGCAAAATAGGAATTCCGGACCATGTCCTCCTTAAGGCGGGCAAATTGGAACCTGAGGAATTCGATATCATCCGAAAGCACCCAGAGATTGGTCATCGCATTTTGGAAGAACTCGGAAAACTCAAATTCGCACTGCCTGGTGTGCTGTACCACCATGAACGAGTTGACGGAACAGGCTATCCACACAATTTAGTTGGCGATGAAATTCCGCTGATGGCCCGGATACTTGCGGTGTCCGATGCGTACGACGCGATGACCTCGTCCCGGGTCTATCGCAATGCCATGGGGCAGCAACGCGCGATAGAAATTCTTCGCAGTGGAATGAGAACACAGTGGGACGCTGAAGTTGTAACCGCTTGCCTCCAATACTTCTCAGAGCTCTCGCTAGAGGCCGAAGAAACTCACATCGAGTCCGCTAGGCCGAAAACCACGGATTGGCGACAGGTTTCACAAGCACTGCGCGTTCTGCAACTTTAGGGCTCTGCCCATCGTTGATTGAGAGTCGCACGATTGTCCCAATCGTTGCTTTAAACAATCGAGACAATTGTTCGACACTCCTGCTACTTTCATCTGGCGTGACTATACTGGTGCCGAATGATTTCTTGGTGTTTTGCAGCTCGAATTAAGGAAGTCCCTGTTATGGTTCGTTGTCTTTACCCTATTCTCTCTGCTGGCTTTATGATGCTGTTTGGTTTTCCAGTTGCCTCTCATGGGCAGGAAGCGGCACCGGTCCAAGCGACTCAGTCACAGAAGGCCGGCCTCGATGAAATCACAGAAGGGCGAGTGACTGCAACGATTTCGTTTTTGGCGAGCGATGAGCTTGCGGGGCGTGCAACGGGTTCTGACGAATTCAATATCGCCGCTAGGTATGTAGCTTCTCGCTTTCGCGGGGCAGGCTTGGATGGAAAGCTCGCAGACGGAGATTACTTTCATGTCACCATGAAGCCTATGGTCAAAACGCCAAGCACACCAGTAAGACTTGCGGATGCCGAATCTAAGCCCATCGCACAGTTTGGACTGTTGGCTGCGGGCCCAGAAGTATTGAAGTACTCCGGCAAGGTAATGCCAGTCGATTTAAATAGTGAATTACCTAAGAGTGGGTTGGATGGCGTAGCAGGAGGAATGTTCTCCACCAACCTCAAGGGATCACGGATGGTTTCGCAAATCGCGAGGATGACCAATACATTGCAAGAGGCTGGGGCCAAGGCCCTGTTACTTGGCGTCTCCGACGATAGTGAATTGATTCAGACTTCTCGGGAGAATCAGGACAAACCGCGATCCGATTCCTCGCGAGAGAGATTCGCAATACCCGTCGTCCTGGTACCAGAGTCTACTTTGTCCACGGCCTCGATCCAGCTGGAAGTACCTGCTGCGATCGTCTCGGAATCTCCAATGCGAAATGTCATTGGCCTTTTGGAGGGTACCGATCCCGAGCTTTCCAAAGAAGCCGTCTTATTTAGCGCCCACCTCGACCACCTTGGTGCCAAGCCTATCGCGGGGGACGGAATTTTCAACGGAGCCGACGATGACGCATCGGGAGTCACTGCCGTCGTAATGCTGGCTGATGCCTTTGCCAAAATGCCCCGACCCAAACGGTCACTCCTGTTCATGACCTTTTGGGGGGAAGAGTCCGGTCTGTTGGGTTCTAAGCAATTCACTGAAACTCCTGCTTGGCCTCTGGACAAAATCCGAGCCAACGTCAACATCGAAATGATCGGCAGGCCAGAGTCTGGCGCAAGAAACAAAATCTGGATGACAGGCTGGCAGGAGTCGGACCTCGGCGTGGTGATGAACAAAGCTTCACTCCCGTTTGGCGTCGAAATCTTTGAGCATCCCAAATTTAGTGCGATGCTGTATCGCCAAAGCGACAATTGGTCGTTCGCTCAGAAGGGCGTCATCGCTCATAGCTTCTCAGCTGGGTCATTGCATTCCGATTACCACAAAGTTGACGATGAATGGGATCGGTTGGAGATTCCACATATGACCCGTGTGATTCAGGGACTCTTTGTTGGCAGCTTGCCGATTGCCTACGGGGAAGCGACGCCCAACAAACCAATTAAAAACTAGGCCCGTCGTCGCAGGCCATTGCGTGAAATCAACAAAGTTATTTCCCTCGTTCCAGGGCTCTGCCTTGGAACGCACTGCCTTCGAGGCCTCGCGTTAGCCGCGGTTCTCGACGAATGTCGAGCTACTGAGCCGCGGGCGCTAGCCGCGTTACGGTTTCCCTGGCAAACAAGGTTGTCGTGGCTAGTAGCGCCCGCGGCTCAATTTGAGTAACGTGAGTGCCATTTGGCTAACGCTCGTTACATTGCCATTCCCTTGTTTTTTTCGTACTCGTACTCCGCCCAAAGGGCAGAACTCGTACTCGAAGGGCAGGATAATCGAGTACGAGTGCCATTTCATTGAGTACGAGTACGATGGATGTAAGTCCGCATTTCTAGCAAGAGCCCTTCATAGAATCATTAAACTCGTGATTTCGTTGAAATCTGGCTATTTTTACATCCTTGGAATAGGCTAGAAAGATATGCCGAAAGGATGTTATCAACTTTCTCGTAGGCAAGCGGCAACACGAAAACGACATTAGCACGACGCGCAAGCTAGTGAATTGGGAAGTATATTCACTATCCCCGTCCGCTTATCCCATCCTCCCGAGTTCAACGAGTTGGAATGTCGATCGATCAGAAAACAAGCCCTCTAACGAAGCATGACTTGCTCGAAATAGAGCAAATTTGCGACCTGTATGAGGCCGATCAACGACGTTGCAAAACCGCCGTACCCCTCGAGCTGAACCCGTATCTCATTAGAACCCGGGAGTCACTCCAACCGCTTCTGTTGAGAGAACTGCAATGCATTCAAGACGAGGCCATACAGTGTTTTGAGTCTGAGCCAATTGCACAATCAACAGCTAGGGGAAATCGCCATTCGAGTCTCAAGTCATCGCGTTCAGCTCAGCCTTGTCTTTTGCAGGGGCATTTAAGTCGACGCTTTCGGATTATTCACTTGCTGGGACAAGGAAGCTCGGGAAGCGTTTGGAAGGCCTTCGATCAGCAACTGAACCGTCTTGTTGCATTGAAGATTCCGCATTCCGAGATCTTTACAACGGCCGACCATTTTGTGCGTGAAGCCCGCGCGGCCTCAAGATTGAATCATCCCAATATTGTACGCATCTTAGAGGTAGGGCAAGACGAACAGAATTGCTTTTTGCTCAGCGAATTAATCGAGGGTGAGTCGCTCGCCGAGCGACTTGCAAATAGACAGCTCAGTGTCGATGAGTCGGTGGCATTGTTGATCGAAATCGCGGCGGCTTTGGAGTACGCACATGGGAATGGGATCGTACATCGCGACTTGAAGCCACACAATGTACTGCTCGGCGATGATGGCGCCGTGAAGCTGGTGGATTTCGGTTTGGCCAAGGACTGGCGCGATGAGGACGCAACGCTGACTCGCACCGGCGCGATCCTCGGAACGCCTGCATACATGTCACCGGAACAAGCCCATGGTGGTGGTATTAAGCCACAGCCGTCGATGGACATCTATTCCTTAGGAGTGATGTTCTTTCAGTTGCTGACAGGGGACGTCCCCTTCCGCGGAAATGCACAAATCGTACTTTTTCAAGTTCTCCATTCGGAACCCCAAGCCCCCATCCGGTTGGATAGCAGTTTGCCAGCCGAGTTAAATACTCTTTGCCTGAAGTGTCTCGAAAAAAACCCAGCTAGTCGTTTTCAATCTGCTAAGGAATTTCGAGAGGAGCTGATTCGATTTCGAGATGGCCACCCCATTCACTCCAAGCCTAACTCGAGCTGGGCGATCGCTCAGAAATGGGTTGCAAGAAATCGAAGACTAGCCAGTTGGATCGCTTTGGCTTGCATCCTCATGGTCGCGATCACAGCAATCACTTCCGTCGGGTCGATTGTGGTGGTTCGAAGCTGGACGAGCGAACACGAGTTGCGGTTGGCAGCCCAGCGCTCCGAGGCAAGAACCCAATCTGCCTTTGAGAGCGAACGCAATGCGCTTGCCGCAGCCGTTGAATCGCAACAGATTGCCTTGGACAAGGCTGAGATCGCTGCGAGAGAAACGCAGGTCAGCCATGAGACAGTTCGTTTCCTGGAATCGATCTTTCATTCTTCGGACCCAATTCATTTGCTCTTAACGGGGGGAGGAAGCAGGTCTGCCGAACCGCCGAATCTGAAGTCTCTTCTAGATAATGCGGTCGATCGACTAAATCGAGAGCTTGTGGACCAACCGATGGTTCAAGCGAGGTTGCTCGATGTGATCGCGAACGCATATCGTGCCTCGGGCCATTTTGCGAAGGCCAGCGAACTACTCGACGAGGCTACCCAAAGACGAAGTGGTATCGAAGCTGTTGATACCGAATTTGGAACGCGCGATTCCGCTCTCAATATTTTCTACAGAGGCTGCTTAGCCCACGATCAGTCAAATTGGCCAAAAGCGGAGGAACATTATCGGCACCTTCTAGCCTACCCGCCCTCCAATCAAGCAGAGGATCAATTACTCCGGGCCGATGTTCTGTTTCAGCTCGGGCGATTGCTCACAGACTCAGCAAAATCGAATCAGGCTGTGGAATACATGGAAGCGTCGCTCAAGATACGTGAAAGGCTACTCCCAGAAGATTCCTCGGCGGTTCGGGCGGCGAAGATTGGTGTCACGGTTAGTAAGTTCGACAAGTTGGATGAACTACCGCTTTTGGAATTGTCGTCGATGGTTGCGGACAGTGACTGGGCAGCTGAAATTGTTCGGAACTATGCACATGGGCTGCTCTGTCGACAATCGAAAAACTATTCTGAAGCTCAGAAAAGCTACGAGTTGGTATTGGCTAGTTTGCAAAAGCTCCTGCCCGAGAACCATCCCATAACCGTTTTGGCATTGGGGGACTACGCAAGTTTGCTTTTCACTAGCGGCGACTACCGAAAAGCGTACCCAATCGGCAAAGAACTCATTGCGATCGGCGATAAGATTTGCCCTGACCATAAGAAACTGATCGACGCAAAGCTCAAGTTTGCATTTGAGCTTATGCGAGCGTCGCGATTCGACGAGGCTCGTGCGCTTTACGAACAGGTTCTACCGCAACAACTTGCTCGGGGCGAATTTCCGGAGGACGCATATTATGGTTTGATCTTTTCCGGTCTAGTCGTTGAAAAACATGACGAAATTTTAGCCTATGCTGAGACTCTTTGGAACAATGCCAAAAACCCGATGCCGTGGCAGAAAGCGTGGTGCGCCTATGTCTATGCAACGGCGCTCGACAAGTCCGGTCACAAAGAAGGATCGGTTCTGATGCATGAACAAGCAATGACGGCAGCAATTCAGGCTCAAGAGTACACTTGCTCCCCAATTTGGCTTGAGCGATTGTCCGTATTGTTCACTCGCAAAGGGGATTTGGTGACAGCAGAACGAATGTTGCGAGACGCAGTCGAAGCTGAACGCAAAGATCGACCGGCGACGCACCCTAGGCTTGCGGATCGCCTTTGCTCGTTGGCGCACAATCTAATCAAACAACAGAAGAAAGACGAAGCCTACGAGCTCTTGTCCGAAGCACTTTCTATTCGCCAAGTTTCCTTGCCGCCGGACGATGTTCGAATCGAAGAAAATTTGCGAGTCATGAAAACGATTGCACCGCTGTCGCAGTAGCACTCTTTTTCCGTAGTGAAAATCATCAAGCCTTTCGGCCATTTCCCCAGTATTCCCGAAACTCTAGACGAGTTTCGCTACCAATGAGTTTCTCTACCGACTAACCACTCAAGTGATTTAGCACTTGAAGAACACCATTAAGGTGGGCCATTCTCGGACCGTAACGATCTAGGAATTCTGCAAACACATATTCGCTGTCGGTTAGCCCGTCTTTGGAATCCGCAACTTCATCTGCTAAGTTCTGTAAGAATCCAGTTTGGACCGTGGAAAGTGTCTCCAATGCTTCCTTGCAGGAGCGAACCAGTTTGGGATGGGCATTCCGCCATTGGGTCAGCTCGTTTTGCCGTTGCGAGTTTGCTTGATTGCTAGCTTGCAGGACTTGTTTGTTGACTTGAAGAATTTGGTCCAAAAGCAGATTTTGCTTTTGTTGCGATTCGATGAGTTGACGCGTCAAGGCGATGAGCGCTGCTCCAACTTCTGCCGGCCTTGGCGGCGTGTTGGAGGTAGCCTCGGCGGAGACATCGATACTAAAGACTGGGGAATATTGTGCTGGATCGTGAGCCATAGTGATTGTGCAATCTATTCAACGAGAATGTTACGAAACCTGCTGAATCAATTCAAATTTCCTCAAGTGCCATGAATCCCTAGTATAGTCGTGAAGCAGCACAAAAGTCGAGCATCTTGCCAGCCTTTTGTAAACTTTGCGGGTTGAAACGGTTGTGACCAATGTTCCGAATGGTAGGCGAAGTCCGGTCGCACTGAACGAATTGTCACGAGACAGTCGAAGCTACCCTGACTGCCCGAGTCGCTCGAGCAGCACATCCCGGTCGAATCTCGGATGAAAGATGGCATGGACGCAAATAAACACAACAAGACGATCTCCCTCGGTTTCGTAACGGTTCGCCACCATCCAATTCATGGATACTTTGGTGGGTACCTGATCGTGAACAGCCTTGCTCGCCCATTGGAATTTCACTGCACGCTCCCGCTACAACCTACCCGGGCTCAACAAATTCTTTACGGAAGCACGCTGTCGGAATTCGTTTGCGGCGAGCAGATTGCAAGAGCTTTGGTCACAAAAGCAAAAGGTACGCCGCAAGTTTTGTTCTCGGACACTTTGGCGGTGCTCACTTTGCGGCACATGCAATCGATCCCGATGGGCGTCATCGAATTCCCAAACGCCGAGAGTAGTTCGTTGCCGCGTCCAGAATGCGAGCGAGAAAGCTACCATCGGTTTAAAGCCTTTGGCAAGCAGTTTTCAGTACTGCCGGAATTCGCCGACGACGCCTCCGAGATTCAAGGGCTGTTTGACGCCCAAAAATCGCCACTCGATTTGCTGGAACCCTTCGGTCGTATCGAAGAAGCTCTTATGGAAGCCCACCCAGCTACGAAGGCGGCTTAGAGATGGTGCCCCCGAACGACTCGCTAGCCGGCATCGCCGTAGAATCCGATTGGTTCTCAACTGGAATCGAAACGCAAACATGGACGCCACTCGAAACATGGTCCAATGACCTTACTGTTGATTTTGCTGAGAACTATAGCAACGACTGCATTGCATTCGAATCGCTCAAGGTGCTGCCGATCCAGCTATCTCAAACGCTTCCTCGTACAATAGGATTCGCGTTCCCTGAATCGCCTCAATGGACCGCCCCAGAACCCAAAGTCGCTAAACCGGCCCCCATTCAGGTCGTCAACATAGATCAGGACAAAAGCGATCCAGAATGCGAAGCGGACGATGATTCCGAAACCGACAAACCTCGCAAGTCGATTACGCGGATGCGCCCGCCAGGCGACTTGGTGCGCCTCGAAGATCGACTCTACTACGTGCTTCAACCGCCGATGGAAACCATCATCCAATCGGCCAAGCTCACGTTTCCTTTTCAGCCCTTTCCGTACCAATTGGAAGGGATCGCGTTTCTATTTCCTCGCGATGCAGCCATTTTGGCGGACGAGATGGGGCTTGGCAAAACCATGCAAGCCATCACGACCATTCGTATGCTACTGCTTTCCGGTGAACTCAAGAATGTTTTGTTGATTTGCCCCAAGCCGCTCGTAACCAATTGGATGCGCGAGTTTAAACAGTGGGCACCTGAGATTCCGCTCGCGATCATCGAAGGGGATTCTGCCAAGCGCAATTGGATTTGGACCAATCCACAAGCGCCAGTCAAAATCGCCAACTACGAACTGATGATGCGCGACCGAGATGTGTTTGAAGCCAACGATCTCCACTTCGATTTGGTCGTACTCGACGAAGCCCAACGCATCAAGAATCGTAACAGCACGACCAGCGAAATCGTACGCGCCATCCCTCGCACTCGCTCCTGGGCACTCACCGGCACTCCCATCGAGAACTCCGTCGAAGACTTAGTCAGTATTTTTGAGTTTCTTGCCCCCGGCTATCTGCGCGATGACATGCACCTCAAGTCGCTCGGCAAGGCAACGCGCGACTACATCCTTCGCAGAACCAAAGACAAAGTTCTGACCGACATGCCACCGAAACTCTACCGGCCTGCCGAACTGGAACTGACCGGAGAACAACGAGCCAGTTACCGGTCGGCCGAGGAAGATGGAATCGTTCAGCTCAATGAAATGGGTGAATCCGTTACAATTCATCATGTGTTTGAACTCGTGCTGCGACTCAAGCAAATTTGCAATTTCGATCCAGCAACTGGGGCTAGCGCAAAACTGGAACGACTCGAAGCCGACTTGGAAGAAATCGCGGCCAGCGGTCAAAAAGCCATCATCTTCAGCCAATGGGTAAGTACCCTCGATTTACTCGGCGAAAAATTGGCTAAATACAATCCGTTGTACTACCACGGCGGTGTCCCGTCCAACAAGCGAGATGCTGTCATTGATCAGTTCAAAAACAACCCTAAGAACAAAGTCATTCTCATGAGTTATGGGGCAGGCGCTGTGGGGTTAAACCTCCAGTTTTGCCACTACGTGTTCTTGTTCGACCGATGGTGGAATCCTGCTGTCGAGGATCAAGCCATCAATCGAGCTCATCGCCTTGGGGTCAAACAGCCTGTGACAGTCACCCGTATGATGTCGCTGGAGACAATTGAAGAACGGATCCATGACGTTCTGGAACAGAAACGAGAACTATTCAACAATCTGTTCGCGGAAACCGGTACGCCACAAAACCTGGGCCTTAGCCAAAAAGAGATTTTTGGCTTGTTCGGGCTGAGCGTGCCCAAGTATCAACCAAAAGCTGCCTAGGCATGCGTAGCAACCACATTCCCTGATCGTGTTTGGCACTCAGCGGCCCCTTAGGCGTTTTTTCAGGGGGACGAGGCGACTTTGTTGCAAAAAATTGCGGCAAGTCGCATTCAGCGTAGCAGCAACGCCTAAGAGCATGCCAGAGCCCCCAGTCGCCAATCTTTGCCCTTGGCGGGCATGAATTTCGCTTCAATGAACAAAAAAGCACTTTAAACTTCACAATTTTGGCGAAATCCGATTACCATCTTGGGGCGTTACCTGTAGGACACATGTGAGCTAAGCTTCGCACATCGCGTTGTTGATAAGTGGAAAAGGTGAAAATTGACTGGCTATCTGTTATTGACGGGTTCGACGGGACTCCTCGGTCGTTATTTGATGCGCGATCTGCTGGAAAGTGGACAACGACTTGCTCTGTTGGTACGAGGTTCGAAAAGAGAATCTGCCTCCCACCGAGTCGAAGCCATTCTGCAATTTTGGGAACGCGAAACCGGTAAAACGCTTCCTCGCCCAGTCTTGCTCGAGGGTGATCTCCGCAAACCATGTCTAGGATTGTCCGGCAACGACAAACGCTGGGTTTCCGACCATTGCAGCTCGATCATGCACAGTGCAGCCTCTTTGACGTTCCACGCAGATGGTTCTGGAGAACCCTGGCTCACCAATTTCGATGGCACTCGCAACATGCTTGAGCTTTGCGAAGCAACTGGCCTGAGAAAGTTGCACTACGTTTCGACTGCATACGTCTGCGGTTTGCGCCCAGGCTCCATGATGGAATCCGAAGTGGATTGTGGGCAGACATTCCGTAATGACTACGAAGAAAGCAAACTCAAGGCCGAAATGTTGGTTCGCTCGGCTGACTTCATCGATGAACTCACCGTCTATCGACCGGCTGTTATTTCAGGTGACTCCAAGACGGGCTACACCAATACCTATCACGGTATTTATCTTTATCTGCGGCTGATGGCTTTGCTTATTCCGCGACAACCGATTGGTCCCGACGGCGTTCGCATTACGAACCTTCGAATCCCCATTATCGGCGATGAGCGAAGAAACGTGGTCCCTGTAGATTGGGTGTCCAAGGCTATGACCCATTTGTATCTCACGCCAGAAGCACATGGACATACTTTTAATTTGGCGCCAGACGTCTGCATGACCGCTCGCGAGATGATTGATGCTGGGGTCACCTATTTCAATTCTTCAGGCGTTGATTACGTCGGTTATGTAACCATCGACCCGTCAACCTACAATGAGCTTGAAGCGGCCTCGTTGCCTGGATTGGCAATGTACAACAATTACGAAAATACCGACCCGAAATTTGACTGCACAAATCTAAAGCGATTTGCCGGCCACTTACCTTGCCCAGCCATCGATGAAACGGTGCTGCACACGTACATTCGATATGGTGAAGAAGATCGTTGGGGTAAGCGACGCATTGAGGCTCCGGTTATTCCTTGGGTGGCTGCGGATTACTTTAGAGAGTTTCAAGTCGCGGACGACATCACCTACGGTGCCACCAAAAGTCGCGTCGCTATCGACTTGATCGGCGCTGGCGGTGGACAGTGGACGTTGGGACTCTTGGAAGATGGAACGCTGACTTGCACCGCCGGAATTCATTCGGACGCCGATTCGGTTTTGAGATTGAACGTGGCCGAGTTTAGAAAACTAGTCGCGAACCCGAAAGACTCGACGAATCGACATGCTGTCGAACAGCTGTTTCCGATGTCGACGGCGCTATCGTTCGAATCACCTGCGCAGACCAACCGGCAACGGGTGTTTTAGAAATTTGCGATCTGTTTGCCGAACAGCAGGGTAGTATTTTCTCACGTTATCGACAACGCACCGACTCATGAGCACGATGTACTTGGTGTTATTCGGAATCTTAATTGGGTCCGCATTGACCCAGTTTTATCTTGTTGCCGGTTTCGTTTCTTGCTTGCGAAAATGGAAGAAGCCGTTGCTTGCTGACACTGCCTGTCCACAAGCCACGGTAATATTATGCTTGCGCGGAGGCGACCCTTTTTTGTCGCGTTGTATTAGTGGCTTGTTGTCGCAAGACTATCCAAACTACGAAGTCTCGTTTGTGGTCGACCACGCGGCGGATCCTGCGATGCCAATTTTGATGCAGTCACTCGAGCACAGTAGCTTCGATCGCTTTCGCATTGACATCCTCACGAGTCCGTTGAGCACATGCAGTCTCAAATGTTCTAGCCTCGTTCAAGCCATCGAAAGCCTCCCCAAGTCCACGAAGATTGTTGCATTTTTGGATGCGGACACGATCCCACATACGACTTGGCTGCGGGAATTGTGCACGGCTTTGGAGCCGAACAACGTAGGTGCAGCGACTGGCAATCGTTGGTATCGCCCAACTCAAACCTGTCAAGGCTCGTTGATCCGATATCTTTGGAACGCTGCAGCGATTGTTCAAATGTACTGGTACAGCATCGCATGGGGCGGCACGCTTGCCATGAAACTCGATTCGATGCGTCGAGCAGATATCCTTGAAAGTTGGCGAAGAGCATACGGTGAGGACACCATGGTGCGGACCGCCTTGGCAAACATCGGGGAGAAGGTTCAATTCGTCCCATCGCTGATGATGATCAATCGTGAGGATTGTACGATTTCCTCGTTCCAAAGTTGGGTCAAAAGACAATTGCTCTCCGCTAGGCTATACCATCCTTTCTGGCTGCTTGTCGTAGGACATGGCATCGGCTCAGCGGCGGTTTTTTTGTGGGGATTTTGGTTATGCGTTGCCGCTGCAGTCCAAGGTGACTTCCTTGGAGCAACCTGCGTGTTCATTGCCTTGTTCGTCTTCCATGCGTTTTTGACCTGCTTACTGCCTTGGATGGAGCGAGCCGTCTTTGATATTGCAAAAGAGCGAGGAGAAGACGATTCTTGGCCCAGCAAACCAAACTTTCTCGCGGTGCTTTGGTTTGGATGGTTAACGCAATGGGTCTACACTTGGGCACTCTTGGGGTGCCTGTTCCTCAAACGCTTTAACTGGAGAGGAGTTGACTACGAAGTAGGCGGCCCATTCGACATCAAGATGCTAGGCTATCGTCCGTATCAATCAGAACCAAAAACTCAAGAAGCCCACTCGATCTAACTCAACCCTCGTCCTCAACCCTCGTCCTCGTCCCCAGGCTCCGCCTGGGGACGCACTGCACTCGAGGTTCCGCCTCGCTTTGCGTTAGCGTTGCAAATGTTTTTCGTTTAACAGTCAGCCGTAGGCGTACAGTCCATGGCACCAAGTACGCCTTCGGCTGACTGTTAAACGACTAAATCAACGGCCCTTATGCGTCGGGACGTGAACTAATAACCAGGGACTACCTAGCGTCCGTCCAATAAACAACCTCCACCACAAATGTCCAACGATTCGCAAGTTACTCAAGCTGCATTTGTTCACTATTTCGAAACCTTCCACCGCCAAGTTCTAGACCTGGCGAACTCCGTTTCCGAAGAACAGTTTTTCGCCAAGCCTTTCCCATATGGAAATAGCATTGGAAATCTCGTACTGCATCTGTCGGGCAATTTGAACTACTACATCGGCACGCAAATCGAAAACACAGGTTACGTCCGCCACCGCGATCTTGAGTTCGCCGTTGTGAAGTGCGGCAACAAAACCGATGTGCTAGCGGAATTCAGTAAAGCCGTTTCGATGGTGACGCAATCACTCTCCTGTCAGAAAGAAGGAGATTGGTCAAAAGAATATAGCGCAACGGGTGTAGACGACGTTCACGATCGATTTAGTATCTATTTGCGGTGCTGCGTACATTTTCATCACCACATTGGGCAAATGATCTATCTTATAAAGGAGTGGAAGCAAAAGTCCTGATTGGACATGGCTGACTCGCTATGGCGGTCATTGGTGTCGACAACAACGCCCTGCTCTGCGACTTTTGCAACCCGCCATTGTCGAGCACTCAGCCCAACCCACAACGCGTCGGATATGAAGCCGCCATGCTTTTTGGTCGCCTCATGGACAGTGGTCGACCAGGTGCCACCGCTCCAAACATCTTTGCGACGCCAGCACAACAACAGCCAACTCGACACTCGGCAACAAATAACAAGTCATGCCATGACAAAATATCTCATGAGAATGACTTGCTCTCTCATGGCGTGACCAAGAACGTTCAGTCACAATAAATCACTTATTCCAGGCATAGTTCGGTTGCCGCTGGAATCCCCACCCCCGCCTTGCACTGCAATTCTCATGCGATTCCTTATTTTGAATTTGGCGTTTATTTGGCTTGTCACCGCGGGCTGCTGGACATCCATCGCAACGGCTCAATCGAACGAGGCGTCCAAAGAATCCTATCGAAAATTTGCCGAAACGGAGGCCGGCGATGCCAACCGAGGCAAAGTCGTTTTCGAAAATCGAGCGAAAGCTGCCTGTATCAAATGCCACACTGTTGACGGAAGTCGGACTGGAGTCGGTCCCGACTTGGCCAATATTGGCGTCAAATTCGAACGCGATCGACTCGTCGAATCTCTTCTCGAACCCTCCAAGATGATTGCGGATGGTTTCAGTACAACGATGGTGCAAACCGGGGCGGGACAAGCCTACAGTGGTGTGCTTCAAAGAGTCACCTCGGACTTCATCGAATTAAAGGACGCTGAATCGAAAACCATCCGACTGCAGCTATCCGAGATCGAAGAGCAACGACAATCGACCTTATCGTTAATGCCCCAGGATATTTTCGCAACCATGACAGCCAACGAGTTTGTCGATGTGATCGCCTACACGCAATCGTTGCGCGGCACATATTCACGACGGATCGATGCTGCAGGATTTGTCGACGATGCTCCATTGGCCCGCAAACCACTCGCTCTTCCACCGCGATTGGACAACCTGGTGTTTGACCATCCCGTAGCCATTCTCCCAATTCCCAAACAGCCGAACGGTTTTGTGGTTGCAGAACATGCTGGCAAGTGTTGGGTCGTAAACCCTGCAAGTACCAATCCCAAAGAACTGCTGTTGGACTTATCCAGCCAAATCCGTTTTGGCGGGGCTACGGGGTTGCTAGGTTTTGCGTTCCATCCTCTATTTCCAGAGGACAATCGTGCTTTCCTCAAGTTCCAAATCAACGAAGGGGGCCGAATCGTTACCATCGTCGAAGAACGACAATGGAATCTCGTCGACTCGAAAGCCACGTTGGCCAACAATCGCATCCTGATGCGTATTACAGGCTCCACCCAAGATCACAACGGCGGTAGCATCGCATTTGGCCCCGACAACATGCTGTACATTGGCATGGGGGATTCAGGGCCTCAACGCGATCCGGAGGGACATGGCCAGGACTTGAAGACGCTGCTCGGCAAGGTCATGCGAATTGACATCGATCATCGCAGCGACGACCTACCTTACGCGATTCCAAAAGACAATCCGTTTGTCGATCATCCGTCCGCCCGCAAGGAGATTTGGGCCTATGGATTTCGTGAACCTTGGCGTATCAGCTTTGATTCCGAGACAAAAGATCTTTGGGTTGGTGACGTTGGTCAAGACCGATACGAGGAAGTTTCCATCGTTCGTAAAGGCGAAAATCTAGGCTGGAACGTCTACGAGGGCTTCTCCGATTTTTCAAATCAATACCGCCGACAAGATGCCAGTTTCGTCCAACCCATCATGAGCTACCCGCGGTCGTTGGGAGTCTCCGTAACTGGCGGCTATGTTTACCGAGGACATTTGGCTCCGAAGTTCGTCGGTTGGTATGTGTTCGGCGATTTCGAATCTCGCCGAATTTGGGCAGTTCGACAAGAGAATCGCGTCATGGTTGAAGTCGTCGAGCTTGGACGCGCGCCGAGCCGAATCGTCTCCTTTGCGGAACAACCCGATGGTGAATTGCTGGTCGTTGGATTTGACGATGGTGTGATCCGTCAACTCGACTTAACCAAAGTGGATGCCACTCCAATGCGCAGGCACGTTTTGACGGAGACGGCAGAACGAAGTCCGGTTCTCTGGCGATACACGCGATCCATGCCTACTGGCGATTGGACACAGTCGACGTACGATGATCATGAATGGAAAGTTGGCCCGGCGGGCTTCGGAACGGTTGGAACGCCAGGGAGTGTCGTTCGCACGGACTGGAACTCGTCCGACATTTGGCTTCGCCGCGAATTTACATCACCTCATTCTATTGCAGAATCGACCAACGCCTTTCTTCGACTTCATCACGACGAGGATGTTGAGGTATATATCAATGGAGTCCTGGCGGTTCGAGCCGGTCGTTGGACGAGTGGCTACGTAGATGTTCCCATGGAAGCTGCGGCAAAAACTGCGATCCGTAAAGGCACCAATAATTTGGCTGTTCATTGTCATCAGAATAGCGGCGGACAATACGTCGACGTCGGAATCATCGAACTACACGATGAATAGCGTAGCTGGATTCGTAAGAATTCAGCTGGTCCTGAGTACATACGTTTCCAGCTACGGAATTCCACCGCTCGCCTAACTACCCATCCAAGAGCGAATTCAATTTCTCGACAGCCTTGAACAAAAGGTTCCAGTGCTGAAACGCTTCGAAGGTATCGATTCTCAAGCAATCGTCGCGATCAAATCCGACTTCGCTCAGTTCGATCGTTTCGGCCAATGCAACCATATCGGAAGGCCCATCCGACATCATCTCAATGGTCTCTTGCTCGTTTTCGATTGGCATGACTTGTTGCATGGCCATGTGAACTGCCCAGAGAGCTGCTCGTTCAGCGTCTTCGCTGTCGATGATTGCTCGAAGAGTTCCGCTTTGAACATAAAACTTGGCCATGACGATCTTCCTTGAATGGTTGGAGGTTTTGATTTGGTCCAGGTCGGCCCTCCACCATCTGCCTCGTGAGGGCTGAGGCAGAGGTGGTTTAGGCCGCTTTTGGAGATGTCAAAGCAGGGATGTTGTGGCTCGTCAGCTTTGACACAAGTACTATCGCCTAGGCCGTTGACACCTTAGGTCCAAGCCAAAGAGAAAAGTTATTTTCTGTGGGAAAGGCCTCCAGCCCGTCGCTTGCTTCCCAAATCGAGCGATTGCCAAATCGCACGAAATCCTATGGGAGGGCGAGGCTCCTGCCGATCCGTGGGTCGCATCTGCCGGATGCGACCTTGCACGACTGAACTAAAAGCGACGGGTTCGGCAGGACCCTCATTCTCCCCATTAACAAATTGCCCGGGTGAAGTGCAAGAAAAGATGTGTACGGCGGCGGGGTGGGGCCGAATGGCGTTGAATTAAGCCTGTTCTCGTATCGGAAGTCGTAAAACTTCCTGGAGTTTGAGGCACTGCAGGAACTCGAACAAGATTCCACTGCTTGCGAACTCAACGCCATTCGGGTTCGGCCCCACTGCGATATTTCTGCAATTTGGTATCCTTTGCTGTATCAGCATCAATCCACGTCAGTGTTTAGGACTTGGGCTGCGGAATTGAACAGCGTACGGTTTGGGAGACTTGGATGAACAATAATTCTGTCGTTGAAAATAGCTATTCGTTGCCGATGGTTCACGCTGCCCACAAACAGCTCGCGACGTGGGTCATGGAAACCGCAGCCCTCTGTAACGCAGAATCGATTCAGTGGTGCGATGGCTCGCAAGCCGAATGGGATCAACTTACCGCAAAACTGGTCGATGCCGGCACGTTTATGCGGCTCAATCCAACGCTTCACCCGAATTCATTTCTAGCGCGAAGCAATCCGTCGGATACGGCTCGGGTCGAGGATCGCACGTTTATTTGCTCTCTTCGAGAAGTGGACGCTGGCCCCACCAACAATTGGCAGTTGCCGGACTTGATGCGGCGCAAGCTGACGGACAAGTTCAAAGACTGCATGACCGGCCGCACCATGTACGTCGTTCCCTTCTGCATGGGACCGCTGGACAGCCCACTCGCTCTGATTGGAGTCGAGCTTACGGACTCGCCCTACGTCGTGGTCAACATGCGAATCATGTGCCACATGGGTACCGAGGTACTTGAGAAACTCGGAAGCGATGGAGACTTCATCCCATGCCTTCACAGCGTGGGCAAACCTTTGGCCGAAGGCGAGCAAGACGTGCCTTGGCCCTGCAACGAAGAAAAGTACATCGTCCATTTCCCAGAGTCACGCGAAGTATGGTCGTACGGAAGCGGATACGGTGGCAATGCGTTGCTTGGTAAAAAGTGTGTCGCGCTGCGCATTGCCAGTGCGATTGCTCGAGATGCAGGATGGATGGCGGAGCACATGCTCATCATGGGTCTTGAATCTCCAGATGGCGCCAAAACCTATTTGACTGCGGCATTCCCAAGCGCTTGCGGCAAGACCAATTTGGCCATGATCGTACCACCCGAAAGCTACGCCGAAAAAGGTTGGAAGACGACGTTGGTGGGCGATGATATCGCTTGGCTTTGGCCCGGCAAGACGGGCAAGCTGCATGCGATCAACCCCGAAACGGGCTTCTTCGGCGTAGCGCCTGGAACGTCGTGGCATTCGAATACCGCTGCCATGGAAGCCATGGCCAAGAATACGATCTTTACCAACGTAGCCTTGACCGACGAAGGGGGCGTATGGTGGGAAGGTCACTCGGAGCCACCAGCCCATTTGACCGATTGGACCGGACTGGATTGGACGCCCGGTTGCGGACGTTTGGCGGCCCATGCCAATTCGAGATTCACTGCTCCTGCAGGGCAGTGCCCGAACATCGATCCCATGTGGCAAGATCCGGACGGTGTGCCTATCGATGCGATCGTCTTCGGTGGGCGAAGACCGACAACGATGCCGCTTGTTTTTCAAGCGTTCGACTGGACCCATGGCGTGTTCCTCGGTGCAACCCAAGGTTCGGAAACAACGGCTGCCGCAACGGGCGCTGTTGGCACAGTGCGTCGCGATCCAATGGCGATGCTGCCGTTCTGTGGTTACAACATGGGCGACTACCTCGGGCACTGGCTAAACATGCGCAAGAACATTCAACGCCTCCCTCGCATGTTTCACGTCAATTGGTTTCGAAAAGATGCCAACGGCAAATTCCTGTGGCCCGGCTTTCGAGAGAACCTGCGTGTATTGGAATGGATCGTCAAACGTTGCCAAGGAAAAATCGCAGGCCACGAAACCCCAATCGGCTGGACGCCAGACTGGAAGAGCTTCTCGACCGAAGGCCTTGATGGCTTCACCAAAGAGCAGTTTGACGCGGCGATGCTTTTTCGGCGTGAAGACTGGCTGGCGGAAATTACGAATCAGAACGACTTTTTCCTGAAACTGTACCATTCCATGCCCAAAGAGCTCATGTGCCAAAGGGAACTGCTCATGGCAAGAATGGCGTAAGCTCTTCCGCCGGTTCGTCCTCGTTCCCAGGCTCTGCCTGGGAACGCACTGCTCCTGAGGCTCCGCCTCGCATCAAATCCCGCAGGCTAGTCCTGCGGATCATTAGGTTTTCCGCTACTCCCTGAACGCCTCCCTCGTTCGCCGGGGGGGGGGGGGGGGGGGGGGGGGGGAGAGGGGGGGCCGCCCGCGCCCGCCGGGGGAAGAGATTGTAGTAAGAACAAAAAAAAAA
>JANPHB010000068.1:0-7397 GCA_031424235.1 Pirellula sp.
AGGGATCGTGGTTTAACCTTTGTTTGCTCGTGGGCAAAAACCTCACGGCGTAATTTCCAGTTTTCTATTTGTTTAGGTGTTGTGAGCAAAAATGGCCAAAGAGGTATTTGAACGCAAAAAACCCCACTGCAACGTAGGCACAATCGGTCACATTGACCACGGCAAGACCACCACAACAGGTGCTCTGCTGGCAGTACAGGCTGCAAAGGGATTGGCAAAGCCAAAGTCCTATGCTGATATTGCTAAGGGCGGTACAGTTCGTGACGCTACTAAGACGGTGACTATCGCCGCTTCCCACGTTGAGTACGAGTCGGAAACACGACACTATGCTCACATCGACTGCCCGGGTCACGCTGACTTTATCAAGAACATGATCACCGGTGCCGCTCAGATGGACGGCGCGATCTTGGTTGTAAGTGCTGCTGACGGTCCAATGCCACAAACCAAAGAGCACGTTCTTCTTGCTCGTCAGGTTGGTGTTCCAGCGGTTCTCGTGTTCCTCAACAAGTGCGACTTGGTTGACGACGAAGAGTTGCTCGAGTTGGTTGAGTTGGAAATTCGTGAGCTTCTCTCGAAGTACGGCTTCCCGGGCGAAGAGACTCCAATCGTTCGTGGAAATGCAAAACTTGCTTACGACAAGCCTGCGGATCCGGAAGCTAGCAAGTGCATTAGCGCTTTGATCGATGCGATCGATGCGTTTATTCCACAGCCAGCTCGCGAAGAAGATAAGCCGTTCTTGATGGCAGTGGAAGACGTGTTCTCGATCGAAGGTCGTGGAACGGTTGCAACTGGTCGTATCGAGCGCGGAATGATCAAGGTCGGCGAAGAAGTCGAAATCATCGGCTTGATGGACGAAAAGAAAAAGACAACGGTTACAGGTGTTGAGCAGTTCCGTCGCGAAATGAAAGAAGGCCGGGCTGGGGACAACGTTGGTTGCTTGCTCCGTGGTGTTCGCCGAGAAGACATCGAGCGTGGCCAAGTTTTGGCTAAGCCAAATTCGATCACCCCACACAAGAAGTTCGAAGCTGAAGTATATTGCTTGAGCAAGGACGAAGGCGGCCGTCACACGCCGTTTTTCTCCGGGTATCGACCGCAGTTCTACTTCCGAACAACGGACGTAACCGGAACAGCAAACTTGGTCGACGCAGAAATGTGTATGCCTGGCGACAACGTCAAGTTGACTGTCGAATTGCAGAAGTCCGTTGCGATCGATGCTGGCGTTCGCTTTGCTATCCGTGAAGGTGGCAAGACGGTCGGTTCGGGCGTTGTTACCAAGATTGTCGAGTAGTTGCAGCCGTAGTTTGGGACCATTGTCCCGAACTTTATATAGGACGGGACAATGGTCCCATCCTACGGTACAAAAGCCAATAATGCCGCTGTCAAATGATGGCGGCATGGTTTGTTAGGAGCGTAGCTCAATTGGCAGAGCACCGGTTTCCAAAACCGGGGGTTGCGGGTTCGATTCCCTCCGCTCCTGTTGAGTCACTTCCGATTCCCCCATTCGTAGATTAAGCATGGCAACTGTGTCCGAAGATTCTGAATCCGGTAGCTCACTATTTAGTGAGCTATTTGCTGGTTCGCTATACAAGGCTAGGCAGGGGCGAATTGTCCGCCAGGTTACTTGCCTTGCTTTGTGGCTTTCAATTTGGCTTGGGGCCTGGCAGTTGTACGAGACCTTGGGGTCGTATAGCTACAGCGATTGGTCTGAATCGTCACGCGGCCTCCTTGCTAAAGAGACCTACGTTGTGCCGGTCTTGCTGGTTGTGCTTGGCATGTGGTTTTCTTTTCGGCTGGTTAATTGGCCGAAATTTGCTGATTTTTTGATCGCAGTTGAGTCAGAAATGACAAAGGTTTCGTGGCCGCCTAAAACTGAGCTTTACAGGGCGTCCATGGTCGTTATATTCACGATGGCTTTTCTGGCATTGTTATTGTTTGCGTACGATATGTTGTGGCAAGCGATCTTCGATGGCATTGGAGTTAGTTAATTTTTTAGGCTGGGTTGTCAGCGAAGGCTGACCTCCCCAACAAGCCAGGAGAATGGTCGGCAGACGACTTGGCAGGGTTCGTGATAACTCTGCAATTTAGTTTGGTTTGGCTGTTCGTTAAGACTGGCGCTAGGTTTTCGAGTGAACACTTCCACACAATCCGAAATTGAATCCGCCGACGCTGGCGATATGCGTTGGTACATTTTAAAGGTTCAGTTCAATCGCGAAGACACCATTCGCGCAGCATTGGAAAAGCGAATACGCTTGTCCACGCTGGCTTCGTCGTTTGGCGAGATTCTCGTCCCGACGGAAGATGTTGTGGAATTTACGCGAGCCGGTAAGCGCCGTGTCGTAAAACGCAAGCTCTATCCAGGTTACTTGGTGATCCACATGGTCATCAACGATGATACTTGGTTTCTGGTTCGTGAGACCAGTGGAGTAGGCGACTTTACCGGTTCAGGTGGCAAGCCCACGCCGATGACAGACTCAGACGTTGAGCGGATCATCAAAATGGCTTATCCCGACGCTGATGACGAGCAAGTGCCCAAGACCACGATTCCGTTCAAATCTGGTGACCAAGTGCGAGTGAAGGAAGGGAACTTCCAGAGTCTCGAGGGCGAGGTCGACAGGATTGATGAAGCCAATGGGCGTGTGACCGTGATCATCAGTATCTTCGGTCGCAGTACTCCAGTTGAACTGGACCACTGGCAAATCGAGTCTCTCTAAATCGTTTGTTTGACTGTCAGTCGTTCATTTTCGATTGGTGGTTAGGGAAATGGGCGCGAGAGCGACGTTTAATATAATCGGGTCTCAGTAGAGTATTGGGACACAACATTCAGTATCGGTGACAGAAGCGGACACAAGGTTCACTATCAATGGCCAAGCAAGTCGTAGGACAAGCAAAATTTCAGGTACCTGGTGGTAAGGCAACGCCTGCACCACCAGTTGGTACCTCGTTAGGTAAATTCGGTATCAACTTGGGGCAGTTTGTCTCCCAATTCAATGAACGGACGCGAGAGTTTAACGGCACTCCGATCCCTGTAGTTGTGACCGTCTATTCCGACCGCAGTTTCGAGTTCGTTACAAAGAGCCCGCCTGCATCGGCATTGCTCAAGATCGCTGCTGGCATTGCTAGCGGTTCGAGTGAGCCACACAAAACAAAGGTTGGCAAAGTGACCGCCGCTCAAGTTGAAGACATCTGCAAGAAGAAGATGGCTGACTTGAACGCACGCGATCTCGAGCATGCTCGGCGCATGATCGAGGGCACTGCCCGCAGTATGGGTATCGAGGTCATAGGTTAATAGAGGGGAGCAAGCGTAACGATGGTTAAGCCAACGAAAGCAATGAAAGCCATGCTCGCCAAAGCACCGGGAATTACCCCGATGCCATTGCAGCAAGCTATGGAATTACTGAAGCAGTTTTCTGGTCGCAAGTTCGATCAGACTGTCGAAATTCACATGAAACTTGGGATCGATCCGTCGCAAGCTGATCAGCTTGTTCGGGGGTCGGTTGTGTTGCCACACGGTATCGGCAAGATCCAGCGCGTCATCGTTTTCGCAAAGGGTGACCTGGCGAAAGTGGCTGAAGAAGCCGGAGCGGACTTTGTTGGGTCGGACGATTTGTCGAAGAAGATCAAAGACGGATTTTTGGACTTCGACGTCTGTATCGCGACACCTGACATGATGGGTATGGTCGGACCGTTGGGTAAGGTTCTTGGACCTCGCGGATTGATGCCTTCGCCTCGTGCGGGAACGGTTACAACCGATGTGGCTCGAGTGGTCAAAGAGTACAAAGCTGGTAAGGTTGAGTTCAGGAATGACAAGGGCGCGAACATTCATGCTGTTGTCGGCAAGATTAGTTTCGACGCGACCAAGTTGATCGAAAACACGACCTCGTTTATTTCGTATGTGCAGTCCCTCAAGCCAAACACGGTCAAGGGTTTGTACATCAGATCGATCGCCATTTGTGCGACGATGTCCCCTAGCATCCGCGTTACTGCGTAAGGAAAGGTTTCCATGAGCAAGCTAGTCAAGAAGCTCGTTTCGCGCGATATTGCCAGTCGATTGGACGGGGTCAATGACGCTATCGTTGCCAACATTGTTGGTATGACCGGCGAACAGAATTACAACATCCGAAAAGCGCTCCGGGACACCGGGGTAAAGATCATGGTTGTGAAGCGTACTTTGGCAGCGAGAGCTACCGAAGGAACTCTTTTGCGACCAGCTTTCGGTGAACAAGCCGGTAGCATGGCTGTTATTTGGGGTTGCGAGGATTTCGTCTCCTTGGTTCGTTTAGTGACCAAGATGGTGGATTCTGGCAAATTCCCAAAGCTAGAAATCAAGGGTGGGGTGATGGACGGTGATGCGATCACTGCTGACCAAGTCAAGAAGGTTAGCAAGTGGCCAAGTCGAACCGAACAGATCTCCATGTTGGTTGGTCAAATTCTCTCGCCTGGTGCAAACCTGTCGGGTCAATTGGTCGGTCCAGCTCGCAAGATCGCTGGTCAGGTCAAGAAGATGATCGAAAACCTAGAGGAGGGGGCACCTGTTGCCGCTGAATCTACTGAAACAGGTGCTGCCGAATAGTCGGTACCAAATTTACGTGTCGAACAGCCGGTCTAAAAAACTTTCTCGCCGGTCGTTTTTAGTTGTTTGTTTTTTCCCAACAAGAGGATAGGTAAGATTATGTCCGAGTCAGCAACCGCTTTCGCGGAAGAAATCAAGACCTTGGGCGAGAAGATCGTCGGCCTGACGCTCAAGCAAGCCAAGGAATTGAGTGATTATTTGAAGGAAGTCCACGGCATCGAAGCCGCTTCCGGTGGTGGTATGATGATGGCAGCACCAACAGATGCTGCCCCAGTCGCCGTTGCAGTTCAAACCGAGTTCGATGTTATGATGACATCGTTCGGTGAGAAGAAGCTAGACATCGTCAAGATCGTAAAGAACTTGACTGGTCTATCGCTGATGGACGCCAAGAAGCTGGTTGAAGCAGTTCCTGCCAAGATCAAAGAAGCAGTTTCGAAAGAAGACGCTGAAAAGGTCAAAGCAGAACTCACCGAAGCCGGTGCAACTGTTGAACTCAAGTAGTCGTTGTTTGTTGCCATCTGATTCTTTGATTTAGATGTGCAAGCAACCGACGTATGAAGCATTTAAAAGGCACGTTCTTTGAACGTGCCTTTTTTCGTTATCCCGTAGCTGGATTCGATCGAGTATCCCGTAGCTGGATTCGTAAGAATTCAGCTGGTTATATACTCGTTCCGCGGCTCCGCCTGGGAACGCGATGCATCGGAGGCTCCTGCCTCCTAAGTTCACAACGGATAGCAAAGGCGAGGCGGAGTCTCGAAAGCAGTGCGTTCCAAGGCAGAGCCCTGAAACGAGGGCGGTAATTCCGAACCCCCTGAATTCTCGCGAATTCAGCTACCGGGCGTGGCTAAGTTGACGGAGCAAGAACATTTGTTACGATCGACCAGAACTCCAACTTGCAAGTCGCCCTCAATCAGGATGAGAAGATGGATATGGCAGCGCCCGAAAGCGAGTTTTCGGTCAGTCCAGACGCATTAGTTGATCAAGGCCTTGTACGTCAGCAGCGCGGCCGACTGGCCGAGGCTGAACTGCACTACAATCGCGCTCTTGAGCTAGAACCGGGACACGTGGAGGCATTGCATCTGCTTGGTTTGGTTAGGCATCAGACGGGGCGATATCCAGAGGCAGTCGAATTGATCCAAAAGGCGATCGCTCTCAAGTCGTGTCCATGTCCCGTTTTGCTAACCAATGTTGGGGCTGCGATGCAGGAGAGCAAGCGCTGGGACGAGGCCGAGGAAAGCTATCGGCAAGCGATCCAAGTCAAACCGGATTACTTGCCTGCTCATGAAAACCTTTGCCGACTTTTGCCGATTCGGGGGGAAATGCTGGCGGCTGCCGACGCATGGATGAACCTTGGGAATCATCTTTTGGATTTGGGGAAGCCGCAGGAAGCGTACGTCCGATATCGGCTAGCTTTTCAGTTCAAGCCGGATGATGCGGCTCTGTTGCATGGCCTAGCGACGACGTTAGCGAGTCAAGGACACCTGGAAGAGTCCCTCAGCATGTATCGAGCCGCGTTGGCCAAAGACTTAAAATCAGCGTTATGTTGGACGAATTTGGGCTGGGTCTTGTCTCAGCTCGGTCGGCTGGACGAAGCTGTTGGGAATTTTCGGCAAGCGATTCTGTTGGCTCCGGAATACGCTGAAGCTCACATGTGTTTGGCGGCGACTCTGTTGCGGACGGGACAGTTCCCTGAGGGCTGGGCAGAATACGAATGGCGATGGAAAAGTTCGGCGAAGCAATTTGTTCGACCTGGGCGGAGCCAACCGGAATGGCGAGGTGAGCCGCTCGGCGGTCGGACGCTGTTGGTGGAAAGCGAGCAAGGGCTTGGGGACATCCTTCAATTTGTAAGGTATGTTGAATTGCTGCGACTCAATGGTGAACGCGTTCTTTTTCGATGTCCGAAAACACTGCAGCCGCTTTTGAATACTTGCTCCAATTTGGGTGACTGCATGATTCCTTCGGAGGAGGCGTTATCGCGTTTCGATTGTTTTGTTCCGCTCCTTTCGCTTCCACGGATTTTCGGAACCACGGTGGAGACAGTTCCTGCAAACGTTCCGTACCTACAAGTTCCAACGAATCGGGTTGATGCTTGGCGCGAGCGTTTCGGGGGGCACAAAGCATTTCGCATTGGCATTGTCTGGCAGGGGAGCACGGCGTACAGCGATGACAGCCAGCGATCGTTTCACTTGAACAAATTCGGACCGCTAGCCTATTTTCCTGGCGTTGAGCTAATCTGCCTGCAGAAAGGTAATGGCACGGAGCAGCTAAAACACATTTCGTTCCCGGTTCGAACGCTTGGAGAAGCGTTTGATGGCGAGGGGCCTTTTTTGGATACGGCGGCCGTCATGAAGAATTTGGATTTAGTAATTGCCCCAAACACATCCATAGCTCATTTAGCCGGAGCGTTAAACGTACCAGTCTGGGTGATCTTGTCGGGCGTTGCTTCCGATTGGCGTTGGATCGTCAATCGGGACGATTCACCATGGTACCCAAGCATGCGTTTGTTTCGTCAAAAAACAGGCGGAGATTGGGACGAGGTTTTTAACCGCGTATACGGTGCGGTTGCCAAAATTTCCGGGGTCTAATTAGCCACACGGCTTTAGTCATTTTGGTTTTGTTCGTTGCCCTTCTTAGGTAATACGCAGAAGCATTTCAGGACGGCTGGGGCTTGACCCCACCGTCCGCAGCTTTGGCGGTCTAGATTCACCTCACCTGCTCGTACGCCACCGGATTGGGGGGGGGGGGGGGGGGGGGGGGGGGGGGGGCGGGGGGGGGGTGTTTTTGTGGGGGGGGTGGGAAAGAGCGAGAAGCGGGCCGAGGGGGGGGG
>JANPHB010000069.1:0-8269 GCA_031424235.1 Pirellula sp.
CCTTCCTCCTCAAGCGACAGTTTGCGAAGGCCATCCAAGTCGTCAGCGCTGCGAGGCAAATCATCATCGAAATCCAACAGGCCGTCGAACAAGGTTATAGCTCCTGAAACCACGAAAATAATGGAGGATCGGAGTGCTCGTGTGTAAGCAAAGTTCCGGTCTCATGAACGCGTCTTCGGTTAGCGTTCCCCGCACCAAAGTCCGTTGATTCTCGTGCCGTAAGGGCAGAACCAAAAAACTCTTGTGCTAGCATTGCTAACCAACATTGCGTCCACGCATTCCTAATACCTTGCTAGAGCGAGGCAGAGGAAGTGTAGCACCTAACTGCTTACCGACGGGACTCCGAACATAAATGGTAAATTTTTACGAATATGGAAAGCCTACCATGGCTCAACGACCTTTGCGTTTTTGCAAAACCACAAAACCGGCAATAGCGGTAGGGGAACTCCAGTGTATTTAAACGATTGGCCTAAAGTACACTCGGGTCACGTATTTGCGGAAATATTTGCTACTTTTGGAACACGACCGAATCGAACCTTCCCTGACGCGCTATCCCAAAGTCTAACTCGTTCAATTGCCCGCTTTGCTATCGCTGTTCGTCGGTCGTGTTCTTGTATTTTGACCAACCGAAGACTGATCTGGGTTGGTAGCTTTACTTGACGCGAAAGAATCAGTCGAAGATGCTGGGCTTTTCACTTATTCCGGTGAGTCAAAGTGCGAGTATCAACAATTTGAGCTGGGCGGAAGCTGTTGCCAAATGCAATCAACTTGCGTCCTCAAGCCAACCATTCAAAGCTGACTTGCGTGCCCCAGCATTCTAACTACGATCGCTCCCAGGTCTAGTCGCTTGATCGATAGAATCGCACCATCCACAATGAGTTCGCACGAAATGAGCCAATTGGCTTACAATTGCGTACGAAGTTTTTGTTGAGCGATGTCTGTCCCATTTTTCCTTAAAAAGTAACCCATGTCTCAGTTTCTGTTGCCGTGCTCCTGTGGCGCAAAATTGCCTGTCAACAAAAGCCAAGCCGGTATGTCGCTCCCGTGCCCCGAATGCGGTGTTTCGGTGGAGGTTCCCACCATTCGAAAGCTGTCTTCGCTCGCTACGATGATTCCAGAAAAGAAGCGTGCCAAGGCAGGCCAAGGTCTAAAATGGCTTGGTCCTGTGGCGGCTATTTCGCTGTTGGTGGGTATCGTAGGCTTGTCCTATGCCGGATATTTATTTTACGAACGCAGGACATACAGGGGGTTCGCAGTTGAAAATGGAGCCAACATGGACGTGAAAGAATCGGACTTCATGGCTGACATACGGAAGTCAGCAGAGCAAAGCGCGCCTGCGGACACTTGGGATTATTGGAACACCATGATCAACGAAGGACTCAAGGATCCCAATCCACCGGACGTGTTCAAGTTAAAGCGGTACCTTGAGTCCAAGTTGCCGACTTTGCTCAATTCGCTTTGGGTTGGATTGGCAGGAGCGGCGGTCTTTGTTGGAACTTCGTTCTTGATTCAACGACAACGCAAGCGGAATTGAAACCTTTGCGGCCAATGGGGCAAGTCCGTCTCGCTTTCGTTTTTGGAATTGCTTGCAATTTCATCGGGAGGGTGAGGCTCCTGCCGAACCTTTGCATCGCTGGCTCGGCAGGAGCCTCGCCCTCCCAATTTCCCTCAGGCGTCTTGTTGGGTTTAAATCAATTGGCTAACACCCAATCCTCATTTTCTTCTTCGGCTGCTTCTTCTTCCGTCTTTTTGGGGAGTGGGAGGATTGCTGGCATTGTGTACTCAGCAACGGCGCGCTCACCTGTTTCGATTTGCGCGAAAACAATTACCGTTTTGATGTCCCGATTTCCTACAGGAAATCGAACGCTGCCCATTCGTGCGACGAATGCTTCGAGAGGCACCGAAACGATCTGCCCTGCTTTGATTCCCTTTGGTTCATCGCAATAAAATTGCTTGTTCAGTCCGATCGACAGGTTCAGCCAGTCGGATTTGGTCGTGTTCTTGATCGAGATACAGGGGAGTAGGCGGCGAGACTCCTCAAGGGCGCCAAACCATTTGGATTCAAGCTTCACAAGTGCAGGAAGTGAGGGTTCTGGCGCGCGCGGCGTTAAAAAAGACAGCATCAATCCATATCCGATGGGCACGCCGATCAAAAGGACCGTTAGAATAGCCAATTGTTTTTTGGTGATGGTCCGATTGGGTCGCATTGGGAGTCCGTCTTTTGATACTCAGCTAAGGATGCTGTACTATCTGCGTAATCTGGGATAATTCAAGTGGAATTAAAACGCTAAAAAGGAACGATTTGCGTGCTCACAAATGGAACCGGAAATAAAGCTTTGGCAGGCGAGCTTCAATTGCTTGAGAGTCAGCTAGAGGATAGCTCCCTCAATGCTTTTGCCAAATCGGACTTCCCGGTTGAAAGCTCGAAATCCTTTTTCGAATTTGCTGCGATGTTGCCTGGTGTCGTTCGTCGCGAAGCGATGGAGCCAAACTGGCAACTGGGGGGCGGGCAAACCGAGCAAAAGACCATCGATCCCGGCTTGGAGATACGACAGCTCCTCCAGCAAGCCTTGCGATGCTGTCAGGCGCCAGCGGCACCCATTGTAGCCGTCCTTGGCCTGTTAAATGCTGGCAAATCGTCGCTTGTCTCAACCTACCTTTCCGAGCCAAACAGACATCGCATTTTGGTTGGGGCCGGTAACGAACAAGGCACGCATCGATTTGTTTTGTGGCTTCCGGAGTCGTGGCGGAATAACGCGACTTTATGGGATTCAATTCAGGCGCGATTGCAGTCGATCTTCGGGTGCGCAAGCGAGTTGTTATCGGCGGATCCGGAGCGGGCTATGGCCCAATACAACGACACGGAACCGAGACGTGTTGTTGGTCAGGATGGAACGGAACGACTTTTACAAACGATTGGGATTCCATTGGTCGCAACCGATTCTCAGTTGGATCGTTGGGGAGTGGCGTTGATGGACTGTCCAGACGTTCAGACGGGCTTTCTTCCGAATCGATTGTTTTCCAATGCTGGTGGAAATACAGCTCCTTTTCATGAGCAATCTCAGTTGATCGCGGATGCCAGACTCAATGTTTTGGCAAGCGCGTCTCCATTGTGTTCGGCATTTGTGGTCGTTTTGCCGGCCAACGCGATGCATGATCAGACGGTTAGTCGCCTGTTGCGGCTGCTCAGCGAAAAGATGCCGCGGGTGAAACAGTTCTTGGCGGTGAATCGGGTGCCGCGTCGTTACCAGGCAAATGAAATTAGCAACGAACTTCAGTCGCTTTACGGACTCCATGCGATAAGCCGGCAGTACATGGCTTATAGCTACGATGGACCGCAGCACCGAGATCGTTTGCCGGCGTCGCCCGAGGGCTTTCTCGCAACTGAGAAAGGGGATTTGCCGCTGTTTTTCAGGATTGATGAGCGTCCCATTTCGCAGCCTCCCGTTCCGATTGCAAAAGAGGCTTGGCTGTTAAACATCGGTTCGCAGTTGGATAAACGTGGGCTTTTCGAGGATGTATTGATTTCAACGACCTCAAAGTTGCGGTCGCAAATCAACGAAATAACCCATCGTTCTCGGGCGTTTGTTCACCAGCAAATGGCAAGAACGAAGGAGTTGCAGGATTCTGTCGCGAACGCCTGTCTCGACTTTTCCACCGACGGTGCTGGTGCGGGAGCTTCCAAAATACGGCTTCAGGTTTCCCGGCAGATCATCAAGCAAGTTTCCTTGTCTTTGGAAAGGACCGCGCCCTGGTGGGCGATGCCTGGGCGGTGGACAGCGCGCTTGGCGGAAGCCAGTAAATCCAGTATTGCTTCTGCGACCCATTGGCTTCAGATTCCGCAGTGGTTTAGTGGCAAAACGGAGGCGATCGGACGTTGGATTCGTACGAACTGGACTTCCGGGAAATCAGGCAAAATCGTGACTGCTGATGTGCTCTTGAAGCACTTGCAGGAACATGATCAGCAGGGAATCTTGCAATTGGATGCCTCCGAAAGTCATGGGGCTCAATTCGTGCGTTCGGCCTGTCAGCGTGCCATCGATCGATTTCAAAAAGAGAGCCTAATTCAGTTGGATGACCGGCAGCTGGATGAATTCACTGCGAAAATGTGGTCCGAGATGCCCATTGGCAGGCGACTGCTGACCGGTTTTGCACCCGCTGGAATCTTGTTTGCTCCGCTGTTAGCGGTGGTGATGGTGCCATTGGATTTCGGCGGTTCCGCGGTGCTCGTTTTTGCTTCGATGAAGGAATTGCTTTTTGCGGGTGCAGCTGGGGTTGGTTTGGCAATAGCCAGCGCGGACTCAATGCCCCAAATCGCTGAATCCGAGGCAGCTTGGCAGCAGTTAGGGGATCTTTACGGGATATTATGCGACGAGTTGGGGCTTGTTCGACCTGTCGAGAATGCGATGCCGATGGTTGGTGACGTGGCAGGCGGCCGGCGAATGCCTCCAAGTCGGATCAATGTAAATGTCGATTTTGCCAGGAAAAACACGAGCGTAAACGATGATTTGTCGAGTATCGTTCCTTTGGATTACCAGCTGAATCCAGCGGTCTTGAGCGCCATCGAGGCAATGTTAACTCGAATCACAAGCGCCTGATAATCTGACGCGTCGCATTGGGCGAGAAGAAAGTTTTCAGAAGGCGTGTGAAAAAACCTTTTGTTCCGCAGGGAAAACTCGCAAAAACGAAATGCCAATGACAAAAAAGCATTTTTGCCGTTGACGACATTGGGTCACATTTCTATCTTCTTGCGTCCCGCGTTCAACGTAGGGCTTACGAGATCGCCGGCGAACACTAATTCGCTAGCAAACTGACGTTTTTTTGAGGTAGAGATCAGCTGTGTCCGGATCGCATGAAGTCATCAGAATTCGAATGGAAGCTTATGACCATGCCGTTTTGGATCAAAGCGCATTGGAGATAGTGGAAACCGCCAAGCGGACACACTCCGAGGTGCACGGGCCGATTCCTCTCCCGACTCGCATTGAGCGATACACGGTCCTTTCGGGCCCGAATATCGATAAAAAAGCACGTCAGCAGTTCGAAATCAGAACGCACAAGCGACTGATCGACATCAAGCAAGCTACTGCCCGAACGATCGAAGCTCTAAACAAGTTGAGCTTGCCCGCTGGCGTTGACATCAAAATCAAGGCAACGACACGGTAGGAAATTTACGCTTAAACGGCATCCATCAGGTTTTCCCAATATGAAACGGAAGCTCTGAAGGTAACCATCGATTTAGTGAATGTTGGTGCGGTTTTCCGCCTCTTTCGCAAGGTCTGCTCTCTCAAGTGAGGTAGGCTCGTCGGTGTGTCCTTCTGGGTAAACGATTTACGGAATAGAACGAATGAGCAAAGGAATCCTCGGCCGCAAGGTCGGAATGACGCAGATATTTGAGAAGGACGGGCGCGCAGTGCCTGTTACAGTGATCGAAGCTGGACCTTGCCATGTTCTTCAGGTTAGAACCGTAGATCGTGATGGTTATGAAGCTGTGCAGATGGGCTTCTTGGATAAGCCTCGCCGGCTGGCTAGTCGTGCCGCACGCGGTCAGGTTGCTGGTATTTCTAGCAAGCGATCGGAAAAGATCAAAGCTGCAGGTGGTGCTGTTCCTGTAAAGGCAAATTGTGAACCAAAGCGATTTATTCGCGAGTTTCGCGGGCCTGTTTCTGCCGATGTAGGTGCGGAGATCAAGGTGACTGTGCTTGAGGGTATCAAGTCCGTTGATGTTACCGGGATCAGTAAGGGGTGTGGTTTCTCCGGTTGGATGAAGCGACATAATTATGCTGGTCAGCGTGCGACTCACGGTGTTAAGAAGGCTCACCGCCACCCTGGTGGAACTGGTGCTGGTACCTATCCAGGCCGTGTTCGTAAGGGCAAGAAGGGTGCTGGGCAGTACGGGAATGATCAGATCACGATGCGTAACCTGATGGTGGTTCGTGTTGATGGCGAGAATAATCTGCTTCTCGTTCGTGGTGCTGTGCCTGGACCGAATGGCGGCTACGTTATTATTCGCGAAACAAACAAAGTCGGCTAGAGAGCATTAGGCGTACATAGAGATGACAACACTTCCAGTTTATGACATGACAGGCGCGAAAGTGGGCGATTACGAAATCGATCCACAAGTGCTTGCACCTAAAATCAGCAAGCAGTTGCTTCACGACGTCGTGGTTATGTACTTGGCGAATCAGCGTCAAGGTAGCAACAAGACGAAGTCCCGCGGTGAAGTTGCGGGTTCGACCAAGAAATTGTTTAAGCAAAAAGGGACTGGTAATGCACGTATGGGTGCAAAGCGACAGCCAGTCCGTCGGGGTGGTGGTCACGCGAATTCTCGCCAGCCGCGATCGTACTATTATCGATTGCCTCGCAAGGCTGTTCAGGCGGCGACCAAAATGGCGATTGCAACGAAGATTTCGGCGGGTTCCGTCGTTGTAATGGACCAGTTGAAGATGGAATCGCCGAAGACCAAGCTTTTGGCTTCGGCCTTCAAGGCGATGGGGCTCGAGGGGCAGACAAAGACTTTGGCTCTTGGTGGTTTGGATCGCAACGTGTACTTGAGTGGTCGAAACATCGAAGGTTTGACAATTAGCCCAGTAGCGGACTTGAATGCCTTGATCGTTTTGCGGCCTCGCAAATTGGTCATGACAAGAGAAGCGTTGGACTGGATCAAAGCAAAAGCAAGTGCGTAGATCGAGTGTTCGATTCGAATTCAATCGCAAATCAAATTAGAAATAAATCATGGCAAAGCAATCACCCAAAAGCAAAATCGTACTGACTCCGCATCAAGTGGTGTTGCGTACGTTGGTAACGGAAAAGGGAGTTCATAAAGCGACTCGCCAAAACCGTTATGCATTCGAGGTCAATCCTTTGGCGGACAAAACCGTCATCAAGGCTGCGATCGAGGAGTTGTTTAACGTGAAGGTTGTTGCGGTGGCAACTCAGAATCGCCAAGGTAAATCGCGACGATATCGCGCAAGACTTGGTGTGACGAAGGCTTGGAAGAAGGCGATCGTCAAGCTTAGTAGCGAACACAAGATCGACTTCTTCTAGGAACGCCTTCTTAAGGGAAAACGCAGGATACGATCATGGGCATTCGAGTATACAAACCAACATCAGCAGGTCGGCGAAATTCGTCGGTTAGTGACTTTGCTGAGCTGACGCCAGGTGCAGTTCCTGAAAAGGGATTGATGATTCGCCTAAAGCGACATGGTGGGCGAAATAATCAAGGGTTCATCACAGCGAGACATCGCGGTGGTGGCCACAAGCAGATGTATCGAATCATCGACTTCAAGCGGAAGAAGGATGGTATCGCTGCGAAGGTGGACTCAATTCAATACGATCCGAATCGATCGGCTCGAATTGCATTGCTTCACTATGCGGATGGAACAAAAACGTACATCGTTGCACCGGATGGCCTGAAGGCAGGGGCGACATTGTATAATGGGGCGGAAGCTGCACCTACTTTGGGGAACTGCTTGCCCATGAAAAACATACCGCCAGGGACGGAAGTCTGCTGTGTGGAAATGACGCTTGGTCGCGGAGCAGCGCTCTGTCGTTCGGCTGGTTCGTCTGCTGTTTTGATGGCACGCGAAGCTGGTTGGGCACAGTTGCAGTTGCCGAGCGGAGAAATCCGCCGTGTACCGAGTCAGTGTAGGGCAACCATTGGTAAGTGTAGCAACCCGGATCACGGTGCAATTCGAATCGGTAAAGCCGGACGAAACCGTTGGAAGGGTTGGAGACCTCACGTTCGCGGAACCGCGATGAATCCAGTGGATCACCCGCACGGTGGTGGTGAAGGTCGAACCAAGGGTGGACGTCACCCAGTGAGCCCGACGGGCAAGCTGGCAAAGGGCGGATTCACTCGCCGGCCTCGCAAGCCAAGCAACTCCGCAATTATTCGTCGACGCAAGTCGGTTCGTTACGGTCAATTGAAACTCAGGTAGTTTGCAAGGGAAGAGTTCTGACGCATGGGACGTTCGACAAAAAAGGGTCCGTTTGTAGACCCAAAGTTGTTTGCCAAGCTGCTTAAAGCACGCGAGAAAAACGACAATCAACCGATCACAACTTGGGCTCGTCGATGTACGATTGTGCCTGAGTTCGTTGGAGCCACATTTATGGTTCACAACGGAAAAGCACATATAAGGGTATTCGTTACCGAAGACATGGTTGGGCATAAGCTCGGCGAGTTTTCACCGACGAGAACCTTCCGCGGCCACGGCGGTAAGGGCGGCAAGAAATAATCGTTTTACGTTCATAGGAAATAATCATGGCTTAC
>JANPHB010000070.1:0-5455 GCA_031424235.1 Pirellula sp.
CGAATCGACTTCGGGGGTAAGGGGGCGGTCTGCCTGCAAAGTGGGTTTCGCCGAACATCAGTGACAAAAACTCAAAAAATCCGCAGACGATCGAAAATCCGTATACTGCATGAATAATCCGCGCTAGCGCCCGCGGCTCAGGTAATCTCGTTCCCAGGCTCTGCCTGGGAACGCAATGCATCGGAGGCTCCTGCCTTCTGAGTTCACAACTCGATAGCAAACGCGAGGCGGAGCCTCGAAAGCAGTGCGTTCCAAGGCAGAGCCCTGAAACGAGGGCAATCAGTTGAAAACCAATGGGAGGGCGAGGCTCCTGCCGAGCCGGGGACGCCTAGGTTCGGCAGGAGCCTCACCCTCCCGAGTAACAAATGGATGGCCCATGCCACTTCGGGGCGTTGAAACTTGCCTCAAAACAAGCACTTGGCGATCTTAACGCTCAAATCCTGTTCGACTCAGCCCGTTTGAGTTACACTAAAGTTACCGATTGCCAATCTCCTTTCGGTCTTTTCCTCCCCGCCGATTTAACTTTCCTACCTGCTACATCATGGCATCAATCCCCTGGTCCGTTGCCGAAGATTCACTCGACGTGAATTTTTCTGTGCCACAGTTGCTAAGACTGCGGTGCACTCGTGATTGTTTTGCCGATGACTGGGATCAAGTGTTGCCGCTGCTGAAGACGGACACCAACAAGGCCCGTGTGCAGATTTGGATGGATCGGAGTGTCGTCGAAAGCAATTCGAATGTGCTTCGCAATTTGACCCAAAGAATTGCGGAATCGGATGACGTTGTCGAACTAGTCGCACCGATCGCACTGGTCGATGGCGGTGAACAAATCAAAAACGACCCGGATGCTGTTGAGAACATCTTCCGCGCCATTGATCGGGATGGATTGGATCGCCGTAGCTATATTTTTGTGATAGGCGGAGGAGCGGTCTTAGATGCTGTGGGCTACGCGGCCGCGATCGCTCACCGTGGCATTCGTCTGATTCGATTTCCCACGACGACGCTCGGTCAAGCGGACTCGGGTGTTGGAGTCAAGAATGCGATCAACGCTTACGGAAAGAAAAATTGGAAAGGCACTTTTTCGGTGCCTTGGGCAGTGGTGAATGACCAAACGCTGATCGCGAATTTGCCCGATCGCGATTTTCGAGCGGGGTTTTCGGAAGCGGTGAAGGTGTCATTGCTCAAGAGCCCTTCTGCCTTTCGGTTTTTATGCGATCATGCTAAAGCGATCGCCAATCGCGATTGGAACGCCGTGATGCCGGCCATTCGATCGAGTGTTTTAATGCATTTGCACCATATTACTCATGGCGGCGATCCGTTCGAAATGCAGGAAGCCCGACCACTCGACTTTGGCCACTGGTCGGCCCACAAATTGGAACACCTGACCAACTTCCGTTTACGACATGGAGAAGCGGTCTCAATCGGAGTTGCTCTGGATACCGTCTACTCCCATTTAGTCCATGGCTTAGATCGCTCAGACGTTCAACGTACGCTCAAGTTGCTCAGCGATCTCGGACTCCCCCTTTTTGATAATGAATTGGCTGAACAAGCAATTTTTGATGGTCTCGAAGAGTTCCGCCAACATCTTGGTGGAAGACTAACGGTCACCATGCTCCGGGCTGTCGGCCATAGTATCAATGTCCATGAAATCGATCAGTCAGCCATGCGCAAGGCCATCGAAATCGTTCGCGAACAAAGTTTGGTTTCGTCCCAATGACCATTGCTGTCGCAAGCAACGAATCGCAAAACCAAAACGAGAGCCAGGGCCTTTATCTGGTCCGCGTCGGTTATCAACAGGATGTGATTCCCGTCCAAGCAGGACTGGTGTCTCTCGCGCGTGGGGATCAGATCATCTGTCGAACTTCACGCGGTATCGAAATGGGGACTGTGTTAACCCCAACCCAACCTGAGTACATTGAAGCAGGGGCGGCCAGCAAGTTCATCCGCAAATCTCGTCCAGAGGACGAATTGCTTTGGCGACAGCTGACGACGTTAAGCGTGGAAGCTAGCCACGCTTGCCAAGCATTTTTAATTCGCAAGAAGATTTCTGATGTGCTGTTGCAGGTGGAGCCCCTCATCGATGGGCGAACGCTCTATTTTCATTTCCTGGGAACTCCTGCTTTGGAAACCGAAGAGTATGTCCAAGAACTGTCCGACATCTATCAAAAGAGCGTAGCGTCGTCGCGGTTTGCAGCGTTGCTAGAGCATGGTTGCGGCCCAGGCTGTGGCACTAAAGAAAAATCGGGATGCGGAACCGGAGGTTGCGCGGTATGCGCGATTGCTGGTGGTTGTACGTCGAAAAAGTAACGGACTAAACTGCGAAGCATTACACCTGGGGTTTCGTTCGTACCGAACTTCACCCCAGGCTTAAAAATCTCATCGCATTCGCGATTCAATCGCAGAATTCTCGCTCGATTCGCTCTTGCTTGCAAATCCAATTGGCGATTTGCCTACGAACTTCATTGCTCCACAAAACTAGTCTCGAAACGTCGATGTCTGCACGTTCTCGCCACCGTTGGGGGTAACCAATGCGTCCAGGGCTGTTTGCGGAACGTTTAATGGTATCCGAAAGGATTCACCGTCAACGGTCATTGCAGTGAACGAATCATGATGAAGCCCGCCAACATCGACCATCGGCTTATTACCGACGCGAAAGCTTCTTCCCAAATCAATGTCGCCAGGAGAGCACCAAATGGTGTTGTTTTTCGTCTCCACCAGCAACAGTGTCGGCTTGTCAATGTTCTTGGGTGAGATCGGGCCGGAGGGCGGAAACAGCGTCCCAGGCCCAGTGATCAAAACGTAGTTCGTCTCATAATTGGTCACCGCATCGGGAGAATTGGGGCTCGCGAACTCCGATGGCATTCGCCGGTGCAAGTTTGTATTGGCCACACTGTCCCAAGGCTGCTTTAGATCAAACTGCTTGTAGAGATCGTCGTAACCGAGAAATGGCAAAATCATGACTCGCCAAGAATACAAAGGTTTGCCGGCAGCGTCACAGATCACTGGCGGTGGGTACGAACCATAACGATCCGAATACTCACTCAAGGCAACCTGAATCAACCTCATGTTCTCAAAGTCTCGGGTTTGTGAAGATCGCTGAATCCCTTGGCGAACTCGAGGCCACAACGCGAATGCGGCTACCCCCCCCATGAAAAGGATTAGACCCACAACTGATATACCGATGACGGCCGGCATCCAACCTAAATTCTTTCTCTGACGAGGCGGCTTCGTCTTCTTGGGCGCATCGATCGCGGGAACCAAGACCCCTTGTGCGTTAAAATGGGGCATCGTCACCATCTTGCCGCATCCCACACATGGACCTGTTTGGCCAGCATAACGATCCAAGACCTTGGTTCGACTATGACAGTATGGGCAAACGAATTCAAATGGCATATGAAATCAACCTATCGTTTAATGCCAATAAATTGATAATACGGAGTCCGGAGCAATGGCATATAAGGAATTTTTGCTCGCTGTTCATTGAGCATGGACGTTTCCAACCTATTTTGCAAGTAAGGAATGTGGTCCGCGCTCGGAAATACATTGTCTCCGCCAAACCAAGTTGGCCAAAACGTCCGAGTCATCCAACTATGACGTTTCAACCCCTCAGCCGCAAACTTCCTCGAGACATAAAAGTCCGCCACCCCAAGCATTCCACCTTGTTTGAGTATCCGTACTGCATTGTCGATCGCCGCAAACCAATCAGGAATCATAGTGAGTGAATAGGAAAAAGTAACCACATCGGCGCTCCCTTCCGGTGGCGTCCAAGTCGTTGCGTCTCCTGTCACGGCCTCTACATTCTTCCAACCGTGGCGTTCGGAACGCTTGTTCACGATTCCAAGGAGAGACGTTGCCAAATCCACGACATAGACCTTCTGAATCTTCGAAATCGCGGGACCAATGAATTCCAGATTTGCACCCGTTCCCCCACCAAAATCGACCCAAACGCCAGGCTCCGATTGACCAAGCGTTTGATAGACATGTTCCCGGCCTTGCAAAAGCCGCTTTCGAAAATCATCGTACCCCTCAGCTTGCCCAGAATAAAAACTCTCCATCCGCTGCGCATGGTCTTTGCCGCGTACTGGGCGAAGAAGTAAATGATAGAGAATTTTTAAGTCATTTCGAATCGACATGGGGGAAAGTCTTTGTTGGTGTCCTTGGAACTCAGAAGCCACTGCCGAGTTAGTTATATCTCAGTAGCGTACCCCAGTTTCCCCTTTTTGTTAACCTCTCGATGCAGCTCCCACCCAAGCCAGCGAACTGTCCCACCGAAAAGGACATGAGCAACTAGAAAGCCGGCGACAATCATGCAAAACTCCCAGTTAAGGTAGTCAAGCGTGACCGTGTTCTTCCACTCCTCGACTCGCCGAATCAGTTCCATCCCTATCGCTCCAAGCCCTACGGCGCCAAAGAAAACCATTGGCTTTCTAGGACGCAGCGTCGAGAAGAGCAATGACCAATGAAACAACCAAAAAAAGGTCGCAAGAAAGAGCAGAAACGGTATCCCCTGGTTCAGGTAATTGCGAAAAGGCTGGTACGAAACATTCTGAAATGTAAGTGATTGGCTGACCGTCAATGCGACAACCGAGGAAAGTGCTGAAACAAAGAGTAGAAAAAGCGTGCCGAAGCGAAACGGACCAGAAGCATTTTTCTCGGCCAGAATCTCTTCTTTCGTTGGGCTCTGCCTTACTAGCGATAAGCGTAGAATCTTCATGAATGCCAAGTCGAACACGCTGACAAAGAAACACATTCCAGCTAGCAAAGAAAGAAACGCAATCGCGTCTTCTCTGGACATGGGCGAGCAAAGCAACGCGGACCAAAACGCCAAAAGAATAAAGAGAACGTTTATGGACAGCCCGAAGAGCAATCGCCATTGAGGTTGTCCCATTCGAGTTCCATTGATAAGCCCAAAGAGGCCCAGCTCGCTAAGGATGATTCCGCTGCAAAACCAAAGCCCCATGTCAGAATCGCGAGGCGAATAGAAGGCAGCGATGGGCGGTACCAGCACGTGGGCAGCCAAGAACAAAGTGACAAATGCCACTGCTTTTAGAATCTTGCCCGGTCGTTTCTCAGTAGCGATTGCCACAGCTTCCTCCACCGAGATCAAAACAATTGGCGTTTTGGAAACCGGACGTGTCAGTTTTGAAGTTGCGCAATCTGTATTGAGGGCCGAAGACTCGACACATCCTTTACCGGTGCCGTGAGGCAGGGGACTCGCGTTTTGCCGATAGTGACTTTGTGGCTTTGTCCGGCTCGGGCTTATCCCGAATGGCGTTGAATTAAGCCCGTACTCGTAGGGGAAGTTGTAAAACTTCCTGGAGTTCGAGGCACTTCAGGAACTCTTACGAGATTCCACTACTAGCGAACTCAACGCCATTTGAGCTTATCCCGACCGGACACAACTTTGGTGTTCTATTCGGCCGCGTGATGAAAATGACACCTCCGGATTCGTCGC
>JANPHB010000071.1:0-3352 GCA_031424235.1 Pirellula sp.
GGGTAACAAACGCATTGGCCATACCGCACATCCGATGCAAAAAAGACTCCTGAAACGGCTACCCGAACGTGGGGTACCCGCCCAGCCTCCTACTGCAATCATTGGACCATTCGGAAATTAACGTGCGATTGCCGTGGCCCCCGAATGCGTTAAGTTTTCAGCTAGTGCGAAAGCCCGGGCAAGTATGAGCCCAATTATGTCGTCGGCATGGGCAATACCGTAGGTTTTCACTGCATCACGTTTAAGGGGTGAATCCGCTCCCCACAACGACCAGTCGTTTCGAAGCCCCATCCCAACCGGAAAATGATGTTCGCTTGCTTCGGTCGATTGAACTACTCTTCGGTCCTCATCGCTTAGTGAGTCCACCAGCATCCGAACAGTGAACTCGATTGATGACGGTACCTTGTCTTTGCTCAAATCCATTTCGTCACCGGGCTTTTTGATACTGCTAGTCAAGCGACGCTTTCCAAGTTGCGGCCAATCGATGCGCCGCTAGTAGCGCACGTTGCTGAGCCACCTTGCCTGCAGTTTTCCAATAGTCGCCATCCAGGTTGATTGGATTGCCTTTTTGAGTTCCGATCGAGGCCTTTAGATTGTCCAAGACGTTTTGCGTATAGACATAGCTAGTGGCTGCCCATCGGCTTTCGGCTAGCCATGTTTGTGGCATCATCCACTCGCCCTCATGCTTCGCTTTTGCCACGAGTTCTTGATCACTTGTAATTTCGAATATCCTCCGCCGAGTATCGGCTACATCGAATTCGCGACCAAGTAGACCATCCCAAAGAGCATGCATGCTGTTGCTTTGCTTGGTGATGATTCGATTCGCGACACGATCTCCATCTGCTTCAATAAACACGTTTTCCATGTATAAACTGCCAGCGTGGCAAGGCTGGTGAACGTCAGCAACGAGATGGCCTATCCAACAAAGCGCAATTGCTCTGTCCGACGGCGATGTTGATTTGTCGCCAAGAACATTACTGCAAAGCGCGATCGCCTGTGATGCGTACAAATCCTGTGTCTCCAGGTTTGCGTCGACTGGGAGCGGTCCTGGTGCATTTGGTACGCTCAATTTCGACTTGTCGCCAATTACCAGCGATGCGCCCAGTTCGTAGTGCCAAGTTGGGCGGTTGTACTTAGGTTGGCTTCTGGCAATGTCCGGCCAATAGCCAACTCGGCCGACCTTCCATCGTTGCTTTTCTTGTTCGTTTGGAAGTCCCTTCGGCGGAACAAAGTCGTCGTTGTACCGAGGGTGTTTGGAGAGGATATCCACGAATTTGGCTTGTTCGTCTTTGCTGAGCAAGTCGAATGCCATAAGGGAAATGATGTGGTGCCCGCCTTCCGACCAAGCGAACGCTGGCAGTGGCGGAAGCACAAACAATACGGTTAGAATGATGCAAAGTAGTTTTTTCATTCCGGCAATTGTAGCAAAGGCGAATCTGCCATGGAGCACACAAACAATTCCAATTTAACGCGGGAGGAAAGGAAAGGAACCGAGGTTGCAAGCCTGTCCGAAATGCAAGGCAGCGATGGAGTAGGAGTCGTCGCAACAGCAGCCGAGTTGGCGAATTCTGTTCACCGGCCCAGAGCATCCTGGGTGGTGCGAATGGATGGGATCAGGATGATGATCGCTAGCGAATAACCGATTAACACACCCGAGCCATTCCTAGCCATTCCGAGCGTTTCGTAGGAGTAAGCCAATAATCAATCAGCACAAACGCTGCCAAGCGCACGACTAGACCGTCGAGTTAAAGCGTCAAACCCGAAGAAGTTGCCAAAAAGGCAACTGATCTGTTAGACTGAGCTCAAGTGACGTGTGTTCTCGCTAGAGTTCGCACAGGGTCACGGCGAAGCGACTTAGCCCAACGCTCGATCTATCCCCCGGCTCCGCTTCGCTACTCTAGGCATAGATCGCTATACGATATACTCATCCACCCCCATCGACCCAGGCGAGGCTGATAGGAAGCGGCAACAAGCATTTAGACATGAGGAAATACCTAAGAATGGGAAATTTAATAAAATGCGTTTTAAGAGTGGCCCTAATAACAATAGCAGGGCAACTCTCTAGTTGCAGCGTCACGCAGCCGAATCAAAATGCTGATGCGGACAACGTCGAGAAGGGGACAAACAAAGCGGGAGTTACTCCGAGGAAATCCAATAATCAAGATAGTTTGGTCCGATTGGATGAGCTTAAAGACCTCGGAAGCCAAGGCAAGCTAAAGATCTCCTACGTTCGTGATCACGTCGATGCTGAATTCGAGCAGTGGCAATTATGGGCAAAAGCGAAAGAACCGGTGGCGATTTATTTGCTAGGCCTCTGCCAATACTTTGCAATCAATTGCGCTGAAGATAAAACGGCTGGGATGAAATCATTTCTTCAAGCAGCAGAACTCGGATTTGCACCTGCCCAAGACATGGTGGGCTGGGACTGCTTATATGGAACGAACAAGGATATTCCAAAGGGTGTAATTTGGGTTAAACGCGCAGCAGCTAAAGAATATGCCCCGGCTATCTTTGCTCTCGCTCAGCTCAATGAAAACGGTACTGGCATGGATAAAAACGTGAAAGAAGCTTTTCGTCTTTATAGTCTCGCCGCAGAACGCGGTCACTCTGAGGCCATACTTAACGTTGGCTATTGTCATGAGAATGCAATTGGGGTTGACCAATCCTATGTTGAGGCGACTAAGTTTTACAAGCAGGGTGCGGAGTTGGGCAATGAACACTCACAATTGTCTTATGCGAATTGCTGTATGAAAGCATTGGGTGTGCCAAGAAATGTCCCTGAGGCGTTGAAGTGGTATAGGAGGGCGGCAGACCAAGGCTTGGTTGATGCCCAGGCAATGGCCGCCGCAATTTTACTTGTGGATGCTTCTTACAACTCTAAGTCAGATCGCGCTGAGGGAGTTAAGTACATCGAAATGGCCGCACTGCAAGGCCATTTAGTCGCAATGTCTACGCTCGGTTCCATTTATATCGACGGGAAATTCTATGTCGAGAAGAATTTGGATAAAGGCATCGAATGGCTCAGCAAGGCATCGGACAAAGGAAGTGCCGAAGCAAGCGTTCATTTGGGTTGGTGCTACGAGACGGGCATTGGTGTTCTTAAGAATGCAAAACGTGCCTTCGATCTCTACACTGCGGCAGCAGAGGCCGGATCTCCAGACGGACTGGTGTATCTTGGATTTTGTTACGAAACGGGGTTAGGCACCACAAAAAACATTGAGAAGGCTGCATACTACTACTTCAGAGCCGCAGAAATCGGGGACCTCGTGGGATTGCATAACCTTGGACTCTGTTTTGCTTACGGACGGGGAGTCCCCAAGAACAATAGCAAGGCGTTCGAAATGCTTAAAAA
>JANPHB010000072.1:0-123836 GCA_031424235.1 Pirellula sp.
TTCACCACCACCCTGGACAATTAGTAATCAAGTAGCCCATTTCCGCTAATCAGGTTTCCCATCCTGGGGGTGTGCTGACTTCGGTTCATCGACTTGTCCGCAACACTTGTTGCGACTTTTTACCGATGCGAAATTTAGACGTTGGTTAGAAATCGATTCTCGTTCGTATGGGTATCCGTGATTTGCGGAAGTCTTGCGCGTGGCATCGCCTTGGCGTTTATGTGGGGTGCCATTACAGTCAAAAAGTAGTGAACGGTAAGTACGGTTTTTTTCCGGTAAATCGACGGCAGTAACTTGCTATTACCGTGAAAAGCCTGTAACTTTGTATCGGTAGTCCCTTCGCTGGTTTTCGATGTAGATAGCCGAAATGCGAGGGAAAAACGCAATGATTCATGCATGTAATTTTCGGCAAGTGTGCCCCTCTCAATTCTTCGGAACCGAGGGTTTCAGGTTCGAATCCTGATGGGTGTATTTTCGTTGTTTTGCAACGCCATCAAGAGACTACCAAGGGCCATCAGAGCCCTTTTTTTATTGGGTTTTTGAGTTTCGGTGATTTCTCTAGGGGGCTCTTGATTACCTAGTGATGGTCCTACAAATGGTCCTACGGGATTGGTAGCCTGGGCGAAATCGGCTTCCGTGACTTGCAAGTAATGTTCCTCAGCGACTTTTCCGGTATGGCCAAACCACGCGTTCAGAACGTGATTGGCGAATTTGCCAGAACGCTCGAGTTCGGTTCGTCGTGAAGCTCTCAAAGCCATGAAGGGCTTCGGCCATTTCACTAGCTTGGCGTTGTCGGCGATCCGGTTTAGTTGGGTTCGTAGGTTTTGCTCTGATCCTCGGTATCGCTTGATGACGAAATCCGTCAACGGAACCTTCACCCCCGGCTGCACAATCTCGCTCAAATCGTCTAGCTCGGCTCGCATTTCCGGCCATAGTGGAACGATTCTTTCGCCTTTGCCGTAGCGGGCTGTTTTGCTCGAACTTACTTTGCATCGTTCTTTGTCGAAATCGATGTCAGTCCATCGAAGGGAAAGAACTTCCGAAGGGCAACGCAAACCTCCAAACCTGCAAAGGGCAAATATGGTTCGCCATTCCTGATCGGGGCAAGCTTCCAACATTTCCTTTGCCGCGGCTTCGTCAACGAAACGATTCTTGGTCTTGTCGCTCTTCAAATCGATCTTCACACCATCGAATGGATTGGATTCAATCAAGCCATCGTCAATCGCGGCCCGCATCATTTGGCGGCATCGCTTCACGTTCTGGCCTGATGTGTTGGGGCTCATTTTGAGTTCGTGAACCATCCAACGGTGCCATCGCTCGGCGTCGCCACGCCTTAGACCCTCTAGAGGAATATCGCGTTTGATGAACGTTTGCAGTTTGTCCACTGCCTGGGTGTAGTTCCACGATCGACCCGTAGCAATGGAGATTGCCATTCCGCCGACTAAGTAGGATTTTCCGATCTTCGGCGCCGCGATGATGTTCAACAGCTCGGTATCTCTCAAAAGCCCCTGGATACGCTCCGGCCTCATTTCTGTAAATGTCCGGATCATGTGACCGTAAGATGTGATCGGCACTAGCTCGATAGTGCCAGGTCTCTCGCCGCTTGGCTCCGGTGTAACGCGTTGTTCGCTTTCATCTGTTTTCGCTTCCGTCGACGGCAAACTAGAATCGTCGATTGATTCGGTGTCGATCGGCTCAGATTGCCGAGTGTAAACTGGCGTTTCGTCGATCAAGCGTTCGAAATCGAGAATAGAAACACTCTCCCCGGCCAGCCGATCGGTAGTAAGCCAATCCCGCAAGTCCGGCCCCTTAGTTTCGCGATACTCAAGGGGCAACGTCACATTCTTGACAACATGCGTCAATGGCCGATCATCCGGCCCGATGCGATACGAATCGAACATATTCGCCCACTTGATCGCTCCGGCAACGCCAGCAAAGTCTTGATCGTGAATGATGATAATTTCTGTCGGCTCGAGCTTGAATAGCATCGGCAACAGCCAGCTTGCAACGTTGGTCGACCTCGCCCCATCCGAATTGCAAAATACTAGATACGGTTCATCGTGTGGCAACAGTCCAACCAATGCAGCTAAATCAGACTCTCCCTCAATTTTGATGATTCGCAATCCTTTGACCGGTCTCCCCGCCGAAATCATGTCCCTTGCTGCAAGGGTGCATGAAATTCCAACGCGGTCGGGACCTTCTAACGCGGATAACTTGGGCTCGTATTTGACTAGCCAATCATCGGAATTGTTTTCCTTGAAAACGAATTTGATTCCGTTTGGATCGCTTGGATAAATTCGATAGTTGCAAAGCGTTAATCCCTTCGAACCGTAGATCGGCACGCAAGCGACGCGTTGAGGGCTTTGAGATTTCGAAGATTGTCGCCAAACACCTGGGAATGCTCCTAGATCGTGTCGCCATACGGAAAACTTAGTCCCTGCTTTGAGCTCGGCTGTAGGTTTTAGGATTTCGTCGAAATGCCGTTCCGATGTCAGGATTTTGAGCGTTTGTTTGTAGGCTGAATATCCATCGGCGGCCAGCTCGGCCGGGCTCACCTGGGAGTAGGCTTTCGCTTGCTTCGTTGTAGACGGCTGTTTCGATGATGATTTCCGGCCTGTCGCATCCAGTCCGAGATACGTAGCTAGCCGATCCTTTGCCGCTTTCGCGTTGTCGCCAGTGCAAACCATTACTAGATCGATTGGACCACGCCAAACCGTCTTGCAACCGTCGCAACCCCCGACTAGCTCGTCGGGTTTGGAGAATCGCATTTTCGGCTCTTTGCACTCAATGCAACAATGCTTTCGCTTGTCGAGTATCGCGGGATCCAATCCAAGCAATCCCGATACGATTTCTCTCGATCGACCAATGCAAGCTTGCTTCACTTCCTCAAATGAAACCGATGTCACTATTGCACCTCGGTTTTCGTCGCGAGTGCCATCACATCAGACCTTCGGTATCGTCGCAATCGACCAAGCTTGACCGATGGCAATTTTTTCGATCGTGTAAGACGCTCGACTGTCGGCACGCTACATCCGATCAAGTCCGCGGCCTGATGAGAATCGAGATACTTATCGCTGGTTGCCGATTCGGTCGATTGGCTCGATTGACCTAGACGCTCGACCACTTTTTCGGCGATCAAGTCGGCAAGGCGATCGATTTCGAGAGGGGATAGGCTCACGATTGGCCCCCTAAATCGTCGATCTTCGACGGGGTAATCGATTCCAATTCCGTCGCCACTCGCAACAGAATCTTCAATTGCTCGGCTTGCGCTAGCACCTCTGCCAAACGCTCTCGGACAGTCCGCGAGGATGGGATGATTGGCATTGCGATTTTTCGCGGTCGTAGATCAGTGGCCATGTCGGCACCTCCATTGAGTTGAGATGCCAGATTGTTTGCCGACTAAACTGTGCAATCAGTGGGTGTAACTGTGCCACCGTTTATCTTGCTCGCTACTTTGATTCCCTTTGCGGTCAACCAGTAGCCACCGCCCCGGCCTTCCTTTGAAGCAACTAAATCAAGCCTTATCAGCTGTTCAAACGCTCGTTTTTCATCGCCGGAATACAACGCTGCTCTGACAATTTCCGTTGATTTCATTCGGTTGAATTCATTGCAATTCAATTCAAGCATCGTTTGCAAAATAATCTTGCTGTTCGGGTCGAGAGATTCGCCAAGTTCTATCGTTTCAAGTTGTTCAGCGTTCGCCGAGTTCGTCGAGTCCGAATCGAGTACCTTCCCCCCGGCAAGCAACAATCCTGCGTTATCAACTGCCGTTTGCAATCGATCGACCGTTTCCACATCGAGAGGGAACCGGCTTTCCGATCGTTCAATCTGTTCGCAAATTTTTTTCGATTCTCGCTTGATTTCACACGATCGAAATTCAGTCCAATGGCCATCGTCCGCGATGTACCACTGTCGAACCGATTCGCAAATTGCCTCAAGACTTCGAAAAACGGTTTGTTCTCGTTGATCGAATCGAACCATGGGAAGCGATCCGTTTTCAAGTCGGCATTGATCTAGAACCGATTCGGATTCCACATCTAGCCATCCTAGAAAATCCGAAATGCCATAGCATCGTTTCGCGTTATAGTCGGCTCGGATGTCACGATGAGTATTCCAATTGCTTTGGAGTCGTTCGGATGTGATCGGGGCGCCATCAACTCGAGTTCGCTTGCTAGCCGGGAAGGGGATTTCCTGCCATCGAATCGACGAACCGTTTGCCGCTTTGGTTTTAAGGCCATGCCGACCGACTGGAAACCAGCTCCGATAGGTCCCGAGTCGATCCAAGTCACTTCGAAACCATTTGATTTCTTGATTGATCCGACGAAAGAACGCTTGCAACTGATCGGATTTCATAGATACACGCTTTCTGTAAAGAGGGGCCCTACTCCGATGTGGGCCAGGAAAGCGTACAATGCCCGCATCGGAGTAGAGTTTCGAAAGGGGATCAATCCTTTCGCCTCAGTTCTAAAATTTACCGAATGGATTCTAACCGGTTTTTGCGAAAATCTTCAATTGATTCGCTTTGGCTTGTGCTCGGAATCGTTCGGCCTCACATGCAACACATGGCCAGATCGAAACTTTTCCGTGAAATTCACATCGTTTGAATTCTTGCCGCTGCGAAACTTCTGAGAAACTCATTCCAGATTTCTCTTGCGATACAACTTGCCGAAACTGCTCTCGTTGCAATCGTTGGCGAATTAGATAAATGCTGTGCCGACTTGGAAGCCCTAAGCGTTTTGCAATTTCGATGATCGGCAAATTCGTTTCAATCAATAGGCGTTCGGCCTCTGCCTTGATCGCTTTCGGCACCCGTCGCCCCGATTTTGCAACACGAACAACAATTCCTTTTTGTTTTGCGAATGCATACGCGTGGAAATAATCCACTTCGAAAAATGCTGCAACTTCCGCGAACGTACGGCGTTCAACGTTTAGGAGTTCTTCAACGATATCGACCCGTAACGGTCCCATTGATCCGACCAACTTGACCATGTTTGAAACCCCATTCCCAGCCACGGTCATCGAATTCCAAATGCAAATCTTAAATATCGTTTCTTCGTTGTTTTTTTCGAGTGCAACGAACATCAGAAAATTAACGGTGCTACGTGTTGCCGGTTACTTACTCAACCGAAAAATACCGTGCGTATACAAAAAGGCGTCGATAGCCGTCGTTCCGACCGACCGTCCCCCCTCTGGGAGAACCTACGCGATAGGGGGGGTGGGGGTAGGCGTGCCATCGGAGCCTCCCCCGTATCCCATCGCCAGACCGCTTGGCTAGTGCGTAGCGAAGCGTTGACACTGTTAAATAAACTCTTTGCCGTCGATCCTTCGAACGTTGTTTAGCTCGCCGTGGAGATCCGAACCAACTGGGAACATCGCTCTCATTTCAAAAAACTGCGATCATGAGAGCGATCGCAGTGTCCCGTTCCAAATCGCTTGGCTTAGCTTTTGACGCGATTTTTCACCCGTCGGATGAAAGGCCTACCATCGTCTACCATCACATCGTTTAGGTCCGACAGTGAGGTGCTACGTGGTGACCATCGAGCCCCGAACAGCTTAGTCATCAGAGCTCGCGCCGAATCTACTTCAACATTCAACAAAAGCGATTCATCAAATTGCGTTTCGATCATGTCGAAATCATCGTCATCGGAACATGACGCAACAACCAAGGCCTTGACTGCGTAACAGACCATGCCAGCATCCAGAACGTCTAGAACCAAATCATTGTCGATCGCGTCGACTGCGTTGAGCAATAGTTGCCTCAGTGCCGAGATTGATTCACTCGGCAATTGATGACCTTCAACCAAATTCGCGTTGTAGTCTGCAGTACTCATTTTCAAATTCTCCAACCCGTTGGCGTATCCGCGGATTGGATGTTCTGGCCGAAACTGGAGAAAGCGAAAAAACGCTGTTTAAGATTCTGCAAATGCAGAGGTGCAATTACAATTGCCATCGTTCTGACTCCTAGCCGAGTTGGGACCACGGCCTCCGGATGCTTCAACATCGCGGGGGCCAATTTTTTTTGATGCGTGGATTCTACGAGCTGAAACCCATTCACGCAAGCAGGAAAAGCCACTTCCGAACAGCAAGGCAACCGCAATCTTGCTGCTATCTAACTGTAATCTTGCTATTATCTAACTGCAAACAAGAGGCTAGTTACCTAATTGATTCAGAAGCGGACAAAGATGAAACCACCCAATACAAGCAGTGTTCTTGAAGCGGCCGTGAAACTCAAGACCAGCGAACGCAGAATCCTTCAGTTGATCTCCGAAGGGAAGTTCAACCCGCCAGCGATCAACACGTCACAGGGAATCAAGCGACCACGTTGGTCAATTCCTGACGAAGCGATCGAGGCATTTGGACGCCCAGCAAAACCACTTCCGCCTCAGATCAAAAACATTCCACAGCATGTCTAGCCCTGTTTTCTATCGGGCCGACGAATCGATGCCTCCGACCGATCGTGCTGTTACAGGGGCCATGTGGTAAACACGTTTTTAGATACTGGTAGTTAGCAGAAACCAACTCATGCATTTTTTCCAATCAACAAAATCCTGGAAGAAAACTCTGGGAAAGAAGACAAAAGTCTTGCAACCTCAGATCGACATTCTTAGTAGTGCCTTCATAAGCTTTCGGTCGAAAGCCGAGGAAATAGTTGCTCTTCTCCCTCAGAATCTCAAAGAGCTAACAATCCACGACATGAGGCATATCGATGCCCTTTGGCAGACTTGTGACATTATTGGGGGCGACGACTTATTGAGCAATCCGCTAGAAGGTTTTGTCTTGGGAGGTGCTTTCCTCCTTCATGACCTTGGCTTGGCTTTAGCATCCTACCCAGGGGGAATCAAAGAGCTTTTCGAAGCCCCTTTCGCATCGTCGAACCTTACTGATTCTCAGATTGACCAAAGACTTCGACTCGAGCATGCCAAACATGCCAAGAGCCTTGCATTGACAAGTTACGGCGGAAAGCACTTGATTGAAAATGAGACCTTGAGAGAGGGACTTGGACCCCTCATTGGATTGATTGCGTTCAGTCACTGGCAATCGACCGATGAGTTGGATGCATCACCTGAACTCTCAAACCAAAGGGGGGCTCCGCCGACAGGTGAGTTTCCGGCCGATTGGCAGGTCGACGGGAAAAAACTCGCCTATCTATTGCGAACTTGCGACGCTTGTCAGATTGATGGTCGACGTGCTCCCTCGCTTGCGATGACTTTACGAAAGCCTAAAGGAATTTCACTGCTACATTGGTTTGCGCAGAATCCGGTTCAGCAGCCTTACTCTAAAGACGGAAAACTGGTCTTTACGGCGAGCCGTCCGTTTTCGATCGATCACCGTGAAGCTTGGTGGACTTTTTACGACTTGGCTCAAATTGCAGATCGAGAATTACGGAATGGTGAGGAGTACTTTTCGTCGAATGGCCTCTCGCTGAGTGTCAACAGGATTGCTGGAATTGCCAGCCCGAAGCAATTCGGCAAGTACGTACATACTCAAGATTGGATCCCAATTGACACGACTCCAAGAGTATCGGACACACAAGGACTCATTGAACGTCTCGGGGGAACAGCGTTGTACGGAACCGATTACAAGGTACCTCTTCGTGAGCTAATTCAAAACGCTAGAGATGCTGTTGCTTGTCGGCGAGCGCTTGAAAAACGCGATAGATCGTGGGGAGAAATCAGAGTCTCTATCTCCGACAGTGACCGCGGGAAAACTCTCATGGTCTCTGACGACGGCAAGGGAATCTCCGAAAAAGGCTTCGAGTATTTGCTCGATTTTGGAGGCCAATACTGGAAGTCTAGTTTGAGTAGGGAAGAAAACGAAGGGATTGATCAATCATCTTTTGAACCGGCTGGGGTTTTCGGCATTGGATTTTTTTCAGTTTTCATGCTTTCAAAGAGAGTAAAGGTGACAACGAGGCGATGCGACGATGGAAAATCGAATACCCGAGTGCTTGAGTTCACGAATGGACTTTCAGAACGTCCGATTCTTCGTCTAGCTCGACCGGAGGAAGTAAAGTTTGAGGCTGGAACCGATGTATTGGTTGAAATCGATGGGAAAATTGAAGCAGAAATACTCCGACCAATACAAGATTCTGCAGACAAGCTTAGCTTCAATACACCCGTATCGATTCGCGATTCTTGGAGTCTTCGAGATTTACTAGAGTGGATGTCTCCTACTCTCGACACGAATTTACTCGTAGTTCATCCAGATGGTCGGAGAGAAATCGCAATCATCGCTGGCGATTGGCGTACTTTGACAAATAATGAACTTGCATTCCGGCTGATGAGTCATCGGAAAAATCCGAAAGATTGTATAGAAAATGAGACACTGCGTAACGTAGTTGATCGCTTCATGCCGGTTTTGTCTTCAAATCAAGTCGCAACCGCAAGAATCGCAGTTCACAATCCTCTGCATGATTATTTGATCAGGAGTGGACTTCCTTTCGTTAATACATGCGGTGGATTTCGCGCGGGTTGGTCTTTTTTTCCAGGCGTTACTCTTTCCGTTCCAACAACGGCGAACCGTATTCAGTCGACCGAATGTTACCAAAAAGATCATGCTTCTATTAAACGTTGGGCGTCTGCACAATCTGAGTGTATATCGAAGAACTTGGATTTAAAAGCCAGACAGAAAACTGGATTGGCATTTTGGATTCGCGTTTGCGATGGAGATCTTAAAGACCTCCCGATCGCCTATCACTTCGGGAGGTTGATTTCAGCGTTGGAGTTTGCAAATCTAATTCAAGATCGCGATGAAGTACTGATCTCTGACGAATTAATGTACGTTCAAAACGAAGAAGTGATGGTTTCAACATATACATGGCTTACACTGAATCCTACTGAGGAGTCACCTAGCAAAAGAAGAGAAATGCTAGAAGCCAAAGACGTTTTTTACATTACGACAGGAAGGTTGAATCTAGGGCGACCATTGGGAGAGATTGCTGATCCACAGTGTAGAGCGTCGCATCCCCAGTGGAAGCGATATTGGTATAGCCTCTGGGGTGCAGCATTTGAGGCGGTCGCGAATGCGTGGGGATGTTCAATCGACGCACTTTTATCCAACTCTAATATCGTTCCTAAAGAGGAATTTGGAATGCGACAAGAAGATATTCTTCGAAGACCTAAGCAAAGTTCTTCCTGACGACGCAACGGCCTTGTTGTGCGGTGTGTTGGAATTGGCTTAATTCGTCGATCGTGGCTTGAGCGTTTCGCAGCTCGGCAATGATCGGGCCCAGCAAGCCAATTGTGTAGAGATCATCGATCGGCGTTGCAGCGTTCCGATGTGCTCGGATTCTCGCTTCGGCCTCTAAAATCGATTTTGGCGAGTTCGGGGATTGTTTAGCCCTCATGCCTCACCTCGCAATTCGGAAGCGTTGACGCGTTGAGTCTCGGCGATTGCTGACCGGGAAGAGGGCTTTGGCTTGTTCATCCCTCGCACGATCGCTAGAAGCTTGTTTCGCGTGTTGGCATCGAATTCGATGAATGCTTCGACCAGTTCCAAGGCTTCTGATGGTTCAAGAATATCCACCGATGGTCCTACAAATGGTCCTACGGGATTCGATTCGTATTGCTTTCCATCGTTTTCGCCTGTGTTTTCGTTGGTCTGTGAATTGTTCTTTCGAATCCTGATGGGTGTATTCGTCTCATCCTACGAACTTTAGGCTACACGCCAGTTCGAGGAATGGGAGGTTTTCTTTTAAGCAGATTTGCTCGCTGAAATCCCCAATGTTTTGGGCGTTTTTGATTTTTCGGTCCCAGCTTGCCGCGTTCTCTCTTTTCTTACAGCGAGCAAATTTTCCGGATATTGCTTCCGACTAAACGGAATTTCCGACCGCGAACTATCGCGCTCTCTAGTTGTTAAGTGGTTGCTTGTTACAACGCCGATTGCTTCCGACCCACCAAACCGGACCTCAAACTAGACGACCGCCGGGTTAACAGCATTTCATCGCGCATTGGACGGACTCTCCCTTGCACCAGGGAACTCCCGAACATCCCGAGCGCGTTGCAAACTGCCAAGAAGACGCAGCGGCTTGTCGTTACATGAAATCGATGGCGCACGCAGGAAAGATTGCGTACTACGAATGCGGAGCCATCGGTCAACATGGCATTGTCAGTGGCAGTCCCAAGGGCAAAGAGTACTTCGATCAATTTCGCACCAGCCGCCTCGGCACGCTCTTCGTCGAAGGCAAGTATGTCAACAACTGCGTAGATCACTCAGACTCCGCAACGTATTGGGTGTTGTTGGGGGAATATGGAGTCAGCTTGCAAGACATCGGCGGAGATGGGACGAATTTACCAAAAGTCGAAAAGGCCAATGAGACGAAGTTCGCAGGTCAACGGGTTGTAAGGAACGTCACCATCGACGGCCTAACCATCGATTTGCAGGGGAAAATCTATAATGCTACTAGCGGAATTTGGCAACCAATCGGGCTAATGTCAGTAAAGCCAGCACAATGCACTTTGAACTTGGCGGTAAAGCGAGCAAAAATTGGTGATCTTCCTCTCGGCGTGAACGCCGCAAAAGGAAGCGTGCGAATCGAGTAGCCTCGTCATGGAGTAGAATATCAGCCAACCGCGAAAGAATGTCTGATAAACTGATGACTTTGGATTTTGCATTACAGCATTTTGAATTTATGGGGACGAGGCAATGAAGGCTTGGTACGCAGCGATTCTCGTTTTTATTCTCCAGCCGACGCTATGGTCGCAGACAAAACCCAACATTCTGCTTATTGTTGGGGACGACATGGGGTATGCCGATGTCGGGTTTCACGGATGCAAGGATATCCCTACGCCTCATCTAGATGCGCTCGCTCAATCGGGAGTCAAGTGCACCAACGGATACGTCAGTGGTCCCTATTGCTCGCCCACGCGTGCCGCGCTGCTCACAGGTCGATATCAACAGCGCTTCGGGCACGAGTTTAATCCTACCGGAAAGCATGGAATGCCTAACTCCGAAGTGACCCTTGCAAATCGATTGAAAGCAGCGGGATATGCCACAGGTTTGGTCGGCAAATGGCACCTCGGGTCAGAGGAAGCGATGCAGCCACAGAGTCGAGGATTCGAACATTTCTATGGTTTCTTAGGGGGAGCACATAGTTACTTCGATGCCAAAGGAATCCGAAGAGGAACAACTCCAATCAAAGAAATGGAATACACAACCGATGATTTTGGCCGAGAAGCTGTTGCATTCATTGACCAAAACAAAACCAGGCCATGGTTCCTTTACCTGGCGTTTAATGCCGTGCATACGCCGATGCATGCAACCGACAGTCGTTTGGCAAAGTTTTCACACATCAAAGATGAGCAACGGCGTACTTACAATGCCATGATGCTGGGGATAGATGATGCAGTCGGGAGAGTCCGCAATCATCTTCATGAAAACGGACTCGACAACAATACGCTTGTCATGTTCATAAGTGATAATGGTGGTCCAACGATGAAGGGAGTTACCGTCAACGGATCGCTGAACACACCACTTCGAGGGAGCAAACGTACGACTTTAGAAGGCGGGATTCGTGTCCCGTTTCTTGTATCATGGCCCGCTCAGCTCAAACCTGCTGTTTACGAACAACCCGTGATCCAAATCGATCTAACCGCGACTTCGTATGCAGCCGCCGGGCTATCCGCTTCGCCGGATTGGAAGCTGGAGGGTGTAAATCTCTTGCCCTACCTTCGGTGGGAAATCCAGTCACCGCCCCATAAGGCACTTTTCTGGCGATTTGGAGATCAAATGGCAATTCGCCAGGGTGACTACAAACTTGTGCGATACGATTCCAATGTCGACACACAATCGGGCAAGAAGGAGCCAGTAACAACGCCTCGACTTTACAATTTGAAGGAAGACATCCAAGAAACGATGGACCTTTCGAGCCAATTACCAGATAAGGTCCGACAACTCCAAGCTTCATGGGATGAATGGAACAAGTCGAACGTGAAACCACGTTGGTAAAGCAATTTACAATTCGTCGACCGAGCCAAAGTGCTAAGCCGGAGTTACTCTTGCGATTTAATTTACTCAGGCGAATCATTGAGCCTGAGACGCTAGCGAGCGGAGCAGACACAACCATGAAAACCTTGATTAGACTTGTCGTAGTCCTTGCTTTGGGCTCGCAAGTTGTTGCGGCTGATCCGCAAGAAAAAACCACAGGGCCTAACGTACTTTTCATCGCGATGGATGATCTGAACGATTGGATCGGCTGTCTTGGCGGGCATCCGCAGACGGTCACTCCCAATCTCGATCGGTTGGCTGCAAGTGGCGTGTTGTTTACTAACGCCCATTGTCCCGCTCCTGCATGCAACCCGTCTCGTTCAGCGATCTTTACTGGGCGTGCACCGAATCGATCCGGATTGTATGACAATCGACAGCAGATGCGCGAAGTGATGCCCGACGCGACATTCCTGCCTCAGTACTTTCGTCAGCATGGTTACTACGCTGCGGGATCGGGCAAACTGTTGCACTACTTCATCGACGCTAAGTCATGGGACAAGTATTTTCCCAAAGCCGAATCTGAGAACCCATTTCCCGAGACGTTCTATCCAAAGAAACGCCCCGTCAGTTTGGAGCGCGGTGGCCCATGGCAGTACGTCGAAACGGATTGGGCAGAACTCGATGTCACGGACGAAGAGTTCGGCGGAGATTGGTCGGTAAGTAAGTGGATCGGTGAACAGCTGAGCAAGCAACATGACAAACCATTCTTTCTTGGATGCGGCCTCTATCGACCGCATGAACCTTGGTTCGTTCCTAAGAAGTACTTCGATCCGTTTCCGCTCGAATCGATTCAGCTTCCGCGAGCCGGAGCGGTTTGCGACGCACCGGTGAATCTGCTAAGCCTGTTTCCAACCCTGCTGGACCTATGCAAGCTTCCAAATAATCCCAACAACGATGGACCAAGCCTATTGCCGTTGCTAGACAATCCGGTTTCATCCGATTGGAATCACGATTCGGTTACCTACTTGGCTCAGCCTGGTTCCTATGCCATCAGCGGACGGTCGCATCGTTACATTCATTATTCCGATGGCAGCGAAGAGTTATACGACATCAACAAAGATCCCTACGAGTGGATCAATATTGCCAAGTCACCGCAGTCTCAGGAAAAGTTAGCCGCGTTTCGAAAGGATGCCCCGAAAGACTTTGCACTGCGCAGCGAGCCATCGATCGAATCATTGGCCAAGCTAACTTGGCACCCTGCATCCGACGGAGTTGCCCCTGCGTCCAAACCAGATGGCAATCCGTTTCCCGTGCACTTCATCAACAAGCAGCGACAAGCGGTCGAACTGTTTTGGATGAGACCCGACGGGCAGGCCAAGTCTTATGGGGCAGTAGCCTCTGGGCAGACGAAGACTCAGCAAACACGTCCCGGTGCCGTGTGGTCAGTCGGCAAGGTTAACTCGGACCAGAAGCTCGGCCATTTCGTCATCGGTGATCGAACCGCTCAAGCAATCACCCCCGCAACGCAGCCCAATGTGATTGTGATTCTCACTGATGATCAAGGCTGGAGCGATCTCGGTTGCCAAGGAATACAGAAGGATGTCCAAACACCACACATCGACGCATTGGCTGCACGGGGAGTCCGCTGCACGGCAGCATATGTCACCGCGCCGCAATGTAGTCCTTCACGAGCTGGTTTGATGACAGGCCGACATCAACAGCGCTATGGCATTGACACGATCCCCGACATGCCACTGCCCAGCGAGGCGGTAACGATTGCCGAACGTTTGCAGCCGCTGGGGTATCGCACTGGATTCGTCGGCAAGTGGCATCTGGAACCGAACGTCACGTGCGTCGATTGGATAAACCGGGAGCTGCCCGAGATGGCAGGCAAGCCGCGCGCTCAAGTGCGGATTCCGTGGGACAAGATTCGCCCCTACTCGCCCGCTGCTCAGGGTTTCGACGAATACTTCTGGGGTGAACTTCGCAGCTACCGAGTCAATTACGAAATCGATGGTCACGAAACGGATGGTCTGGATCTTGCCAAAGATCCCGATGCGAATGGATCTTCTAGAAAATCCAACACACAGATGAAGCAAATCGAGAACAAGGATTTTCGCATTGACGTTCAGACAGCGGCTGCGGTGAGTTTTATCCAACGCAATCATGCAGCACCGTTTTATCTCCAACTGAACTGCTACGGCCCACATACTCCGCTGGAAGCGACTCAAAAGTACCTCGATCGTTTTTTCACCGAGATGCCGATCCGTCGGCGATATGCGTTGGCAATGATCGCTGCGATTGATGACGGTGTGGGGCGAGTCGTCGAGAAATTGACCGAACATGGATTGCTCGACAACACATTGATCGTGGTGACAAGCGACAATGGAGCTCCGCTGAAGATGACGAAACCCGACTCGCCCATCGATGGTGACGCGGGCGGCTGGGACGGCTCACTGAATGATCCGTGGGTTGGCGAGAAGGGGATGCTTAGCGAAGGGGGCATTCGAGTACCGATGATTTGGAGCCTTCCTAGTCAACTGCCCATTGGCAAAACCTACGACTGGCCCGTCAGCACGCTCGACATCGCCCCAAGTGTTTTGCAGCTTGCGGGAGGAAATCTTGCCGAAGTGATGCTCGACAACACGCAGAAGTTCGACGGCATCGATTTGATCCCGGCCATGAATGACATTCAAAACCCTTCGACTCGCAGCCTCTATTTCCGCTTCTGGGATCAAGCCGCGATTCGACGCGGAAAATGGAAGTACATTTACGTTGGCAACGGACGGCGATATTTGTTTGATCTCGAGAGCGATCAGCATGAACACAAAAACTGGGTCGATGTGCATACCGAGCTCGCTGACAAGTTGCATCAAGACGTCGACGAATGGTGCACGGGGCTTAAACCGGTAGGATTGCCCACTGGCGACAAGATGCGCGAGCGCAATTGGTACAATTTTTATTTTGATGATATCCCCTCCCAGAAATAGCCCAATGATCAAAAGCCATTTGAAACTGAGAGTGAATTGCTCACTAAATATGGCTGCAATGCCTGTCTGGATTAGCAAGACTCGCTTGAAGGTAATGAGCCTGCTGGTTGCATTCGCTGCTTTACTGATGCCGAGTGTCGTTTATTCAGCGGATCGTCCGAATATCGTTTTGGTGTTCATTGATGATATGGGTTGGGGAGATTTCTCGTGCTTTGGCAATCGCGATGCACAGACTCCGAATATCGACCGGCTTGCAGCCGAAGGAGTGCGGTTTGAGCAATTCTATGTCAATTCACCGATTTGCTCCCCCTCGCGCACGGCCATTTCGACAGGTCAGTATCCGCAACGCTGGCGGATTTCGTCGTTTCTCAACAATCGAAAGAACAACGATGAACGCGGTATGGCTCAGTGGCTTGATCCGAAGGCACCGATGTTGGCTCGATCGCTACAGACGGCTGGCTATGCCACAGGACACTTCGGAAAATGGCACATGGGTGGGCAGCGTGACGTCAAAAATGCACCTCCCATAACGGACTACGGTTTCGATGAGTCGCTTACGAACTTCGAAGGCATGGGCCCAAAGCTACTGCCGCTAACTTTACGTCCCGGGCAAGGCAAACCCGATCGCATTTGGGAAGCAGCCGAAAACCTCGGTGAGGGCTACCGATGGATGCTGCGTTCGGAGATCACGACTGGTTTTGTGGACGCCGCAATTCCATTCATCGACAAAGCCGCATCCGCAAACAAGCCCTTCTACATCAACCTATGGCCTGACGACGTGCATTCTCCCTATTGGCCGCCAGTTGAGACATGGGGTAAAGGTTCAAAGCGCCAGCTGTTTCTTTCGGTGCTTGAGTCGATGGACAAGCAGTTCGGAAAGCTGTTTGACCGCATCCGAAATGATCCGGTGTTGAAGGACAACACGTTGATTTTGGTTTGTTCGGACAACGGTCCTGAACCTGGTGCTGGCTCAGCAGGCCCGTTTCGTGGACATAAGACGCAGCTATACGAAGGGGGCGTGCGATCGTCATTGATTGCGTGGGGACCGAAAATCGTACGCAAGCAAGGCATGATCGACACCGAATCGGTGTTCTCGGCGATCGATCTTGCTCCGACCCTGCTGACTCTAACCGGTACTCCGTTTCTAGATGGGATTACGTTGGACGGAGAAGCTTTGGTGGGCACGTTGCTTGGTGACGGCGGTTCACGCTCGGCTCCGATTTTCTTTAGACGCCCGCCTGACCGTGACTCATTCTATGGCGTAGACGATCTGCCTGACCTTGCACTTCGCAGTGGGAATTGGAAACTACTGTGTGAGTACGACGGTTCCGACGCCGAACTTTACAACCTGCAGCTCGATCGGTCGGAGTCAACCAATGTCGCTGCCGATAACCCAAAAATTGTCGCTGAGTTAACCCAGTCTCTTCTCGCGTGGCACAAGAGTATGCCGCCCGACAACGGAGCCACCTACCGTGACCTTGCCGCGAAAAGCAAAGGCAAGTAACTCAAGCTGACGGTAATACCGACAGCTCCGAGGGTGAAACCGGGAAAGCCAAACGTGAAAGGGCCAAGAAGTGAATCGAACTTACAGAATCAATTGCGTCGTCTTGTCATCGCTGCTTGTGTGTATCTGCGTCGCAATCCAAAGCATGCGGAAGTCAAGCAGCAATTTCTCAAACAAGGGCCGAAAATCAATGCACCCGAACTACAAACAGGCAACGCAAGTGACTAAGTCTCATACTAACGGGTTGCTGCGATCCTTTGGGTACGCGGCGCTGACTTCGTTGATCGCATGGCTTTCGATTGGCGCTAGTGCGGTCCAATCGGCCGACAAACTAAATGTACTGTTCATCCTGAGCGATGACCTGCGGCCTGAACTTGGCTGCTATGGCGCGCCCGTCCAAACACCGAACATCGACAAGCTTGCTGCCGTATCAAATCGATTTGATCGAGCATACTGCCAATTTCCTTTATGCAACCCGTCTCGAACGTCGCTGCTAACGGGCCTTCATCCGACGCAAACTGGCGTTTTGGACAACTCCACAGACTTCCGAAAGCTGATGCCGGATCGTGTCTCGCTGCCGCAAATGTTTAAGAACAATGGTTACACAACGGTGCGGCTGGGAAAAGTATACCACGGTGGTATTGACGACGTCGCCTCCTGGAGCGAAGGAGCCGACTCGGCCCCGAAGAAAAAGGCGGCAAACAAGAACGGTCAAGCCAACAACAATAACCAAGCCCCAAGCAACAAAGCGGGTGCCGCTCTGGCAAACGATGATGGCAAGCCGATGACCGAACCCACTGGTGCCGTGACCGACCAGATGCGAAATTCAGATCAGAGAATCCGCTTGTCGGGCAACGGCGAATCTCATGGAGACTATCGAACCGCCGATGGCGCGATTGCCGCCATGGAACGTCTTAAAGACCAGCCGTTCTTCATTACATGTGGTTTCACAAAGCCTCATGCCGCGCCCGCAGCTCCGTCTAAGTTTTACGACCTCTATCCCGCGGAGAAGCAGATGCTGCCAGTTGACTTTGCTGCATTTCCAACGCCCCCCAAAGGCTTCCCCCCGGCTGCACTTACGAAACAGAATATCGATTTGTTTTGGAATCGAGAAGCAAGTGCAGAAGAGGCTCGGTTGATGCTTCAGTCGTATCGCGCGTCAGTCAGTTGGGTTGATTGGAACGTTGGTCGTGTGATGGATCAACTGGACAAGCTAGGGCTACGCGAGAAGACAATTGTCGTTTTCTGGGGCGACCACGGATACCATCTTGGCGAGATGGGAAAGTGGTCCAAACATGGAAGCCTCTTTGAGACCGGGACGCGTGTTCCGATGATGATTTCTGTGCCTGGCTCTAAGGGGAACGGATCGGTTATCAAGAGTCCAGTTCAGACGCTGGATATCTTCCCCACCTTGGCTTCGTTGTGTGGCCTAACGCCACCAGCCGATCTACAGGGGCACGATCTCAAAGCGTTGATGCAAGATCCAGTGACGAAGTGGGAGCATCCAGCGTTTTCCGTTGCAGGGAATGCAGCCAATTTGCATCGCTCGGTTCGGGTCGACCGTTGGCGATACATCGAGTGGAGTGGCAAGGACGGTGGCGCGGCATTGATTGACGAGACGAATGATTCGCGAGAGCAAATCAACCTCATCAACGAAACAGCACATGCTGAGACGCGAGAAAAGCTCAAGAATATGTTGAGGACACTACCGTAGGCTACGGCCGTTAATCCGCTCCACACAAACTGAAGACCGACCAAAAATAAGGATGCAACCAAGGTTCAATCCTTTTCGACGCTCGCAAACGATTGAGAAAGGAACGTTGTGCCTTTGGCAGTGCAATAGACGGCGAGGAAGTATTCCTCACTTCCTGGTAAAAACTCATCATAAGATCTGGTGCAGAGCCATCGTAGACGTCCCAAAGCCCAGACAGAACAGATCGTCCACCAGATTGAAGAAACGCCCGCTGCAATCCAAAGAGATCATCGCCCGGTTGAGGCGACCTATCTCCCAGTCCGGAATAGCAGGCGCTCATCACGATCAATCTGGCATTAACTTGGTGCGAAAGGATCTCACGAGCGGTCAATTTTTCTTCAGTATCTGCATCGGCATGCTTTTCTCCAGATTCTATTGCGGAACCCTTAAGAAAAACTAGGTAGCTCTCAAGCGGTCTGTCCGAGTCATTGAATCCATGCGTGGCAAGCATCAAAATGCCAGCCTCCCGCAAGAGCGAGACCGCAGACTCTTTGGTCGCTTGATCTTTCTCAAACACACTCCGCAGGTCTTTCCCAAAGACCTCGCGCATGTTGTTTAAGTCCTGTTCTACGCCCGGTAAAGGTGGCAGCCCTGGAGCAACTGCTAACCCAATCGCGTTTGCAGTACGAAATGGCGCATGTCGCCGATTCCGAAGAACGTCCCATATCGTGAACGAAGGAGCGTTGATCAACCGAAGACTTTCGTCTACTAAGAAACGCGGCTTCGCGATTGCGTTCTTGCCAAGCTTCGATCGATCCTTGGAAATCACCAGCGCAGAGAAAGGCAGATAATGGAGGATGTGTTGTGGGACCAGGACCAAACTTGTCGTCTTGCGAATTTCACTGAGTATCTCATCTGGCAAAAGCGTCGTGCGCAATTCAAACAGCTCGTCTTGCCAAGTATTGTCCATCCCAACTCCACTCGTTAGTCGTTGCATCATTTTTGGAGCGTAGCCTTCGAGAAACTCGTACCGAAGTTGATTTCATCGCCGCACTTTACAAACACAATTATCCTTCACAATCCGAGTCGATTCTCGATCTACGCCAATCAAAAGCAACCGAATCTGCCTTTCGGAAATATGCTCCTGAATCCGCTATATTGCATCTTGCAACACACGGTTTCTTCTCTGCTCCGGAGCACATGTCGGCTCTTTCGCCGGAGATGACTACCAAACACGGAAAAGATCGCGATGCGATGTTCGGCAACGAGCGAGAAGTGGTTCGCGGTTTTAGCCCCGGCCAGTTATCAGGGATTGTTTTCGCGGGTGCGAACACTCCACAACAAGCGATGGATCCGTTGAGAGATCGAGAACAGCCCGACGATGGAATCCTGACCGCCGACGAGATTGCCTTTCAAAGACTCGAAGGTGTTCGACTAGTCGTTCTGTCGGCATGTGAAACCGGACTAGGCGAAGTCGCTGGTGGCGAGGGACTACTAGGAATCCAACGCGGCTTTCAAGTCGCAGGTGCAAGGACAACGATAGCTACTCTTTGGAAAGTCGACGATCGCGCAACTCGTAAAATGATGGAAAAATTTTACACCAATCTTCTGGTTAATAAACGAAGTACACTCGACTCGCTTCGAGAAACACAGCTATGGGCACTCAATAACCAAAAAGAAGTCTTCTCCGGTGATACCCAGCGCGGCATCGTTCGCGACAACACACCATCCTCAGACAGCAAAATACCATCTCGCCTCCCACCACAATACTGGGCACCTTTTGTCTTGTCCGGCGATTGGCGGTAGCTGGTTTATCGCCTACAGTCGAAGCGGTGTCCCATTGGGAGATGGTGTTGGCTCGGATACGCAGTACTTGAAATCGCAGTACTTGAAATCACTGTTGCCTACAACAAGCCCAACTGAGGGCAGCGTGAAGAGCAACGGATTGCCGACCACAAATCCCGTTATAGGCTGGATTGTATGACTTCAAGCGAATCAAGTGGAAAGACTGGGCGGCGAATACGACGATACTCAAACGATTTCAAATTGGACGAACAGGGCCCTGGTGTGTCGATCCAATATTGCCTCGCCGCAATCGGATCGTATGCCGCGCGATGTGCGACGGCAGCCTTAACGATTACAAAACGAAAAATGCTGGGGTCAACGCCGACATGCAGATACTGTCCCAAGTCCATGGGCGGAGTCCTGGTGGTGGTTGCCAGGATCGTAGCGTTGCGATGTTGAACAATAACGCATGGCCCCATATCGAAGTAGTCTCCTACCGCAGATGCGAGATGACTTTGTTTGTCACGCAGTTCAAAGCGACCATTGGGATGAACACTTACCAGTTCGAATTCACCCTCGATCGGTGAGCCTGAAATCCGATTTTTCTTGGCGCCAAGCGATCGAACGTACTTGCCTCCAACTCGCTCGTTCGCCAAAGATTGAACAAACTCCGCATCCGCGATACAAGCCAACACACCAGGGAAATTGTTGTCCAGCAAGAGTCTCAGCAACGCCACGCCGTCACCCGGCGCGCCCCCTCCAATGTTCTCCGATGGCTCGACTAAAACGGTAAGCCCATCGATCTTGGATGCGGACTCAAGGTCGCGAAGTCGTTGCATGACCACATGCGAGGCTTCGTCTTGTCCTTGTCCTTGGTTTGCGAGTTCCAAGGCTGCTTCGGCAAGTCGACGTAGATGGGGTTGTACGGAGATGTCGCTCGATTCAGCAACCATCGAGAAGCTCAAGCCCGCATCATGTACATCGGAAAATCCGAAGCCGGCATTGACGTTGACGACCAAAACGTTGGGGTCCGACGATTCGATTTGGCGGGCAATGTCCAGCAAACGCTTCATCGGATTGTTGGCCGTGCCTGTTGCAGTAGGTGGCCAAACGATCGGGGTCGGCTGCCAATGGTGTTGCGGGATCACTCCCGTCTCGAAATAACGAGACAACATCTCAGCCGCGCGAATCGCAGCTTGCCGCGCATCGATATGCGGATTCTCTCGATAGGCGACCAAGCATTGAGACAGGTCCACCATGGCTTTGGACACGTTGGCGTGCAAGTCATAGACGCCGTAGATTGGGAGCGAGGCCGCGTTGGGGAGCTTGCGAATGCGACTCAAGAATTCCCCTTCGACATCCTCCAATCGATCGGTCACGCAAGCTCCATGCAAAACAAGATAGATGGCATCGATACCTTGAGAGAGCGGTTCGGTTGCCAAGGCTACAAAGCGATTCCAAAACAACTCGAAGACATCATGATCGATCGTGCCGCTGGGGAACGCATGAGCATCAACGGTCGGTATGATTTCCCAGCCTTGTTGTTGTGCATATTCGAGCACACCACCCAACGGGGACGAATCGCCAAGCGACTCGAGTAGTTCACTCCCTTCCCGGAATCGAAATAGGTCGCGACCCGTTGGCGCTTGGATAAAACTGTGGGTCTCGTGAAAAAAACGAGCGATGAGAACTCGCTTACTGGACATCGTGGATAAGTTTCCTGTCTTATGGTTTTGGTTTTGCGGGAACAAGCCCGAAGGGGCTGTGGAAAAATGTAGGACGCCCTTTTTAGGGCGTCGAAATTGGCCGTTTTTTTCTGTAACGACGGCCTGAAAAGGCCGTCCTACGAATAAATTCACAGCCTCGAAGGGATAGCAAATCCTCTGCCGGGGCAGCTATGCGCAGCTATGCCAGGGTTGAAAATCGATCCGAATCGGCCCGACCTAATTCCGTGGGTAGTGTAACACGCCATTCCATCTAGGGGCTTGTTGATTTAGTCGTTTAACAGTCAGCCGAAGGCGTACTTCGCTTCTTGACAGTACGCCTACGGCTGACTGTTAAACGAAATTCATTTGTGTAAGTACTAAATCAACAGCCCGCTAGAGGAACAGGGTGTTCCGATAGATGGAATACTCCCTCACCAATTGCATTCCGTCGGGCGGAATGATATATTCTGTTTCATGGAATCAGCACACATTGCCAAATTGTTCGCCATCCTCGAGGCTACGTCGGGCAGGCCGCAGGGTAAATCTTTGGCAGAATTGGCTGCCGAAGTCGGGTTGGCCAAATCCACTGCGCATCGACTATTGCAGTCGTTGTGTTCGCTTGGGTATATGTCCAACGTAGGTTCGGGCATCTACCAACAGACTCCCTTGTTTCGACAATTGGCCAGCGGTTTCGATGACCAGCGTCTGATTCGCTCGGCCCAGCCGCACATGATGGAGTTGCAGCGAGAGACCGGTGAAACAGTCAATCTCGGCGTAATGCGAATGGAACGGATCGTTTACTTGTATGTCCTCGAAAGCCAAGAGCCGTTGCGGCGGATGGTCGAGGCGTCCATGACCGATCCGGCCTTGAGCACGGCGCTGGGTCGCGCGATCGTGGCCTTCCAATCGCCCGAGCGTCGGCAGTATGTCCTGCGCAAGGTCACGATTGAAAAGCGAACGCCGCATACCATCGTCGAGCCTGATGAACTGGATGCGATTTTAGATGCGATTCGGAAGGCCGGGTATGCTGTGGAAGAGAATCAAACGGATCTTGGAGTGACGTGTGTGGCGGCCCCTATTTTCGATGATGAAAATGTGGTAGCCGCATTGAGCGTGTCTGCTCCCATTGTTCGAATGTCCGAATCCAAGCGAGCCAAGGTCGTAAAACTAGTTCGTGCGGCCGCAGATGCGCTGTCGTCTGCCGCCGGACCAATCGTTGCAAAGCGGACCGTACGCAAGCCGCAAATCCATCATTTTCGTGGAAACCATTAAGAGGCCTTGAATCATGTTGTCCCCAATCGTAGCCCCCGCTGAGCCTGATGCGACAGTCGAAGATAGAGCTGAAGTCAGAGCTGAAGTCAGAGTCGAAGCCAAGACCGAAGTTACGTTGGCAATGGCTCGACGTGAGTTGTCTGTGCCGTTGCTTTGCGATGTGTTGGATGCGCTCGGTTATCGAAATCAGTCACCGCGCATGTCTCTTTCGCATTTGACAGCTCCTCGCGACGATTCATCTCGTATGTTGGTTGGATATGCCAAGACTACGCTTTGGGCCGACATGGCGCACGTCGATCCTGATCCCTATGTATTGGAACTTGCGGCGGTCGACTCGTGTAGACCGGACGATATCATTGTGTGCGCGGCTGGTGGGTCCATGCGATCTGGGATCTGGGGCGAGTTGTTGAGTACCGCAGCCCGCAATCGGGGTGTGGCTGGCGTGATCGTAGATGGTGCCGTTCGAGATGTAGCCAAGATGAGGTCGATGGGTTTTCCTGTCTATGGACTTGGCACATCCCCATACGATAGCCGAGATCGGCAGCGAGTCATCGACGTGGATGTAGCCGTTGAGATCCAAGGTGTTGCAATCGAATCGGGGGACTTGGTGGCCGTAGATGAAGATGGCATGGTCGTGGTCCCCAGGTTGGTCATCGGTCAAATCCTTGCGGCCGCTTGGAAGAAGGCTCATGACGAGAATCAAGTGCGAGATGCCATTCAAGACGGGATGACCGCCACCGCAGCTTTTCAAAAGTTTGGAGTGCTTTGAGCGATGTCGAAGCCGTCAAACCCATCACACCGAAGACTGTTCCCGCTAGGAGGATTTAAACTCCATGAGATATGCATATTTGATTCGCAACGTTACAGCCATCCTGTCGGTCATTCTGGCAATTCGCTGCGCCCATGCAGAGGACACCGCAGTCTACTTTGAAGACTCCGTTCGCCCGATCTTCAAAGCCATGTGCTTTCAATGTCACGGCGAGGAGGACGAACATCATGGCGGTCTCGATGTCCGCTTGGTTCGTCTCATGCAACAAGGTGGTGATTCGGGTGAGTCGATTGTCCCCGGAAACGCTTCGCAAAGCCGATTGTGGCAACGCATCGAAGCGGACGAAATGCCCGAAGGGTCCAAAAAACTCAGCGCAAAGCAGAAGCAGGTCGTTCGCTATTGGATCGAACAAGGGGCGAAAACGAAGCGTCCAGAACCTGACAACGTAGGAGACGTTCGATACACTCCAGAAGAACTTGCGTTCTGGTCCTTTCAGCCGATTGCAAAACCATCTATCCCAAGTCCCAGCGTTCCCTCGTCTGCCAATCCAATCGATGCGTTTGTTTTGGACAAGCTGCAGAATGTTGGACTTGGGCTGTCACCGTTGGCCGCGCGCGCGACGTTGTTACGGCGATTGAAGCTGGACCTGCATGGCTTGCCTCCGTCGCCTTCCGAGGTTGACGATTTTTTGGCCGACGACACACCGAACGCTTACGAAAAAGTGGTCGACCGATTGTTGGATTCGCCTCAGTTTGGAGTTCGATGGGCTCGGCATTGGCTCGATGTAGCGGGCTATTCCGAGACCGACGGCAACCAAAACAAAGATCAGGAACGCAAGCACGCGTGGCGTTACCGCGACTATGTCATTCAATCCATCAACTCCGACAAGCCTTACGATCAATTCCTGATCGAGCAATTGGCGGGCGACGAGTTGATCGAAGGTCGGCCCGATCCCGAAAATAATCGGCACGTCGAGTTGTTATCGGCGACAGGGCTATTGCGCATGGCACCCGACGTGACTGCCACTGAAAACACTCTCATGGATCGCAATCAGGCGGTGGCGGATGTCATCAAAGTCGTGAGTTCCTCAGTGCTTGGGCTGAGCGTCGGTTGTGCGCAGTGCCACGATCATCGCTACGATCCGATATCCATTGATGATTACTATCGTTTCCGAGCCATCTTTGACCCAGCTTTCCCGCTGGAACATTGGCAGCAGCCCGAGCAACGTTTGGTTGATCTAACCACGGCGGTCGACAATGCAAAAGGAGAGGAGATCGAATCTCAAGCCAAAACGATGGAAGCGGATCTAAAGACTCGCAAACAGGAAGTTGGCAAGAAGATCTTCGACATCAAACTGGCCGAGGTCCCCGAAGCGATTCGCGAAACGGTTCGTGAAGCTATCGAAACGCCTGAAGACAAGCGGACCGAGGTGCAAAAGCAAATCGTGCATGACCATCCGATGGTACGAACTGTCCAAGCGATCATAGATCAATTGGTCGAATTTGACAAAGTCTTCGAATCGAAGAACTATCGCAAGTTCCAACAGGATGAAAAGGACATTGCCAAGTTCCGCGAAACCAAACCCATGCGGCGAATGATCATGTGCGTTTGCGATCGCGTGGAACATGTTCCTGAAAGTGTAGTGTTCATGCGAGGCGACCCAATGCAACGCAAGAAATCGGTCAAGCCAGGAGAGCTTTACGTGTTGTCTAGGCAACGCAATCTGAATGATTTGCCACTCACACCTACTGAAAACCCAAAGACCGTTGGGCGGCGACTAGCGTATGCCAGACAAATTACGGACGGAACGCATCCGTTGGTAGCCCGCGTTGTCATCAATCGAATGTGGCAACATCACTTCGGACGCGGGCTCGTTGCGACGCCGAATGACTTTGGCGCATTCGGTGGGCGTCCCTCGCACGCCGAGTTGCTCAACTGGTTGTCGGCGGATTTGATCGACAACGCTTGGTCCATGAAGCGGATACACAAGATGATGGTGATGTCGCGCACGTATCGACAGCGATCGACGCGAAGCGACCAAACCAATACCGCTGACCCCGACAATCAACTCTTTTCTCGCGCCAACTTGCAGCGAATGGACGCCGAGACCATCCGTGACTCGATGTTGTTTGTCACTGGCAATCTCAACATTGAAATCGGTGGACCTTCGGTGCCAGTCGCCGAAGATGGCGAAGGGAGAGCCACCATTGGGCGTCGATTACTCAACGATGGACTCTATGCAGGAATAGAAGATGCGGGTGCGCAAAAGTTTCGTCGCAGCATTTTCTTGCAATCCAAGAGAACATTGCCATTGAGCATGCTCGAGGCCTTCGACATGCCGGTAATGAATCCGAATTGCGATGCGCGTCGGTGCTCGACCGTGGCCCCTCAATCGCTCCTGTTTCTTAACGATCAATCGATCGTCGAGTTTTCGGACAAGCTTTGCGAACGCGTATGGGAAGAGTCTCCGAATGCCGATGCTCGTATTGATTCGCTGTTCAAGAGGCTGTTTGCGGTCGATCCAACTCCGAGTGAGCACGAACACTGTCGAGTGTACTTGGCCTCGCAGCGAGCAACTTTTGCTGCGGATCCAAACCCGGAATGGCAAAAGCATGTGGCCAAATGGGATCATGCTCCCGACATGCGAGCCTTTGCAAGCTTGTGCCAAACTTTGATGGCTTCGAATCGTTTTTTGTACATTGATTAACCATCGGTGCAACTATGGATAACCCAATTTGTTCTCGTCGCCATTGGATGCATTCGTCTGCATTTGGATTGGCTGGCCTTGCATCCACTATGCTATTGCGCGAAGACGGTCTGCTGGCGGACGACTCAAAAATGAAGAAGCCCGATTTGGAGCCGAGGCATTTTGATTTGCTTCCCAAGAAACCACAATTCGAACCTAAAGCTAAGGCCATGATCAGCATGTTCATGATTGGCGGTCCGAGCCAAATTGACATGTTTGATCCGAAGCCTGCGTTGACCAAACTCGATGGAAAAGAGTTTCCGGGCGAAGTGAAGTACGACAACTTGGCCCAAGCGTCGCGGTTGGTCATGGGACCTCAATGGACTTTCGCTCCGAGAGGTCAAAGCGGCATCGAGATGTCCGATTTGATTCCGCATATGGGGGAGATCGCGGACGACATGACTCTGATACGTTCCATGCAGACGAGTGTCAACAATCATTTGCCCGCCATGTACGCACTCAACACAGGACTCGGAGTGCCAGGTCGGGCGACGCTGGGAAGTTGGTTGACGTACGCCCTCGGTTCGGAGTCGCAAGAGCTACCAGCATTCGTTGCCTTGACACATCCCTCAGGTATGCCGTTGATTGGAGGGGAAAACTGGACCAACGGACTGTTGCCATCCATCTATCAGGGCACAGTTGTTCGTCCCAAGGAACCCCGAATCCTGAACCTCGATCCACCTGAACATTTGCGAGGGATTGCCCAAGCTGATCAACTCAAATTCTTGAATCAGTTCAATGCCCAGCACCTAGAAAGCCATCCCCACGAAAACGACTTATCAGCTCGCATGGCTAGTTACGAACTAGCGGCCAAAATGCAACTGGCGGCTAAGGAAGCTTTTGATATCTCGCAAGAGACCAGCGCAACGCATCGGATGTACGGCACGGATGAAGAGGTCACTCGCGATTACGGAACCCGATGTTTGATTGCCCGCCGATTAGTTGAGCGAGGCGTGCGATTCGTGCAGATTTTCAACAACGGTCAATCATGGGACCATCACGATTCAATTCTTAAAGCGTTGCCCGAGCGATGTCGCGAAATCGACAAACCAGCGGCAGCGTTGGTCAAGGACTTGAAGCAACGTGGATTGCTGGATTCGACCATTGTACATTGGGGTGGCGAGATGGGACGCTTGCCGGTGATTCAAGTTCCCCAGGGGGCAACGCTAAGGAAAAGGTAGGACGTGATCACAACACATACGGCTTTAGCATGTGGGTCGCAGGTGGCGGATTTAAGGCCGGTTATTGCCACGGCGCCACCGATGAGTTTGCTCACTACGCAGTCGAAGGGATCGTCAATCAACATGATTGGCTGGCCACAGTCCTCAAGCAATTTGGTTTGAAGCACAGCCAGTTGAAGTTCAAAGCAGGAACGGGCGAGGTTACGTTGACTCAGGAATCGGCAAAGGCGGTCATGGAGTTGTTAGTATGAGGTCGGTCTGGGCGATGGCGATTCGATTACCCCAGGTATCCACCGCACCCGTGGAGTGCGCATAGCGGAGTTCGTCGGAGAAGATCGAAGTCAGTCGGGAACGTTCTGGCGAACTTGCTCAAGCCAAGCTCCTTCAGCATCTGCATCCGCTCCTCCGGGCCTCGCTTCTTCGCATCCCACGGAGCCGCGATCCATAACGCAGAGATGTTCTTGCGGTCGAACAAGGGCAGTGTGTCGTCCGCAGTTGACTTAAGAGATGTGGTCGCGAGAAAGGCGACGGTGACGAGGCCGAGCAACGCGAGTAGTTGTGGTTTCATGGGCGATCTTTCGCTGACGAGCTGTTCGAGTAATAGTATGCCGTGAACTCCCGCAATGCTTGCAGGACTTCTTGCGGTCGGTCACGATGAAGCTGATGGCCGCAGCCGGAGAATCGGACATGTTGGCAGGATGATAACGCGGCTACGGCGCCATCCGCGTCGGCATCAGTCAACGCGCCACCGACCGTCGGATCCCCTTGCAGCAGAAGCGTTGGACAGTGAATGGACGCCAGAATATCTGAGACGTCGTAGCCAGCGAGCCAGCGGCCTTCGATGACCGGCGTCAGTAATTCCGGGTCTATCTGGCCAAGGCACTGGGCACTCCAATTCAGTGATGATCGGTCGCGAAGTTCGCCGAGTCGTTTAAAGCCGCCACCGTTCACGGGAATGCGTATCTCGGCCAAGGCATCCGTGATTGCAACTACGGTTCCTCCGCGCCTCGCGGCTTCTCTCATGCCGATGAACTGCGTTTGCCATGCGCTGCCACCGATGCGGTTTCCCATTGTGTGAAAAGGCGGGTCTTCGAGGACGATACCCCGTACGAGTTGTGGCAGTTCCGCAGCGACAGCAGCAGCGACCATCGCGCCGAGCGAATGACCAAACACGATAAGCGGTTCGACGAATTCGTCACGCATCCATCGTACAACATCGTCGACGAAGCCAGTCACAAGATAACTATCAGCTCGCTCAGAGCCACCATGACCTCGCTGATCGAACGCGATAACGCGCCAAGCGTCAGTAAGCCCTGGCAGCAACGGCTCCCAATCCTTGCCACAACGCGTTACGCCGTGAAGCAGTAGAAGCACTGGGCCTTTGCCACCGTGATCGACGTATCGGAGTGAAGGCTGACTATCGGTGTATCGGGGGGAAATGCTCATCGTTCGCGTTTCACCACAGTTGGAAAGGATTTTGCAAGGTGCCCAGCTTTGATAACGCCTCCCTGCATCACCGCGATGAACTTGGTCCGATCTTCGAGCAAGCTGATATCGGCGATGACATCTCCATCTACAATTAACACATCTGCGAGCTTGCCTTTTTCCAACGTACCAAACTCGTCGCTTCGCCCCATGATTTCAGCCCCCGTCTTGGTGGCGCAGGTGAGAACTTCTAGCGGCGTTAGGCCGACGTCTTTGACAAAAAAGGTCAACTCTCGCGCGTAATCGCCGTGCGGGTTCCAGCCGAAACCGTAATCGCCCCCCATCCCCAGCCGACCTCCTGCGCGGAGAATACGACGGGCGCTTTCGATACCACCATCGAGGGTTTCCTGATGTCCGTCGATAACACGTTGCGACAATCCAAATTCCGGACCGAGCTCAACACTGGCCTTTTCAAAGTAAAGCGCCGGAACACACGGAACGTCGCGCTGCAACAAAAGGTCTAATGCTTCGTCGTCCATGAAGGTTCCATGTTCGATGCAGTCGTAACCGGCGCGCAGCGCATTCTTAATCCCCTCGGTGGCACGGCAGTGGCCGGTTACCTTGAGCCCATGATTGTGCGCCGTGCTCACTACCGCGTTCATTTCCTCGAAGGTCATGCACAGGGTATGGTGATCGTTGATGTCGGGAGACGCGGCGTCGCCAGTCGGATAAGTCTTCACCCATTCCACGCCGTCCTTGACCAACGCACGGACCGCTTTGCGTGCATCGTCTTGGCCATTGATAATGAAGACGAGCCCTTCCATTCCGATCTTCCGAAATTCGGGATTCCAGTCCATCAATCCACCGGCGGAACAAATCTCGCGGCCGCTAACAGAAAGTCGCGGTCCAACAATGAGGTCTTCCTCGATCGCCTTCTTCAACCAGAAGTCGACATTAAAAAGACAGCCACCTGAACGCGCCGCCGTATAACCGCACTCGAGCGCCAACTTAGAATTGACCGAAGCCAACAGCGACACGTATTCGACAGGGTACTTAATATCCAGATCTTCAAGGGCAGCTATGTTGAAGTAGGTGGCGTGAAAGTGCGCTTCGACTAACCCCGGCATGATCGTGCCGCCTCGCGCATCGATGCGTTCGACAGATTCGGGTACGTGAGGCGAACCCGCAGCCGGGCCGACATAAGCAAGTTTCCCTGCTTCGACAAGAACCACGCCATCGCGGACCGGTTGTGCACCCCTGCCATCGACGATCGTTCCGTTGTGAATGAGCAAAGAATGATCAGCCGTTTTCATCTACAGACTCCTGTACGGAAACTCGAAAGTAGCAGGCCATGTGCCGTGACAGCAAAAGCCAAAGGTTTTTGGATGGCGGACGGCACATAGAGTGTGCCTGCTACTTTGGGTGGACTAGCGAAACAATGTCTAACAGTGTACCTGACCTATGCCTAACAGTGTACCGGACGCCAAGCCACTCTGAAACAGGGCGTTAAGCGAACACATTGCAATTCTCGATGCGTTGGCAACAAGTCGCCTTTCGACCGCGCGCAAAGCCATGGCCGAACACATTGCATCGCGGCTGGAAGAAATACTCAAGCGCATGGTTGATAACGCGTAAACTAAGAATCATAAACATAGAGAAACTCGCGGTGATCGCCGCCTGACCGACGTGCATCGAAACTTGTTGACAGACATAATGACATGATGGGTAGGAAGGAAGCAGGCCGGCCAGAGTTTTCATTGGGAAGCAGGGGTGAGGATTTTCGCGTAGGCTTTGCGGAGGATCGCGATGTCCAAGTCCACGGCAATGTGTGTGAAGCCGAGATCGCGGTGCGATGGAAGATCGGCTGCGTCTCGAACGAGAATGCCGGCGGCCTTGCCCGCGTCCTTCGCGGCGGAGACGACGGTCCGCAGGCATTGCAGGTAGTCTCCCGCGGAGGAGTCGGCCCGGTTTTTAAGGTCAAACTGCAAATCCGAGGGGCCGACAAACAGTACATCAATGCCATCCGTGCTCGCGATTTCAGCGGCGCACTTCACGGCTTCGACGGTCTCGATCTGGGCCATGATCAGCGGCACGGGCATCACGTCGCCCGGCGGATTCAGCCCGTAGTCGTAGACGCGGACGCTGCGTGAAAGCCCGCGCTGACCGCGGCGCGTAGTGCGCGGACTGCACGATGCGAGCGGCCTCGGCGGCGGAATTCACATGCGGCACCATGATGCCGTGCGCGCCCCAATCGAGCACCCGCGAGATAAGATCCGCATGCGGTGCGCCCACCCGCACGATGCCGCGCGTGCGACTGCCACGCAGACCACGCAGTTGATTCGGCAGCGCGGCCTCTGACTCATTGCCATGCTCGAGATCGAGCAGCACCCAGTCGAAGCCAGACAGGGCGGCGAGTTCCGCGATAACGGGTGAACCGGTGGAGAGCCAGGTGCCGATGCTTGGTGGGATGGCGTTCACAGGATGGCGTTCATAGGATGGAGAGGTCGGAATTGGATGCGAGGCCGCGGAGGGAGAGCGTGATTCGCGCGTGGGTGGTGCGTTTCAAATCCGCTCCGCTACCACCTGAGCCGATGAGGAAAAATCCGTCGTCGCGATCAAAGTATCCTGCACCGACGCGGATGACAGCTTTCACGATCATGTTGCGCAGAAGATGCAGCCAGAAACGGCGGCGATGCTCGTCTGGCAAGGGGCGGATGCTTTGATAACCCTCGAAGGCCCGCGTGAGAAACGCCGCATCGTGAAAGCATGCGAGCAGCGAGAGATCGTCCATCGCGTCGCCGGAGATCGCGTCATCGAAGTCAATGAACGCGGCGATATGCTCGCGGGTGCCGAGTATGTTCCAAATCGCGAGATCTTTGTGGACAAGACAGCCCAGCGGCAGGTCGAGCAAGGCCTGGTGGTTTGCAACTGCGACGGCGATTTCGTCGCGTTGCTCACGAGTGAGAAAGCCGCTTGAAACGAGGAAGGCGAGGTGCTCGTCGAGTCGAAGATGGTAGTAGTCGGAGTAGGAACTGCGAGAGCCTGAAAGTGGCCCACACAGCTCTCTGTGCTCTCTTTGCGTTTCGAACGTGGCTTGGCATTCGTTCCGTGCAGACCATTCTAACGTGCCAAATCCTTCAAACGCGATCGTCTGCCACTTCGCGACCGCGTGTCCGATGGCGAAGGCAATGCCGGATAAATCGAGGCTCCCTAGCTTGAACCAATGGTTCAGATCAGGAGCCGAAATCCGCTCCAAAGCCTGCCAAGCAAAGGGCACACGGCTCCGCGTGGCATCGCAGCCAAAAACCTCTGGGGTAATGACGCCGATTTCGCGCACACGATCCAGCACGACAGACTCGATGGAGAGATGATCGTCGTTCTCGGGTCCGTTCTCGACGCGCACAAACATCGCTTGGCCATCCACGTCGGCATTCCAGGTGAGATGATTACCCTGACCGGCTCCGGGGCTCAGTTCGACATGCTGCGTCTTTAGTTGTTCCCGTAAAGCCTCACGCAGCAATTTCTCCATTGCAGTGTCCGGCTCGCCGCGCGGATGCGTGCCATGAAAGGCAGAGGGGCGATCACATTTCCAGTAGTAGATGTCGCGGCGGCTCATGATCATGCTTCCGGTGGTTGACGCTTCCACCAGGACGCAAGGAGGCCGCCAATGATATTCTGCATCACGCCGCTGAATACGCCGGCTGCAGCAGCAAGCGGCATTGCTGCGAAGTGTTCTCGAGCCAGCGAAGCCGCCATACCGCCGTTCTGCATACCGACTTCAATGCTCACGGTGCGAGCCACGGACTCCGGGTAACGCAGCACTTTGGCGATTCCGTAACCTACACCAAAACCCAGCAGATGCAGCGCTAACGCCGCCAACGCGAGCTTCCCAAAATTCGCCGCGATGGCGTCCGCACTAGCAGCGACAATGCCTCCGCTTACCAACACGAAAGCCAGGACAGCTATCGTCGGCCCACAAGCACCGATCACGTCCGCCGTGCGTGGCAATTTCCAACGAATCAAAACGCCAAGCACGATTGGCGCGATCGTGAGTTGCAACGCTGACAGGCACAGTGCCCATGCATCCACAGGCACATATTTGCCTGCCAGGACACTCGTCCACATCGGCGTGAAGAAGAAGGCGAGCATGGTGGAAATCATCGTCAACACTACGGACAACGCGACATTCGCCTTCGCGAGGTAGCTGATCATGTTCGATGCCATACCGCCGGGACAACTCGCCACGAGGATAATGCCTACCGCGAGACCTGGTTCGAGCTTTAATGCTGTCGCGACGAGCCAGCCTGACAACGGCATGATCGTGTATTGTGCTATGAAACCTAACGCCACACTGCCGGGCATCTTCCCGATAGCTTTGAAGTCCGCGATGCTCAGCGTAAGACCCATACCGAGCATGGATGCCGCCAGCGACCAAAAGATCCATGGCTTGTCGAACCAAAGCATGGTCGACGGCTTGAAAAAAGCAATGACCGCCAGCGCGACTAGCCACACAGGATAGAGATTGTTGAACCAGTGGATAAAACGAATCATATAAGGCAACTTGGTTGTGGTGTGAAAACTGACGAATGCGGGGAGGCCCGCACCGACGAAGGCATGGCTGGTTCAATGCGGCGGAAGTTTGGCGCTGTAGTGGACGCAGCGATGGCGGTTGTCGTCGAAAGCGAAGTTCAGCCATTGCATGTCGGCGCTGACGAAACCATCGGGATAGTTCATGCGGCCTTTCGGACCGTCGCAAGACTCGGCTTGCAAAACGCGCTGATAAGGCCAAGTCCTCATGCCGTCAAAGCTGATCCAAAGCGCCATTGGACTGCGATGCTTGGGATTGGGATTGTGCAGCAACGCAACCGCGTCGCCTCCCAAACTGTAGAGCATTGCCTTGGAGCCGGGGTTGGGGATCGCGGTTTTTGTTGCGAACATCGGCCATGTATGACCGCCGTCGCTCGACTCTGCGTAATAGAGAACCCCGCCTAGTCGGTCCGCGCGGATCACCATCGCAACCCGCCCGTCAGCCAGCTCGACGAGACTGTTCTCGGCCCATCCATGATACCGGTCGTCGTCCGTGATGCGAATGTTGCCGTGCTCGGTGAATGTCTTCCCGCCGTCGCGACTCATGAGCACTCCGTTGCGAGGATTGCTGACGTAGTGAGCCAGCGTCTTGTGCCATGGTTTTTCCTCTGGCGGAGGTTCCGGAGTTCCTTCTGGAGGTCCGAGGTAATGTTGGAAAGGGATCAGGATATCGCCATTGCGTTTGATAATGTGCCCACGAATGAAAGTGAACTTCGCCAGTCGCCCCGGCATCGATTCAGGTTTGCTCCAAGTATCACCACTATCGTTGCTGTGCATCTGCCACGATTGCCAATCGCGGCCCCAGGTCTGTGAATGCGTACTAAAAAACATTGTAGTACGATTTCCGATCGTCATGATTTCCGTCGCCCCCTGGCCGCTCGTCACACCGCTGCGAGGAAACGTCGTCTCGACGGTAGACAAAGGAGACCAAGTGCGACCTTCATTGGTACTGCGCGTGATACCGATGTAGTTCTTCGGCGATGGTTCAAAGTCATCGCCTGCCAGCATCGAGATAATCCAAGAGTTATCTGGCATAAGTCGCAGCGTCGTGTCGCACACCATCTTGTTGGGAGTTATGCCATCGTATGGAATGCTGGTGCGATCTTGCTTCGCGTCTTCGATCGCTTGCGAGGACCACTTATCGCTTGGACGAATAGATACCGGCAAACTTGCCTTGTTAGCGAGCATGCGAAGCTTCGCTTCCTTCGAGACGATCTTGCCGGCGAGCACATCCTCTTCACGGAACTTCGCCATTATGATCTCCGCATCCGTGTGGCGGTTCCAATCATAGAGGATGTGGATCAGACCGTCGGGCGATTCGAAACCATCTGGATACGAGACCGAGCTACGTTCATCGAGCAGCAAACCACCTTTCCAAGTCTGGCCATCATCTTCTGAGAGATAGGCAGACATGTGCGAACGCTTCGCGAGTCGTTCGGTAGGCGAGCCGTTCTTCACCAACAAGATGCGACCGGACTTCAGTCGACGGAGAAAGAACCGTGCGTTCACATTCTGTACCGTCGCTGCCTGACGCGGTTCGCTCCAGGTCTTACCGCCATCGTTGGAAAAACTCTCGTGTGGCTGGCCCTTCGTGCGAGCAAGCATCCACAAGCGGCCATCACGCAGTTCGACCGTCATATGCTCGTCGAACTCCCAATCCGGGAACTTCAAGCTGCCACGCTCTTTCCACGTAATGCCTTCATCGTTTGAGGCAAAGACTCTCGCTGTTTTCTTATGCCAATCGGAAACCGGCAGCAACCAGTCACCGTTTTTGAGCACGGTCGGCTTGTTCAGCGTGCAACCCTCGGCAAAGTGCAGCGGCTCTGACCACTTGGGCTCAGCTGCATCGGGATCATCGCAGCGGATAAACCAATTCGTGATGCGACCCTGCGGATCGCCCAGCTGCTGATCGAAGAACAGCCACAAACGCCCTTTCGGATCGCTCCATAGATTGCCGACCAGCGCTCCGCTGAGCTTTTGTTCAGGCTCCGTGCGTGCTCCAACCACCAGACGTGGCTTCGACCATGTCTCGCCATCATCATCGCTTGTCGCTAACAGAAAATAGCCGTCCTTCTTGTCGCCCGTGCCAGTCCAGCAACCCCAGATGCGGCCTTTCGGGGTACGATCCATGCCAATGATCATCGCGCCTGGCCGCGCCTCGTCCTGAAACGAGGCACCTGGATTTGAAATCACCACCGGGGCGTTGAGACCCGGCTTTGATACAGCCGCACCATCCGCGAGCACCAACAGCACCATCTTGTTGAACTTTAGTCGCTCGCCACTCTTAACCTCTTTGCGATAGAGGCTCACACGATTGATTTCGCCCGGGAAGAGCTGAACCTCGGGCCCATCCACTTTGGTGAAACCCGCACTTCGAAGCGCTTCTTCCTGGCTCGCGGCCGCTGGTCGAATCGTCGGAGTGAGCGCGAAGAGCACGCCCGGTTTGGTGACTTCTGCGTCAGTCTTTTCGATGCTGGCACGGAGGAACGGCAGATCGCGCACCTGCTCGGGAAACTCATGAATGACGTAGTCGCGGTCGGTGAAGAGCTTCACACCACCTTTCATGATTGCAGGCTCGATGGGAGGCGGCGGTGCCCAAGCGATTCGCTTTTGGCCGGTTTGCGGCTCGAACCGACCAACATCCTCAAGTTTGCCAAACATGATGCGGTCGGAGGAGCCTTTGTGATCGCTTTGCGTAACGGTTAGCCAAATCGTGCCGTCGTGTTCATGGAAGGTCGGATACTGGAATGAGTGCGGCGACTCGAAGCGGTATTTGCGTTCCCACGTCCTGCCATCGCGGGAGATGTCCACGTTGAAGACGCTGCGATTGCAATCGTGGAAGCGAGTGTTTTCCTGCCAGCCGAGATAATAGACGCCGCCGAACTTGTCGAAGGTCGGCTTCGAGTTCAGGCCGTTCGGCAAAAACGGCAGCGCTTGGCCGGCGCTCCATGTCTTGCCATCTTTGCTCGTCGTGAAATGATAGTTGCCCGCGTCGTTGCGACAGATTGCCATCCAAGTGCCGTCAGGCAAACGGTTCACAGCCGACTCGCTGAGCTGCTGCGACTGCGGCTCGTTGTAATGGCCGATGATCTCGAAAGTCGTGAAGTCATCATGCAACACTGCGAGGGCGTTTTGTTTGCCGGGGAAATTGTTGAGCGCCACGTAGCGGCGACCGTCGAACTCTTTGAATGAATCGAAGATGTAGAGCCCTTCGCGAACCGGCGGCTTCGTGAAGCCCTGCGCCGCAGCGTCGGCATGGAAATGACGCGGCTCCATGTCGAATGTCTCCGCCGCCGTCTTGAGCTTCGCCTTGTGGATGCTGTCCTCGAAGGTCTGCGTGCGGAGGTCGAAGTCACGAAACCACGTCACCGCCTGTTCCTTCGAGGGCTGGCTGCAGAAGTATGTGCGCAGCGTATGGTCGTCCGTGCGAATGATACGCGGCACGAAGGCCTGCGCCTCGGGCAGGGTGACGTTGGCAAACGCCTGGCCTGCTCGAGCCATCGGGATGGTCTTTTCCACTGCCAACGTCTTCAGGTTCACCACGGTCAGTACGCAATACATCGCTGCTCCGGCACCGTGTCCAGGAGCGACATCGTTGTCGTGCTCGACGATGTATGCACGCTCGCCGATGCAGACGAACTCCGCATCATGCGCCCCCTTCACCTGTGGTGCGCTGACCTTAATTAGACGCTGCATGACAATGTCACCGGCCAGCGCCGCGTTCCAGTTGACAGAGAGTAACGATGGCTTATCGAACTTGTTAATGGTCTGCGTGAGCGTCACTGAGCCCGAGACGTTCTTGCCTGCAAGCACATCTTCCTCGCGGAATTTTGCGAGCAGGATTTCGCCAACATCTTGCCGGTCGCGATCGTAAGTGACCCAAATCAATCCATCGCGATCCTGCACACCGTCGGGATAGGAGGCACCTTTACGCTCATCCAGTACGAGACCCTCGTTCCACGTCGCGCCATCATCCGTCGAAACATGGGCTGTGAGATGACTGCGCCCGGTGAACTTGTAATGATTCACCAGCAGCAGATTGCCCGAGGACAGGCGGCGGATGAAGAACCGCGATCCGGGATTCCTAATGCCGCTGGCCTTCGCTTCGCTCCATGTCCGTCCTTTGTCGCTGGAGTGACTCTCCCAAAGGAAGCCGCTGCCGGTGCGAATGAGCATCCACAAGCGGCCATGTCGCAGTTCCGTGATCATGCACTCCAGCGCCCACTCAGGTGCTTTCACTGCGCCGTGAAGTTTCCATGTCTTACCCTCATCGGTCGAGACGCCCACTCCTTGCAGTTGCTTCGGTCCAGCAAACCAATCATGAATCGGCTCCACGGCATGCGTCACCGGCATGATCCATTCACCCGAGGAAAGCACCGTCGGCTTGTTCATTCGGAAAGCATACGGGCCCTCGTAGCCGACGCGAAACTCGGTACCGAACACTGGCTTCGTAGCATCAGGATCGTCGCAGATGCGCGCCCAGACGTCGTGCTTCGGGATTTCTTTGTTGCCGCGATTGAAGACATACCAGAGCCGCCCCTTCGGATCGATCCAAAGCGTGGGGTCGAAAACGCGTGTGCCATCACTCGACGGCAAAGCGATCGCTTCGGGCGGCGTGAAGGTCTTGCCAGCATCGTCGCTGTAGGAAAGGACCACCGTGTTGTCCGGTGCCGGCTCCTTCGGCCCGCCGGTGAACCACGAGGAAAACACTCGCCCCTTCACCGTGTGTTCGATGCCGGGAATGCCTTGCCATGTGCGTTGGGTAAGGTCAATCGCTACGCGGCTGTCGGCAGCTTGTGCCTGCGCATCTGTGACGCCAAGTAACAAAGATAAAAATAGTAGTAGGTTTCTCATGGATTGAAAAGCTATCAGTATGCCGACGGGGTCGCAAAGGAATTGTTGAGGGAAACTCACATTTGCTTTGGCCAGAACATGAGGATGCGTGAAACAGAACATTTTATGCTACGCTCTGCTTCTAAACTGGTCTTCACGTAGCTGCGTCTCTCCGAGACGCAGTCATTTCGCGTCTCGGAGAGACGCGACTACGTGTTTGGAAGCAGAGCCTACGCTGGTAATCACGAATTGCCTCGGCGACGGTAATCGAGTGGCGTCATACCAAATAACCGTCGAAAGTCTCGGACAAAATGCGAGGTATTCTGGTAGCCCACGCGCTTCGCGATGAGTGCCACAGCATCCGTACCTGAGCAGAGCAGTTGTGCGGCGCGCTCCAACCGCACTTGTTTCAAGTGCTGCAGCGGGGAGATTCCCATTTGGCTGCGAAACAACCGCGCGAGATGATTCGCGCTTACGAAGCTCACATGGCTAGCCAACCACTCGATATCGAAACGGCTTGCGAAATGTGTCGCAATGAACGACACCGCGCGTTGTACTGGATCCAAATCCGCTGCGCCTGATCCTTCCGCCATTCGCAGTCGATACCAACCAGCCTCCAAGTGTTGGTGCGTCGCTTGTTCAGCCAACCAGTCATCCTCCGTCAGCCATGCCTCGAGCAATAACTCGTGCTCGCGATAAAGCGCCATCAAATTCGGCCAGTAAGATTGCTTGACCCCTAGAATCCATTCGTCAAGATCTGCGGCCACGATCTCCCAACTCTTCAGCAATGGCTCCAGACCAGCGGCCGCAACCGCAACGCGGTGGAACTGCTGATCGGCGTTGTGAAACGCCAAGTAATCTCCAAGCTTCGCTAGCCGTTGCAACTCGCTGAGCTGACTTCGCAACTCGCTTCCGACGCGCAACCGCTCGTCGCACTGTCTCCAGCGACATACCCCAAACGCTTCGAGCGTCGAGCGGAGCCGACATAAATGGTGGAGAGTGGCGTGGTCTTTCATTTCTTGTATGGTTGGCCAATTAGTATCGTCGAACACGGCCTTCACGCGTGGATCCGATTCGGGACTAGCAATGCGTTTTACTGTTGACATGAGTGTCTCATTTGGTGCGTTGGGAATCTGTTCTCAACTCTGGCGGCAATTCTGCCAGTGGTGTCAATTCCAGGATATCAGTTTGGTACCACTGCTTCTCATTGGTAAGTTTGGCATCGCGGTCGGTGAATCGGTATCCGGCGACATGCGATGGATACTGATGGTCACCTTCCGTTGTTTTCCACTGGCCAAACAGGTGCCGCGTATCCGTGTAGTCAATAGCCACGAGTCGTTGCGTTTCTTTGTCGAAGTACAAATCGATTGGCTCGCTGATCGATTCTGTAACACGCAGGCCAAAGACGGGTTTATCAGCGATGGTCGCATCGGCAATCGATTCAACTTTTGATTTCGGGTCGAGCAGCATCCGCAGGCTCCACGCCCAGCAGAGCACGCGGACCTTGTCCTTATCGCGTTTCGTTGATCCAAGCCAAATATCGCCAGCAATTTGCACAACTGAAGTTCGATTCCCTTTTTCGTCTGCCGTCACTGGAGGAGCTGGCGTTGATGCAATCAGGACTCGCTCGCGATAGCGAAACAATTTCAGCAGATGCTCTTCACCGCCAACCGCCTTCACGACTTGCGCGACGCGGCTCTTCGCGTCACTGTTATCAGCCGCGACCAGTGGTACGGCGACAATGTATAGGATGACGCTGGCGAAGACCATCTTAAGGGAAGTGTGCATGAGTATTCTTTCTGAATTGGACTACTTCGGAGCATATAAGTACTACGGCAGAAGTTTTCTAGTTTAATCGATGTGGCAGTGTCGCTCCACGACTCTGTATTGCCGAGTCGCGGAGCCGTCGGTGGGGCTCGACCAGCCAGACGTTCCGGTCTGTTCTGCAGCATCGTGACAAAGAGGTTGCAAAGCGGCGTCTCAAACCCGCCCAGATCAACGCCCGTCGCTGAGTTTCGAAAACGCAAAAGTTTCACCGATGAGATGCTATCATGCCCCATTGAGTTATAATCCCCCAGTGACAGGACCATTCTTCCATAGAACGAACAACGCGAGAGCCAATCGCGCATGAAGAAGCCCTCAACTGTGCGAAAACTAAGCAAGGATGTCTTCGATCACATGCCCATGCACATCGGTGAGACGTCGTTCGGTGCCGTTGAAATAATAGCTCAACCGTGTGTGATCCAAGCCGAGTAGATGAAGGATAGTGGCGTTGAAGTCGTACAGGGTCTTTACTTGATCAATGGCTTTCCAGCCGAGTTCATCGGTGCTGCCGATGCTGATGCCCGGCTTGATCCCTGCTCCCATGAGCCAGCAAGTGAAGCCGTCGATGTTGTGGTCGCGACCAGTGCCGTTGGCCTGCATGAATGGCAGGCGACCAAACTCGGTGCACCAGACGACTAGCGTTTTGTCCAGTTGGCCACGCTGCTTGAGATCTTTGAGCAACGCGGCGGTAGGCTGGTCCAGTATCTCAGCGTGCGTACCATGGCTATCGACGATTTTGGAGTGACTATCCCAGTTGAGTTTGCCACCGCTGGCATAGGCGCCATTGAAGAGTTGCACGACGCGCACTCCTTGCTCCAACAAACGGCGGGCAAGCAAGCAATTGCGAGCGTATTCGGCCTTGATGGTATTCGTAGAGGTCACGCCGTAGGCTTCGAGTGTCTTGGCGCTTTCTTGAGAAAGGTCCATGAGGCTGGGGATGCTGGTTTGCATGCGGCCGGCAAGCTCGTAACTACTGATGCGAGCTGCCAGATCGGTATCCCCCGGGTAACGGTCCAAGTGTTCTTGATTGAGTTTGGCGAGAAGATCGACGGTCGTCTTGTTTGAGCTTTCCTTGCAACCTTGAGGGCGAAGGTTCTGTGGCGGCTCCGACGCGCTGAATGCCGTTCCTTGAAAGGTTGCAGGTAGGAAACCGCTGCCCCAGTTGTTCGGCCCAGCCTGAGAGCGACCACGTGGATCGGCGATGGCAACAAAACTAGGTAAGTTTTCATTGATCGTGCCGAGCGCGTACGTTGTCCAGGCACCAAGGCTGGGGTAGCCTTCGAAGGTGAACCCGGTGGAGAGAAAATTTTCCGCTTGCGTATGAGCGCTATTCTTCGCAGTGAGAGAATGGATGAAACAGATATCGTCTGCCAGTTCGGCTAGATGAGGCATGAGGTTGGAAATCATCTTGCCACATTGACCGCGTGGTTTGAACTCCCAAAAGGGTTGTGCGAGATTGCCGATCGGCCCTTCGAACGTAACTTTCGGCGCATTGGGTGGGACTTGACCATGATACTTATAGAGCTCGGGTTTGTAGTCCCAAGTATCAATGTGGCTGACTGCTCCTGCGCAGAAGATAACGAGAACTTGCGCTGCTTTCGCTGCGAAATGCGGTTGCCGTTTGGCAAATGGACGAGCTGGATCGATGCTTGGGCGAAACGGCTGTGGCTTGTCTTCGGTGGCGAACAGGCCATCGTGAGCGAGCAATTGCGACAATGCGATGCCACCGGCCGAGGTGGCGAAATTGGAAAGGAAATTGCGGCGCCCGAGATGCTGGACGGGATGCGTGCATTTCATGGTTTGCTATATGCCTTTCATTGGATAAAGAGGAATTCGTTCGAGTTGAAAAGGGCGCGGCAGACGGTTTCGAGGCCATCCGCTTCAGCCGCAGCGACGCATGCATCGAGTTCGGTTGCTGTCGGTGGACGGCCGAGTATAAGCGCGAAGGCGTGACGGATTTGCGATTCCAAATTGCTGGCGGAATCGCGCTGCACGCGTTGACTAAGCTTCGCTGATTGCTCGAGCACGAACCGGCCGTTGAGCAAGTTCAGTGCTTGCAACGGCGTCGTGGATTCGCTTCGTTTGGCGCGGACCTGGCCACAGTCGGGCAAGTCCAAGGTCTTGAACATGCCGTCGTCGGCACCTCGCATTTTGGCGAGATAGATCATGCGCCGCCAGGACTCTGGGCCTGGGTCTTCCTTGGGCTTCCACTGATCGAAGCTCCCTTTGGGTTGATAGATGTCGACTCCGGGCCCTCCCATCGTGATATTGAGTTCACCTGAGACGGAAAGCATGGAGTCGCGAATTGCTTCAGCATCCAGTCGGCGCGGAGGGTAACGCCACAATAGATGCGAACTGGCGTCTGCGGCCATGGCGATCTTCTCGGGCTGGCTGGACTGACGATAGACATCGCTTGTCACGATCAGCTTATGCAGATGTTTGAGTGACCAACCGCTGGCGATGAACTCACGGGCGAGCCAATCGAGAAGCTGTTGATTGACAGGCCGGCTACCGACAGTACCGAAGTCACTCGGCGTATCGACGAGACCGGAACCGAAATGGTGATGCCACACACGGTTTACGGCAACACGGGCGGTCAGGGATGCAGCTTGTGCTGTGAGCCAACGGGCAAACTTGGCGCGACGCTCGCTTTCTTCAGTCTCAGCGGGGAGTTCGAATCCCTCCAAGACGCTAAGCGTACCCGGGCCAACAAGATCACGTGGCAGTTGCGGATCGCCCCGCATCAATAAATGGATCGATTCAGGCTCAATGAACTTGCCCGCGAACACTTGGGGGCGAAGACGCAATCTCGTAGCACTAACGCTAAGCTTCTCGAGTTCGGTTTCAACCTCGCGGCGCTGCTCGATCTCGGATGGGTCGAGTCCTATGCTGCGACCTTCATCGACAATGGTGTGCCACTCGCCCTCGATTTCCGCGACCTCGATTCGCCAGGCCGAAGTCAGTCGAACTGCGTGCGCAGCAGGATCGGAAATGGCGATATCGCGGTTGCGACTCCAGAGCAATCGATCGATGAGATAGGGTTGTTTCAGCTCGATTTGTATCCAAGCTGGCGGACGTCGATCGGCGACCCAACTCGACTTCGCGCCAACCCTGTTGTCATTGAGAAAATCGTCCTTGCTACCGAGTTGCGAGGCGGCGCCGGAACTAGTGGCTTGGCCGCCGTTGCTCTGTAGCCCCACTGACTTGGATGGAGCATTATTTTGAGCGGCGGTCCATACTTCGATTTCATCAAATGCAGGGCCTTCGCTGGTAGCATCCGTAGCCAGAATCGTCATGCGCACCCACTTCGCCAGCACCGGTTGGAAGTGGTCGGTGGTTATCCCGTTATCGGCTTCTCGCCACTGTGGAAACATTGCAAGTTTCAAACGAAGCTCCGCCATGCGGATTTCGATTTCCTTGAGCTCCTTCAGACGCACCGTTTCTTCTCCGCTGCGCCAGGGCCGGTTGTCATATTGCACGCCCGAAAAGACGGAAACGACTCGATAGTAGTCACGCATCGAAATGGGGTCGAACTTATGATTGTGGCAGCGAGCACAACCGACGGTGAGGCCTAGCATCGACGCGCCGACATTCTGCACGATCTCATCGAGGGCGTTGTAACGTGCCTGTTTGATGGCGTTCTGCTCTTGGCCAACTTCGGGGGGCGTGGGAAGGGGCGCAGTGACGAGGAAGCCCGTTGAAGGATCGATGCCGATCGTGTCTCCTGCGATCTGTTGAAAAAGAAACTGATCGTATGGCAAGTCGTTGTTGATCGCTTCGATCACCCAGTCACGAAACGGCCATGCTTTATCGCGAAGCGTGTTGAATTCATATCCGCGAGTGTCGGCATAACGAATCACATCGAGCCAATGCTGCGCCCAACGTTCCCCATAACGGGGTGAGCGAAGCAATCTTTCGACGAGCTTGTCGTAGGCATCCTTATCTCGGTCGTTTAGAAAAGTTTCTACCTCCTCGGGCGTTGGGGGCAAACCTGTGAGATCGAGTGTGGTGCGACGAGCCAGCGTGCGTCGATCCGCCTCGGGTGACATCGACAACCCCTTCGTTGCCAACTCGGCACGCACGAATCCATCCACGGAATCATGCGCATAGTCGGTCGCAAGTGGCTGAAAGGCCCAATGAGTGTTCGTGACCCTTGACGGTGCGGTCCCCTCCATTTGACCGGGCCACACTGCTCCCTCTGCGATCCAGTTTCTGAGGGACTCAATCTCCTGTGCGCTCAAGCGATCCCCCTTCGGGGGCATCTGCGTGTCCTTGTTATTCGAAGTGATGACTTCGATGAGGTGACTGTTGTTTGAATCACGGGGGATTATAGCCGGGCCGAGGTCCCCTCCCTGGATCAATGCCGCTCGGCTGTCCAATCGCAGCGAGGATTCTTGTTTCTTGGGACCGTGGCACTCTATGCAATGTTTCTCCAACACCGGCAGCACTTGCTTCGTGAAATCGATCGATTCCGACGCATGCGAGGCAACGGCCATCAGGAAGAGCACGAATGCAAAGTAGGACGGCCTTTCCAGGCCGTTGCAGATGTTCCGGACACGACGGCCTGGAAAGGCCGTCCTACGAAGTTGCGAGGTCCTGCGAAGTTGCGATGTCAATCGTCTCATGAATTCAGCCCAGTCAATGTGCCAGTGCTGCTGCCAAACGTATCTTCCTCGATGCCGAGGTGCTGAAGCATTGTAACGAAGAGGTTGCACAGTGGTTTGTCGTGATCCCGCCGGAAAGCCAGATGCTGGCCGTGCTTGAAGCCGCCGCCAGCGAGCAGAATCGGCAAGTTGTTATTGTCGTGCGTGTTGGCGTCACCCATGTTACTGCCGAACAGGATCATCGTGCGGTCCAACAACCGGTCTTTACCTTCATGGGTTGCGGCGAGCTGCCCGAACAGCTTACGGAGAAGCGTCATTTGCTGATGATCGGCGTCGATGAGTTGTTGGACCTTCGATTCTGATTGGCCATGATGGCTGAGATTGTGGTAGCCATCGGTCGTGTTCTGATCGGGATGCAGTTTGAAGACCGGAGTCGCAAAGGCATCGACCATTAGCGTGACGATCCGCGTCGAATCCGATTCCAGCGCCAGCCTCGCCATCGACAACATCAGGTCGAATTTCTCGAAGAACAACTTCTGGTCGCGAATGTCGTCCGGTAGTTGCTGATCGGTTGTCGGTTTCGGACGCAGTTCCCATTGGCGAGCGACATGCAGTCGCTCTTCGATTTCGCGGACGGATGTGAGGTACTGGTCGAGCCGTGCTTGATCGTCGCGACCAAGGTTGCTTCGGAACTGTCGCGTGTCATCCAGCAGCGTATCGAGAATGCTGCCACGTTCGTCGAGTTGATGGAGCTGGCGTTCGACTGCAGCCTGATCGCCCTGGACGAACATCTTGCGGAACAAAGCAGAAGCACTGTCTTCGGCGGGGAGTAGAACGCCGTCGCGCGTCCAGGAAAGACTGCGGTTGGCTTTGTCGATGTTCACGCCCAGGTTGAGCGTGGGAAACCGAGTCACCGGACCAAGCCGTTCAGCGGCGAATTGATCAAGCGAGATTGTATTGCGAAAGCCACTTTTGGTCGGGCCACGTGCTGCTGTGAGAAAACAGTTCTCCGTGCTGTGACCACCGTCAACATCAGGATGTGAGAGGCCACTAATCACCGTGAAGTCATCGCGGAAATCGGCCAGATCAGCGAGGTAGGGCGAGAGTTCGTAATCTCGTCCCGTCCCCTCGGGAAAGAACTGCTTCGGCAGGACGCCAAGATTGTTCGAAATCAACAGCATCCGCCGCGGAATTTTTGCATCCGGTTGCTTGGCTGAAACCGAACTCAGGCTGCCCAGCAGCGGTAGCGCAAGCGTGACTCCCGCACCGCGAAGAAACCGACGGCGTGAGATTTGCCCATGTAGGACGGCCTTTCCAGGCCGTCGCTCTTCATCGCGTAATGATACCATTCTTGTCATCTTTTGTTGCTTTCGACGGCCTGAAAAGGCCGTCCTACGAAGATACCACTCTTCACCAATGCATGCACAAGATCACGGGCACGGTAGCCATCTGCTTCGCAGGCATCGAGGATCGATTCGATCTCTGCCCGATCCGCAAATCGCACCGGAGTTCCGGTCGCATATAGCGTGAACTGATGCAGAAGATTGCGAGCCAATTGTCGAGGATTAGCTGCAAGAATTGCCTTTAATTCGTGGATATCTTGAAAGCGGCGACCGTCCAGCAGTTGACCGCTGGCGTCCACTGGTTCAGCAAGTGCGTAGGCGAAATCGTGGCCGGCACGGTCTATCCCGGTGGTGCGTTCTCCCGCTTCGAGTCCGCGATAGCGTGTTCGCCAGGCGCCGAGGATGTCGAAGTTCTCCAATGCCAAACCAACGGGATCGAATCGCGCATGGCAAACAGCACACGACTCCGATTTAGTATGCAGTGCCAGTAACTCCCGTATCGTTTTCGCGCCGCGAATGTCCGGCTCAACTGCAGGGACGCTCGCTGGCGGAGGCGGGGGTTGCTCGCCGATCAAACGTTCCATAATCCAAGCGCCGCGGATGACCGGCGACGTCGATGTGCCATTGGCTGTCACTTTCAGAATGGCTGCCTGCGTCAACAGACCACCGTAGGGACTGTTATTGAGTAATTCAATCTTTTGCATCTCCGACCCCGTGACCGGTGCCAATCCGTAGTGCCGAGCGAGTCGATCATTTGCGTACACAAAGTCCGCATCGATCAGCACGCTCGACGGCAGGTTGTCTCGAATCATCGCAGTAAAAAACGTCCGGGTCTCGTGCTGCATCGATTCGATCAGGTAGTCATCGAAGCGATACTCAGGATGCAGCCGAATGTCGGGCTCGTCGCGGCGGATGTTTCTCAGGTCGAGCCAGTAGTTGGTGAAATTCTGAACGAAGCGATCGAAGCCGGGGCTGTAGATCAGTCGTTCGGTTTCGCTGTGGAGCGTCTTGGCATCGCGAAGCTTCCCGGCCGCGGCAAGTGCCATGAGCGCATTATCCGGACGTGTATTCGTAAGAAAATGCGACAGCCGTGATGCGATGGCGTAGGACGGCCTTTCCAGGCCGTCATGTTCATTCACATTCTTCTCGACGGCCTGGAAAGGCCGTCCTACGGGCTCGTGCAGATAAAGAAAATGGCTGGAGCAAAGGAAGGCCTTGTAGCCGACGAGCATCGCCTCTGGGAACGGGCTCCCCAATTCGAGTTGCTTGAGAATGAGTTGCTCGATCCGGAGCAATGCGTCTTCTGGCACGGGTTCGCGAGAAGCGATCTCAACAAAGCGCCGAATCAAGCGCCGCGAGTCTTCTGGCGGGTTGATGGATCGAACGTCCGATCCAAAATCATCAAACAAGACGCGATGTGACGGCGGCGGCCATGACTCCGGCGCGATCGGTCCTTCAACTTCCAACCATTGAAAGGCAATCCCCGGTTGGCCACCCACTGGAAACGGCGGATAACGATACGTCGGCGGGCCACCGTTGACATTGCGAGCCAATGGGACTGGCAGGCCTAACAGGCTGTACTCGAATGTCTCCGTCGGCAGCAGGCGAATGGTGGTCTCGTAAACTCTGGGCTCGGGCTGAATGTCGATGATTCCTCCCGTTGCACGTACATCGCCAGAGACATCCGGGCCAGACGGCTTTCTCGCGCGAAAAGTCATCGGCATCGGATCGGTTGCCGGCTTGAGCTGATACCCTTCGGTCTGCAATACGGCCCGGGCCGAAAAGCGGACTCGGTACTCGAAGTACTCCGTAGGACGGCCTTTCCAGGCCGTCATGTCTGAACGATCTGTGACGGCCTGCAAAGGCCGTCCTACGTTTTGTCCAACAACGAAGCCACGCGGATAACCAAAATAGGGCCAATGAGCCGACCGAAACAGCGCCAGTTCAAGTGTCGGATCGTCTTTTAGTTTGTCGAGTTCCTTCGTTTCAACCGCCCTATTGTCCTTCGCAAAGAACATCGCTTCGCGTTCCCCAAATGTGCTGGTGTCCGAAAACAACTGGGTTCCTGCGGCCCGATACTTTGTGACTGGCGGCGGCTCCGGTCCGCCGGCCATCGCCTGTCGCAACGCCGCGTCGGCGGCATCGAGGTAGCCAGCCAACTGCACGCGTGACATGTCGAGTGCGGATGCGGTCTTGTTGAACCGATGGGCCTCACGATCTTCCGGCAACATGTCGCGAATATCAAGCAGTGGCATCTGCAGCACGTCCCGCAGATTCTGTTCGTATTCGTCTCGTGTGAGTCGTCGCATGGGCCCGCGACCGTTGGCCATAACATCTTCGCGGTCCGCTTGTGCAACTAGGTCGTGCAGTGTCTTCTCCAGTGACTGTCGCTCACCGTCTGTGAGACTTGATTCATCAGGCGGCATCTCACCCGACTTGACACGATCGTGCATCAGAATCCAACGCTCTCGCAGTCGTCGGTCAGCCAGATCGAAGGTCAGTGTTGTGAGGTCCAGTCCAGCTGCTGCCGATGCGCCGTTATGACATTCGAAGCAAGTTCGCTGGATCAGTTCGCCAATTGGCTTGGGCAGATCTGACGCGGTTAAACTCGCTGCAGCAACGGAGACTTGCAGGCACACAGCCATCCGCCACAGACAGTTCAAAGAAATGACCACAGCCCCCCCGTAGCACGGCCCTTCCGGGCCGTCGGCATTGCACGGAGTGCAAGCGTGGTGTGGTTGAACGGAACGACGGCACGGAAGGGCCGTCCTACGGTTTGATGATTGATGATTGTTGTTTAATGAAGTAATAGGCATTGGGAATCTCCGGTCTACTGTTTTATTGGCAGCACGATCCGAGACGCGTTTAACGACGAGTGATAGACCGACTCCGTCGAGATCAATGTGCTGGCACCGAACGGGCCTTCGCCAGTATTTGAATTGCGATCGTACAGCGGGAACAGAGAACCGCAGGTGTCGACTCGAAGTCGATGCCCTTTCGCAATCGTTGCGGCACAAGGACCAAGATCCACAGTGATCTCGTATACTTTGCCGGGTTGCAGCGGCGTTGGTTCAAGCAACGAATCTCGATTTCGGCCTCGAAGAATGCCGGTTACAAGATTTTAGCAAAACCGTCCGGTCGTACATCGACTAGCTTGACGACCCAATCCGCATCCGGCGTGTCGGCGCTCACAAAAAGTTTGGCTTCGACATTGCCCGCAAAGCTGAGCGGCTCAGTCAACACATCGCTTGTATAGACAAGCACGTCATCTCGGTCTTCGAGAGCTCTCTGATCAACCGGTCCCCATACCGCAGCTTTCATCGGACGCGTCTCCGTGACCGGGCAGGCTGGCACAGGGTTCGCCGGATCTGCGCGAAACGTATCGGCGGGTTCTTCGCCAGCAGGTTTTTCGCGGTTCATCTTGCCGGAGCCGCTCCGTGTGTTCGCCTTGCTGGCCGAGTGAAGGTAGAACGAGGTCGCAGAGAAGCCTTCGGGTGGCCACGTCTGCGCCTCATTCCAAACGTTATCCCCCATAGAAAAATATTGCACGGGCGGAAACGGCTTGGCGATCGCGACGGGATCCTGTTTGAGATGGCGATCGAACCAGTCCATTTGTAGTGCGAAAGTATCTACTTCAGCATCAGGACCGAAATCAACTTCGGCAACCGTCGCCTTGCCAACGGTGCCGTGATCCCACGGACCAAGGACCAGTCGTTGTTGCTTGCGCGTCTGGGGATCGCGAGCCTGCTGCATGATCATGAAGTTTCCGACGGACTCACGCGAAAAGAAGTCGTAATAGCCCACCACATGCAACGCGGGCATCTTCAGTTTGGGCAGTTCGTCGGTCAGATCCAGTCGCGTCCAAAATCCATTCGGTTCAGGATGCGTGAGGTAAGCATCTAGCCATGGCATTGGCCAGCCGATCGCCTCATCGACATCGCTCAGCGGTAGCCGCAGGAGTGCTTCATTCATATCTGCCGGTTGTACACCTTCTGGCTTAGGAGTGTTGCCGGCCAGCCAGCTTGAAATCAGCGACAACCGCACGGCACCGCCGAGATACAGATTGCGATAAAAACTGCTCCACGTGGCAGTCGGCGTGATCGTGACCAGCTTTGGTGGATGCTCGACGGCAGCTTGCCATTGCGTTGCACCGACATACGAACTGCCCCACATCCCGATACGACCGTTGCACCATGGTTGATTTCCGATCCACTCGATCGCATCGAATCCATCCTGACCTTCGCTGTTGTACGGAGCGAAAACTCCTTCCGATGCGAATTTGCCGCGGCAGTCCTGCACAACGGCAACATACCCGGCGGCCGCGAACCGCTGTGCCGCTCCTTTGGCGCTAGCCTTGTTGTAAGGGGTTCGCATCAACACGACCGGAGCGACGTTCGATGTATCGTCACGATAGATGTCCGTCGCCAGATTGACGCCGTCTCGCATCGAAACCATCACGGTTTCGACTCGAACGTCGGCGTATGCATTTAGCGGCGCGAGCAGAAGGGCGGCGAGGAGTACGATAGCGTATTTCATGTTCTTAGTTCTTAGTTCTTGGTTCTTGGTTCTTGGTTCTTGGTTTCCAATTTTGGATGTTCGGTGTCTCGCTGGGCAACGAAGAACCCAGAACGAGGAACCAAGAACGAAGATGCATTAGTATTTAGGGAAAATGGCTGGAGTCGGGAAGCGGTCATCGTGGCGGCCATCGCCCAGGAATTCTTCCCGAGGCACATTGACCTGCGGCCAACTAGCGGGGCAGACACGGACGACTCTGCCGGGACGGATGCCTTCGATGATGAGGTCAGTCTCAAAACGGATTTGAATGCCGCTGCTTCCCATAGACGCTTGGTCAGTCGCCTTGGAAACGTCGATGATGGTGCCTTTGGATGCCATGTGCGCGGGGCCATAGTCCCCACCCAGGTGCTTCAACGTGTTCTCGGATGCATTCATCGTAGCAGAGACATCTTTTTTGAAATCGCCGTACAGAGTTGCGTCCATGCCGCCGAACAAAGTTGCTGTCACGGTCGCGCGACCGAACTTGCCATACTCGACAGCATCGATCCAAGCGGGCATCCAGCGGCTACGGATAAAGGCTCTGTGCACTTCGGTTTGATTGCGGGCTGCGTGCCCGATCGAGGCGTCGTCCAGCCAGATGTCCGAGATATGGAACCGGGTGAACACGCCATCCGGTGTGGGTTTCCAAGTAATGCCGAGCAGGACGGCCTGGCCACCGAGGGATTTTTTCCCTTCTGCGGGCCACGCGCCTTCGGCGATGAGTTCCTCAATGTTGAGGCTTTCGCGGCCTCGCCAGATTCGGGTGGCGGCATCGAAGGTCAACTTTTCCTCGGTCGCCTTGCCGCCTCCGCCTTGCTTCGGTTCGAGGCTGGCGACAATCATTCCCTGGAAATTCTTGAGGTCCACTTCTTTGAGCTTCCAGACCAATCCCTCGCTAAGGCAGTGGCTGGGCTCGTCCTCGAAGAGCAAGACATGATTCTCGGCGGGGAAGATACCCGCGCCACGGTTGTGGTTCGCGTCTTTCGTCTTACTGTCTATTGGCAATACCGGCACGGAGGATGTCTTCGTGTCTGGCGGGAGGAATGCTCGGACGTGCATCACGGTGCCCAGCGGGATATCGCGCAGGTCCGCTGGTGCGCCGTGATGGCGGATGATGCCGTAGGGCAACATGGCGAAGGGGTGCGGATCATTTCGGAAAAACATCCCAGCTCCTTGCACACGGATGCTGCCGCGTCGGTTGGCATGATCCACGAACACCAGTTCGCCTCGATAAGAGATCGCCTTTTCCAAAGAGGGAAACTTCCCCGCCTCAGGCCTGTAGGGCTCGTCTGTCAGCGCTATAGAAGTTACGCTCAACGTGATGATGAGGCATAGTACAAAACTATGTTTTGACATTGGTGTTTTCTGAGTGTTCATAATGGGAAGTTGTCTATATTTAGATGGGACAAATGATTAGTGAGTAATGGAAATTGGAGAATTCAAAATGGGTACATCCGCGCTGACAAACCTTATACTTTTGCATTTTTCAATCTTTAATACTCATTACTCATTAACTCTGTCCCAGTGAACGGCTAAACTTCGATCGCCTTATTGCTGTCACCAAACGCGTCGGTCTCCACACCCATGCGTTGGGCCATCAGGAGCAGCAAGTTGCTCATGTGAGCGTCCGGGTTTGCGGGGCGACTGCAGAGCCCGTAGTGTTCACCGGGCTTATCGAGCTGGTATCCTTTGAAGTGGCCCTGGTTGAAGTCGAGGTGGCTGCCGTGCTTCAGGCCGAGGTTCGAACCGCCAGCGAGCACCAGCGGAAGGTTGGCGTTGCCATGGCTGTGGCCGTAGGACATGCCGCTGCCAAAGAGCGCCATCGTGGAGCCCAGGAGCGGCTGGCCGTTGACATCCTTCGTCTCCTCAAGTCGCGATAGGAAGTAGCTGAACTGCTCGATGGCAAAGGCATCATAGTTGGTAAGCTTCTCGATGTAGCCCGCGTCGCCGCCATGGTGGCTCAGCTGATGCCGCGACTCCGTGATGCCGATCTCTGGAATGGCGAAGGCATCGCCTTCGCCTCCCAGACTGAACGTGGCCACGCGGGTCACATCCGTCTGGAAGGCGAGCACCATGAGGTCATAGACCGTGCGGAAATAGTCGCCCGCCATCGTGGCCGCAACGTCGCGGTTGGTACGTTTGCGATCGGAGTCGGAGACGGAGGGGAGCGGCGTGTCGAGCCAGGCATCGGCCCGCCGAGTGCGGATCTCCGCCTCGCGAACCGAAGTGAGGTATTGGTCAAGGCGTCCTTTGTCGGCAGTTCCCATCTTCTGCTCAAGCCGGCTCACTTCCGCGAGGTTGTCATCGAGGACGCTGGCTTTACGGCGCAGCGCCCGCCGCTGGGCTGCGATGCCCCCTTTCGGTTCCTCGAACAGAGACGCAAAGACCTCACTGCAACGACGTAACGCGGGAAGTTGGACACCATCCGAAGTCCAGGCGAGAGAGCCCTGCGTGAGCGCGATTTCCATGGACGGGTAACGAGTGTGCTGCGCGGTGACTTCCGCCATCTTCTGGTCTACGGAGATCGTATTGCGATCCGAAGGGCCGAGCTTTCCGCCGGTAAGCCATACCGAGATACAGTTGTGGTGATGGCTGATGGCTCCCGGATGATGCAGCCCGCTGATGGGCGTGATGACATCGCGGTGCTTTTCCAGAGGCTTCAGTGACCGAGAGAACTCATAGTCTTTACCCGGCGTGGTGATCTGATAATTCAGCGAATGGACGCCGTTGGCGAGGTAAATGAATGCGCTGCGCCGAGGCGCGGCGGACTGTTGCTCGGCCGCTCCGAGCGGGATCATGCATTCCAACATCGGCAGGGAGATGCAAGTCCCCAAAGCGCGCAGCGCGTGTCGGCGGTCGATTAGCCAGGATTGGGAGAGGTAGTTCATGGTTCTTGGTTCCTTGTTCTTGGCTCTTGGTTGAGGGTGTTCAATAGGTAGCGAATAAAGCCGCCTACTTTGGCGTGTGTCTTCGCCGCTTGTTCGTATATGGAGTCGAATTCATCCTGCGATATGTAGCTCTGATCTAAAGCGATGTAGAGTTGACTTTGAACCTCAGAGCATGAACGCTGCGAGTAGCGCAGAAACTTGACGAACTCAGCATTGCTCCCTCCGTCGAATCCTTCAGCGATGTTGTGCATGGTCGATCCGGACGCACGGGTAATCTGGTCCCGTAGTCCGAAGTCTTTCGCAAACGCTCCGCGCATCGCCACTGCATAGACCCGCTTCGTCAGCTCCCGTGCCAACTGCCAGCCTTCAATGTCTTCAAACCGTCGGATGGGCATTGTTTGTTCTTAGTTCTTAGTTCTTAGTTCTTAGTTCTTAGTGCTTAGTGCTTAGTGCTTAGTGCTTTGTGCTTGGCGCTTGGCGCTCTGTTACCCGTCGTACGGTGAACAAAGAACCAGGAACAACGAACCAGGAACTAGCTTCGTCCTGTGAACAAAGAACTAGGAACAAAGAACCAGGAACTAGCTTCATTTCTTCCTCATCAAATCCGACAAGGCCACCGCACGCACGATGTCCTTGATTCGGTAATCGTTCTTCTTGGCTTCTTCTTCAATCGACTTGATGTCATCCGAGTCATCCACCGTCAGCACGCGGCGGAGGGCGTAGGTGCAAAGTTGTTCGATGAAGGCTCGCGCGACCTTGTCGCGGTCCTCAAGCAAGAGTTTTTTGAATTGGACGGAATTGGTGAACGCACGGCCGTCCGGCAATACGCCGGAAGCATCTACCAATGGATCCTCACCGACGCCTGTTGGAACCTGCTCGCGGGTTCGCCACTGGCCGATGGCATCGTACTGGTCAAATGCCAGCCCCAGCGGATCGATGTTGCGATGGCAGGCCGCACAACTCGCGTTCTTAGCGTGTGCTTCAATTCTTTGGCGGATCGTGACCTTGGTGCCCCGTGGGCGGTATGGGTTCGATCGGATCCACGTTGGCCGGTGGCGACGGAGGCGTCTTGTTGAAGATCGCTTCGCTGAGCCAGACACCGCGATGCACCGGGCGGTGGCGAGTTCCGTCCGAGGTCAGCCCGAGCACTGCGCCCATCGTGAGGAGACCGCCGCGGTGGTCCCCGGGCTTGATCGAGACTCGCTGGAAGCCGTCTGTCTTCAGCTCCGGCAATCCATAGAAATCACAGAGCCGGGCGTTAGCCATGGTCCAGTCGGAATCGAGGAAGCCGTCGATGGGCAGGTTCTTCGCGAACATCTCCCGGAAATACTCGACCGGTTCGGCCCGCATACTCGTCTCGAGCCAGTCGTCGTAGCTGGGGTAGAGCTTCTTGTCCGGCGGGAACATGCCCACTCGGTGCAGTTGCAGCCACTGCCGAGAGAAGTCGTCGATGAATCGATTGGTCCGGCTGTCGGTCAACATTCGGTCTACTTCCTTCTTCAGGCCCTCGCCATTGAGCTTGCCACTTTGGGCCGCGGTGAAGAGGCCGTCGTCCGGCATTGAACTCCATAGGGAATAGGAGAGCCGAGAAGCGAGTTCCGAGTCCGTGAGTCGTTCGCGAGCCACCGGATCGCCCTCGACAAGATAGATGAAGTTTCTGGACGTCAGCACACCCTGCATCGCGATCCGATAAGCATTGGCCATCTTTTCGCCCGCCTCGCGTTCTTCGCGGTAGGATTGCAGATAGTCCTCCAACTCATCCTTCTCCAACGGCCGTCGCCAGGCGCGCTGGGCGAATCGACCCAAATGCTGCGCCACCATCTCGGGGGTCGCGTCGTCGGGCGGTAACACGCCGTTGCGCCGGGACTTTTCCTTTTCCGTGACCAGCGGCCCTTCCCATTCGATCCAATCGAGGAGCACCGTCGAGAAGATGCCGTTCCCTTTGCCGTCGAACATCTGCGGGGCGTTCGGGTTCAGGAGAGAGGTCTCGCTGCTGTGCGTAAACAGATAGGACCCGCTGGAGAGCGCATTGCGGAAGGCAGCGCCGCCTCTTCTGTCCACAATATCAGTGGCCACCACGCAGAAATGCAGCGACGCAGGCATCTCGAGAAACACCTCGTACTCATAAACCTGCGGACTGTCCTCCGGCGCTGTGATGTCAAATTCGATGAGGCCTTCCACGGTCTCCTCACCGGTCTCCTTGCCGATGCTCAAGTGTGCCGGCTGGCCTCCAGGTGGGCGGATTCCGCTGGCCTGAAGTCGGAGTTTGTAGAGCCCACTGTGTTCCGGCCCAGTTTTCCCAAACCAGTGGGGCGAAAGCGCGTTCTGGACTCGACCTGGGAAGACGAGGTAACGCAGCGGCCGCTTGATGCCGAACCGGTCAAGCGCCACTTGCTGGTCCTTCCCGCCATTGTAACGCAACTCCGCTGCAGTCTTGCGGATTTTGCGAGCCTCACCGGACGCGGTGGTGAAAGCGCGGTCGACCACGATGTCCGCAGCGCGGTAATAGCGGTCCACATGGGACGGCGAGAGCGAAAGCTGCGACCCGATGCGTTCAAACCCATGCCACAGCGTGTCCTCATTCAGTTCCCCAGGTTTGGCCGGATCGTAGCGCACGCCGAGAAGGTCATAGACCGTGTTCTGATATTCCTTGCGACTGAGCCGATAGTGCGAGACCGCTGGCCGTGCCGCCATCCGCGCTGCCCGACCCTCCTTGAGCAGCGAGTCAAGACTCAACACGAACGTTGCAATCTCGTCCTGAGTTGGTTGCGGCTCTTTCTTCGGAGGCATCTCGCCGCTGTTGATCTTGTCGAGCGCCTCCGCCCAGTGGTGGCTGTCCAAGCCCGCCTTGAAATCGCGAGACAGCCGGTCGATCCGGATATCTCCCTCTTCCTTGTTCGGGCCATGACAGCGGACGCAGTGCTTCTCCAGAAACGCTTCAAACGATTCCGGCCCGCAGACGGCATCTGCGTGGGCACCGGCGAGGCTGAGGCTGAGGAATACGCTGAGGACGAGGCTCGAACGTAATAAATCTCGAACGTGGAACATGGTCGTTGTCAGCGTCATTACACCAGGATCTCCTTCACCACGGAGCCATATACATCGGTGAGCCGGAAGTCGCGGCCGAGCTCATCGGCCACACGCGGATCAGGAGCCCCCATCTGAATCCAAGTTTCAAAATCGGCGATGATGGAATCAGCGAGCTTTCCCTTGGGAGGCATTTCCGCATCCTCATATCGCAGCGCCTTGAGAATAGAACTGTGTTCAGGCTCATTGGGGACAACAGAAGCACCGCTATCGCCGCCTTTCAGCAATCCGGCCCGATGATCGACACGCAATCCAGCTTGTATAATCTTGGCACCGGCCGCATGACATTCGTAACAGTGTTCGACAAGCACTGGTCGTATCTTCTTCTCAAAGAACTCCAATTGCTCCAGTGTAAAATCTTCTTTCCCTTGGGCCGTCAAACAAAGCACTAGGCACACTCCGTGTGCCGTAACCAAGCGACACCAAGCACTTAATCGAGCCATGAAGGGAAAGATCGCTTGGAATGTTCGATGGTTTATGAAAAAGGCGATGCAGGCGGACGGCACACAGAGTGAGCCTGCTACTTTAGGACTATTTCGCATTCGTAAACTCCTATGGCTTAAGCCGATCGAGAACGGCTTGCATATGCTTGCGCATCGCAAGTTCAGCAGCGTCGGGATCATGATCGCGAACCGCTTTCAAGACCGCCTTGTGCAGCTTACGTCCAAGTTGATTTTCACGCTGAGTCGGTGTCGTGCGAACCATCTGGGTCAACACAAATTCGTAAATCACTTCGATCAGGTTTTGCATCAAGACGTTACCAGCGATCTCGATCAACTTTCGATGAAATCGGAAGTCAATTTCAAGCGCTTCTGCATAAGCCAGTTCCTCATCATCCAACTGCTTGAGCAGCGCCGAGAGTAGTTCGATGTCCTTAGCCGTTGCTTTCTCAGCAGCCTGTCGAGCGGCCTGGACTTCAATTGCCGAACGCAATTCGGCATACGACAACAACTCCTGCGGCGAAATCGTGACCGCGGACTGCAGCAACCGCACACAGTTAGCCAAGCTGTTCGTATCCCCGACGAATGTGCCGCGCCCTCGCTGAATGTCGACCAAACCCAGGCTTTGAAGTCGAGCCAACGCCTCACGAAGCACTGGACGGCTGACCTGCAACTGTTCCACCAGTTCATGCTCGCCGGGAAGCCGCGAACCAGCCGCCAGCTTCTGATCTTTGATCACTCGGGCAATCCGGTCCACGACCAAATCCACCGTGGTTCGTCGCTCAATTGCTTCCAACTGCATCAACCATCTCCCGATTCAAGGTCACTTGCTACCGAGCCAACTTGTAAGACATCTTAACAAGATGTGGGGCCTCGATCAAGCTTCGGAGGAAAGTGTGTCAAGAATTTGATCACGGACCAAGATTCGTGAGCAGGCTGCCTTAAACCAAGGCAACCCTATCAGACCTTTCACGGCTTGATCTGCTAGAATGCAGCTCTTCATGCCTTTAGGCAGTGAGTGCAGACCCTGCCCTAAGTTACCGAACTCATCGACTGCCTTAGCAAAGCTATTGTTCAATATTCTTGCCTCGATTCTTGCCTCGAAAAATGCACAGAAGGACACACCCATGAAATTCACAGCGTTTACAAAAGTGATTTTCGCACTTTTGCTTTTCAGTAGCTCTGGAACACTCTTCGCTTCTGAAGTCGACGAGTTACGGGAACGCGCAAAAGCATTGCGAACCAAAGCGGCCATTTTGACAGAACAAGGGAACAAGGATCAAGCCCAGCGTATCCAGGAGGAAGCTGCGAAACTACTGGAAATGGCGGAGCAATTGAAAACGAACTCTGGCGGCAGGCGAGAAAAGGAAATCGGTCCCAGCATCGACAAAGAAGCCTTCCAGCTCAAGGACCGGCTGCAAGATCTGCTTAACAAAGAGCGAATCATGCGCAACGAGCATGCAGCGGATTCGGAGTTGGCAAGAGTTCGAGGAGAAATCGCCAAAATCGAACGAGCACTTCATAAAATGCAAACCCAACATGCCGAGAGAAGCGGACATCGGCCAGAATTCCGAGCTCAAATCGAAAAGCTCGAAAGGGTCGGACAACATATGCATCATCTACGAGTTGCCGCGGAAAACCTCAAGTTGGCCGAGGAGCATGATCTGGCTTACAAACTCATGACAAAAGCAGAAGACATCGAGCGTGATCTGCATGCGGCCAAAAAGCGATTGGCTGCCGAAATGCAGCCACAACTTGACCACATCAAGGTAGACAGGCCTGATCTTGTTTCGCAGCTCAAGGAAGAGAATGAGCGATTGAGGGCCGAACTGAGAGAGCTCAAACAGAACTTAGACAAACGCCCATAGTGGTCGTCAATAACCCCGTCCCTGGTCAACGCCACTCTCAGATCAAGATGCACACACTGCGATTTGTTTTCTTTACGGTTCTGCCGACCACATTGCTCACCATGCCCACTTTGGCATCTTCCGCGGTTCGGAATTCCGCGCGCGTGACTTCGACCTCTATTGTCACCATAGCAATGGTCTTCGTCACTTCGAAGATCATGGCTACTGAGACGGATGTTCCCACCAAGCAGTTGCTCACCCAACACTGCATGAAGTGTCATTCGGGGGCAAAAGCTGTCGGTGACTTTACTGTTGCAAGTCTGACGGATGATTTCAATAACAGGCAGAACCGCGAGAAATGGTTAACGGTTTTAGATCAACTCAGGGAAGACAACATGCCTCCTAAGGATGAGCCGCGTCTGCCAGTCGAGGATGTTCAAAGCATCACGAACTGGATTAGCACAAAAGCTGCAGAAGCAGAGAGCGTTCGCAGGGAAGCGGAGGGCAGAGTGGTAATGCGGCGTCTGAATCGGGCTGAGTACGCGAACACCGTGCGCGATTTGCTGAGTGTCGATGTGGATTTGTCCGACCTGCTACCTCCGGACACTTCGACTAACGGTTTCGATAACAACGCTGAGTTCTTGCACACATCCTCGTTTCAGATGCGCAATTATCTCGATGCAGCGAATCGTGTGCTCGACGAAGCCATCGCGAACGAGCCAGAGCCGTGGATTCAGAAGAAACGCTTTGACATTAGAGAAGAGAAGTCCGTCAAAGCGACAGGGAGTGTTTACCGTCACACCGATGACGGCGTTGCCATCTTCGCAACTTGGGAGTCGGCGAACATTCGCGTGACCATGTGGAACTTTCGCAGCCACGTTCGCGGCAAGTATCGCTTTCGCATCTCTGGCTACGGTTTCCAAAGCGAAGGCAAACCGATCGCGTTTCGCGTCACCGCCGGCACACTCAAAGAAGTGACCGAGGAGCGCCTCATCGACTACTTCGCGGTCCCCGCCGATAGACCGACCATAGTCGAGTTCACCGAGCAACTCGAACCGGAGAACCGGATCCGCATCCTCGCCGAAGGCTTGCCAGCGCTTCCTCCTGCGGTTGAAAAAGTCGGTGCCGACAAGTACACCGGCCCCGGACTTGTGATCCAGTGGGTCGATGTCGAAGGCCCCATCCTTGAGTCCTGGCCGCCGCCGAGCCACAAAGCAATTTTTGGCGATCTAAAGCAGACACGCATCTCGCCAGAACGCTTCGAAGTCGTGTCGTCGCAACCGATGGTGGACGCGGAACGTATTCTCCGTGACTTCGCTCGTCGCGCTTTTCGCCGCAACATCAACGACGCCGACATTCAGCCCTTCCTTGCGCGTGTGCAGTCCAAACTGGACCATAACTATAGCTTTGAGCAGGCGATGCGCGTGGGCCTCAAGGGCGTGCTGGTTTCTCCTAGCTTCCTTTTCCTTCGCGAGCAAGGCCCCAAGCTCGACGACTTCGCACTTGCGAGCCGCCTTTCGTATTTCCTGTGGAGTTCGATGCCCGATGAAGAACTCTTCCAACTCGCCGCGACGAATCGACTCCATGAACCTGACGTGCTCCGCGAGCAGGTCGAGCGACTGCTGTGTGCCCCAAAGGCCAAGGCATTTAATTCGAACTTCACTGGTCAATGGCTCAGCCTCCGCGCTATCGACGCTACCTTGCCCGATGGCACGCTCTACCCCGAGTATGACGACATCCTCAAAACATCGATGCTCAAAGAGACTTCGATGTTCTTCGACGAAGTGCTCAAGAACGACCTACCGCTGACCCACTTCGTTAGTTCAGATTTTTCTTTCCTCAACGCGCGATTGGCGAAACACTATGGTATTGCCGGTGTCGATGGGATGGAAATGCGCAAGGTGACGTTGTCGCGCGACAGTCATCGCCGAGGACTACTAACGATGGGGAGTGTGTTGAAAGTTACCGCCAACGGCACCACGACCTCACCCATCGTTCGCGGTTCCTGGGTGCTGGAACGCATCCTCGGCACACCACCACCCAAGCCGCCTGCGGATGTGGAAGCCATTGAGCCCGACATTCGCGGCGCCACCACAATCCGTGAACAACTCGCCAAGCACCGGGATGTCGAGAGCTGCGCAAGTTGTCATCGCAAGATCGATCCACCCGGATTCGCGCTCGAAAGCTTCGACGTCATCGGTGGCTGGCGTGATCACTACCGCGCTACCGGCGAACCGAGAGTCGTCAACGGCCGCCGAGTGCGATACTGGAATGGTCCCGCCGTGGATCCCGGCGATGTCTTGCCTGATGGACGAAGTTTTCGTGATATCGACGAGTACAAGCAACTCATCCTTGAAGACAAAGACCAACTCGCTCGCAACCTGACTGAAAAGCTGTTAGCCTATAGTACCGGTGCAGCACCGACCAACGCCGACAAGCCACAAATCGAAACCATCGTCAATCGCCTCCGCGAAAAGAATTATGGATTCAAAGCATTGATCCATGAGATCGTTCAGAGTCCCTTGTTTCAAAACAAATAGTCAATCGAGAAACCGAACTCAACCATGAACGTTCACCGCCGTAGCGTCCTTCGCGCCACGGGAGTCTCGCTTGCACTCCCGTGGCTCAATGTCTTCGCTGATGACTCCAGGGGCGCGTCAAACGCCAAGCAGTCAAGCGCCAAGCAACCGCCACGTCGGATGATTTGCATTTGCGCACCACTCGGATTGCATCCCGACAATTTTTTTCCGACGCAATCTGGTAAGGATTACGAACTCTCTCCTTACCTGGACATTCTTCAGGATCATCGCGACGAGTTTACAGTCATCTCAGGGCTAGCACATGCAGGCATGGGGTCGAGCTTTGCGCATCAAGCCTCTGCCAGCTTTCTCACAGGAGCCCCGGGGGCAGGGCGACCAGGCTTCCGGAACACGATTTCGCTCGACCAATTCGCCGCAGATCACATCGGCACCCAGACGCGTTTCCCCAGTCTTGCATTATCCGGTGAAGGTTCGGGCGGCTTGTCGTGGACTCGGAGCGGTGCACTGATCGCCGCAGAAAATTCACCCTCCAGAGTCTTCGCCCGATTGTTCCTCGAAGGCAAGAGTGAAGACGTGCAGGAACAGATTCGTCGTCTCGAAGATGGGCGGAGCATTCTCGATGACGTAAGTGCTCAAGCCAAGTCGTTGCGTTCTGACCTCGGTAGCGAGGACCGCGATAAACTCGATGAATATCTTTCAAGCGTTCGCGCACTTGAGCAGCGGATGATCGTTGATGAAAGTTGGTCAAAGAAGCCAAAGCCCAAAGTGAATGTCGAGCCTCCCAAAGACATCCCTAACGCTGCTGACCTCATCGGCCGCACGCGTCTGCTTTTCGATCTTAGCCATCTGGCGATTCAAACCGACTCGACGCGTCTGATCACTATTATGCTTGCCGGATCCAGCTTCGCTCCACCGATCGAAGGCGTGTCGCTTGGACATCACGACCTTTCACACCACGGCAAAGACCCAAGCAAACTCGAACAGCTCAAAATCGTCGAACTGGAAACGATGAAGACCGTCCGCGACCTGCTCGGCAAGCTCAAGCAATCACAGGAAGACGGCAACAGCCTTCTCGATCGCACCACAGTCTTCCTAGGTAGCAACCTTGGCGATGGCAGCAGCCACTCCACCAAGAACCTTCCGGTCCTGGTCGCTGGTGGTGGCTTTCAGCATGGTCAGCACTTGGCGTTCGATGCCAACAACCCGCCGCCGTTGTGCAATCTTTACGTCAACATGCTCCAACGACTTGGAATCGAAGCTGACAAGTTTGGCACGAGCACAGGTACGTTGACGGGACTGGAATTACGACGGGGATGAAGTGGATACCCTCACGATGATGTCGTTGCCAAAGAATGCATTGGCCCCATTTGCCAATTAGGGACCGCACATCGAGAGCTCAAGCATAACCAGGAGAGGCGAAGATGTTCAATATCCGATTGACCGCGCAAATATTGACCGAGCAAATGCGTAGTAAAACACTTTTCCGCAATGTTTCATTGCTTTCGGTACTATCGCTTGCGCAACTATTGTTCGCAAACATTGCATACGCAGATGACATTGTCGTACGCGATGCGGGTTCACTACGTGAAAGCCTACTTAGTTTGAAATCGGGCGTCACCTTGAAAATTGCGTCTGGCGATTACCCGGGGGGTTATCATGTAGAAGCGGTGGACAAGCTAACGGTTGAGGCACTTGATCCAAAAAATCCACCGCACTTCAAGGGAGGAGCCAACGCCTGGCACTTCTCTCGTTGCAACGATTTAATACTTCGTTATTTGCAAATCAGTGGTCAAAGTGGCAACGGTCTCAACTTGGATGATGGCGGACGGTTCGATCAACCGGTCAAAGGAATCACGCTGGAACATCTGATTATTAGCGACATCGGTCCGCAGGGGAATCACGATGGTATCAAATGCTCCGGCCTTGATAATCTGACCATCCGCAATTGCACGATCTCTGGATGGGGCGGCCAAGGGATTGATATGGTGGGTTGTCACGATTCGCTCATCTCAGGCTGCAGCTTCGTTGGAAAGCCAAACTTTACAGCAACGGCTGGCGTTCAGACAAAAGGCGGTTGCTCCGATATCACAATCGAGAAATGTCATTTCATTCACGGTGGCGAGCGTCCGATTAACGTCGGAGGCTCGACGGATTTGCGCCTCTTCCGTCCTGCCGGAGCAAAATACGAAGCCAGGCGCATCGTGGTGCGTGACAACACGATCGAGGGTAGTTCCTGCGCCGCAGCCTTTGTGGGCGTCGATGGTGCGGAGTTCATTAGGAACGAGATTTTGTATCCTGAAAAGTGGATTTTTCGAGTCCTTCAGGAGACCACTGCGGAGGGTTTTCATCCTTGCCGCAATGTGTTAGTAAGGGAGAATCGAATTATCTTCCGCCGCGCTCAGGTGCAGGTCGAGATCAACATTGGCAGCAGGACAGATCCGAAAAGTTTTCAGTTCGATACCAATCAATGGTTTGCTGAAGACCATCCCGAATCCTCCAAGCCCCGACTGCCAAACGAGGAAAAGGCGGGAGTTTACGGCATAGAACCACGCAGAAAATGATCGCACTCGCATGGGAATAAGAATTTCTTCTTGTATGTCGGGTGCTAGGTCCATCGAGCGAGAAAAAGTTCGCTTTAATTTCGCGTTTCGTGCGGCGAGATTCATCGCAGCAATCATCGTACAGCTACTGATTGTCGCATCTGTCGCGACGGCTCAAGATAAATCTGCCCAAGAAAAATCCGCACAGAAAGAGGTGCCCGAAGCCGCGTCCAAATTAATCGAAAGGGCGAAAGCCGAAAGCTCTTCGGTTTGGATAGAAAACGGCAAATTGATTTTTTTTCACCAGGCCGACCTGGACAGCGTGCAAGTCAAAATAACGACGCAAAGCAAGCCGATGAAGAGAATTGCAGGGAGCGACGTTTGGACTTGTCAAGTAGCGCTGCCCGATGTCGAGAAAGGGATGATGAGCTATGGGTTTATTGCAACTGCGAAGGGAAAGCCTGTCGGTGGTGGCGGCCAGCGATTTTGGCGTGGCCCAAAAGCCCCTCAGCCATTGCGTGTTAGCGATTCGTTGATTGGCTCCGTCGAGCACCACGATTTCGAAAGTCCGTCGTTAGGCGAAACAAGGACAGTCAGTGTGTATCAGCCTGGACCCAATCGAAAGATCGAGTATGTCGTTTACATGTCGGACGGAGACGCCACTGAGGGCTACGCACACATTTTGGAGCCGCTCATCGAGTCAGGTGAGTTACCCTCAATCGTCTTGGTTGGGACGCATAGCGGTATTTATCGCGGCGACGTCGAATTGAGTCGAGACGACACGCGTCGCAATGTCCGAGCGCTTGAATACGTTCCCTCTCTCGATCCGAATAGGTTCCAACAGCATGAAACGTTCTTTACCCAAGAGGTATTGAGCTGGGCTGAAAAGAAGTATCCACTGCCGACTTCAGCGAAGTCGCGAGTGGTATTCGGATTTTCCAACGGTGGGGCTTTTGCGGCAACCATGGGGATTCGTCATCCAGAACTCTACGGTTCGGTGATTGCATGCGCGATCGCTGGTGATCGGTATGATTTGAGCAAAAGTCCCAGACTTTCAAATGAGTTCTTCTTGGTGACTGGCACATGGGATACTCGCTTTCATAGCAACGTTGAGTACTTGCACAAAACGCTGAAGAAGGCAAAAGTGAAATGCAGGCTCGCCGTGCGCGCAGCAGAACATGATGGCAAAATGTGGCAGGAAGAATTTATCTCCGCCATGAAAGCGATTGCCAAATAGTAAATTCGCACTCATTGTCGCACATGCTCTTGAGATAGTTGAAGTTCCAACGAGACTTGCTCTGTTCAAAGCGTGGAGGACGAGCTTTGAGGATTTGGTCGGCATTTTTGTCGCCGGGGAAGCTGAGTTGCGTTGATCTGCCCTCGGATCGACTTCGACTCGCTCTGGAAATATGGGCACAGTTCCGCCAATACCATCTCGTTCGAGACATTCGAAGCGATTGGGGGGCACAAGTGAATAAACGAGTCGCTTTCAGCTAGTTCTCGCCAGCTACCTCGCCACCGGCTCTGGTTCCCAATGCGCGCCAGGTCACCAATTCGATCGCGTTGCTAATGCTGCGAACGGAACCGTCCATGATCGACACTTGAACGAGCCCAACGTGATGACTGCGGCTGGTAACGACGGCATAGGTGGGAACAGAGGTGGATCGTCCCTCTCGCATGCTATTGAAGTCGATATCATACGTTTTGTCGCCGACGACGTGTGAACATTTCGTATTAGGAGTAAAGGTCGTTGTAAAACCGGTTTGATGAGTTCGAGCGTCGCCCCATTCCGTGTGTCCTGAATCAACTTTGAATTCTCCTCCGAAGGCACTGAGTTGACTCGGCAGCAATGGTACAGCAGCCACACCCGAGGGATTGCCACCGTCGCGCAAGTAGGGTGTAAATGCTTTGACCTCCGCGATACCGAGCGTATTGCTTAGTCCGTCAGTGATTTCGGAGATGCTGGTCGGTTTGTTAACTTGAAAGACTCCGGTACTCTGTCCGATGGGGGGCTGGTAGATTTGCCATAGCCCGACGTTGCCTGCATAGTTCAACGGATAGTGCGTGAAGGTCGGGCCATCTGGTCGCTCGCGATCGTTGGGTTCACTAGGGCAAAGTAAGTAGGGAACCCTGACCTTGGCGACCTCAGGCTGCCGTTTGAAACCAAATCGCGCAGAACGAGTCGCATCCCAAAAGGGCAGCGCTGTGAAGCATTTCAGGACGGCAGGGGATTGCCCCTCCGTCCGCAGCTTTGGAGTTCTAGATTCACATCGCCTGATCGCATGCCTTCGGATTCGTCACGCCGCACATTAGAACACCAAAGCGATTTCCGGTCGGGTCAAGCCCGGGTCAAGCCCGAGCCGGACAAAACGATAAAAGGGGAATCACGTTTCTGTCCGAAGCCTATAATCTCTGACATATTCACCGCGATAGTTTTTAGCTGGCAACTGTACAAGGGAGAGTACGTTGAAAATCGCACATTCGGATCGAGAAGACAACCGGGAGAATCTCAAAATCTTCATTCCGAATTAACGAGAAAAACAAGGAACAAGTAGATCGATTCAAACGCCACGGCTACATTCCAAAAGATCGCTTGAGACGCGAAAGCGAGACACTCACCTCGCGTTTCCACTTGTCGACTTCGTCGATAGCTCGTTCCTCGACTGCGTGCTCTAACATTTCTAACTTGGTCAGGAAAACCTTCATGCGTGTTTTTTGGAATCGGGTTAGATTGGCTCCTCGAAGGTAACTACTTACGGTTAGTTTGTGAGCCCAGTCCTCCTGGATTGGAATCCAAAACTCAGCTTCATCCCATTTCTGAGTTGCGCAGGCCGAGAATAGCTCTGCATCAATGGCTGCCATTTCTTTGCGAATCTCAGAAATAGGCGGATAATAGAGAAGGCATCCGCCAACGCTAGCCAAAACCAATCCAACAATGCAAACCGTAGCAATGAACCAGTCTGGAAGGACGATGTCTTGTTGCGGCTTCCCCGACTGGGATTGATCCGAAAGGGTAATGAGCTTAGTCATTAACAACCCGTTTGGATCAACGCAACTCAGCCACCCTCCGGCGATCAGAAGTACACAAGCGATTACACCAGCAACAATTTCTTCCGGTTTCCAAGCATCGCGAATGAGGCGAACACTCGACATTAGCATGTTCTCGTTCGACTCTGGGAACGGATTGCAGTAGGTGTCAAATGCATGCGTATGGTCCGCTGGCTCGACCCCCTTCGGAAAGAGCGGGCCGTCGACACCGTAGCTGATTGCCAAGACCACGACGAGTAGACACCCGATCCAGACTAGACTTCGATTGAATCCGTAGTGCCTTATGATCCAACATAGCATGCCGAGGTTAACCCCCGTCCCCAAGACCAGTAGCGTGAACGAGGCGCCGATCGAGTTTCCATGTTGGAACATTGATGCGACTTGAACAATCGCAACCATCGGTGTTACATAGGCTAGTGTAGCGACACCGGCCATGGTTAACGGCGCCATCATGTCGTGTTTATTTGCGGCTCGCTGCAACACGCCCGCAGGCAAAACGACACTCAACGCGCCAACTCCGACAATGGCAATTAGCATGTACCCCGTGGAACGGCTAAACGCTTGTTCGCAAACGGACAAAGCAGTCGCTGCAATTCGCCGAATGCCATGCGGAGTTTTCGGCAACTCTTCGGATTCAGTCCAATTGCCAGGGAAAAGCCAATCCCACAAGACTCCCATGACGGTAACGATCGTCAGCGATCCCATGCAAAAGACAAAAATGGCAAACGGGTCGGAGAGGGTCAACCCGTACAAAACAGATATGGGATTAAAAAGCGGTGCAGTCAGTCCAAAGGCCAAAATGGTTCCACCAGCGATACCGCTTTTCCGCATCTGAACCATAATCGGAATAACACCGAGCGAACACACGGGAAGAAGCATGCCGAGTAACCAAGCTTGCGGAAGCTGCCGCCACGTATGTCCTCCAAAGAGTTGCAGGGTCCCGTTGCGCCCCAGGATTCGCTCGAAGATCGCCGCGACAAGCCATCCGACAACAATCGTCGGACAAGCTGCCAATAGAGCCTGCGACATGCGAACAATCGTCCCCCAGAACAAAATATCCATCGCCTCACCTGTCTCTTCTAAATTCTCTACTAATATACTAGTTGGTAACGGCTTCGGCCGGCTAAAGTCGGACTGGCGTCAGCCGGCAAAAGCCGGTACACCAACTACTTTCCTTGAGCCGAAGTAATTCGCGCGGCTTCTTTTTGGACAATGTCTTGTAACTCAACAATCATCTGGCTTAAGCCTTCGATAGCCAATAGCTTTTCCAGCTTGGCCCCTTCGTTCCGTTTCGCCTCGAGCTTCTGCAAATAATCGCGACTCCACGAATCGATCTTGTTGAAAGTCGCTTCGTCTAAATCCGAATCCGCCGCTAGATCTGGCAGCCACCGAACCAAATCGATCAGTTCTTGATCTCGCGATACTCCGTCGTATAAACTCCCGTTCGACGGGCTTTTTTGGAAAGCCGCCAGTCGTTCGCTTGCGAGGAAAATGGTCGATGGCCAATGTGCCGGGAAATGGTCATGTTCTTCCTCCGATGCGGCACCGGTCGCGGCCTTGCCGTTCGTAGCGGACATACGGTTACAAGCTGCTGAATTCAGCAAAGTCGCAACGGCAATCAGCATCATTACGACGGAGATGTGTTTCAATGAAGTCATGGTATTGGGGAGCTCACCTTCGAAATAACATTAAGCCAAAGGTTTGTCAGGGTACTGGGACGGAAACGGAGTTCAGCACGTGATCAATGGCAGTTTCCACACTGCCCGCGTGCCCAGAGAGTCGGACGGAAAGCACTGGAATCGCGACCTCTTGAACATCGTCGGGGGTCACGAAATCTCTACCAACCAGCATCGCTCTCGCTTGTGCAACTCGTTGCCACTGAAGTAAACCGCGTGGGCTTAGCCCCAACGAAAAAGAGCGATTCGAACGCGTTGCCTCCGCCAAACTGACCAAATACTCTTGAACAGAAAGCTCGACAGCGACCTCGGTGACACACTTCTGCAGGTGTTCCAGTTCGCCTTCCTTCAGCACTGGCATCGCGAACGTTTCAGCCAAACTGCGACTGCTTCGGGCAAGCAATTCCAGTTCGTTCTTCCGGTCGGGATACCCGATCCGCAACTTCATGGCAAAGCGATCCAATTGCGCTTCGGGCAACGGATAAGCGCCGAGACTCTCGACTGGGTTTTGGGTCGCCAAGACCAGGAATGTGCTGCTGAGCATCCGAGCTTCGCCGTCGATAGTAACTTGGCGTTCTGCCATCGCTTCAAACAAGGCACTTTGGGTACGCGGAGTAGCTCGATTAATTTCATCTGTCAACAAAACATCGCTAAACACGGGGCCGCTTCGGAATTCGAACTCTCGGTTCTTTTGATTCAGGATATTGAACCCGGTGACATCGCTCGGCAACAAATCAGGCGTGCATTGAACTCGCATGAATCGACCCCCGATTGTTACCGCTAACGCCTTGGCCAACGTCGTTTTCCCAAGCCCCGGCAAGTCATCAAATAAGACATGCCCTCGCGAGAGAACGCACGCGAGCAAATGCTCGACAACTTGTGGTTTTCCAAGCAAAACCAAATTGAGTTGTGTGCGAAGGCCGAAAAGCAAATCTTGCATAACAATTGAATTCATTTCGAGAAGTGTGCTGTGGTCAGTGAACTCGTACTCTCGAGTACGCGGTAGCGGTTTTCTTTGGTGCCTGAGGTTGGATGAGCGAAACTCCTTGGCCAGGCGAATAGGTCCAAGACGCCGCGTTTACTGATAGCCCAACAGATCGTGCGCAGATCGACGGCTTGATCATTGAGCCAACCGACGGTCTTGATCCGCGGTGCATACGCTATCCGATTTATGGCTTGGATGTACAGTTCTCGCTCGTTCGAACTCAAGCCGACGCTCTCATCCAACATCCTGGACAATCGTTGCCCGAGCGTAGATCGCAATGCGTAATTCTTTCCGTGTATCCAACCTCGCCACTCGAGCAATCGCCTCATGCATCGAACTTGGACTTGCGCCGGAGCCAAAACGAGGCCAACACTTCCTACAGATAGCATTGCATCCGCGAGCCGTCGTCGAAATACGACGACGACAACGATAGACAAGCAGCAGAGCGTGTATCGAATGGGATAGTAATAGATTGAGTCCCGGACAGCCCAAATGCGAGCAGTCGCCCATTGGTTCCACGTTCGATACTCGTTCGGCAATGCAAACCCCGGCGTTGGTTCGATCGCAAACCAAATACCGTGGCAATAGACCTCCGTCCACGTATGAAGGTGTTCGGGAAGCACCTCCGTTTGCCCGGACTTGAAATCGTAATGGTCTGGCGAAGCGTAAAAACCGGTCACAAGCCTCGACGGCACTCCCAGACTCCGAATCAAGACTGCGGCGGTTGACGCGAAGAGGTAGTCTGGCCCTTTCTTGGTCTCCAAGAAGTGCTTCACGACGTCCTCGCAGTTAGCGGGCACCGACACATTGGGGTCATGGCGGAAATGGCTTCTCAAATAGCCGACGATCGCTTCGATTCGCTGCCAATCGGTTAAGCCAGAAACCGAGTAGCCAAGGTGCTTTTCGATCATATCTTTGGTTCGACTTGAAAGTTCACCCGTCGTTTCGGAATGCGATTGCAAAAATGCAGCCAGATCGGATCGTACAGAGCCAGGCTGTTGTTCTGAGGTGACTTTGATTCGGTGCAGTTTGTTGTTTGGGTCGCGAAGTGGGTGCAATTGGGGTGTTTGATACATTTGATGGACGACGGATAACTGCGGCACATGATCGCGACTTGGCATCATGAGTTGCCCGTCCGCCGTCCACCCGTAAAAATCCACTTGATCCACTTTGTCGATATACGTGTGGGTGAGCAGACTCGGGGTTACAATCCGCTGCGACTTGAGCCCAATCACTTTAACGGTCTGCCGTTCTCGAACTGGATGGGCCAATTCCGACGGATGCACTTGCAGCCTCATCCAAGGTTGGCTCTGCATGCTTTCCAAGGCAATGGGTAGCATGCTCTGATTGAGCTGCAAATCTTCGCTTCGGCTCCAATTGATCCCGTCAAACGAATCATACGTTTCGAGTCGCAAAAGCTGAGGGACACGACCGATCAAGTGAAAGACAGCCTTGCTGTCCGTGCCGTTCATTTTTTTCTCGCCAGTGTTTTCGCGAGGCATGCGAACCGCGGAAAACTCACGACTTCGCTTTTTGGACTCGGAGCCTTCTAACTCGGACTCCTTCGGTTGGCTATCCAACGAGATCGTGCGAGTCTGCTCGCGGCGAACAAAGGGTTCGCCATAGAAATCATTGGCAAGATCGTAGAGGGACGGTGTTTTTGAGTCCATGAACAGTTCGCTTTCTACCGGTCCAAAGGTAAACGCCTCCTCCTTGGCAGCAACCAACATGTCGCCATCTCCGACACCGCTCCGAGCAGAGGGGTCCGAACGATCACTGCCGCCCGATGTTGGCATGAAGCCGTCAATCGCAGACAACTGCTTGCCGGTACAGATCGCTAAGCCACCAATAGCAACAGTTAGCAACACCGCGAACACCAAAGCCGTAAAACGCAATCGAACGAGTGGAACGCTATCTTCCGCAACGAAACCGCGTTCGATGCTCTTCCAGTACTTGCCCGTCAACCACCAAACAGCAAACAATGCGTACAACAATACGATTGCAATCATTCCTTGACGGTCGGAAGTCGCTAGCCCAAATACCATCAAGAAAGAACTGAGGAGAAAGGACATCCATTCTTGACGGCGGCTCCAAGCGATCGCGCTTTGCCAGAGGGCCGCGTTTTGCAACATGGCCAGCCAAACCAACTCCGTCGCTTCGCCTGCTCGTCCTAACACGCGAACATGAATCAAGCTACTCGCAAAGGGCAAGCACACACAGGATGCTCCAGCGACCATCCACCCGTAGTGCTCAGGCGTCTGATGGATTCGAAACCAAGCGAACCAACACGCGGACAGGACAGCCGCAAATTCGATTGACAACCAAACGAGTTCGCTGCTCCCTTGCATTCGTAACAAATGCATACCCAATGCCGCAATCATGGCCAACGCGAAAGTGGTCCATCGATCTCGAGGGTGGACTGAGGCGAGACCGTTCGCCAGACGAGATTCCTGGCTTCGGTATTCGAGAACTGGCTTCGGCAATGGTTTTAGACTACTCATTGTTCTAATTCAATTGGTAGGAGCGCTGGCAGTATCGATTCCAGCCATGCTGGATCTGTTCCGCATGGTTGCCATCGTCATCGATTTGCAAAGCAGCCTCCGACTCTCGCCAAGTTGGTTTGGGGCTAACCATACTGCGAGTATCCAAGACGACCCAATGCACGTCACTTCCGGCGTCGGAAAAATGTTCGCGAAGAGATGCAACTCGATTAGCGACACAGATCACTATGACTTTCGATGCTTTACGATTTGTCACCAACGATTTTCTCGAATCAGTCAATGCGAAGGGTTCCAACGCGGCAAGTCGATCTAACCATTCCGATTGCGTTGCCTGCGTCGAATTCAATATTGTCCAACAGCCATCAATTGCCGCACGGACATTCCAGTGGTGCTTGGAAAAGTGATGAGTGACCGACGCCAAAATTCGGATCAACCATTCGCTTTGGAATGCAGTGCAATGGGAAGCAGAGACGGAATCAAACCAAACGGCCACATCCTGGCGGGATAGGCATTGCCGCTCAAAGACAACCAAACTGTCCCGGCGCGAGGTCTGAGCCCAATGGACTTGCCTAAGCGAATCGCCGGGGCGATAGGGTCGAACTCCCATCCAGTCCCCTTCATTACCGGCTTGGGAAGCGGCCGATCCAACCGATGCTTGCAGGGAGCCCGAACGTTCAGGAATATCGGAAAGACTCACGATTCGTGGCCAAACGATAAGCTGGCTGGGGACGTGAAGTTGTCGCACGCATTTCCAAATGCCAAATGGAAAACCGGTAGTCAATCGAATGTTGTTTTTGGGATAAACACCGCGCGACTCAGGCTTGCATTTCCATGCAAAAGAACTCAGTGCCATGGCGGGGACACGACTCAAGCAAATTGGGGCTTCCGGTGATTCGATCTGGGAGGCGATCGCATCGTCGGCTTCGACAACAAGTCCCCAAACGGGCCATGGCCAGCGATTGGTCATGAGCAACTTGGTTTCTACCAGCTCCCCTTCACTGCAACGCAGCTCGGACCAACTCAGTTCGCCACGGAGCCCCATCATCGCAATCCACGGCCAGAGGCATCCGATCAAGCCGATCGCAGCGATTGCTGCCGACGCGAGAAAAGCTTGCCTGGAAACACAAACACCAATCAATAGAGAAGCCAGGAAAGCAAGTGCGAACCAACCGATCGGTTTCTTCAACCAAGAAACGTAATGGTTTGCCCAGGGACAGAAATCGTAGTGTAAGGATTGGTTTAGTTTGAAGAGCGCAGACTGGTTCATCGGTGTTTGGACCACTTGAAAATGTGAGTTGTTAGAAAGAGAATTAGCAATTCGTAAAACAGCGATAACGTTCAATTACTTGTTTAACAGTCAGCCGTAAGGCGTACGCTGAATAGCATGCGCTTTTGATTGCGTCTACGACCCAGACAGAACGGTACCAAAGCCGACTGTGGCTGCTGCTAAACGGAGCGTTAAGAAACGTAAGAAAGCGTCACAGACGCTGGGGGGCCGCGAATACAAAGACAGGCGGGCGCGTTTCCGACCAAAGACAACTCCATGCATACTCTTGCGTCGCATAGCGATTCGAATTGAACCACATCTCCAGAAAGAGGTTGAACATGCGAAGCCAGAGAGGCCATGAGCTTGCAAACTTGGCAATTGTGATGCTCGTCTACAACCTGCAACTCAATGCGATTGCCTTTCACCGCCGTTGACTTGGTTTCAGCCACATTGCGCTTATGGTCATGGTGACAGCCATGGCTGCAGCGATCCGGCGAGGCCTGTTCACAAGAAGAGCGGCAACGTGATCCATGACTGTTTCCAGCGAGATCGTGGTGGTGGCAACACCCTGGAAGCAGGTGAAGAGCTTCGCCAGCGAAAACGAGGAGACCGTAAACGAACGCAATCGCCCACGTCATCGTTTTGGAACGCTGAAACCCCACGCAACACCTCAAAAAACCAGCTGCCCTAGTTTGTTCAATTTGCCCAAACTTTTCGTTACATTCGGATCAACTACGAGCCTACCGATCTCGAAGTTCATTCTTTTTCGCCTTCTCAGTATTGAAATCGAGAAGATTTGTGTCAATGAAGTAATTTGAAAAATATGCCTTCCTCCTGGTTTTTCATTGGCTAAGTCCGCGAAAAAATATTACAATCGAGCCGTTGTTGCAACTCGGTTGCGATTGCATCTAGCTACTTTCATCAGCAAAGGTGGTACACATGAGCCGTTTCGGGAATGGGGTTGCTTCGAAGAGGGGGTTCACGTTAGTCGAACTTTTGGTTGTCATTGCGATCATTGGAGTGTTAGTTGGTTTGCTTCTTCCTGCAGTGCAGTCAGCCAGAGAAGCGGCCAGAGCCATGCAGTGCAAAAACAACTTGCACCAGCTCGCATTGGCTGTCGATATGTTTCATGATGCGCAGAAAGCGTACCCGCCAGCTCGATACCAACCACGACCAGGCGACTCGGCTGCATTCGATTGTGGTGGCAAAGAAACGACTTGGCTCGTACGAATCATGCCCTATCTCGAAGCGACCAATATGGAGCAACGATGGGATTACTCTATTCCATATGGAGACCATGCTGAACAGGTTCGCACTCAAACCCTTCCGGCATTTTGTTGCCCGGCTCGTCGATCCGCGAGCGAGGCAGTTGGAATCGGTCAGTTGGTCGGTTCTGGCACGACTTGGATTACTCTGCCTTGTGGTTGTAGGATTCCTGTAACGGGGAGCGCTCCGGCCAATGGTGCTGTTGGCGATTACGGTGGAAACCACGGTGACATCTCGCCCGGTTCTAGTGGACTAGCAACCGATTTCAGCTTCGGTGGCAATGGAAACGGAATCATCATTTCAAGTCGAGCCAATTGCAACAACGGCAGTCCGAGAAACTGGGCGGACCGCATTCGTTATTCGAGTGTGACCGATGGACTAAGCAACACGATTGTGACCGGCGAAATGCACGTTCCGATTGGAAAACTGGGCCAATCCCCGCAAGATGCTTTTATCTTCAACGGCGATCACGTATTCAATATGACACGACTGGGTGGTCCAACGATGCCGATCGTCAAGGACTTGAGAAGCGAAGGAAACAGTTTGGTTCAATGGGGCAGTTGGCACGTCGGGCTGTGCCAATTCGCATTCGCTGATGGCAGCGTTCGCGCGATTAATACCAGTATCGATACCGATACCTTAGGTCGATTTTGCAATCGAGCCGATGGCCAACCCGTCAGCGCCCAAGACTAACATGAAACTGAAATCACTTCTTGCCTTCTTCGCGATTCTTTTTTCTGTGTGCGTGGGATGTGGCGATGGGCGTCCACCTGCTTACCCTGCAAAAGGAAGAGTTGTCTTTGCAGACGGCTCACCTGTGAAAGTCGGGACAATCGAAACCAAGTCGAAACTGCATGGTGTTCAAGCCACAGCATCGATCGAACTCGACGGTAGTTTTGTATTCACGACGTACGCGAAGGGGGACGGTGCCGTCGCGGGACCACACGATTGCGTTGTGGTTCAGTTCGTGCAAGCGGAGAATATCAAAAATCATAAGCCGTCGACTCTTGGGGTCGTTAACCCAAAGCACGCATCGTATGCGACCTCTGGTCTGCAAATCGAGATTTCGCCGGACAAGCAAAACGAGTTGGTGATCGAAGTCGAGGGAGTGCCCAAACCCAAGAATGGGAACGCCAAAAGCGATCACGAGCAAGGAATAGGCGGCCACACCAAGGAGTAGCCCCTTTTGGACAACGCGATGAAGCATTTTCGTAGCGAAACTCGTCAAGAGTTTCGGTCGTCTAGGTGATGCAGCCGAAAGTCTTGACGACTTTCGCTACACAAAAGCCTGCTTGCTGCCCTATAATGTCGTGACTAAAAACCACTTTCTGTATTGGTCACGTCATTGGATCGGCACATGGACAAATCACCCGTTGATCTCTCTCGCCGCGCGTTTGTCAATCTCGCAGGAGCTTCCGCGTGCGCGCTGACCATGGGGGGCTTTGCCCCATCAAGATTGGCCATAGGGGCGAAATCGCTCGATTCCCAACCGATTCGCTCGTGCATTTTCTTGTTCTATTACGGTGGGCCAAGCCATATCGATACGTACGATATGAAGCCCAACGCGCCTGCTGAAATACGAGGTGATTTTCGGCCGATTTCCACGAAGGTTCCTGGCTTGCAGATCTGCGAACATTTGCCGCGTATGGCTCAGGTCATGGACAAGGTGGCTGTTATTCGGAGCGTCCATCATAGCGCAACACTCCATGACTCTGCATCGATCCATGCGTTAACTGGTCGTCCACTTGAGGGTGCTGATCGCGAATTGTTTGAGCCGATTCCGCAATTCTATCCCAGCTATGGTAGCGCTGTAGCTTACATGAAACCGCAAGCGGCTTCGCATGTTCCTTATGCGGCTTTGCCGTTTGTGTTTCAAAATGTCGTTCCCACACCTTGCCAGGGAGGTGGGATTCTGGGAAACACATGGGACCCACTTAGGATCGATGTCGATCCGATTGCAAAGCACTATCTCGCCGACGCCTTGGGGCTTCGCGATGGAATGAATTTGGGGCGAATGGCTGAGCGACGCGGATTGCTATCGCAACTCAACGTTTCGCATCGATCGATGGATTCCATGAGTCGCTATCATGATCGAGCGTTGCAGCTGATCGAGTCCGAATCGATTCGCAATGCGTTGGATATCTCTCGCGAACCCGAGTCGGTGCGACAGCGTTACGGTTTTGGCAGCGATCCCACTGACAAAGGAGAGGTCAACGGAGGTGGCGCCGAAATGGGTTTCGCGAGACAAATGCGAGGCCAGAATCTATTGCTTGCACGTCGGCTGGTAGAGGCAGGGGTTCAGTTCATCAATGTCTATGACTGTAAGCAGCAAGGACAAAACTGGGACGCACATGCAAATGGTTCCAGCCAACACAAAAACTATCTGCTCCCACAAGCCGACCAATCCCTTTCCGCATTAATCGAAGATCTCGATCAGCGAGGCCTTCTTGAATCGACGCTGATAGTGGCCTCAGGTGAATTTGGAAGGACCCCGAAAATCAATACCACGGCGGGCCGCGACCACTGGCCTCATTGCTATTCCGTTCTCATGGCGGGCGGCGGCGTTTGTGGTGGTGCGATCTATGGTGCCAGCGATAAACAAGGTGGCTATCCCATTAGCGATGCGGTCACACCTGGCGACATTGCAGCGACGATTTATTGGCGATTCGGTATCAATCATTCCGTGGACATCCACGATCCACTTGGTCGGCCGCATCGTCTAGCGATTGGCGAACCACTTCGCAAGCTTTTTGGGTAGTCCGCTCCTCGTAGCGGAAGTTGTGAAACTTCCTCGATTTCGTAGCGGAAGTTGTGAAACTTCCTCGATTTCGTAGCGGAAGTTGTGAAACTTCCTCGATTTTGAGGGACCGGCGGAACTCTCACGAGATTCCGCTACTTGTTAACTCAACTCCACCGGTTTCAACTCTACTGAGGCTTTGGGCCGTCGTTGGTGAACTTGATTCCGAGTTCGCGAAGTTGCTTGGCGGAAACTTCGGATGGAGCCCCCATCATGAGGTCTTCGGCCTTTTGGTTCATCGGGAACAAGATCACTTCGCGGATATTGGGTTCGTCCGCTAGCAGCATCACAATTCGATCCACGCCTGGAGCTGAGCCACCGTGTGGCGGTGCCCCAAACTTGAACGCGTTGATCATTCCTCGGAACTTCTCGTCGACCAAACTGCGATCATATCCGGCCAATTCGAAAGCCTTGTACATGATTTCGGGTTTGTGATTTCGGATCGCGCCCGATGAGAGCTCAATACCGTTGCAAACGATGTCGTATTGGTATGCCAAGATATCGAGCGGGTTCATCGTCATGAGCGCTTCCATTTCCCCTTGGGGCATGGAGAACGGGTTATGACTGAAGATAACCTTTTGTTCCACTTCGTCGAACTCGTACATTGGGAAGTCGACGATCCAACAGAACTTGAAGGTGTTCTTTTCGATCAGATCGAGTTCGACGCCGACACGGGTTCGAGCCAGACCTGCGAGTTTGGCTGCCTCCAAAGGTTTACCGCAAGAAAAGAAGACTCCGTCGTCGGGACCGAGTCCCATTTGCTTTACGATTTGAGCAACACGTTCTGGTCCGAGGTTTTTGGCGATACCGCCGCCACCTTCGCCACCTTTGAAGTTGATGTAGCCGAGTCCCGCAAAGCCTTCGTCTTTGGCCCATTGGTTGGTGCCGTCAAAAAAGCTTCTTGCACGAACACCTGCGCCGGGAGCAGGGATGGCACGAACGACGGACCCATCCTCGATCGCCTTGGCGAAAACAGCGAAGCCGCCGCCCCGGAAGATTTCGGTTACGTCAGAAATTTCGATTGGGTTACGCAAGTCGGGTTTGTCGTTCCCGAACTTCAGCATCGAATCTTTGTATGCGATACGAGGGAATGGCGGGGTAGTCACATCACGCTCGCCGGAGAACTCTTCGAAGACACCGTAAAGGACTGGTTCGATAGCGGCGAATACGTCGTCTTGGGTGACGAAACTCATTTCGAAGTCGAGCTGATAAAATTCGCCCGGCGATCGATCGGCCCGAGCGTCTTCATCGCGAAAGCAAGGAGCAATTTGGAAGTAACGGTCAAAGCCGGCCACCATCAGTAGTTGCTTGAACATTTGCGGAGCTTGTGGCAACGCATAAAATTTTCCTGGATGGATTCGGGACGGGACCAAAAAATCGCGGGCCCCCTCGGGGCTTGAAGCAGTGAGGATTGGCGTTTGAAATTCCGTGAACCCTTGGTCGATCATTCGTCGTCGGAGGCTAGCGATGACGTTGCTACGCAGAACGATGTTGGCATGCAGTTTTTCGCGACGAAGATCCAGGAATCGATTTCGCAATCGAATTTCTTCGGGGTATTCTGCGTTTCCGAAGACTGGTAATGGAAGGTCGGCGGCTTCGGACAAAAGTTCGATGGCAGTAGCGCGGACTTCGATTTCACCGGTGACTAGGTTTGGGTTGATCGCATCGTCGGCGCGAGCGTTCACTTTGCCGTCAACACGAATTACCGATTCGCTTCGCAGGGATTCGGCGAGCGGAAATGCAGCACTATCTTTTTCGACGACGATTTGAGAAATTCCGTAGTGATCGCGCAAATCGATGAACAAGAGGTTGCCGAAGTCTCTCTTGCGATAGACCCAACCGGACAGACGAACATTTTGCCCCACGGAATCTTTTCGGAGCTGATCGCAATGATGTGTGCGGTATGCGTGCATTAAATTGTCGAATAGTGAGGGGTGCGTGCGGAAAGGGGTCGCAATTGAACGGAAAGCAACTTATCGATAAGCTTGCCGATTCTCAACCCCAACGACTAATTGGACAGGATTTCTCCGGCGCCGTATGATCGCAATTGCGGGTCATGTCGCTCATTCAAAAAACAGCCCAACTTTTATGATTTTACTGATCGATAATTACGACTCTTTTACTTACAACTTGGTTCAACGGTTGGGGGAGATCGATTCGTCACTGGATGTCCGAATTTATCGCAACGATGAGTTGTCGATTGAGGAAATTCGCGCGATGCGGCCGGAGCGGATCATTTTGTCTCCGGGTCCGTGTACTCCGAATGAGGCAGGGATTTGCGTTCCCGTGATTGAGCAATTGCATACCGAATTCCCGATTTTGGGTGTATGCCTAGGGCATCAATCGATTGGACAGGCTTTTGGTGGTGAAATCGTGCGGGCTAGGCAGTTAATGCACGGCAAGACGGATCGGATTCAGCACGACGGCAAAGGGATGTTTGAGGGGTTGGACAATCCCTTTGTGGCCACACGTTATCACTCTCTGGTCATTTCGCCCGAAAGCCTGCCTAAATGTCTCGAGGTTTCCGCTTGGGTTCACGATACGCTTGGAAATCGGATTATTATGGGGGTCCGGCACAAAGAGTATGCAATTGAGGGCTGGCAGTTTCATCCAGAGAGTTTCTTAACAGAGCCTGGACCTAGATTGCTCGAGAGGTTTCTCACTTGGACTGGCAATCCGGCCGTTTTGCATCCATGATTTGCTGTTGCCTTTGAATTTTCCGTCGAATCCCTTTTCTCCCTCGCTAGATTAATCTGTCCGAAATGCTCTGCGTTACCATTGCCCGAACTCGCCATAAACACACGATTGCAGAGCATCTTCAGGTCGCCGAACAAGGCGCGAAGCTCGTCGAATTGCGGCTGGACTACATCGGCCGCAGCATTGATTTGAGCCGATTGCTCAAGAATCGCCCGACGCCGGTTGTGTTGACTTGTCGGCGTAAAGAGGATGGCGGACGATGGGATCGGACGGAAGAGGAGCGACTGATGCTCTTGCGTTCGGCCATTGCGATGGGAGTGGAATATGTGGATTTGGAAGAGGACATCGCAACCAAAATCCCTCGGTACGGTAAGACCAAGCGGATCGTCAGTATTCACAATTTCGAAGGAACACCTGTTGACTTGCAAACGATCCATTCCGGCTTGGCGAAGCTGGATGCCGATATCGTAAAGATTGCAGTTCAAGCGAATTCGTTTGGCGACACGATTCGGATGCTCGATTTGATGAAATCGGCATCGGTGCCTACGATTGGTATCAGCATGGGTGATTATGGTACGCCGAGCCGCATTTTGGCGACGCGGTACGGTGCTCCCTTTACTTTTTGCGTCTTTAGTGCTGACCGAAAGGTGGCTCCAGGGCAGCTCAGTTTCGACCAAATGAAATCGATTTTTCGAGCGGATTCCATCGACTCGGAGACTCAACTCTATGGAGTTGTTGCGGATCCAGTTGCGCATTCCTACAGCCCTTTGATCCACAATGCGTCGTTCTTGGCAAACAAGTTGAACTTTAGATACGTGCCATTTAGGGTTCCTGCAGATGAGCTGGAACTGTTTTTGTCGTGGTGCAAAGAAGAGAAAATCGGTGGTTTGAGCGTCACCATTCCGCACAAGCAATCGATTTTGCCGATGCTAAGCCAAGCCGAATCTGCGGCCCAGGGAATTGGCGCCTGCAACACTGTTGTTTTTGCAAATAACGAAGACAAGGAGCTCATTGGGTACAACACCGATTATCGGGCCGCAATGGATTGTCTCACAGAAGCAATGGCGAAATGGACAGGCAACCAAGAGCCATTCGAGCGGGAGTCGGTTTTGATTTTGGGAGCAGGCGGCGTTTCGCGGGCGATCGGATATGGTCTTGCGCAGCGTCGAGCTAATATTACGATCACAAGCCGAAATAGGATGGCCTCGGAAGCATTGGCGAAGCATCTAAATTGCCGCTGGGTGAACTGGGAGGAACGCCATGAGATCGAACCCAAAATTCTCGTTAATGGAACGCCCGTTGGGATGTTTCCCGATATGGACGAGACCCCGTTTGAGACGAAAAAACTGCAGGGAAAAACACTGGTTTTTGACACCGTCTACAACCCAGAGCAAACCTTGTTTCTCAAGGGAGCGCGGGCAGCAGGCTGCCCGGTGATTACCGGTTTGCAGATGTTTGTAAGGCAAGCGGCGTATCAATATCGCTTGTTTACCGGTTTGGAGCCGCCGATCGACGTCATGGTCAAGACCTTGAAAAAAGCGATTTCGCCCGTCAATTACCAGGATTTGGAAGAGGACGACGACCAGGATTCGAAGGCCGATTTTTAGATGATGGCAAAAAAATTGGAGGGCAAAAAAATTGTTTCACCCCTGAAATCTTTTTGCCATTCAATTTTTTTGCCAAAATCAGTGTGTCGCATGTGGAAGAATTGGCTGCTGTCACGTCCTTACCCAAAGAGGGGGGCCACTGAGTCCGTTGGGGCTTATGGCGAGAGGATAGCGGCCATTTTTCTGGAACGCAATGGTTACATCATTCTCGAGCGATCCTATCGGTTGAAGTCGGGTGAGATTGATGTAATCGCCGTTTGGGAAAGGCGAATAGTCGTTTTTGTCGAAGTTAAGACTTGGGCGGAAAGCAAAGCGAATACGGGCGGGCCGAGTGACGCGGTCGACGAGGCCAAGCAAGAAAAGATATCGAAAACGGCCCTGCGCTATATGAAACGCCATCGACTTTTGGAGTCGTCAGGTCGAGCGGACGTGATTGAGATCGTTTTGGGGAGGGAGCCGAATCGGCCGTCCATTCGGCATTTCGAAAATGCATTTGAAGCGGTTGGGGAATATCAAATGTTCTCTTGATTGACCGGATTCGAGGTCCAACACGAGTTCCAATTCGTTGACAGGGAGGGCGAGGCTCCTGCCGAGCCATAGCATCCCAACTCGGCAGGAGCCTCGCTCTCCCAAATGTTTTTGACTCCATTAGTGAACCTGCAGTTTCAACTCCCAGTTTAGATCCTTTTCATCAGTGACTTTTGTCATATTCAGGGTAGCCGCGACAAGTGGACTTTGCTTCTCTTTTTCCCACTGGAACCGCAAATTCAGAACGAGCGAATTCTCGCTTTGCGTGACCCACTGAGCATCTCCTTTGAGAACCTGGCTGACAGCACCTCGGTTCCCTGAAATAGGACCTTCGTACTCTAAGTAGATCGATCGGTGGTCGTGCAGTCGCTTTGCGGATGTCGGTTTTCCCCAATCCTGAGGTGGGGCGGAAACCTCAAATGTCAAGAGTTGATTGCATTTGGCGTGGGGTTGCTCCAAAAGTAGGTCCCAATGGGATTCACGCTCTGAGCGTGGGGGGAATTGGTGAAGGAGGACGACAAATTGCAAACTCGGAAATTTTTTTCCGATTTCTTCAAGTGTTGAATTTCCACCCATATGGTTCGGAACCTTTCCGGGATCTTGGCATCCAAATGGTCGTCAAAGGCCACAAAATCGTCGTGTTCTGTGGGTGATGACGAATGTAGGAGACTGGTTTTTGCAAAATTTGCAGCTTTTTCCATCGCAAGGAACGCGGTTCGACCCATTCTTTAGGGTGGTTTCGTACCGTTTTGCCAATGTCGAATTGCGAAGGGAGTCAGCACAAATTTGCATCCATATCCTACCTAACTATACTCGAAAACGAGTGTTCTTTTGGGCTTAGTTTCGCTAAGGGGTGATTTCCCTCCATTGCGACACCAAGTTTGAGAGGCACAAACTTTCACAGCCTTGTGGGATATGTAGACCACAGGGGGTTCCTGGCTACTTTTGCACTGAGGGTTGGTGATGACCATCCGCCGGCTTCGCAACACGAGTTCTCCTATCAATACCAATACACCCAAAAATGCCAAGGCATCCAGCGTCAAGAAACGCGGGACGCTTCGTCGTTATCTGCTTGAGACTTTGGAGCCCCGGCAATTGCTTGCTGCAGGTCCGCAGTTGATCGGCGTTCAGCCGAACAATAGCGACTTGATCGAGAATGGGGTGGTCCGGAACATAGCCCCGCGTGAACTGACGTTTCGCTTTGACGATTCGCAGGTGATCGACGCTTCGACGGTAGGTGGGATTCGCGTTACTCGCGCTGGCCTGGATGGTTCGTTTACACTGCCGAGCGTTACGAGCGATTTTGGTTCGAATGGTAGGGTGGACCTGTTGCTTACGAGTCGTAATGCGGCAGATCTTTTGGTGATCAATGTTCTTCGGAGCGATCTAGGTCCGGTTGCTGATCCGACATTCGCGGTCAGCGGGGTCAATGTAACGATTACGTTGAACTCAAATCCAAACGGATTGGTCACCGCTCAGCGATTGGTCGACTTGATTAATACTTCGTCGGTGGTTGCTCCTCGTTTGACCGCCAAGGTGAATGGCGGTTTGGCGTCAGCGAAGCTGGGGGGTGTTGATACGTCGAGCTATACACCAATTCGGTTAACCTCGAACAACGACATCATTGTTCAGCCGGGTGCCGTTGTCATTGGAGATAGCCCAAATGAAAACGAAGTGACTTTGCGATTCGCTGAGAACTTGCCAGACGATACATATCGTCTGGAGGTCTTTGGTTTCGATGATGCAGGTCGTGGTATCAAAGGTTTGAAGAACACCAAGGGTGATTTCTTTGCTCCGTCAAAAGCGAATACACGACAGGACACGATTGATTTCCGTTTGGACTTGGGGTCCAAGGTGACTGCAGTTGTTCCGCAACCTGTTGTGCGACTGGCCAATGGCTCGATTGAGCAACAGCGAAATACGATTGTCGTTTATTTTGATAACGACAAGCTGCTGGTTGAGAATGATGCATTTGGAAAGCCCACGGCCCGCAGTGTTGAAAATCCTTCTTTCTATCAATTGATTTATACTGCGGATACGGTTCGGAACACCGACGACTTGCCCGCCTTCCTGCCGTCGACAGTGACTTACAACGCGTCTGCCAACACGGCAACGTTGCGTTTTGATGGTGACATCGATTCGTTGCCAGGGCCATTTTTGCCCTCCAGCACTTTCCGCTTGAGGATTGGAACGAATGAAACGGCTCCAATGTCACCGGTTCGTTCGGAAGCTTCATCAACGGCTATTTCGGATTTGAATACCAGCGGCAGAGCAAAGCTTCGGTTCACTTCGAAGATCTTAGGCGAGTCTGGGTCGGGAATTACGGTCTCGTTTGTTAGCGGTCCTGCTTCTCCGAGTCCAACCGTTTCGGTGAATGGAAAAGCAATCACGGTCAACATTGGTAGCGCAACTGCCACAGCTCCAGACACCGTTACTACCGTCAATCAAGTTCTCGTGGCCTTGGAGACAGATCCGAACTCTTCGGCCCTAATCAAGACGACGTTGGAGCCAGGTAGTGATGGCAGCCAGGTCATTGGAAATCGGGCGATCAACTATTCGCCGGTAACACTGTACGGTCTTGGTAGCACTTTTGATACGGCGACGAATTTGGGGACGATCGGGTCGGTAAGCGTACCCCAAACCAGTTTGCTTTTGAGTTCGGCGATTGATCCCGAAGTGAATGTGCTCGACCTGCTCGGCGCAGCCGATGATCCAGCTCAGCGAGTCGTGGGGGAGACGCTCGAGAATCATATTAACCCTGCGTTCGGCGGCGATAATTTCCCTGGAATTCGTACGATCTATTACAACTTCCAGAATATCTACGGTACCGATGCTGGCGTACCTGTTTCGAACGCGATTACGGAAAAGCAGAAGTCTCGGATTCGCGAGGCTTTTTCGCTATGGTCCAATAAGCTTGGTGTTCAATTCGTTGAGTCTGCTAGCAGCGGTTTGACGATGGCGCTCGGTACGACTAACGCGTTGGGGACAAGCTCTCAAGTCGAGAGGGTTGGGCAGTGGGGAGTTCGTATCGATCCGACCTACCAAAATAGTTTGGCGGTGTTTTCTGCCAACAATATTTGGAACGATAACTACGGTGAGAACTTTACCAGAGCAGCTGCAACTAGTATCGGATTCATGTTAGGGCTTTCTCGAGCCGGCAATCTTGATCCGTCGGAACTATTGAATCTGGATTCTGGATTCCTTGATTTCCAGACCACCACGGATCGCAATTTCGAACCGATATTCCCGGGCAACCAGGATGTCATCCACGGTCAATATCTGCATCGCCCAGAAGGTAGCGATATCGACATGTATCGGTTCGATATCGATTTCGGCGCGAATGGCCAATCCCGAGAGGGCGTTCTGGTAGCAGAAACTCTGGCAGAGCGGTCGGCTGACAGCAGTCCATTGGATACTCGATTGGCTTTGTACAAAGAAGTCTTGGCAACAGCGACTTCGAATCTTGGGTTGGGACAAGGAGTAAATCTTCAGTTTACAGCGGTCAAATCAGGCAAGCTCGGCAATAATCTTCAGGTCTTTGTGACCCGAAGCAATCGTGGAGCGGGTGCTCTGCCGATCGTCAATGTGTTTCCAAATGCGATTACTGTCGACTTGAATTCGACCAATGGTTCGGAAACCACATTGGGTGAATTGGTAGCGGCACTGGACAACGATCCAGCGGCTCGTTCGCTCGTCAAGGTAAATCTGTTGAGTGGAAACGTTTCGACCAAGGTTGGCAATCGCGACATCACTTATTCTCCGATCACCCTGAAGGGTGGTGAACTGCAGTTGATTTCGCAGAACGATAACTATTTCAGCAAAGACTCGTTGATTCGTCAGAATCTTTCGTCTGGCGTCTATTTCATCGGCGTCTCCGCATCCGGAAACGATCAGTATGACGCTACGATTCCAGGGACGGGAACCGGAGGAAAAACTCAGGGCAAGTATGATCTTCGATTGACTTTCCGAGCTCAAACTGACAGCAACGACTCGATTCAAGATATCGCAGGATTGAACGGGGATGTTTCACAAGCATTGGATGGCGATGCTGATGGTACCAGTGGCGGTGTCAATAATTTCTGGTTTCAGACGCGGCCGCTCGATCGCGCTTTGCGGCTCAATGCGGGCGGGTCTCTGGATCTCGAGGGCAGGATTGTCACGATTACGGGTGGCAATGGCGTAGTACGCCGCTTTGAGTTTAGCGTTGACAGCAATGTTGGCCTTGGAAACACTCGAATCTTCTACACACTTAGCAGCACTGCGGGTGATCTGGCTCTTGCATTGGCCAATGCGATCAATAGTCGTACGGCAGAATTTGGCGTTTCTGCAATTGCCAACGGTGCTCGGCTCACGTTGAAAGGCGAGAGATCGATACAGCTTTCAGCGGGTTTGACGGTAATTGATATCGCCGGAAAGACCATTTTCGTGGACAAGTCAGCTGGCCCAAATGCAGATGGCTCGCTGGCGCATCCATTCAATAATATTTCCGATTCAAATGTCGCGAACGCCTTCGGTGCTTCCGTCTCAGGCGACATCGTGCGAATTGTCGGTAACGGTGGTTCAGATCAGCAGCTAGAAACAACGGCGGATAATTTTGCCTATGAAGTTGGATTTGGATTGCTACCTGGAGCGATCCTCAGCGATGGCTCGACCATGGACGTGCCGAAGGGTGTGACCGTCATGATCGATGCTGGAGCGGTTTTCAAATTGAATCGTGCTCGAATTGGCGTAGGCAGTTCAACGTTGGGCGTGGACCGAAGCGGTGGCGCTTTGCAAGTTCTCGGGGCTCCAGTCCTTTTGGACTCGGCTGGAAATGCTAAAAAACTGAGTAATGGAACCGTCGCTTCAGGCAGCGTTTTCTTTACCTCTTGGCTAGATGAAACAATCGGGTTGGATAACTACCAACCGACGACAACGCCATCGGCAGGCAATTGGGGCGGGTTGGTTTTCAAACGGGATCTTGATCTTTCAGCAGGCCGTTTTGACTTGGAAGACGAAGGAATCTTCCGACAGTACGTGAATCATGCGGACATTCGCTACGGCGGTTCCAGCGCTGTTGTGGTCGATTCGGTTCAGCAAACCGTCAACTCGATCCAAATTGCGGATATGCGTCCAACGCTATCGTTCAATCGCGTTACTTTTGGATCGGATTCAGCGATCAGCGCGACACCGGACAGTTTCGAAGAGACCCTTTTCAGCGAGCCCAAGTACCAGCGAAAAGGCAGTTTCACTCCGGATTACATTCGAGTTGGGCCTGAGATCCACGACAACATTCTGGTCAACAACTCGATCAACGGCATGTTCATTCGCGTCAGCACACCTGCTGGCGGCGAACTCAAGCAACTCACGGTACCTGGGCGATTTGACGACATTGACGTTGTACACGTTCTATCCGAAAACGTGCTGATTCAAGGCAATCCAGGCGGAGGCCTTTTGGATTCTTCGATTTTGCCATCGAACTTGGTTTCCCTCAAAGGCCGAACGGGCGGTACACTCACTCCAGGGCTCTATAACTACAAGTTCACCTACGTTGACAAAAATGGATACGAAACTCCGCCCAGCAACGCGACCCAAAACGTAACGGTTGCGCCTGGGCAAACTGCGGTCAGCATGACAGGCCTTCCGAGCGTCAGTGGCGAGTTTGTGAATCGACGTCTCTATCGAAGTTTTGGGACCGGCAGCGGCCCATATCGATTGGTTGCTGAGCTCGACGGTTCTTCCACGTCGTATGAAGACCTCGGAACAGTTCTCACCGATGTCCTTGACGACAAAGCGACATTGTTGCGAGATCGGCCAGATGTAAGCGGCGTGTTGTTGCAGCTTTCTGCTGGCGGAACCTTGGCCATTGGAGGAAGCTATAACTATCGCGTGGTGATGGTGGACGAAGCGGGTCGCGAAAGTTTAGCGTCGGTTTCGACTTCGAGCATAACGACCAACAACGCAAATCGTTCGATTAATTTGACTTTGTTGCCAGCTGTGCAAGTTGGGTATTTCGCACGACGTATTTATCGCAGTTCAAACACGGGTGGCGGAACATTCCAATTGGTGGCACAGATTTCGGATGCCACGATTACAACGTTCCTCGATAACGGCACAAATCTACAGGGAACGCTTTCGGTCGCTACGATTGGAAACGTGCGACCTCGTTTGGATGCTTCTTTGGCAATTGATCCAGGTACCATTATCAAGTTGGAAGGTGCGCGCATCGAGCTTGGTCATAGCACGCAGTTGTTGGCCGAAGGTGTCGATGGTGGACGCGTTGTGTTCACCAGTAAGCAAGACGACCGGTTTGGTATTGGGGGTACGTTTGACACCAACAACAACGGGCTCAATGCGGACAAAGATGCGAAGCCTCGCGATTGGAGCGGTATCTATGCATCGCCAGGCTCCAAATTGCAATTGGACTACGCGGAATTCGCCTATGCTGGCGGTTCTTCCCGAATTGAGGGCACCTTCAAATCGTTTAGCCCTATCGAGTTGCAGCAAGCCGACGCACGCATCGCACACAGTGTGTTTGAGAACAATGCGAACGGGATAGGGGGACAGGGGCCGATTGATCGTCTGGGCCGTCCAGCCAACGAGAACTACCCGTTGGGCAACAATGCGAGCCGTGGTTCGACATTGTTTGTTCGCGGAACGCAGCCAATCGTCTTGGATAATATATTCCAAAACAATGCGGGAACCGCAATTACCATCGACGCCAATTCGATGGACGCTGTCTTGCGTGGAGACACGGGCCGGCAGTCAGGTGCAATTGATCGCGATTTGACGTTGGACACCAATCGAGGGCCTTTGTTTAGAGAAAATCGTCTCTTCAACAATGGCATCAACGGATTGGAAGTGCGGGGTGACTACGCTACCAATAACACGGATGCCAACGTACTTTCCGTGCGCGATCTCCAGCACAATATTCTGACCACTGAGAGCGTTTGGGATGACACCGACATCGTTCACGTTTTGTTCGACTCGATCACCGTTTCCAATATGGAACATAGCGGTGGACTGAGATTGCAAAGTGCGATCAATGAGTCTTTGGTAGTAAAGCTCGAAGGGCAAGGTTCCAACTTCGACAAAGAACGCGGCACTGGATTCACGGCAACTGGCGAATACAGCAGCGTTCCTGATCGCGTTGGTGGTACCGTTCAACTCGTCGGCCAGCCAGGGTTTCCTGTAGTGTTGACGAGCTTGCGCGACGACGCGGTTGGCGCCGGCACCCAGCCGGATGGTCGCCCGCAAACCGACACGAACAACGATGGAATCGCATCCGTGCCGAGGCCAGCGGATTGGCGTAGCACTTTATTCGACACGTTTAGCAATGACAGAAACGTTGCGACGATTCAAGAAATCGAACGAGTCGATACAGTTGCGCCAGGCACGAATGATTCCGCCGTCTCGGCGCAGTTCCTCGGAACGCTTGCCAAGAATGAACAATCGACTGACGAGAATTTGCCGCTAGGCTTTGTTGTTCATGGTGTACTAAGTGATGCAAACGATCAAGACGTTTACAGTTTTGTTGGTACTGCTGGCACGCAAGTATGGTTCGATGTGGACAACACTCGCTTTTCGCTGGATACCATCATTGAAGTGTTGAATGCCAACGGTGACTTGCTGGTTCGAAGCGATGACAGCACACTCGAGCAAACGGGTGCCCAGGCGATTTTCACCACGCCGCTTGTCAACGCAAACAATGTCAATCCGCTTCTTCGCAAAGCGACTTCGGTTTCTCGCACCAATGCATCAGGATTGCTCAAGGACGACTATACGACCAATCCACGTGACGCAGGTGTACGACTGCTTTTGCCCGGTATCACCGGAGCACAGAGTACTTTCTTCTTCCGCATTCGAAGCAAGAGCACGAACATTGAGAATTCTGGGGCTGGTCTAACGAGCGGTTCCTACGATGTGCAGATCCGACTGAGAGAAGCCCAAGAGTTCCCTGGCTCTATCGTTCAGTTTGCAAACATTCGGTATGCAACGAACGGCGTTTATGCGACAGGGCTTCCATATCATTCGCCGCTCACAGGCGAAGCGAATACCGGCATGTATGATGGAACGGTGGACAACATTACCTCTGTTGGATCGCTCAACATGACAGACCGTGGCGCTATAAGCATCGCGGGCTCGCTTGTAGCTGGTGGCGGAAATCTGATTCAGTTTTCGCTGGGAGACAGGGACTTAATTACCCCAAGTCCAAGTACTCTTTATCCAATCGTTGTCGACGTCGACTATGCGGACGGACTCAATCGACCAGACACAACCGCCTACTTGTTCACGCCACAGGGCGTTTTTGTAGGAGCCGATAGCAATATCGTGGACGATCGATCTGGTCCATTGCGAGGCTCAGACTTGTCGGACCTATCACGTGGATCGGTGGGAACCAAGGATCCGTTTGTCGGCACAGTATCCTTGCCAAGAGGTACGTACACCTTAGGCATTGGCGGTCCGAATGCAGCACCCATTGCGATTGGTCGGAACACAGTTTTGTTTGACGACAGCAATGAAGTATTGCCTTATACCGGAATCAAAACCCCGATTCAAAACTCGTTTATCAATTTGGCTTTAGCGCAGAATACCTACCAAACATCCAATGCTTATTGGTGGCAGAATTTGCTCACGACCGAGGGTGGCCACGGTGGGACTCGAGCGTTTGGCTGGAATCCTGGCGATCCAAACAAAATTGGCTCAACATCCTTTCCAGGAGTTTTAAGTTCAAATACTTTTGCCATTCCAACGACATGGAGTCCGACGGATCCGGTCCGTTTCTCCATGAACTACCGCTACCCTACCAATGGTACCGGCGTGATCGCGTTGGACATCATTCGAAACTTGACTCCTACGACGACTCAAAATGTACGTCGAACATTGTTGAATGCAAGCGGGAACGACTGGAACACTCTTGAGTTGAACGTGACCAATGATTTGGTCAGCCAAGTCAACGGCGTCAACGTCACCTACACGTTTACGTTCACCTATGTGGATCCTATTACACTTGCACCAATTACCAACGGAACGCGTCCGGCCCTATTGGACGATTTTTACTTGGGAATTTGGACGCCACGTTATTCACCCAATGCTGCGTACAAATTGATTGCCGACGAATCATTTGATAGCGTGAGCACGTCAGCAGATATGCCGGTGCTGTTTAACCAATCCGTGGTGGGCACTGGCGCGAATCTTTGGACGTACCGAAATGTTACGCCGAGCGTCAACCATAGCGGTTTCAATGTGCTGGCGTTCCAACGCCCATCGGCTCCAAGTAACATTGACGGCGCAGATGCATTTGGCGAAATCGTTTCGAATCCGATTGACTTGTCGAGCGAAACTGGAATTGGCTTGAATTTTGCGTATGATTTCAATCCTCACGACAACAGTGAGCGACTGGATGTTTTCTACCGCATTGCGGGCCGACCAGACGTCTTGGTCGCAAGTAGCTCACCGTTAGCTGCTGCGGTCACATTGGCGAGGACACAAGGACAATGGGAGCAAGCTCGCGTCGATCTGCAACCATTTGAAGGAGCAGTCGGCAGGTTGGTGTTTAGCTATAACAGCCAAGGAGCGAATCCTGTCGGAACTGGCGATAGAGGATATGCCTATATCGATGACGTCAAGATTGGACTTCGATCACGAGGGCAACTCGTTACGAACACCAATACGATGAGCGATTTTATCACCACTGGTTTTGGTGGTACGGGTGGTGACTATCAAGTCGAGATCCGAAAATCAGATCCAGTACCGGTGTCGAACTTCGGGGCTGTGATTCCTCAGTCGCGTTTCCTTCGCGGATCGGATAGCACATCCTTCTCGTTCCAGACAGGGCTTGTCATTCCTGACAAGAGTATTTTGGAAATCAGCGATGGATCTAACCGGATCAAGTTCCAGTTTACCTACGATGGAACCTTTGACTTCGGCAATAGTCCGATTGTGATTTCAGGAACGATGGCAAACTGGCAATTGGCTGCTGCCGTACGTGATGCGATTAACACGATGTTCCAACAGAGCCGACTGAATATTACTGCGGCCAACAGCAACGGTACTGCTTCTGGTTCTGCAGGCCAAAGCAGTTTCATCAATCTTGTCGGAAATGTGGAGATACTGAGCGGTGCAAGTCTGCTAGGCCCAAATGGCGTGCTGTCATTCAATGGTTTCGGTGATAGAAATGTCGCGCGGGATCAAGGGCAATTTGTGGTCACATCCAGCACGATCAGCGATTCGAGGGACTATGCAGTGTACTCAGCGCCAGCGGACCTCTATTATGCGGATGGTCGCTTGACTCAACCGCTGTTCGTTGGGGGCGCGCCAAACTATGTCGCACCACCTACGTTGGGTGGTTCTTATGCGAGGAAGCTACCCGTCTTAAATACCGTTCCGTTTGGAGTGGCATCGGGCTCTCCTGCGGAGCGCGCGGGCGTGGCTCCCGGTATGGTTGTGACGAACAATGTTTTCGATTCGTCAGGGGTGGGAGGTCTTCACATTGAAGGTGAAACTCCATTTTGGCGAATCACGGCATTTCCAGGTATTCTAGACACTGGTACCACCAATGCCTGCGGTGACCACTCTGGTTCGAACACAGGTGATGGAGCAACGATTACGATTGACTACGGTCGGCAAAAAGTCGGATTCGAATTTGAAGAAATTGCTGGTGCCGCAGGAACTTGTGGTGGAACAGCCGTGGTTGGCGGAAACGGCTGGAGTACAAACCGTGTACCTATCTCTTACCGCAGCGATACCGGTCAAGAGTATTTACGTGCTCCATCCACTGCGCCAGGTTACGCTGCTGACGAAATGGTCAAATCGATCCGCGATTCCATTTTGGGAAGCGTGTTGGTTACCAATGGAACAACGCAAAACATTCGATCTTGGGTTGAACCACAAGCTTTCCCGTCGTTCGACCCGTTGAATCCAACGACCATTTTGACAACATCGGCCTCCATTGTGTTGCAAGGCCCTCAGAATATTTCTCAGGGTGGGGGAACGGGAGTTGCGATTTCTAGAATTGGAGAATACCAAGCGTCCCCGTTCTTGCGAGCTGTCAACAATACCATTATTGGAAAAGATGGCCGTGCGTCGTTTAGCGCCCAGCAAATCGATAGTCCTACCAATAACACGATTGCGGGAGCAACCGAAACTTGGCAGGGGACCGGAACAAACACGGCTGCGTATGTTGTGGACGGAACTTTGTCGCCAGACCCATTGTCGACAGGTTCGTCCGACGTGGACATCTACAAGTTCTATTTGGAGGTCGGCGAACGTGTGGTGATCGATATTGACACCGCCCCAACATCGACTTTGGACTCTGCCCTTAAGATTTTCGATTCCAACGGGCGTGGCCAAGTTGTCTCGATCGGAGTCGATCCGACCACGATGGATAGCCAGTCGGCACCTGGCGAGAACGCAGCTGGACGCGATCCCTACATCGATTTCACGGCCAAAGTAGCCGGTGTCTATTACGCAGCGGTGAGTGCATCTGGGAACACTTCCTATGACCCACTCTCGCTAGCGGATCGGCGGCGTGGAGCGACGAGCGGTGCCTACAACCTGAACTTGAAAGTTCTTAGAGCGCAAGAGTTCGTTATTACCGTAGATGACCCTTCGGCTTATGCCGACGGTCAGACGTTTACCATTGAGCAAGTGGCGGACTTTGCTGGGACAACCAATCGAGGACGTACTTTTGAGTTCACTCGATCTGGAAATGTGACTGCGGGGAATGTCCCAGTCTATATCGGTGCGGGCTACCGTTATGTCGACATGGCCAGAGCAATCGCGGGCGCAATCAATGCTGCCGGGATGCTCAATGTCCAGACCATCGACAACGGTGCGTTTGGGACGGCAAGTCCATTGGCGCCAGTGTCTGCCATTGCGTTGGGCGGTATAAATGGGCATAACCCTTTCCTTGAAATTCCCTCAGCGAACAACGGCGACTTTGGAATCAACTCCGGCAACATTCGCGGGCCAGTGACTCAACTTGGATTGAATCGCTTTCACCAAGATAATTCGCTTGTTAGTTTTACAAACGATCCTCTCCGTCCTCCATTTGACAAGACTGTTTTCATCGGCCCCGATATCTTCCGAGGGCATGGTCAACGTAATTTTGGGCATGATCGTACGATGTCGCTGACGTTTGGTACGAATAACGGCCCAGTAACCTCCATGGGCAATGGTACGACTGAGAAGTATGTCGTCGTCCGAAATGCCTCCTCAATCATTAGCCGTGGCAACATCAGGGTCGATGGAGATCTAGGTTCTAATAGCAACCTGAATCAGGTTATTCCGGAGACGGGTATTTTTGTCTCGGGCGGTGCATCGCCAACCTTGATGAACAACTTGTTTATCAATGTTCAAACTCCCATTGTACGCGAGCTTACGGCAGAGTCTTCTGGAGCCACGACCGTTCGTCCGTCTGCAGTCGTTGTAGGCGGAAATACTTATCAGTATGCAGAAACCCGTGTGGCGTTTGCTTATCTTGGTCAACCAATTGAAGCGTCGCCGACGAATGTGGCGAACACCGCTTTGGACTTTAATTTCGGTGCTCTTGATACGGAGCAATTGCTTGTGGATGCCCCTGGTGGGAATTTCTTGCCAGCTCCAGGGTCGCAGGTCATCGATAGTTCGATTGATTCGTTGCCAGAGCGAGAAGGCCTCCGAGCCGTGAAGGGTGCCGTCGGCATTGCACCTTCGCCCGTTTTGGCTCCAGACCGCGACAATAGTGGTCAGTTGCGAGCAGATGATCCGTCCGTTGCCCCTCCGAGCGGTTTGGGTGGAAACCCATTCAAGGATCGCGGTGCAATCGATCGTGCTGACTTTGTCGGACCAACTGCTGTCTCGCTAAACCCAGTCGACAATGACGCTCAAAGCGTCGACATCGACACGACCGCGTCAGTAATGCGACTTTCGAGCGGTGTGTATCCGGAATTCCGAATCCAACTAAAAGACGGTTTTGAAACGGGTAACCTACAAGCCGGTACAGGTATTGACGACAACTCGGTAACGGGTCGAGACGGCGGCAATCGCTTGCCTGGATCGGTCGTTACGATCACTGAGAACGGGCGATTGTTGGTCGAAGGTATCGACTACGTATTTTCCTACAACACCACCACCAATGAAATCGTCCTGACTCCATTGGCTGGTATTTGGAAGAATGACCGAGTCTACGACATCACCTTGAACAACAAGGATCGATTCGTAATTGATGCCCCAGCTGGGGATCAAACTGGAGACGGTCAAAGCTTTACGGTCAAAGACAGTTCCGCTGGAAATGTAACCTTTGAGTTTGACAGTGGATACCGACTACAAATCCCGCAAGGGATTGAGTTGAATGTTCCGTTGGCCGGTGGTGGCGCTGGTGGAATCAATGATGGCGATCGATTCATTATTGAAAATGGTATTCAAGAATTCACATTCGAGTTTGACAACAACTTGAATTCGATCGCAGGAACGACAAGAATTCCATTCACTTCATTGTCCACTCAGCAAGAGATTGCCAGCGCGATCGTGTCGGCCCTTAGTTCGGTCCCCAACATTGCTCCAAGAATTGTTAGCAACGGAAATGTCTTTATCGGCTCCCTGCTTGGTGCCTATGCAGACACGACGAATGCGGCGGCTCTGACCCAGCCTAAGTCGACCACTGCGTTGCTGGTTCCAGCCTTGGGCACTCGTCCTGGCGGAATCACAGATGGCCAGACATTTGGAGTGTCCGATGGTCGTCAAAGCTTGATTTTTGAGTTTGATGCGGACCGTTCGGTTCAGCCTGGCAATATCCGGATTGACATTTCGACCTCCAGCACTGCAGCGGAAGTTGCGGTAGCGATCAAGGCCGTTTTGGATTCCTCTGGACTGGCTATCGCTACGCAAATTGTCGACGGTGACAAAGTCTCACTTGGATTGCCAAACGCAGGTCGGTTTGACGTCATCGGCTCGAATCTTCGAAGCGTAGGTGTGTCACGTGCTTTGGTGGATGGACAATCGATTTCGATTACACGAACGGTTGCTGGCGTGCCAACAACCAAGGTATTTGAATTCGATACTGCTCCCGATCCAGGTTCGGTTGGGGCAAACAACGTACGTATTCCAATCTCGGTTTCAGATACTCAGTCAGAGATCGGTCAAAAGCTCGCCTCCGCGATTGCGTTTGCCGGACTTGGTCTCGAACCGCAGCACGTGGGAGACGGAAACGTTTTCGTAGGCGGAACATCGGAGCATACGATTTCCGTTGCGAACGCTAGTTCTGTTGGACTTTTCGGGCGTCCTGGGGTTCAAAGCAGTACGACCTTGGACATTTTCGGCACACTGTTGCTGCAAATTCCAAATCGTGGTGGTGTGGACATTGTCGACGACACCAAGTTTACGATTACGAACAACAATCAAACTGTCACTTTCGAGTTTGACGGAAACTTTAGTGGCGCAACGTCGCCGGCCAACATCCCAGTGCGATACACATCGGCAAGCACGTCAGCCGACTTGGTGGCTGCACTCATGCCATTGATTGCAAATGCAGGTTTAGCGATTGTGCCTCGCGATGCTGGTGGAGGTCGCATCGACCTTGGTTTGCTGCCCAACTCTGCCGTAAATGTATTAACCTCTGCAGTGACGATTTCTCGCGGTGGTGTATCAGACGGCGATTTCTTTGTCATCAACAACGGTACCGTTTCGGTGACATTTGAGTTCGAAAACTTGAGCATTGGAAACGGAAGGGCTCCATCTCGAACACCGATTCGATACAACAATCAGAGCTCAAGGGCCGATGTATTTCTCGCCATGAAGGCAGCGATTGAGTCATCGATTTTGGGTGTCTCCACCGTAATTCAATCGAACGGCTTGAGGCTGCTAGATAATGCTAAGTTCACGACCAACATCGACAATGCTCCGTCCTTGTTGCTCACAGGTGTCCCGGGCGGTGCGGTACCGATCAGCTTCGTTCAGGACCAATCGTTTACGTCACTGCAGATGCGAGACTCGATCGTTCGTGCGATCAATGATGCGTTCAAGTCTGGACGTTCAACCTTGCAATCCAAAGTTCGCGGTGGTTCGACTTTGTACGTCGAGAATGCAATCAGCATCAGTCCAGACATCGCAAGTTACTACTTGCGTGGCGTTGCGGACAAGGCCGGGAATTTCCTGAAGAGCAATCGCATCAACAATGAAACTCAGTTTACGATTTTGATGCCTGGCATCCAGTTGGATTTCGGTGATGCACCTGATCCTGTTACGACAGCTCCTGGCCGTTATCCAACGTTGCTTTCGTCGGATGGAGCAAGACACGTATCCAACGCGACTGCTTTGAAGCTTGGAGCGACAAACGGATCCGAGCTTGATGGTACACCGACCCCTCGGGCTGATGGTGACTCCAGCGATGACGGCGTGTCGTTCCAGTTCCAAGCGTTGGCCAAGCCTGTGTTCAATCGCAATGTTGACACTGCAGTTACGATTACACTATCGCAGCCTGGTATTGTAGATGGCTGGATCGACTTCAACGCAGACGGCGACTGGACCGATCCAGGCGAAAACGTGCTCAACGGAGCGGAGTTTACTTCGACAACTTTGACACGAACATTCCAGATTCGCGTTCCTGCGACGGCCCCAATTCCGGCTGCTGGTATCAACTCTTTTGCTCGTTTCCGCGCATCGACGGCTGGTCAAACTCTGCCGACCGGCTTGGCCTTGGATGGTGAAGTCGAAGACTACTTGGTCCGAATCGTTCCGGGCGTACCGCCCACTGGAGTTTCGGATACTTACTCAATGAGCGAAGATCAGGTTGGTGGACTGGTAACAACCGATCCAACCGGACTTTTGACACCAAGCTTCAAAGTGGATGACGGAGTTTTGGCAAATGACACAAGTGGAGACGGTCGACCCTTGTTGGCTCGATTGATTACGCCACCTCAGCATGCGGTGTCGGGCGCCTTTACATTTAACCCTGACGGAACGTTCGATTATCAGCCGACATTGAACTATTTCGGAACGGACACGTTCGTTTACTCGAACTATGTCAATTTGGATGTAAACGAGGGTGAACTGATTGAGTCGTTGGCACTAACGACGGTAACAATCAATATTCGACCCGTGAATGATGTTCCAACTGCGAATAACTTCAACCAGCAAATCGATGAAGATACGCCGCTGACGCTAACAGAGCAAAACATTATTTTCTTGAGTGGAGCATTGGCAGGACCAGCCAACGAATCGGATCAAACGCTTCGGGTCTCGCTGCCCAACTTTGTTTCAGCACAAGGTGGCAGTTTGAATCTGATCGGTAACAATTTGGTTTACACACCCAAGTTGAACTTCAGCGGAGTCGACACCTTTACCTTCCGTTTGACGGACAATGGTCTGACAGGTCCGTTGCTGGATCCGTTGGCTGTGATTCGAACGGTTACCGTAACGGTTCGGGACACGAATGACGCTCCAATCACTACATCCAAGTCGTTTACGGTTGTGGAAGACGTGGTTGACGCATCCAATACGAAGCCCATCTCGTTCTTTATCGCTGGTGACACCGCAGGTCCTGCTTCGGAAACCGATCCGCCACCGTTGGGCCAAGGCCAAACGATTTCGTTCTCTGGAGTTGTCCTTCAGAGCGAGAAAGGTGGTACCGTGTCGTTTGCCGATGGCCAGGTCACATACCGTCCTGCCGCTGATTTCAATGGCACCGACACGTTCTTCTATCTGGTTACCGATTCGGATCCGACCAACCCACAGACCTCGCGTGGAACGGTTACTGTGACAGTGACTCCAGTCGATGATGCTCCACGTGTTGTAGCTTCACTTGGTCAGATCACGATGTTGGAAGATGCGGTTGAGCGAGCATTACCACTCGCTTCGTACTTCTTCGATCCTGATGTAATTCCAAACGACGATCGATTGACTTACGTTGTCTTCAGCAATACCAACCCAAATCTTGTCGAGCCAACGATTGGGCCAAACGATATTTTCGTTCGTCCTAAGGCGGATCAAAACGGGCAAGCGATTGTTGTGTTTGAGGCCAGCGATCGAGGCCAGAACAAGGTTCGAAACACGTTGACCATCAACGTAACTCCGGTCAATGATGACCCTCGTTTGGCAGCGCCGCTTCCAAACTTGAATGTGTCAGAAGACGCCATTATCCCAGAAACCGTATTGTCTCCGACCTTCTTTTTCGACCCAGACGTCATTCCTAACGGTGATACGCTAACGTTTAGCGTGACCAATTCGAACACGGACGTTGTGACTGCGACGATTGTCAATGGACGATTGCGGTTGGTACTGGTTCCTGACGCTTCGGGCTTGGCGATTATTACAGTCAAGGTTGTGGATAGCAGCGGAAGGACATTGGAAGACAGCTTTGATCTAGCGGTCGCGCCGGTCAACGACGCTCCACGAGTCGTCAATGATTCTTATACGACGCCGCAGGGAACGGAACTTCGCACCACGGATGCGAGAGGAACGTTGACAACAGCCAAGAACGACGATGGAGTGTTGTCGAATGACAGCGATATCGAGGGGAATTCCTTTACTGCGAGAATCCTCCGGGCACCAACGCTCGGAACGGTCACGTTGAATGCAGACGGAACCTTTAGCTATGTCCCTGCTGTTACGACCTTAACCGGTGCGGTAGACACGTTTACCTATCAAGCGATTGATTCCTTGAATGCAACAAGCACGGCTGCAACCGTTACGATCACAATCACCAATCCACCACCGCCAAAGCATCAAAATCCAATTCAAAAATTGGACGTGGATGCGGACGGATTCATCTCTCCAATCGACGTTTTGTTGATTGTTAACTTTATCAACTCTAACGGTCCGTCGACTTCTGTTGCGAACCTTCCATCCCCCCCTCCTTATAGGGATGTGAACGGCAACAACATCATCGAGCCGCTGGACGTGCTTGAAGTAATCAACTTCATCAACGCGAGAGGAAATAGCGGAGCGGGTGAAGGAGAGATGGTTGGGGTAATGGATGTTATGCCGAATTTGTCGGCTCCTCTGACCTGGTCCTCGGACGTAATGCGAAATTCACCAAACATTGCTACAACTATGGTAGCTACGGCGAATGTCGGGCGTCTGGCGGATGCTGCGAAGCCATTCGGGACAGATTCTCGACCCGCTCCAGCGAGCCTTGCGGAGTACCTGGCCAGCTTCGGAACGGACGACGAAGAGGTCGAGCGACTGGTGTCAGCGACAGCAGATTCATCAGCCTCCAAAGACCACGAATCGTTAGACTCGTTTTTTGCGGAAGTCTTTGGCGGTTAGAAAATCAATTAAACGGACCGGCGTCTCGACATAGGCGTTTGGTCCAACTATCACAGAATCAAGCCCATTCATTTTTTTCAATCAGTAAAGCCCTCAAGGTTCAACCAACATGGGAATTGACGCATCAAAATCTGCAGACCGAAATCGCTCCTCGATCAAATTGAGAAGGAAAGATTTTCGAACTCTTCTGTGCGAAAATCTGGAACGCAGAGATTTGATGGCGGTGGACGGTCCACGATTGTTGTCGATCGCTCCGAACTCAGGGGAGATTTTTTCGACTACGAGTCCGAACAGTCTCAATGAGTCACCGCGTGAGCTCGTCCTGCGATTTGATGCATCGCTGGATCCAAACACAATTCAAAACGGAATTCGAATCACGCGTGCGGGTGGCGATGGAGCGTTTGGGGCGACGTCTCCTACAGCCGACGTCATCATCCCTCCTGCGTTTTTGAACTTTTCAGATCCAGCCAATCAGCGCGTCGTTGTTGCTCGCTTCGCTCAACCTTTGCTTGACGATTTATATCGCGTGGAAGTTTTTGGAGTGAATCTAACTTCACCTCCTACGACTGCCATTAAGGATGTGAATGGGTTGCCCCTCAAAACGCGGCGTGCAGGGACGGATAGAGACACCTATGACTTCAATCTTGAGCTTGGTACCAAGATCGTTGCAGTTGTTCCTCAACCGGTAACGCGGAGCAACACAGGTGCATTGCTTCAAGCTCGCGATAAGATCGAGGTCTATTTCGATAGTGCGGATCGACTTTACGCATCGAATGTTTCCACCGGACAGGTGTCACCGAATCCAACGGTCGTCGATCTTTCGTTTTACCAGCTTCACGCGGACCGCGGAACGGTATCCAATGTCGATGACTTCGTGATCAACCCGACGAAGGTTGATTACGTTGCCAGTCGCAACATGGTCGTTTTGACGTTTGCTCAGAATATTGACCAACTACAAGCGAACGATACATCGTTCCGGCTTCGCATAGGCACAAACGAAGTCAAACCATCGCCTCCGACGACTGTTACACCAGCGGCAGATCCTGGATCGACCTTTTTGACAGCGCAAAACTTAGGGACATTTGCGTCGCTCAATAGCTTGAACATCCAGGAACAGATTGTTAACAGCGCGGCTTTTCCATTGGACTTCCCAGGTGCTCCCGACACCCCTGGAACGCGAGAGGTAGATGATGACCCCGCTCCACTGGGCCCGACCTCGGGAAATGAGAGTCACTTCCTAGCGGACTCGCCGGACACTGGTGTTGGTGTGATTGTGCAGCCGTACAATTTCAACAAGGTCAATGTACTCGGGGTCGACAAGTTTGGGCAGCCATTCTTTAACTCGATTTCACCAGAGCAAGAGCAACGGGCCCGAGAGATATTTGAGATTTATTCGAGTATTGCTGGAATCCGATTTGTCGAGACCGATTCGTCTGGCTGGACGATTGCCACGGCGCCGATTGACGGTGTGGGAGGAGCAATCGGCATTGCTGGAGGTGGTATTGCGAGAATGGACGCTGCCGAATCGTGGTGGGATGGTGCTGGCCCTGCGGATGACCCAACCAAGGACAGTTGGATTGCCGTAGCGACTCACGAAATTGGCCACTTGTTAGGTCTCGGGCACTCCACCGAATTGCCTCCGGGTACCAATATGGCTGGTGCTTATGACGATACGGTATTCGGTGGTGAGCCAGCTTGGCTGATCGGAAGTCCAGTTGAGCCTGTTTTGCCAGGGGCAGCCAGCGAAACCAACTTGAAGTATCTGTTCCGTCCGGATAGTCGCGATATCGATATGTATCGATTTGTGGTTGGAGCGGGCAAGACGGGTGAGTTTTCGGCTGAGGTAGTTGCGGAGCGATCTCCGAATAGCAGCACGCTGGATACGTCCATTTCGTTGTATCGAGAAAACCCGGATGGGACCCGGGAAATCATTTCAACCAATGATGACTACTTTAGCGAAGACTCCTATCTCAAGTTAAAGCTTGCCCCGGGCGTGTACTATTTGGGAGTCAGCGCAAGTGGCAACCGTGACTACAACCCAGAAATTACCGACTCCGGTTTGGGTGGAACGTCCGAAGGGGCTTATAGTCTTCGAACCAGTTTCCGGCCTTTGGAAGCAGCAAGTATCACTGACGTAGACGGTTCTGCGTTAGATGGAGACGCCGATGGTTTAGCAGGCGGTGTTTATGATTTCTGGTTCCAGGCCGCAGCTCCAAACGGCGAGCAGACCACTCAACGTCGGACGTTGTTTGTTGACAAGGCAACGGGAGTTGCTGGCGGAAATGGCTCGCGAGCAACGCCGTTTTTGACGATCCAAGCGGCGTTTGCTGTAGCCCAACCTGGCGACATCGTGCGATTGGTGCCAAACGGTGGTGTTGATGGCGACGTCCTAACGCCAAAGGATAACAATGCTTTTGAAGTCGGAACTGGCGGCCTTGGCAATCAACCATTGCGAGATGGAAGCACGATGGACGTCCCGAAGGGCGTAACCGTAATAGTGGATGCAGGTGTACTCTTCAAGATGGGGCGTTCCGCGATTGGAGTGGGAAGCACCACAAGTTCAGGGGACCGTTCGCGAGCAAATTTACAGGTACTGGGAACACCAGAGCGTTCCGTACTATTCACAAGTTACACAGACGAATCCTTAGGGATCGATACGGATAGCTTGTCAACGACACCGCTTGCCGGCGATTGGGGCGGAGTCATGTTTCGCAATGCGCTCGACCGCGCAGAGGGGCGAAATGACTCAGAGCTCCAGGGTCGGTTTGTTAACTATGTTGGCTTCGCTGACATGCGGTACGGTGGAGGACAAGTTTCGATTGACGGTCAAAACACCGTTGTTACACCTCTGCACATGATCACGGCCCGTCCGACGTTGGTGAACAACACGATCACCAAGAGCGCATCAGCAGCTATGTCGGCGAACCCAGACAGCTTCGAGGAAACCACCTTCACGACGGCCCGTTATCAAGCTGAAACCGCCTTCACGCCGGACTATTCTCGCGTTGGACCTGATATCCACGGCAATACCGTTACCAACAATTCGGTGAACGGTCTCTTCATTCGCATTGAAACATTGCCTGGGCAGTCGACAACAGGACAAACGGTTTCGGGACGATGGGATGATACCGATATTGTTCACGTGATCACCGATACTCTGAACCTTGATGGAACACCTGGTGGCGCTTACATCGAGCAAACTCCACCGTCGGTTGGGGGCGTTTTAGTAGCGTCTGGCGCAAACACAATTGTAGGTAACTTGACTGCAGGTACTAGTTATCGCTATCGCATGACGTTTGTGGACGCCAATGGAAACGAAGGGGTTCCGAGCGCGCCTACTAACGCATTCGTTTTGGGAGCGGGTAGTAGTTCTATACAGTTGAGCAATTTACCAGCGGCAACCTCAGGCTTTGTTGCGAGGAAAATTTATCGCAGCGACAATGGTAATGCATTCCGCTTGGTCGCAGATCTGGATCGAAGCAGTACGGTTCTCGTGGATACAGCTGTGCAGAGCGCCGCGACATTGAGTGCCGCGACCACCATTGCTCGCGCACGGCTCGACGCGAGCCTCACCATCGATCCTGGAATGGTGGTCAAGCTGCAAGGAGCTCGGATCGTCGCGGATGTTGGTTCGCAGTTGGTGGCCGAAGGTAGTGAGACGTTGCCTATCGTGTTTACCAGTCGACAAGACGATCGTTTTGGAGCGGGTGGAACATTTGACACCAACAATGACAAGACGACCTCCACACCAAAGCCGGGCGATTGGGGAGGTTTGTATTTTGGGCGCGTAAGTACTGGGTCACTTGACTCTGTTACTGTTTCGTTTGGTGGAGGTATCTCTGCCATCGCAGGAACATTCGCGGGCTTCAATGCGATCGAAGTACACCAGGCGGATGTTCGCATCACCAATTCGATAATCGAGCAAAACGCATCGGGCACCGGAGGACCAGCAACAGCTAATCGCCAAGGAGCGGAGTTCAATACTCCAGCCGCGATTTTCGTCCGAAGCTCTCAGCCGATCATTGTCGACAACATCATCCGCAACAACAACGCACCTGCGATCAGTATCGACGCGAATTCGATGACTGGCGAAGCCGTCATTGACACGGGGCGATACACGGGGCTGGCAAATCGCAATGCAGCGATTACCGAGAACAAAGGACCATTGCTTCGCGGCAATGCGCTTGGCGGCAACACGATCAACGGAATGTCGATTCGCGGTGGTACACTGAATACAGAAAGTATTTGGGACGACACCGATATTGTTCACGTAGTCCTCAGTGAAATTCTCGTTCCTGATTTGTACGTGTTTGGCGGGCTTAAGCTACAAAGCAGTCCGAACGAAAGCCTTGTGGTCAAGTTCGGCGCCGGAGCGGGTCTTACAAGCAACGGTCGTCCTCTCGAAATCGACGATCGTATCGGAGGAACCCTACAGGTCATTGGTGCACCTGGATTCCCTGTGATCGCAACCAGTTTGGCCGACGATACCGCGGGGGCAGGTTTTGACCCAAATGGTCGAGCTCAGACGGATACCAACAACGACGGCAGCAACTCCGTTCCGGTTGCCGGATCATGGCGCAGCTTGCGTATTGACGAGTTTAGTAATGATCGCAATGTCGTGACGACGACCGAGCTAGAGCCAGCCCAATCGACAGGAGGAGGCGTCAACGCTTTTCCGAGCACGGCGCAGTATTTGGGAATTCTCGCGCCCAATGAAAAGTCCGGCGACGACAATTCAAGACTAGGCTTTACGATCTCGGGTGTGATCAACAACATCAACGATCTTGATATTTACAGTTTCCGAGGAACGGCGGGATCGAATGTTTGGCTGGATATCGACCGAACCAACATAAGCCTCGATTCGGTCATCGAATTAGTGGACTCGAATGGAAACATTATCGCTCAGAGCGACAATAGTTTCGACGAATCCAGGGGTGTGCTGTCGCTTTACTCCAATTCTTCTGCGATTGATGGAAGATTCGTCAATGCGATGCAAACGAGCCCTTTTAGCCCGAGAAATGGTGGCGGGGCTTTGACGAACACCTTTGCGGACTTCTATTCGACCAATCCTTTGGATCCAGGCATGAGAATGGTATTGCCTGGAACAAACGGCACCGTCAACACTTACTTTGTTCGGGTACGAAGCAGTAACATCGATTCCCGATTGCCAGGAGCAAATCGCGCTGACTTGCAAGACGCCAGCAAGGTTTCGAATGGAAAGACGGAAGGTCAATACCAACTCCAGATTCGACTTCGCGAAATGGACGAGTTTGGCGGTTCATCGATTAGTCTTGCCGATGTTCGCTATGCGACCAATGCCATCGAAGTGCTTGGAATGCCCACGCACTCGCCGCTCGTCGGTGAAGCCGTTGAACTAGCGACAAACAACAATCAAATCGCGAGTGCTCTAGATCTCGGCAATTTGGCCAATTCGGACCGGGCAGCACTCTCCGTCGGCGGGGACTTGAACAGCTTGCAAGATGTCGACTGGTACAAATTCCAGGTCAACCAAGTTTCACTGCAAAGTGGCGGATTGGTCCAGCACTTGTCGGCGGTGATCGATGTCGACTACGCGGACGGACTTGGGCGAGCGAACACGAGTTTGTGGCTGTTCTACGATGATCAGAATGGTCTTGGCAGCGGCACGAATACGGGCATTCGATTGGTCGCATTTGGAAATGATTCCAATATAGCAGACGATTTCGCGGCACCCTTTCGAGGCAGCAATGTTGACGATTTGTCTCGCGGATCGGCGGGCATTTTGGATGCGTTCCTTGGAAACATCGAGCTACCGAGCGGCAACTATTACCTTGCAATCACGTCCAATGAGCTTGCATCCGATTATTTGGCTCAATTCTACCGTGGAGATGCTGGTGGAAATCCGCTAACACGCGTCGAACCGGTCAATAGTGTGAATAGGATCATTGAGGATCGGTTTGGCGGCTCGACAAATACCGCTGTGGGGCCCTTGCAGACGGCATTTACTGGTTCCTCATCCGGTGCAACACCTAATGCAATTCCTTACAACCTAGCAGACGTGGTTTTGTTTGTTTCGCAAACAGCTCCAGGATCTGACACGAGCGAACTCATTAGCGTCAATCCAGTGACTGGACAGCAGATTTCACTCGTTAGTCGATTTCCATTTGTCGAGGATATCACCGTTCGTGGTGATGGAACTATCCATGGTTCGCGTTCACCTCAAGCAGGAATCGTTCAGGATTCGAACAGCGGCGGGATTCTCACAGTTGATTCGGCGGGGAACGGAACAACGGCTACGACAACCGCGACGTCCGGCATAATAACGTATGAGCTGGATCAATCGGTAACTCCACCTTCCCCCGCGCAGGCGTTGACACCTGGACTTGGGAATACGCGAGCCGGACGTGGGATGGAGTTTTTGGGTTTGACCTACCCACAGCTTGGTTCGAGTAGCCAGTTTTTGTACGCGGCTTCGTCGCGTGTTGGGACTGCGCTGCCAGACTCAATGTTCACCTTTACTACCACCGGCGGTGTCCAGCGTGACGCTAAAAACTACATTTACAAACTGGACCCGACCAGTTTGGCAGCAATAAGTGCACCTCAGAACGACCGCGGTGCGGGGCCTCCCGACACGCGATTGCAAGGAGCTGGAACGAATATTGTAGAAAGAGGATACGTCAATACATCGTTGGATGCAGGACCTGTTCGAAACGAATTCGCTCAAACAATAATGCTTTCGGACGCGACATCCTCATCCTCACCTTCGTTGTTGAGTGGAGACAAAGTTACGATTCAAACGTCCGACATGGTCAACCACACATTCCAATGGACAGTCGCTGAACTTTCGGCCACGCTCTTAGCTGACACACTGCCGCAAACCCAGGCGACGAACATTTTAGCGACAACACCAACGAATTTCTTTCAAGATGGTATGTCATTCCAGCTCACAGCTGGAGCTACTACACGAACATTCGAAGTTGAAACCGGTCGCGTTTTGCAAAACAACTTTGTTGCTTCCGCAGCATTGGACGGCTACACGTTTAAAGTCACAGACGCGAATAATAATGTGGTCACGTTTGAACTGGACTCCAACGGTGCCTTAACCGGAGCAACGAATGCCAGAATTGTTTTCGACAATACCAACACGACGCAATTCCAGTTCTCGCAGTTGGTTCTCTCCGCAATTAACATACCCCGGAATGCTGCGGGTGCCCCTTTGGCCTTTCCACTTCTAGCTCCTTGGACGGCAAAGGCCTTCTTGTTGCCTGGGACCAATCGAATTTCTTTGACCGGGGATACAGGATTGGCGATGGCTCCTGGTAATAGTCCTTTTACGCTAAGCGAAATGAAGGACAATTTTCCTGCGTTGGGTGTTGGCCAATCCTACGACGGAGCCACATTTAGCATCACCGACTTCAACGGCGATGTGGTCACTTTCGAGTTCGATACGAACGGGAGTTTTGTAAACACAAACACGCCGATCAGTATAGCTTCTAACTCAACCGAGCAATTTATTACGCAAGCAATCAGTGCGGCAATCAATTTCCAAACTAGCATTTCTGCTGCGATTTGGAATGTACAGGCAATCTTTACAACTGGCTCCGATACTCTAAGAATTCTTGGCGATCAAAGTATTCTCATAACACCGAGCACAGCCACGGTCGTGAACCCAATCATGACCCTTACTGACTACAATGTTCGGGTTTCATCGGCTATTCCAAATACCCCCGCGAACATACTGGTTCCAATTGAGGAATTTTATACAAATCTTGCGGACTTCCAATTTTTGCCGCAACCTTCTACTCCAGGGGCCATCGATGCATTGGTTACCTCGATCAACGGTTCGGGCATGGGGATCACGGCATCGGTAATTGGAAATCGGATGGTATTGACAGGCGCAACGGGCGGTAATTTTAGCAACATCACAACGATGAGCTTTAATTCGCCAACTCCTGGTTCCACACCGTTACCTTTCAAGTTTACTGATTCTGCGGCTACTCTAACCAATGTTTTGTACAATGCGATTCTGCCGTTTGAGCCGCTAGCCAAACTTGTTGTCGAGCCAATCAACTCGACCTTGAACGGGACTCGCATTTGGTTGCCACCGACGACAACGTTCGTACAGTCTTCTACGGATGACCGCAGAGATACTAGTTCCCGAAACCAGCAGCTATCTGCACCTCGTTACGGCGATGTGACGGGGATTGCATTCGCCGGCAACACGATGTTTGGCGTAAGCGATCAGGGAGACCTTTACAAGATTGGTGTGACTACTACGTTTGGTCCGGACCGAGGTGTCACGACGTTCAGTCCAAATTCGTCTTCAAACGCGGGTGACTTCGTAGAAACCATTTACAACACAGCCACCAACCAACGAGTGAAGTTCGCGAGTTTGGTTGCAGGTCCACGAAACGCTGAGGGAGGGCTTCAGTTTTCGTTTCAGGGACGCAGTGTGCTGCAGTCGAAAGGGCTGAGTGCAGGCCTAAGCCAGATTCTGTTTGGTATTGATACCACTGGCGTTTTATATGCGTTCGACACGGCTGGTCGACCAGCATACCTCTTCCCGGACGCTAAGTGGTTTATCCAAACAGATAGCACCAATCCGAGCGGACTTGCATTCTCCAATCTGGACGTCAACCTTTGGCACCAGTCTGCCAATCGTGGAACAGATGCAGGGCACGGAGTTAACATTGCCTTTGATGGTTCGCGACGTACACAAGAGAATGGTGGAAGCAGCTTGTACTTTGGATTTGACAATCCAAACGATACCCAAAAGCAGCCTGGCGATTTCACTGGAATCAACAATCCAATTGGAAGTTCACCTGGTTATGACCCAGCGAGAGAGAACACATACGACTTCCCAGGAGGAGCGAAAGGCTCAGTTGTCAGTAACTTGATCGATTTGTCAAACTATAGTCCTGGCGACAAGCCAACTTTGTATTTCAACTACTACCTTAAAACCGAAAACGCCAACGACGACAATCCAGGTAACAGTACGTTCATGAAGGATGCGTTCCGCATTTTTGCAAGCGACTCGACTGGTGCATGGCAACTGCTAGGCACGAACAATTCGCAGTACGATGCAACTAGGTTGGCTGGAGCGCAAGATGAATTGGACTATCCGTTTTTGGTAGATCCAGCGAATGCACTAACTCGCCAAGTATCGGAATTGTTCGATGCTGGATCTGCGTTCAACGGCCAAACGGCACCGGATACCTGGCGACAAGCACGAATCGACCTGAGTCGGTTTGCGGGCCAAAAGGATTTGCGCATTCGATTCGATATGAGCACCGCAGGTTCCTTCAATGTTGGACTTGGTGGTGGGGTCGAACTGATCGCCATTCCAGGCAGTGATATTCCAACGCCGGTTGCTCAAAGACAGTTCACTCTTCGACAAACCATTAAGAATACGCCGCTTCCCGACACGTTCATCGATACGTCATTTGAATTCGACTTCGGACTGATGTTGCAAATTCCGTCGGGAGCAAGACTGACCAACAACGACAGTTTCGAAGTGGATGGAGTGACTTATACGTTTTCGACCGCCAATAACACGGGAAACAACGTTTTGTTCGCGGCAAACGAAACGGCAGAAACCATCGCAGCACGCATCCTACCGAAATTGACGGCACGTGGGTTGACAGCGGTAATTGATCCTGTCACCCCGAGTCGAATCTCGGTAATGAATGCTGTCAATCCAAATCCTGTTTTGTCTGCAAACTTGTCGAGCCTAGCAAACTTCGTTGCGGATAGACCTGGTGTCACGCCGGGAATGAATCAAGTGTTGGTTCGTAGAGATATGACTGCGATCCAAGTGCGAGATGCGATCCGAGTCGCTATGGCACGTGCTTTTAATGTGCCTGGGCAATCCACCAATTTGGATTCTGTTCGAGTACAAGATAGATCGATAATTCTTCACACTAGAACCGTCTTGGCTCCTGGGCCGCTTTTAACTTCCGGTAGCCTGCAGGGGGATGAGTTTGGCGAAGCCGTAAGTGGCGCAACAACCACACTTGGTAAAGGGGCACAACGAGGACAGAGCAATCGATTTGAAGGGGTGTACGTTGACGATCTTGTTATCGGTTTTGCGGAGCGAGGCGAAATGGTCACGTACCAAGCAAATTCGACGGCATCGGTAACTTCCTTTTCAAAGAATCCTCGGCATGAGCCTGCCCCTGGTTACGGTGAGATCGAAACCGGAACCTACCAAGTCGAAGTACGCCGTGGAGCGACCTATGGCGCTGGCGGAGCGGCTTTCCCAACTTTGACTCTTGCAAGCACATTTGATACGAACGATCGATCATCGCAGGAATTGTCGCTGGTGGCCCCTCGTGGGTCTCAAATTTTCGACGGCCAGACTTTCCAACTGAGTAACGGTGTGAATATCGCGACCTATGAGTACGACGATACAAGCATTGTCAGTGGGCCTCGGGTGGGTGTGGCACAAGGTAACGTGCGGGTTCCATTCTCGAGCGTTGACTCAGCAGCCGGCGTGGGCCAGAGCATGCGTGACGCGATCAATAGCGCGGCATCACGATCCATTTTGGATGTGACAGCTGGTATGTCTGACGGGACGGTTTCGGGTGGAAACTTTATTGGAAAGCCTTCGACTTCACGAATTGTCAATATTCACAGTACCGGTAGTGTTGCTACGAACAATCTTGGTGGCGGGAACTTTGGCGTGACTCAATTCACGACCGCGACGGCTCCGACGGGGCCTGGCTACATCCTATATGGTCTCGACACATTCAAATTGAATGAAGCAGGCGACCAGAATCGCGACCGCGATCAGGGACAGATTATGATCTCGAGCAACATCATCCATGATGTTTCTGGTGTCGGTATCGTTGTTGATTCTGGCGCGAGAGTAAGTCCGCTCACTCCGTTCGCTGGCTCTTTGCCTCATCCGGGTGCCGCTCGCAATCTATTGCAATTCAATGCGACCGGATTGGTTCCTGGACCTGTTATTGTCAACAATCTTATCTATTCGGCAGCTATCGGCGGAATTCTGTTCAGCGGAGATCAACGAACGGCAAATTCCGTGCAGGCTCCAGTACCGTTTGGCCGCATCGTCAACAATACGATTGTCGGACTTAACGGCGCCGGAATTGGTATTAATGTCACCGACAACGCGAGTCCAACATTGTTGAACAACATCGTTGCATCGAATGCTGTCGGTATCAATGTAGATGCATCGAGTTCGACCACCGTAATTGGCTCGACGCTTTACAAAGGAAACGTAGCTAACGTCGGCGGGTCTGCGGTACTAGGCAACAAACCGCAACTTCTGTCGGCTAGTGACCCACTGTTCGTCAATGCAGCGGCACGCAATTTCTATCTGGCAGCTGGAACAAGGGCCGTTGATAGTTCAGCGGATTCGCAGAACGACCGTCAAGAAATGACCACGGTTCGTCAAGTTCTGGGAATTGCGGACAGCCCGATTCTCGCTCCCGATTTTGACTTGACAGGGCAACTACGCGTGGACGATACCACCGTCAGCAGTCCTGACGGAACAGGGGCCAATCCGTTCAAGGATCGAGGTGCGTATGATCGCGCCGATTTCTTTGGTCCTGTAGCGATCATTCAAGTACCGTTGGATAACGACCCGGACATCTTAGATGTCGATCGTTCCAACACCTATATTCGCCTATCCTCAGGAACTCTGGATTCGTTCTCGATCTTGCTCTACGAACCAGAGGGAACGGGACCAGATGCCGCCACTGTTACCGACAGCTCGGTTGCCTTGACGGAAAATGGTCGCTTTCTCCGGCCGGGAGTGGATTACGTATTCGGGTACAACGCGTCTAGCCGAACGATTCGCTTCACTCCGTTGTCCGGATTCTGGCGAGCGGACAGTACCTATGAAGTTACACTTGTCAACAAGTTCTCGTATCGTTTGAGTATGCCTAGCGGCAGTGCCTTGACCGATGGCCAGAAACTTACGTTCAACGTTGGATCGACGCCAGTTGTAATGGAGTTTGATACGGGCGACGGTGTCTCGATCGGAGCGATTCCAGTTCTTTATCAGTCGACCTTTACACCAGCAATGGTCGCAGGTGCACTGCTCAAGGCACTCCGAGCGAATAACCTTGTCAGCGCTGGAGTGAACGCATCCGCCATGGCAATTGATCAGCTTCTACTGAGTGGTGTCAGCAATTTGGCGATATCGCCTTCGCTAGCGACCTTCACGTCGGTCGCAATTCCTGCGATCACGGATATTGCGCAAAATCCGCTGCAAGCGAATCGTTCAAGTTCTCTGACGCAGTTTACCATCGTGATGCCTGAAGTAGGCGTTGACTACGGTGACGCGATGCAGAGATCGACATCCGCGTCATCGAGCGGCACCCTGCAGGTCGACAATGGCGCACGGCATGCTTTGTTCCCATCGGATGTGCCGGTGCTTGCTCTCGGACAGTTCGCAGATGCGGACTTGAATGGAACCCCAAGCCCTGCTGCCGACGGTGACGATTTGGGCTCAGCGTTTAGCTTCTCAGCTGGTGTGCCACTCTCGCTATCCAACCGTGGGGCAACGAAAATGGTCGTTTCCACGCCGGTCTTCCCTGCGATCGTGGGCAAAACGTTTACCATGACGGATGCCGTTGGCAAGAGCGTGACTTTTGAATTCACGAACACAACTGCTTGGGCGACCGCCACGACCTACGCTGCTGGTGTCTTCATCACCAATGGTGGTTTCCTCTATCAAAGTTTGGCCGCACATACCTCGGGTGTGTTTGCAACGGATCTTGCTGCAGCCAAGTGGGTTCTTGCAGCCAAAGATACGGCTGGGACAAACATTGGTATCAACTTGACCGTTGGCATGACAGCTCAGCAAGCTGCCACGGCAATAGCAAGCGATATTTTCGCAAAGGCCATCGACCGAGGGCTGATCACCGGTGTCACCTCTGTTCCGAGCGGGAACACAGTAGCCTTGGGCGGATCACTTGTTCATGTGTTTGACTTCAGCAATAGCGGTGGATTTGTTAAGAAGCAGGCGAGTGGATCCGTTGGAATCGTGGTGGCTTCGAATGTTGCAGGCCTAGATGGGCAAACATTTACGATTCAGGACGGTTCTGGCCATTCCGTAACTTTCCAATTCATCAACTCGGCAGCTCCGACACCGTTGCTTGCAGGCAACACTGCCATCACGCTGGATTTGACGGCGGGTGTTCAAACTCAGGCGAGTGTCACGACAGCGGTCTTAACGGCGATCAACGACGCGATTACCGCTGGCAAATTGAGATTGCCACCTGCTGTCATCGAGGCTGGCACAGTAGATACGATTACGGTCAATGCGGACGATGAAGATGGCGTTCAGTTCAAGGGCCTTTTCAACTCGAAAACACCACCTGTTTCGGTCGGCGTAACCTCAACGGACACCGGGTATTTGGATGCTTGGATCGACTGGAATCAAGACAACGATTTTGATGATGTTGGTGAGCAAGTCGTTTTCTCCGAGCCAGTCAAAGCCGGGCTTAATACATTCCTAGTATCGACCCCCGTGGGAGCTCTATCAGGATACACTACTGCTCGGTTCCGGTTGAGTGCGACCGGTGGACTGTTTACGACCGGTCTTGGAATTGGGGGCGAAGTTGAGGATCATTTGATCGAAGTACTTCGCGGTACTCCACCAACCGCAGTCGATGACAACATCGTCCCCGCGATTCTCGAAGACACGACCCTTAATGTCAGTGCTCCAGGGATACTCGGCAACGATAGCGATGCGGATGGCGATCCGTTTAGCGTGTTCGATAGCAATTTGATTCCGACTGACGGAGTTCAACCACTAGTAGCACCTCGGCATGCAAAGAGCTTTACGCTTAGGGCAGACGGGTCGTTTAGCTATACCCCTGCCGACAACTACTTCGGCACATTGCTACCTGATGGTTCGATCGATTATACAGATACATTTGTTTATCAAATCACAGACCCACGATTGGTGAGCAGCGTACCGGCTACCGTGACCATCACGATTACACCGGTCAATGATGCACCATTTGGGACGGACAAGCGTCAATCAATTAACGAAGACAACAACGGGATTCCGTTTGTGTTCTCCGCCGCGAGTTTCGGTTTCAATGACCCGACGGATGTGCCTGCCAGCAATTCCTTGTTGGAAGTGCAAATCCTAACCTTGCCACCTGCCTCAGAGGGAGTTCTGAAGCTTGGAGTAGTCAATGTTGTGGCTGGGCAAGTGATTCCGGCTGCTGCGATTTCTTCCATGACCTTTACTCCGGCTTCGGACATTAACGGCCTGAACAAAGGCTCGTTCACGTTCAAAGTACGTGACGATGGCGGGACTGCAAACTCAGGCATCGACACGAGTGTTTTGCCAAACACATTTGCGTTCGACATCACTGCGATCAATGATGCACCATCGTTTACTTTGCCGAACGCCACGGTCAATTTGTCCGAGGATCCAGGTGCTCAGAATCTGACTGGTTTTATCACCAATGTGCAAGTCGGGCCATCCACAGCAGCGGACGAAATCGCTTCACAGCTCGTGACGTTCCGCGTTCGGGCTTTGGACCCAACTCGCTTTGCTGTTCAGCCAGCGGTCAATCCGTTATTGATTGCTCATGGCGGTACAGGCAATTTAACCTTTACGCTTGCACCAGACGTCAACAACGTCAATTCGGGCCCGATTTTGGTGGAGTTGCAAGCTGACGATCAGGGCGGACCAGGGTTTTTCCCAAATGGGCCTTTGTCCCTGAAACGAACGGTGACGATCAATGTAACTCAGGTCAATGATCCACCGACGTTTACGATTTCGCAGACCATCTTCAACACGACAGAAGATGCTCCTCGGACGATTATTCCAGGCTTTGTATCCAACGTTTTGGTTGGACCTGCGACTGCAATTGACGAAACAGCAAATCAAACAACGGTTTCAACGGTACGAGCGGTCAATCCATCCTTGTTCAGCTTTGGACCAACACTGAACGGATCGGGCGATTTGGAATTCCAATTGGCGCCGGACGTAAATAGCCTATTCAGTGCCCCGTTGGAAATCGTGGTTACGGTCACAGACGATGGCACACCGGTTGAGGCTCGCTCCAAGACTTTGACCATCGTTGCGTCCGCAATCAATGACGCACCGTCTTTCGTGATCAACCCATTGAAGACGACGATCAATGTTGACGAAGATAATGAGACCCTGACCAATCAGGCGGTCACCATTATCGACAACTTTGCGTTGAATCTTCGACAAGGGCCTGCGACTGCGAGAGACGAAGCGGGATTGGAATCTGTCGCTGCTCAAGCCTTGTCGTTTGATGCAATTATCACTTCGAACCCGTCGATTTTTTCGCAACTGCCGACAATCGACTCCGCTGGGCGATTGATCTTCCACACCGAGGCAAATCGAAGCGGTTCCTCCATCTTTGTCATTCGATTGCGAGACAACGGACTAGCTGGACCGCCGCCAAATAGCAACACAGGACCAACTGCGACCTACACGATCAATATTCGCTCGGTTAACGACGCTCCTGAGTTTACCGTCCCTGCGTCGACTACCGTCGAAGAAGATCAAGGTGTGGCAACGATTTCGGGCTTTGCAACCGGAATTCGCCCGGGCCCTGCATCCGCCGTCGATGAGAGCACACAGGAGTTAACGTTCATTGTTACTGCTGCGGACCCAAGTGTCTTCGCTGTCCAGCCTACAATCCAAGCGGATGGTACGCTTGTGTTCCAAACGGCAAAGGATGTGAACAACAACACTAGGGATTCCAACGGGGCTTTGCTCAACCGACGCATTGTTGTATCACTGCGGGATAACGGTTCGAACGTAAGTCCAAACGTAAATCAATCTGCTAATCAGACGTTTACCCTCAATATCAATCCAGTAAACGATCCGCCAATTCCAAGCGTGCACGTTCGGCCTGGAATGGAGGATACACAGGCAACCTTTACCGCTGCGAGCATCATCAATGCAGCATCGCCAGAAAAGCCAGATGCACCTGGACCAACAGACGAAAGTGCCCAAATTGTTCGCATGACTCAAATCGAGCGAACAACGGATCGTGGTGGAGTCGTGACGCCTGTATTCGGAACTGGACTACAATCAGATCAAATCATTAGTTTCGTTTACAATCCGCCACTCAATTACGTTGGCGATGACTTGATTCGCTATGTTGTATCTGACGATGGCAGCCCGCAGCAGAGCGCTACCGGTACCGTTACAATCCAGTTGGCTCCTGTCAATGATCCGCCACAGTTCATTCCTGGCAGCGACATTGCCGTTCAAGAAGATTCGGCAGCGTTTTCGGCACCTTGGGCGTCTGCGATTCTCGCTGGCCCACCGAGCGCAGTTGATGAGCTAAACGGAGTTCCTCCGTTGACGCCAGCACAAACCGTTAGCTTTGCGATCACAACGGACAACAACGCCCTTTTTGCTGTGTTGCCTGCTATTAGCCCGACGGGTGTCTTAACCTTCACGCTTGCGAAAGATGCAAACGGTCGTGCAATCGTTGACGTGACCGCAGTCGATAGTGGATTGGGAGTATTCCCAGACATCAACCGATCCGCAGTTGCCAAGTTGACCATTGTTGCAAATCCAGTAAACGACGCGCCAGGCTTTAATGTCATCGGAAATGTGACGGTCGATGAGGACTCGAATCGGTACTCAAGTGCGGCCATCAAGGATATTGTTCCTGCCGAAGGTATGAACAATACTCCTCCGACGGGTAGCGACGAAATTGGCCAAGTCATTTCGATTGTCACAACGAACAACAACAACAGTTTGTTCTCGGTTCAGCCGACGATCAGTGCGGCTGGAGTGCTTGAGTTTGTTCCTTCCCAAGATGCCTTCGGTACAGCAATCGTCAGTGTTCTCGCTCGCGACAATGGAGCCAATACACTACCAAACGTGAATCAGTCTGCAGTAAAGACGTTCACGATCACGTTGACTCCAAAGAACGACGCGCCGATTGCAGTCAACGATCGCTACACGACCGGAGAAGACACGCTCCTAACAGTCAATGCCCCAGGGCTCTTGACGAACGACCGAGACGTCGACTTACCAAACGACACCATTGCGGTAGCGTCATCGCAAGCGACAAGTACGTTGGGAGCACTTGTTAGTGTTTTGCCAAATGGTCAATTCACTTACGACTCTCGCAATGCTGCTCAATTGCAAAGACTTGTCAATGGTGAGACCGCCACTGACACGTTTACCTACACCATCAAGGATGCGGCTGGAGTTTTAAGCAATCTAGCCACCGTGACGATTACGGTATCCGGTAACAATGACAATCCCATCGCTGTTGACGACAACCTGAGCATACCGTTCGGGACATCGCAATTGCTGAACGTTTTGGCGAACGATCGTGATCCAGATACCTCAATCGATCCACGAACGGTTGAGATTGGACAGTTGGCGGGACATGGTACCGCGATTGCTCAGTCTACAGGACGAATCGATTATCGACCTGCCGCCGGTTTCCGGGGCGTAGATACGTTTACCTATCGTGTACGAGATGCTCTTGGAGCCATTTCCAACGAAGCAACTGTGACCGTGACGATCAACACGCCACCATTAGCTGTTGCCGACTTTGTGAGAACCAGTCTTGCTACCCCAATCGTCATCGATGTGCTTCGAAACGACAGTGACCAAGACGGAACGCTAAATCGAAGCTCGGTGGTTGTTGGAAGTGGACCGGACGTCGGCACAGCTTCAGTGCAGACGGATGGCTCGATTCGCTATGTGCCACCTGCCGGTTTCGCGGGCACCGCGACGTTGCAATACTCTGTCCTTGACAATGATGGACTGGCAAGCAACTTTGCCACGGTAACGATTATTGTGGGTGGCTCTGTGCATCAGAATCCAGTCAACAATTTGGATGTGGATGCCGACGGATTTATTTCCCCGATCGACGTTTTGATACTCGTCAACGACATCAACTTCAATAAGTCGAGAGTTCTGCCAACGAATCTTGCAACTCCGCCTTACTTGGATCCAGATGGCGATGGCAGCATTGGGCCTCTTGACGTCCTCGCGGTGATCAACTTCATCAATGCTCGCGGTAACGCGGGAGCTGGCGAAGGGGAGTCTTCGATGGCATCGCTTGGCTATAGTCAAGAGATCGTCAGAGCACCGTCCAAGCAAGAGATCGTTGTTGGATTGATTCAGTCTGAGTATGCGGCAAGTAGTGAAGGTCAGATCGATTTGGCCGTGACTTCCGTTGCTCATGAGTCGCTGATCTACGGTCCAAGTTTGGCGTCGGACTTCATTGCAGAAGACACGGACGACTCACTAGAGAGCTACTTGGCTGGTTGGACGACCAAGCCGAAACGATCCGCAAGTGCGTTGGACTCAGTCTTTGCTGACGAAGGTTGGATGTAAGTAAAACTTGGTAGTCTGTTTGTGTTAGAATACCAACGAAAGCTGGTACTTCTACCAAACTGCACCGAGGACAAAGGATGACCTACACGAGAATTGCGACGGGGTCGGTACCGATTGTACTGATCTCCGTAGCCTGGTCGCTTGCTGCCAAAGGGTTTTTGGCCCATTACCTAGTCTTGTTTGGTTTTGCGTTTGTAGCCTTTCTCTGTATTTGGGGGTGGAGGAGCTATCTCCTTGGCAGCTTACCTGCAGGCTACCATCAGCGCATACACGCGAGCCCCCCGAGGGTGCGAGTCAAGATTGGGCGAGTTCTAGCTGTACTGATCGGAACGACGATGGTTATACCGCTGGCAGTTATCGGAATGATGTATATTAAGTCAGGTATGAGCGAAAGCTGGAAGACATTTTCGATCTGCCTATTCCTGATTGGGTGGGCGTCCAAGCTTCCTTTGGCAGTTCTAGTCACAGAATGGCATTTGTTTCATGGTATGGCGACAGACAAATAGTTGAACAAAAAGGCTGTCAACGGCTGCGGCGGATCGAGCCTTTGCGAAGCCGAAAATCGAGCCTCACCATTGACGGTCCAATATCTGGTTTCTGGTCTGAAATGCGGTTTTCGCATCGATGTAGCTCCTTGGGAAGCTTGAATTTGGGACGCACATGGCACGTTTGGTCGTGAACGACTGGGAATTTAGAATTTGCTGTGCATAAAACGGTTCACAATCAAACCCCTGGAACTCAAATCGATCATCTGATACAGTGTTTCCGTTGCTGCCCCAGTAGCTCAGTTGGATAGAGCGCGGCTTTCCTAAAGCGATGTTTTTTCAGAATCCCAATGGTTTCATTGGTCTCGTGATGTGTAAAACCCGTAGAAAACTACGGTATCTGTGGTGCATGGTGCATTTTTGGTGCACGGTTTCTACTTTGATAGTCGCCGCGTCAAATGGCATGTCAAAGAACTGTCTTGGTACTTCGCAAGATCGAAAGGAACTATCACCAAATGTTCCACGCTTCGATTCACGAGGACCAAATCACATTGGTGAAGTTGACCACCACAGTAACAGAGATCGACAATGTCGAAAAATGCGAACCCCTGTTGATCAAGCATTCCGGCAATCGACGAAAGACGGTCCATTGTCGCTTCCACGACAACCGCAGCGACATTCGGAAGTATTCGAGTGCAGCCATCCAGAACCGTCAATTCCGACCCGTCTACGTCGATTTTCAGCAGGATCGGACCTTCGCAATCAATCGAGTCAATGCGATGGGTGGAATCGTTGGCGGTCCATTTTCGAACCTCGTGAGAAATGCCACTGTAGGTTTTCGGATACGAATCAATCCACATCGCATCTGACTCGATCAAAATATGGTGAGCATCGGGGAAAACCTGCATCAGGCTTTCGGTGGACTGCGCAACGCCGACGTCTATTACCGTTTTGATTCCGAGACTCCGCAGCTGCCATATGGAATCGGCTTTCGTTGGTATTCTCATTAACATCCCTCAAAACTTCTTGCTTGTCGCCACTTAATGAAATCCACGACTCCGAATCTATCTGAAAAATAGGCTTTCTGGCGAACACAGGTTTCGTCACTCCATGTCTGTTGATGGTTTTGATGGAAGAAAAATGGCTCGTCAATCCATTCACTTTCCGCACCAACGCGATTTAATTCCCATGGAAGCCACCAATCCCACATGGGTACGCCAATTGCGAAATCCGTTCTGTGAAATTGCTGGACTTGTTCGGGGTAAACCAAGAAAGCATCGAGCCCCCACATTTCTTGCTTCGCATCGCCTGGCTGCACATCGTAGTTATGCCGGATTCCAATCGCGGATTTGCGAGCCCGAACTAGATCGATCAGCCGGGATTGTTCGCCGTAAATCTCAATATCCGAATTGATGAGAAGTACCGGCAAGTCCAATCGCGTTGAAACATCCAGGAGGGAATTGATTCTCTGCGTCTTGCAATCGTACGGAGAGTGCATCCATGCCGAAACTTGCGGGTAGTCTTTCTCGATCCTTTCGAATTCCTCGTACGTGTTCACCGAAACTATCTTTAGCCCAAATTTCATCCAATTGTCGAGAACAATAGACTGGCGTTCAAGCCGATGCGGGGCCAAGGAAGTGACGGCAATTAGGTCGGTGATTGGCGATTGCTGCCTTGGATATCGCGACAAAAACCCAACCCATGAAAACAAGCTCCGTCCTACTTTTACGTTGACCGCGTTATGCAGCTCCCATGACCATGAAGGCCAGTCGTCGAAACGTGGTGGATTAGCAATGCAATAATCCTGAAGAAAATCGCCGCAACCACATCCGGAAAAATTTGGGACTCGAGAACACCAGCTCGCAAACCATTCAATGGTCGGGTTTTCTTTTATGTGAATCTCATCCCAAAGTGCATGAAACAAATCCAATTGGACTTGCTCGAAAGTTGGGATTTCCACCGACTCCCGAAACTGCACTGGAGAAGAAATGGCAATGCTGTATTCGCTGAGATCGGGACAGAAAATAGTGTGTCGTGTCATACCACTGCAATCCTCCATGTCGAAAATGCAACACAAATAGTTCGTCGAACGTAGCCACTACAAGTCAGTGAAACCGACGCTGCTACGACTCTCGCGTAAGCGTTGCTTGCGTTGAAGTTTGAAGTGATAGTTCCAGGATCATCAGTTTCGTACGTTGTGTTAAACGCACTGTAGGTATAGCAGAGGTCACACGTCAATGACCACACATCGCAGTTTGGGTCGGCAAGTGATCCAGTGTAAAAATCAGAAGCATTGACCATTCCGCCGCCAGCAATTCCAACGTAAGAAAAATTACGAACGCAGTTTGCTGGCGGGTACGAGGTCCCAGCAAAAACTAGACAAGCATCGTCCGCCCGCAGGATGCCAGGGAATATGTAGCCTCCGTCCCCTGGAGGCGCGTTCCCTCTATCGAATAACGTCCAACGATGCTGACCGCATTTTGGCGCATGCGATAGCGTGTAGATTTGCGTTCCAATCGTGGGGGGCGTGCAAAATCCGGTCGATGGTTCCGTTATCCCCGTCAAGCCTGAGTCAAAACAAACTTCCGACTTGAAGTTGCAAGGTGCGCAATTGGGTATCGGTGAATTACACGCAGAGCCAGTTTGACCAACTGAGAATGTAAACAAATCAGTTGGCAGGGTATCGAGATTCAGCCTAGCGCAAAATGAAAAGCCAGTTGATACAGAACCATACCCAGGATTCCAGGTCGAAATATCAAACGGATAGACGCCTGTCGTCGAATCAGGGATTTGCCAACATAGATTGCTGTTACTGTTCGAGTGAGTGATTGAGGTTTGTTGATAATCAACGTATTGATAAGCACCCACGTAGGACTTTTCGGAAGTGACAACGTATTTAACTGATGTGATATAGCCGCAGGTTACTGTTGCCTTCTGAATCGTGATTTTTATTCGATCTGGCCGAATTCTCAGAACGAAACGTCTCCCGCCACGTACTCGCGTAGAAACCGTTGCAGTATTCAGCGTTACCGGATCAGGGCAACATCCAGTGTACGCTGGTTCGTCCGGATAGTAATGATCACCGGGATACCCACCAGAATTTGCAGCAATAACCCAACCCTTTAACCGTTGCCCACACGTTTCTGGGTAGTAAAACACTTCAACGGTTTTGGAAGTAGTCTTGTCGTAAGACATAACATCGCCGCCATCGTATTTCACGTAGGCTTGCTCCGTGTCGTACTCGAATTCCATCGACGCACAGCATCCAACAATTGACCAGCCTGTGTACGAATGCATGCCAGAAATAGCTAAATTAGGCAGCTCACCTTCTGCAAATGAGCACTCACAACAATCGACGCAAGGCATTCCAGCCATTAGCACGAACCTCCGCTAGTCCATGTCCCGCCAAGCAGCGTACAGTAGGCCGAAGTTGTCTGGGCGCAATGCGGATCACCCTCGGACCCCCAAACACAACTGCCAAGAGTCGGGACAGTGAACGTTTGATTGCATCTTGCCTGGATTACAAAATGCCTGCCTCGGCATGTCCAAATTGACAATCCTTTTTTGCCCATGCTCAGTTGATCTGAAAAGATGCCTTGCGGGTCTTCCACGATCCCAACGCCATAGGGGGCCGTTTCATCGACCAACTGAAATTGCGCCCATGCTTTCCCGTATTCCCAGTTAGTCAACATTTGGAACTGTTCTAGACGTTCTGAGCATGGAGCATCACAAATAACCCATCCCTCTCGAGCTGTTCCACCTGCAACATCATCAACCCATTTCATGTAAATCAGGTCGCCAGTTTTGAAATTCTGCCGCTGACCATTCAGTACCTCCACCGCGGCTTCTAAGTAAGACACCCCAGAAACCAAAGCGCCGTCAACAATCTGAGCAACCCCATAAACCCCTTGCCGGACTCCACCGGCGTTTAACTGGCCTGCCAAGTCGGCAAGCAGGACGGCGGACACAATTTGGTTTTGTGTGTGAAACCATTTGGTAGGAGCTTCAATACTGTCGATATCAACAGATGACGGCGATTGACTAATCAAATACGGAGCAGAAAAATCAATCGGCAGAGATCGAATTGTAGTTGTGCGTTTTTCCGAATCAAAAATGATGTAGTCATCGAAACCACTAGGGTCAATCTCAACCAAATCTGGAATCGTCACATAGTATTCGTCAACATTCCAGTAATCGAGCTTGGCCGCAATCGCAGGGCAATCGCACGTTAGCAGCATGAATAACCTGCGAGTAGCTTCTCAATCGCAGAGTTATCCCAGCCACATCGCTTACGCTTGCCTCGAATTGCATCTTTAATCGTAGTGTCCTTTTGCAGAATGTTTAACGCCAAG
>JANPHB010000073.1:0-129416 GCA_031424235.1 Pirellula sp.
CTGCGGGCGCTTGTTTTGCGAACTGCCCTACGATTTTTGCTATCATTGCCAGTCTCCTCGTGCGATGGAAAGGTTACCCTTTTCATCATACGCACCGATGGAATGACGGCTTTACAGGATTCATTGTCCTCAATCGTTTCGGAACTGAGAATTGGCTATTCCAAATTAGTTAACGTACAATCCGCCTCACGGCCGTTACTTCAAAAATTGCCATAAGGGCCCGCCAAGCGATTGGGACAATCGCTTTACTCTAGATCCCCATGTCCGCTAATCGTTCAGCGATCATCGACAGGTTGGACGTAAGCCGCGGATGGTGGGCTTGGAAGTCGTCGATGAATTCCTGAACTCGACCAGCCAGCAACGGATTGTTGGCCTCTGGCTCCGATGTGGCAGCGGATCGCGTGAGCGTATTTTGGATATCCTCCACCAGCAATCGCATTTTTTCAGCGACTTGCTCGTCGATTGCGGAATTGTCAGCAAGATTTTGGCGGAGCGAATCCAGCAATTGTTCGAGATCGACGTTTGTCATGGTTTTCCGAGTTTCCAAGTAAGAGTGTAAAACGATTGTCCTCAATCGTTCTGAACTGAGAATCGCAATTCCAAACCGTTCAAGGTTCAATCCGCCTCATTGTCAATTCACTCCAGCGGACGGCACGGCGGAGCGTGCCTGCTACTTTTTTCGGCTGTGTCAGGGCTGTCACCCGAAAAGGGCCCGCCAAGCGATTGGGACAATTGTTTTACTCTACCAGATGGGATCTTGAAAATGCGGACTTTTCGGAATACAACAGGGCCTTAAATCTCGGATTGTGGTGCTGTCGACCCCCAAACGGTGGAACACGCCAACTTTCCTCGAACAACATCAATTTCCCGAATAATGAATTAAGAGTGGCTTCATGGCAGGAACAGGTTTGGATGACGGTTTGGTCTCCGCGGACAATGTGGCGAAAATCCTCGGCCAAGCGTTGGATGCTGGCGATGGTCTGCTTCGACTGACACCCACTTGGGTCCCGCGAAGCTTCTTGCACCCAGGACGCCGCATCAAATTGTTTCCTGGGGATTTGTATGCCTTCGGTGCAAACCGCGGCGGGATCGATGAACGCTGGTTCTCAAGCACCACCGAAGCCGCAAACGAAGGCCGCGTTTGGCACGAAGGACTTAGCTTCTGCTTGTTCGAAGGCAAGAAGTTTCTTCTCAAGGATGCCGTTGCAGAACAAGGAAATAAGCTGGTCGGCGATTCGATTTTCAAAAAGTATTCGAGATGGCCGGTCTACTCGAAATTCTTCGACAACATGGGCCCCATCCCTCACCACATGCATCAATCGCAAAAGGATGCCAAGTTGGTTGGTCAAGAAGGCAAGCCTGAAAGCTATTACTTCCCACCTCAATACAACAACGTCGACAACAACTTCTCCTACACGTTTATGGGGCTAGAGCCCGGCACAACCAAACAAGACCTGCGCCGCTGCTTGGAAAACTGGAACAAGGGAGATAACGGCATCCTCGATCTCTCACGAGCGTATCGCCTCAAACGAGGAACCGGTTGGCTGATTCCGCCTGGCGTTTTGCATGCTCCAGGCTCCCTTTGCACGTACGAGCCTCAATGGGGCAGCGACGTCTTCGGGATGTACCAATCGATTGTCGAGGGACGTTATGTTCCTTGGTCGCTCTTGGTTAAAGATATGCCACCAGAAAAACACCAAGACCTCGACTTCATCATCGGACAATTGGATTGGGAAAAGAACGTTGATACCCATTTCAAGGACAGCAACTACATTGAGCCAGTAACAGACAAGCAAATGAGCGGCGATGGCTACACCGACAAGTGGATTGTCTACGGTCACATCGACAAAGAGCAATTGTTCAGCGCGAAAGAGCTGACCGTTGAGCCAGGCGCCCGCTGCATCCTCAAAGAAAATGCCGCTAGTGGTTGGATCACTGTGCAGGGCAAGGGCCGAATGGGCAAGCTGGCGTTGCAAACCCCAGCCATGATTCGATTCGGACAAAACACCGAAGACGAAGTGTTCATCAGTCACGATGCCGCATCGAGAGGTGTCGAGATCGAAAACACCGGAAGCGAGCCACTCGTGGGGCTGCGCTACTTCGGTCCAGACGCTCATGCCAACATGCCGCTCAACGGCGCATGGAAAACACAATCGTAAAACCGCGATTCGTAGCTGGATTCGTGAGAATTCAGCTAGCTCATGGTCCGTGAGAATTCAGCAATTTCACAAGATCTGAATTCTCACGAATTCAGCTACACCAATCCCACCTTTAACTTTAAGAGACACCGGAGTTTGTATGCCTACTAAGTCCTCTCCAAAAATTCACAACGCTATGTGGCCGGGTTTGGTTGGAAAGGGGGACGGAGAAGGTCAGGAGCCACCGATCAGCCTTGAGCATATGCTTGAGCTGACCGCAGCCGCCTCAGTGAACGGCCAGAAATTTGATGGGATCGACTACTTCCTGTTCTTCCCGCATACAGACCCGAACGCCAGCGATGCGGAACTGAATCGGATTGCGGACTTGATCGCGAGCCATGGCTTTAGCGTTGGTTCGCTCGTGGCACCGGTTTGGCCAGGCACAGTCGGTGACTCCGCCATGGGTGACGCTGCAGCCAAAGAAAAATTCCTTTCGGCAGTTCGAATGGCTTGCCGCATCGCTGGAATTTTCGAAAAACACGGTGTTCGCAAGTACGGTGTCATTCGAATCGACAGCGCTGAGTTTGGGATCGAAAAATGGCGACAGGACAAGAAAGCCAACACCCAAAAGATCGTTGACACCTTTAAAGAGGCGGCCCAAATTGCTAAGGATCACGGCCAGCGATTGGCTGCGGAAGGCGAGATTTGTTGGGCTGGTATGCACAGCTGGAAGGACATGCTCGACGTACTTGAGGGAGTCGGAATGCCTGAGGCCTTGGGCTTCCAAGCCGACTTGGCTCACACCTATCTCTACTTGATGGGTTACAACGCTCCGGAACACGCGCTGCTCAAGAGCGAATACACGGAGGCGGAGTTCTATGCCGCTTATGAAACGATGACTGACAAGCTTCGGCCTTGGACCATCGATTTCCACGTAGCCCAGAACGACGGCAACGTTCACGGTGCCGGCTCGCACGACAAGACCGGCAAACACTGCCCAGCCGACGATCCAAATGGCAAGCTGGACATTGTTCGATGCGCAGGATACTGGCTCAAGGATGCTCAGTCGCGTGGCATCAAGCATATCTGCTGGGACGGTTGTATGTTCCCCAATGCGACTCTCGAAAAGCCAGCCACGTGGAATTCCATTTTGGACGCCATGATTCGCGTCCGCGATGCACACGGTTGGTAATCCAGTCCAGTCCCGCGAAATTACCACTCACTCAATCACACTCACTCTCAAACCAGAATAGAAGCAGATGAAAGAACTACGCATTGGCATGATCGGTTATGGGTTCATGGGCAAAGCACACTCGAATGCTTACGCTCAAGCGAATCACTTTTTCCCATCGGAATACAAACCGGTCATGAAGGCCTTGTGCGCTCGCAACGCAGACAAAGCAAAGACCTTCGCAGCGACTTGGGGCTATGAATCGATCGAAACCGATTGGCGAAAGTTGTTGGAACGATCGGATATCGATGCCGTCGATATTTGTACGCCGAACAACATCCATAAAGAAATCGCGATCGCAGCTGCAAAAGCGGGCAAGATGATTCTTTGCGAAAAGCCTCTCGCCATGAATACGGCCGAAGGGGAGGAAATGTGCGAAGCCGTCGAAAAGGCCGGAGTTGCCAACATGGTTTGGTACAACTATCGCCGTGTCCCTGCTGTCACGCTAGCCAAGCAGATTATCGACTCCGGCAAGCTCGGCCGAATCTTCCATTATCGTGCGAATTTCCTTCAGGACTGGACCATCAACGCTGACGTACCACAAGGTGGAGCAGGCACTTGGCGGTTGGACGTCGAAGCGGCAGGCAGCGGAGTCACTGGCGACTTGCTGGCCCACTGTATTGATACCGCATTATGGCTCAACGGCTCCATCAAAGACGTTTCGGCAGTTACTGAGACGTTTGTGAAAGAGCGAATGCACTCCGAGACCGGCACGAAGCAACCGGTTGGTATCGATGATGCCTGTTCGTTCTTCTGCCACTTCGACAACGGTTCGCTGGGACTGTTCGAGTCGACCCGTTATGCTCGAGGGCACAAGGCGTTGTATACGCTTGAGATCAACGGCGAGCATGCAAGTATCGCCTGGGACCTGCACGACCTGCACCGCCTCAAGTACTTCGATCACGCAGACGAATCGATCGTGCGAGGCTGGCGGAGCATTCACGTGTCGGATGGCAATCAGCCCTACATGGGCAATTGGTGGGTACCTGGCTTGCAGATCGGATACGAGCACTCGTTCATCCACCAAGTTGCTGACTTCCTCAAGAGCCTGGAAACTGGCGAGCAAGCTCATCCGTCGTTCCGCGATGCATTGGAGACGCAAAAGGTATGCGACGCGGTGCTATCGAGCGCCAAGAATCGCCAGTGGGCAAACGTCTAGTACAGTTTTCCGTTTCAACTTCAGAGGCACACCCGGCAGGTGTGCCCCACGGTGGGTCACTCTTGCCGAGAGTGACCTTGCACTGAAGAGATCAGCCCCTAAATCCTTTACCGTGCTGGGCTAGAACCATCGCGATGATAAAGATTCGGTCAAGAATCCTTACTTGGGAAGACCGCAATGAACGACATCAAGAACCCGCGATTGCTTTGGATCAAAGGTTCGCTGTTTGTCGTCTTGGGTTTAATGGCTCTCGGTATCCTTGTTTTGCTCACCGGCAACATTTCTGTGTTCGTTGTCGCTCTGATCGCCATTTGGGCGTTCTGCCGAGCTTACTACTTTGCCTTTTACGTTATCGAACATTACATTGATAGTCGTTATCGTTTCGCCGGCTTGACTTCAGCAGTGAACCATTGTCTGTCGGCCAAGTTTTCTGCCGAGGGAAGCGACGCGACCACACAGACGTTTGTGAATGCTCCCACTCTGAAGTCGTCTCGGTGGTATGCCATTCGTTGCTGGCTGCTCCTGCTTTTTTCACCCGCGGCAATCGCTGCCATACACGAATTTTCGGGCTTGTTTGATTCTGGTGAAAACCTAGTCCTCCTGGTTTGGGACTTTGCGGTAATCGGTGCTTGGCTGAATACGCTTTCCTTGTGGATGGTTCGCGGGACATTTCCGGTGTCATGGCGATTGTTGATTGGCTGTTCAGCAGCACTGCTTGGGAGTTTTCTATTCTCGACTTTCCCTTTCGTTCTTTCCCACAAATGGCGCAATTCTCTACTTGGATGCGTTGATCTGCGTGTTCTTACAACGTGCGCCGACTTCTTTCTGATCTCGTTGGTTCTTCACCTTGTGGCTTCGCTGTTCACTCGTACTAGACTTGAAGATCAGTTGATATCCATAGGGACGAAGGGTGGCAACATGCAGATGAGTATCCGATTTCTACTAATTCTTACCGGGATCTTAGCAATCCATTTTCTGATTGTCACGAGAACCGGGATTTACACGCCACTACTATCAGGCAAGGAAATCCTTGACATTGCATGTTTTGTTTCGGTAGGTGCCTTTTCATCAGCATTGATTACCAGCCTCCTTGTCGCTTGGATATTGGCGAAAGTCTTTAGGCATAACGGAGCAATCTATTTGATGATCTTCGGTTGGGCATTGGTTTGCCCCACGCTAATAAATTTGGTCTTTGTGTGGCGTGTGGGTACCGTGAGTTCGGAGGAGAGTTGGTTGTTCACTTTCATCTCATGGAGTTTCTGCGGAGTGACCGCTCTTTTTTTGTATTGCTTGAGACGTTCTGGCGTATTCCTGACGAAAAACCCTGTCCCCATTGTCAGTCAGTAGCCAACGAGTACGGCAATTGTTCGAGAGATCCGCGAAGCGTTGGGGGAGGGGGATTTTTAGTGGCGTCCCCAACGCTCAAGCCCAATCCCAATGAATCCGAGATGATGAGGAAAAAACGGTAGTCGAAGCTAGATATCTGAACGGCCGCCAGTTAACATCACATGGCATTGAGCATCGCTGGGCAACAGCCATCAATCGCGTTGATTTTGCATTAATTGCATTTGATTTGTAGCGACTGTGATCCACCAGAATAGTTGATGTTAAGTCTTTTAAAGATCGCGTCACAATCAACCTAGGGAACGAGCTGTCCATGTCTAAAATCCGAGAAGCCTTCTTCGAGTGCCTGGAATCCCCTAAGCTTCTGCTTCGAAAACTATGGTTGTGCAGATTTCCAATTGCTTTTGCAAATGTACTTGTGTTTATTGGACCTTTGGGAACTCGAACCACGATCTTGGCAAATGGTTTTTTGATTTGCAATGTGCAACAAATGGCCTCGATTACTGCTATGTCTTTGGTTTGTGCGACCGTCTTGCTCAAACAGATGGCAATCGTGTTTCGCCAATCGCAGGATCGTTATATCGATACGAGAGACCAGAGCTTTGATTCAACATCCGTCGTGGTGGCGGATCCTCGCAATTGGACTTGGTTGCAGACGGGTTTGCTTTTGGTCGCGGGCCTCTCATTGCCTCTGACATGTTGGGTACTCTCGATGCATGAAGCGAGTAGTGACGCATCCTTTAGCGACGATCCCTCGTTTACGTTTGAACGTGGACTCGGTGGATTGCTTTTGGGCTTCGTGCTTTATTTTGTCATCTATTTGTTATCTGCATCGCTGCATCATGCGATGGAGCCGGAGAATGGTGGCAAGCCTGTTCTCAAAATGCCACTTTGGGAGAGCCTTCGGCTCTTTATGTCTCTTCGGTTTCTGAGAGTAAAGACACTTTTTCAGGTTGGCCATTTCGAATTGTTTATCGACTTCGCTCTTCTGTTTACGTTTTATGTGGTGTATTACGCGTGTTCGTTTGGAAGTGAAATGACGCCTGAGGATGCATTCACTACCCCTTTTTACTTGGTATTCGGGATCACACTGGTGTCGATGGTGTTGTCGGCCACTTCTTACTTCCTGGACTACTATCGAACGCCGACCCTTGTTGCAGTCCTGACTTTATTGGTGAGCGGTTACGTGTTTACGCGAATTGATCATCGTTTTCCGGTTGTACGCGTTGAGCGAAGGCCCAGTAGTGAGAATAATCCAATTGGAAAGGGCGAATCAGAAGCCACCGAGTCACTGGTCCAAGAGGACGGCGAAAACAAGGACGACTACGTTTTTATTGCCGTTGCGCCTGGCGGCGGAATCCATGCTTCTGCGTGGACAGCTCAAGTGCTGGCAGGACTTCACGATCGATACAAGGAACGCTTTTCAAGTCGTCTTAAACTGATCAGCGCTGTTTCGGGAGGGTCCGTCGGAGCCATGTTTTATTTGGATCATTTTCCATACCTGGAAAACGCGGCGGTACTCAGTTCGAGGGGAGACTTGGACAAAGGAATGCAGGATGCGCGATTTCAAAAGTACATCACGACAACATTTCGACGAGCAAGCACATCGAGTCTCGAAGCCCTAGCTTGGGGGGCTTTGTTTCCCGACACGTCGAGGCTCTTCATCGGGAATTGGATTCAAGAAGACCGAGGAATGGTCCAGGAGCGACGTTGGCTCCGACGAATGGATATCGGTTCAGGTTATGGCCAAACCTTGTACTCATGGAAAAGGGAAGCAGATTCGGGCAGGATGCCGTACGTTGTGTTCAATGCAACTGAGGCAGAGACTGGGCGTAGAGTGTTGTTTTCGACCATTCAATTTCAGCCTAGCAGCCATGCGCGTCTTTCGGGAGAACTGCACGCTGACTCAATACCGGACGAAGCGAAGGCAATCGATTTTCTGTCGATTGCCAACGAGCAATTCGATTTGCCAATTTCGACGGCGGTGCGATTATCGGCAACGTTTCCTTATGCAGCTGCGGCGGCCATGCCCGCAAAAGATACGCTTCCGTTGGGGCACATAGTGGATGGGGGATACGTGGACAACGAGGGGCTTTTGACCGCCCTCGATTTTATTCGCATCGACTCCATGAGAAAGGAAAACTCAAATCGCCGCTACGTCATTATCCGCATTCAGCATAACCCACCGCTGGAGGACCATTTGGTAAGCCCCACAGATCCTGGCCTATCCGGTTCCGGTTGGGAGTATGCTTCGTTTGGTCCGCTAATGGCGATGAGTAATGTTCGCATCACTTCGCAGCGTGAACGGGGTGAGATCGAGCTGCGCCTACTGAAAGACGCGATGCAAGGAAGAGTCAAAAGTGCGTTAGCGAGCGAATCGAAACTTGATGCAGATAATCGCACCCAACCAGTTGCCGACAGAGAAGTCGAGAGCAAAGTGATCAGCATAGTCATTCCATTTACGCCACCATCCGATTATCAAGCACCTCCCCTAAACTGGAAACTTTCCCCGAAGCAACGGACAGCATACGGAACAGCTTGGAAGGAGTTAACTGAGAAAGTAGCCAATCAAATGCAATCTCAAGCTGGCGGAAGCACCCCGAAAGAGTCGGTCGCCAACGCAGTGGATTCAACCATGAAAGATGAATTCGAAGGACTTCAGTGGTTTGAAGACAAACTGCGAGCTCAAGCCAATTGAAAGTGGACGAGCGAATTTAAGAGGCACACCTGGCAGGTATGCCCCACGGTGGGTCACTCTTGCCGAGAGTGACCATGCACCGCGGAATCAGCCTAAACCTCATCTACCAAACATCTACATCGAATCAACCAGCGCCTTCCATTGTGCTTCGTCGATGGGCAAACTTGCGGCCTTCATGAGCTTCCCCATTCGCTCTCGGTCGATAAACTCAGAAGGCCGCATCCGATTGTAAGGTGATTCGCCGGAAGTGTCTTCCAGCAATACTCCTTCTTTGTTAACCAAAACGCTGACCAAGCCAGCATCTTGATCTAAAGGAATAGTGTATCGCTCAGCAATGGCCTTAGCATCTTTGTCACGAAACCAATCGATCGGCATCAGCACGAAGTATTTTTCCAGTTCCTTGCGATTCTCATTCTGCCAGCGGAGCAGTGCGATCGACGCGGGATGGCGAGTCGAGACGAAGCTAATCCAAACATCGCGATTGGTTCGATGAGCCAGTTCCAACGACTTATCGAAACGGGCCTGTGCGTCCCAAGACTGATCGGCTAATTGCAATTGCGTCGACTCGATGACTTCGCCAATCGAAAGGATGTCGTCCGAAGCTTGGATGCGTTTGCTGAAAATGGGTTTACCAGTTTGGTTGAAGAGGACCAGCAATAGCTCTTGAGAATTGGAAAGGCTCCATCCCTGTTCTTTTAGCCATACCGAATTCGACGGGTTCTCGGCAATCGTCGAGTCCGAAATCACCAAGGGGCTTAAATCACGCGTCGATTTGACGTTGCTTCTTGCGAAGAGCCCTTTTACCATCCCAACGGCTGCTTTGTCGGAGCCGTGGTAGACGAGAAGGGTATTCGAATTGATCAGCCTCGAGCTATCCACTCGGTTTTTGATTCTTGTCTCCATCGACCGAGAATTCATGTTTACCTCTGGCATGACGATGGTCGGAATTAATGCCGTCGGTGGTTCAAAGGAATGTTCGTAGAGAACCGTTTTGCCATCGCCATCTCGATAGGTAGCAAACATCGCTGATGGTATGCCGCTGCAAACACTTTCAAAGCGGTACTTTCCCTGACTATCCGTCGTAACAAAGAGATTCTCCGTGTGAAAAACATTGGAACCAAAGGGTTCCTTTACTGGCCAAAGAATGGTCGGTCGGGTTCCAAACTCCAGTTTAGCATCTGCCAATGCAAAACCATCAGGGTCGACGACTCTTCCCAAGACGGATACGGATCGATGCAATTCTAAGTTTAGAGGTGATTCCTTGTTTGCTTCCAGATCGACAACGAGAACGCCGCTGTACTGCGTGTCTTTGGTTCGAGCCAAGAGAGCAATGCGCGGCTTGGCTGCGATTCCCCTAAACTTTCCATCGTTGTCAACAACCAACTTTGCCGTCGGTTGGTACACATCGTGCAAGTATAAATCGATGCTGATCTGTGACAATGGTATCTGCACTCCGACAGCATCCACAATTTTTGCATGACCGCTGAATGGGATCGATTCTGGTTCGTCCCGATGCACGCTGAGGACGGTCGGCGCTCCTGAACGAACCGTTGCTTCCTTCTCTTCTCTCCAGTTGTCGTCGCTCATGTAAATCTTCATTGCACCGGGACTAAGGCAGGCAGAAGCGATTCCTTCGTCATCGGTGGAAACAGGCACGCCCGGTCCTCCCGTTCCGTGCTTCTCGACTCCGTCTTCCAGCCAGGAAAAGGAATGGTATTGAGTAAAACTGACCCAAACACCGCCATAGGGGGCAAAGTCCTTGCCTCGCGTTACCAACACTTCGACCTTTTCACCTTCGACAATGTCCAATGAAATTGGCTTCGCCGTGTCTGACTTAGCCGAAGACATAATTCCCGTCCAAGGAGCACTCACCCATTTTGCATCCTTGATGTGGACACAATACGTATATTCAGGATGTATTGATGCAACAAAAGTCCCGTCAGCATTCACTCGGCAATCAAACGAGGACGAGCGATTCGGATTTTCGTTTTGAAAGCTGAGACCAGACAGCAATAAGCCGCTTCCAACGCCATCTGGTAAAAGGAGCTTGCCTCGAACCTGAACGTTCGGCTGCACTGGCGCAACGATGACCTTATGCGGAACCGTCGATTTGTCGAAGGAAACGAAACGCATATTCGGCGTAAACACTTCAAAATACATCCGCTCATCTGAAAACAAGATCGGTGCGGTAAAGCCATCAGGACCGCTTCGAGCGCAGAATGCTCGCCGCAAGTCGCTAGTATTTTGTTTGTCGCTTCCAATGCTACAACAGGCAAATTGAAAATCAGCTACGGGCTTGCCATCCACTCCTACGACTTGAGCTGCGTCTTGTTCCCATCGCTTGAGGGTAACGGGAAAGGGAGAGCCATCACTCGGAAACTTTCCGTACTCAGAGTTTGAAACCAACCGATCTTGTGCGGTAGCGACCACCGAAACACTTTTCGCACCGTCGAGAGTATCGACCCATACGATCCCATCCTGATCTGTCGTCATTGGCTCAACGCACAGTGAATCATTGATAAATACAGTGGCACCTGCCTGTGCCTTTGAATCGTAAATGACTTGGATTGGCCGAAGCTCGACAGGCTGCAACGTCAATTCGAACTCTTCCTTCGCCTTAGAGTGCAGTTCGAATTGCGAGCAAGACCAAGCGCCTCGCCATTTCCTATTTAAGCTACGCACAACAATAACCGAGCGATAAATTAGCCCCTTGGTTTGAGTCTCAAAGGTCAAGTCGTCCTTGAGTTTTATCGGAGTAACCTCGAAATCAAATTGCCGTTCAGTTCTTTCGACCAGTTCGCAATTGAGTTCGCGTCGGTCTATCCCGTCGGGAACGATTACTTTGCCTCGCAGTTGGATAACTGGAGCATCCGTGTCATCTAACTTGGCCAATGACGAATGGGTGAGTGTTAGCAGCGTCGATGCGAAAATCGCCGTTGTCAAAATCTTGCAATATGAGCTTACCAACCAAGGTGTCAATCGGGATGGTGAGGCTACCACTGCAAACATGGTTTTTACAAATTTGTCCATCAAATTCGTTACTAAGGAGGGTGAGGCTCCTACCGAACCGTAGCGTCGAAAGCTCGGCAGGAGCCTCGCTCTCCCGAAGGTTCTCAAAAGACTTGGCATTGCAAAGAAATTTTGAGCGGTGGCCTGAGCCTCACATTCGGGCATAGAGGTTCGATTAGAGCGATTCGATTCTGGCAAAAGAATGGGCATAATCGTGTTCATGTTAGAATGAGCGTCAGTGTGATCAGCATGCACAAAGCTTTATTCAAGGCCGATCTTGATGTGCAGATTATAACAGGTACTCGAACAGCAAGCGACAAACACCATTGCAATGTCCTCTTCCTCCCCCTCGCCGCGGGCTGGCGTATTAACAGTTCGCTATTGCGTTGAAAATGCGTTTACTCAACTTAGCTTCCTCCAAAGTTTACGAAAGTTCGACATGCTTCTCGTTTACGCCCCTAAAGCCCGGAGGGCGGCATATCCCTGCCGGTGGCGTAAGCCACCGGTCTAGGGCACTTACTCGCATTGAGCCCGGAGGGCGACACATTTCAGAAGGCCTTAATGTGTCGCCCTCTGGGCTCTTCATTGGAGGATCAGTTATCCGGTGGCTTACGCCACCGGCTTGGATGTATCGCCCTCCGGGCTATCTGGCGCGCCTTAACTCGCTTAGCCCAATTCCTAATTTATTCTACCCTTCGCCGCCCGATTCTTTGATCACAAAGCGAGCTTGCAGCTTTGCGACTTCAGTCGCTAAGCCCGCTTGTTCGACGCTTTTGAGCACTTCGGCGAAGTCCTTATAAGCATCAGGCGCTTCGTCGATCGGATAGTTACGGTTGTTGCTGATCACGTCCGCTTCCTCAAGGGAGCTCTTGACCTTGCGACCATCTAATGTCGCTTTGGCTTGCGTTCGACTCATTCGACGGCCTGCACCATGATTCACACTGAATGCAGTCAAACTTGCGCCCGGCTTTGCAACCATCACCGAAGAACCATCCCTTGGATTTCCCGGGAGCAGAATGGGATGGCCCGTTTCAAAATAGGCAGTGTCGATCAACTCTTCGTGATGGGCAGGAAAGGCACGGGTTGCACCCTTGCGATGGATCCAATTAAGTTCGCCGTCCAATCGTTCACGCCTTACGATATTATGACTGATGTAATAGACCAGCTCGCCTCGAGTGCCCGGCAAGACTTTGTTAAACGCTTCCAGCACGATGGAATTGAGAATGAGGTGATTCACCGTTGCGAAATTGGCACCGAGCGCCATGTCCATCAGGTACTCGTCCGCCTCAGGCGTGCCAAACTCAGCGTAAACCAGTTGTGCGTCGCCGTTCGGATAATCTAAGCCTCGTTTGCGGAACTTGGTCTTGAGGGACAAGAATTGGTTGGTGGCTAACGCATGGCCAAGCCCACGCGAACCGCAGTGCGATAAGAACGCAACATGACCATCACGCAATCCGAATGCATTAGCAAGTGTCTTGGCCTCGTCGGTGGCTGCGACTCGAACGACTTCGCATTCGCCAAAATGGTTCCCGCCGCCGTAGGAGCCGAGTTGCTTGCTCTTGTCTTCAAAGTCCTTGATCACGTTTTGCCGAATGAGCTTATGTAGCCGATGGGCCAAGCGATCGTGGTCGCCATCGTTTGAGGTATGCTGAGTGTCTTCGCAGCGGTCGAGCCAGTTCGCCGGAATTCCGAAGTGCTTGAGAACTTTCCTGGACCCGCCATGCACGGCTGCCTCAAATCCCGATTCTTCGTTGATGGCTAGCCCCCGCGCAGCGCGACGCTTGGTAGACAATCTCGCTTCGATCTCGCGAATCAGGTGTCGGCGAACCGTCGGATCCGCAACCGCTTCCTCTGGGACGTCGGTTTGCAACAAGCTCATCGAACATTTGATGTCGACACCAACCGGACTTGGGTAAATGTGTGTTGGCGAAACGAGCACACTGCCGATCGGGACTCCATATCCCCAGTGAGCGTCGGGGTTCAGAATAAACCGACTGACGCCTGGTGCGCTCGCTGCCGCAATGGCTTGCACAAGACAGCTATTCCCAAAAGATTCACGGATCGCGGGCGTTCCGACGACAGCGATCGGTGATCGGCTTTCGCCAATTTCGATGTGCCCAGTCGCTTCGCCTGTGATGCGAATGAAGCCCGACGGATCGAGCTCACCGATTTGGAGTTCAGCAGTTGCATTGTTTGGTTCGACAGTTTCGTTCATGGTGAGCAGGGACAAGCCAACTCACCAAAGGTTCGTGAAACGCAAACTAAATTCGGAACCTATTTCGATGTTGAGGCTCGCCCTACCAAATGCTGCTTGGTCTGAGCGAATCCAACATTGGATTCCGAGTCGTAAACCAACCCCTCCCCCTGGAATGCCAGTTTCAGCGAAATCACAAATGGCGTTTCAACGAGACATAATTTGGCATGGAATTCCGAGTCGGATTTCCATGCGCCGCAGACAAAAACGGGTTGCTCTGGCATCGAGCCTAGCTTCAGCTTGGCGGGTTTCCATTCTTTGAAACCACATGGCAATCGCTGTTCTTCGCCGTTGTACTTGAGCACCAACGTCGTTGCCCCGGCACCGCTGCGTTCCAAAGAAACACTTTCCAGCTCCTGGGGATTCTTTTCAAAGCCAAACCGCTTCTTCTCGATGAAGCTCCATTTGTCGGTCCCATCCGTTCCCGTTGGTGTTGCCAGCGTGAGGGACGTCAATCGGTCCTTGAGTTGTCTTTCGGAATCCACATCCACAGACAAAGCTTCCGCATGAAACGCTGGGACAATCTTTTCCCAAACCAAAGTTAACACGGATTGCATATCCTTGACGCCGCTTGTGATTGCAATCACAGCATCGTGTTTAGGGTGAACGATGCAGTACTGGCCAAAGGCACCGTCACCGCGATAATTGCCTCCCTGACACTGCCAAAACTGGTAGCCATAACCTTGCCCCCAATCACCTTTGGTATCGCGACCTGTGGAGACTTGATTGGAGGTAGCAGCCTTGACCCATTCTTCGGGGACCAATTGCTGGCCGTTCCAAGCTCCCTTTTGCAAAAGCAACTGTCCGAACTTGGCAATGTCTTCCGTTCGAACGCTTAAACCATAGCCCCCGAGCGAAACACCCTGCGGGCTCATCCCCCAAGTCGCTCCCTCGATCCCAAGGGGCTCAAAAAGTCTCGGCTTCAAATAGTCGTACGTTGTCATGCCTGTTTGCTTTTGCACGATAGCAGACTGCATGTACGTAGACGGAGTATTGTAGAGAAAGTGCTTACCTGGTTCTTTTGATACGGGATGCGACAAGAATGTTTTTGTCCAAGCTTCTTTTAGTCCTACTTTGGGTTCGGACTCATGGCCTGTCGACATGGTGAGCAAATCGCGAACTCGCATAGCTTTGAGCTGCGGGCTTGCATCCGCAGGCACATCGTCGGGAAAGAACTTGACAACGGGATCGTCGAGCTGACACTTTCCATCGGCAATCGCGAGCCCTACGGCCGTTGAAGTAAAACTTTTGCTCAACGAATACAGCTCATGCTTGGTTGCCGCGTTGTAGGGGCCCCACCAGCCTTCGGTAACGACCTTGCCATGTCGAACGAGCATGAAACTGTGCAACGAGTCGATGTTTTTGTCCGCAGTTTGGATAAAGTCGAGGACCGACTTGGACGCTACCCCTTGTGCCTCTGGACTACTTCGCGGCAAAGATTTGGCAGGGTCGGCAGCGATTGCTATCGAACATGATAGCGCAAACAAAAAAGAAAAATACTTCACGAGTTGAGCCCAATACAAGGTGTGGAGGAATTTTAGAGTCGATACGCGTTCGGAGATTATAAGGCGAGCGGCGGAATGAATACTACCGTAGCTGAATTCGTGAGAATTCAGAACCAGCTGAATTCTTACGAATCCAGCTACGAGTCAACGCGGAAAACATTTGGTCGTCGCTTTGGGGAACTGGCGATCACCCAGTTCCGTCTACACCACAGGCACTCCGTTTCGGTTTAACCCTTGATCCGCTAGGATGATGGTACCACCGAATTCGTTTCGACCTCACATTTCGTTGCCTTGAAGGGCTCCCTGGGATATCAGAATATGTTTCGAAAACCAATTCACACCGTTTTTGTCGCAAAAGCAAGCACAATCCGCACTGGCATCGCAGCTTTGCTGCTAGTCATTCTGGGCTTGTCCGGCTTACTTCTCTCCCAACAACCGAAGCTTCAACGTGACGTTATGTGGAAAAAAGTTGACGATGCAGTCCAAAAAGGACTCCCTAAATCTGCCATCGAAGCTCTCGGTCCGATAGTCGAAGCCGCTTTGGCCGAGAAAGCCTATCCGGAAGCGATCAAAGCCATTGCCAAACGGGTACTTCTCGAAGGCCAAATCGAAGGTGCAAAACCCGAAGAACACATCGCACGGATGCAAGCGGAAATCGCTAAAGCCACCCCGGAAATGCTTCCGATCATGCACGCGATCCAAGCCCAATTCTACTGGAGCTATTTCGAACAGAACCGATGGCGATTTGGCCAACGTACCGCAACAACGGCCCCTCCAAGCGACAACTTCACAACCTGGGACCTGCCCAGACTCTTCGCGGAAATTGACTCGCGCTACACCAAGGCACTGGCCAACGAAGCTCAATTGCGAGCCACTCCGATCGCAACGTACGATATCTTGTTCCCCAAAGGGACTGTGCCTGATAGCTACCGCCCAACTCTTTATGACTTCATCGCATTTTCCGCCATCAACTTTTACTCGGCAGGCGAACAAGCGGGTGTCAAAGCCGAAGACGCTTTCGAAATCGAGGCAGGAAGCCCGGCGCTAGGTTCAACCGCAGACTTCATCGCCTGGAGGCCCAACAGCACCGACGTGAACTCGCCAAAACTCAAAGCCATTCAGCTCTACCAGCGCTTGCTGACCATCCACTTAGACGACAAAGACCGAAGCGCTTTCCTCGATGCAGACTTGGGCCGTCTGCAATTCGCTCATGCTAATGCAGTAGGTGAGGAAAAAGGAAGTCGCTATAAAGCAGCCCTCAAGGCATTTGCGGATTCTAACGCTAAACACGAACTTTCCGCCACCGCCCGTCACCGCTGGGCTGTTGTCCTTCAAAGCGAAATCGAACTCGTAGAAGCTCGCGAAATAGCCATTCAAGGCAAGAATGCCTTTCCCGATAGCGTCGGCGGTAAACTCTGTGCAAACCTGATCGCAGACATCGAAGCCAAAAACATTGCAGTCACAACAGAACGCGTCTGGAATGATCCTACTCCTGCATTGCGAGTGTCCTATCGCAATATAACCAAAGCCTACTTTCGCGCCGTGAAGGTCGAGTGGACAACTCGCTTCACCCAAGATAGGTGGACCCCAAACACTCTCAACCAAACAGATCGCGATCAACTCATTCGCCAAGTTCCGGCGCAGGCCTGGTCTGCCGACTTACCGCCGACCGAAGACTATCGCGACGCAACCCACGACGTGCCCGCACCGAAAGAACTCAAGCCTGGATACTATTTCGTTCTAGCTAGCGCCAATGCTGACTTTTCGGACAACGACAATACGATCTCGGCCTGCGAAGTCTGGGTTAGCAACCTCGCAGTCGTTCTTCGGCAATCTTGGGGTAATGGGAAACTCGAAGGCTTTGTGCTCCAAGCCAAAACTGGCGAATCGATTCCAAATGCCAAAGTGCGAACGTTCGAGAGGGAAGATCGAAACAATAGTATCAAAGAGGCCGCCACAGTCACAACCGATGCGAACGGTCTCTTCTCAGTGACCACCAAGGACCGAGGCATCTTCCTTTTGGCATCCGCCAATGGACAGGAGCTGGCTGCTCAAAACGAACAGCGGACCTACTTTCAATCAGAACCGACAACAGACTTTGTTCAATTCGTTCTCTTCACCGATCGATCTATTTATCGCCCCGGTCAGACCATTCAGTTCAAAGGCGTTCGCTTGACCGCCGACACCAAATTCGACAAATACGTTACGACTCCTAATCGCGATGTGACGGTCCAGTTCCGAGATATCAACGGCAAGGAAATTGAGCAACTGAAACTGCGAACCAATGCGTTTGGTTCGTTCACAGGCAGCTTCACCGCCCCGCGAGATCGAGGTACGGGCAGCATGCAAATTGTTGTTGACGACGGTCGCACAGGCACTACCAACGTCAGCGTCGAAGAATACAAGCGACCGAAGTTTCTCGTCACACTCGATGCACCCAAAGAAGCGACCAAGCTCAATGACGAAGTAACCATCACTGGCAAAGCGACCAGCTACACCGGCTCCGCCATCAACGGCGCCAAAGTGCGGTATCGTATCACACGACAGGTTCGATGGCCAATGTGGTTTATGTCGTGTTACTCTTGGCGAATCCCGCCCATGATGGGCAACGCTCAAGAAATCACGCACGGTTGGACCACAACGGAAGCCGACGGTTCTTTCAAAGTCAACTTCGCAGCCAAACCAGACGCTAGCGTCCCCGAAAAAGACGAACCGAATTTCAATTACCAAATTACCGCAGACGTAACCGACACAACGGGCGAAACGCGGACCGGAACAAGTTCGGTGACCGTCGGCTACACCGCTCTGCAAGCCAACGTAACGGCAAACGAGTGGCTAGCTGCCAATAGTGACATCAAATTTGCCATCGCAACCACAACACTCGATGGAGTTGGGCAGTCAGCCAAGGGGACACTCAAAGTCTATCGCTTGAAGGAACCGGCCTCGGTATTGAGGCCAGATATCCTCGGCCAACGCACACCAACTGCGCCTCGTGGACGGGGACGTGTCCAAGGACGTCCGGCCAAGACCACAACTCCATCGATTCTCCCCGACCCTGCGAACCAAAGCTCCTGGGCGCTCGCAGATGTCGCATCCACAAGCGACTTTGACACGGCCGCTGACGGCAAGCAAAACATCTCTATTAAACTGGAACGAGGCCTCTATCGGGCCGTTCTCGAGACCCAGGACAAATACGGCAAACCTGTCAAATCCGAATTGAATATTCGGGTCGTCGACCCAACTGCGAACAACTTAGGGCTTAAGTTGGCCAACTTACTCGCTGCCCCGAAATGGGAATTGCAGCCTGGGGATAAACTAGCTGCTATCTGGGGGACAGGTTATGACTCCGGCCGAGCGTTTATCGAAGTGGAACATCGCGGCAAGCTGTTGCAGAGTTTCTGGACCAAAGCCGGCGCTACTCAATTTGCCATCGCTCAAGATATCAACGAAGGCATGCGAGGCGGCTTCACCGTGCGCTCCACTTTTGTGCGCGAGAACCGAGCGTATCTCGAATCGCGACATGTTGACGTCCCGTGGTCCAATAAAGAATTGACCCTAAAATGGGACCGCTTTGTTTCGAAGCTAGAACCTGGTCGCAAAGAAACGTACACTCTGACCGTCAGCGGTCCGAACGCTTCGAAGGCGACCGCCGAGATGGTGGCAGCCATGTACGACGCATCGCTCGACGCGTATCTGCCGCATCATTGGATGCAGCGATTTAGCATGTTCCGCCAGGACTACTCCCGCTTGAACAGCTCTTTCGAAAACAATCCACAGGGGCTTAATACTTTCCGTGGCCAGTGGAGCTTCAATCGAATCGGCATCGACTTGAGTTACCGAGATTTTCCGGCGGAGTTCAAGGTTCAGACCATGCAGAACTACAGAAGGTATGGTGCGCCGGGGGTAGCCATGGGAATGTCGGGTGGAGTTCCAGGCCGACGCATGGAATCGATGGCCGAGAATGAGATGGCGTTAGGTGCGCCGATGGCCAAGAACCTCGCGGCCGCTGAATCTTCATTGGACTTCGCTTCCTCTGCGGGTTCCGGTGGCGTCCCCGGTCAACCACCTGCTGCTCCCCCAAGCAATGGGCCAGACCTTAGCCAAGTTTCCGCACGCAAAAATCTGAACGAGACCGCCTTTTTCTTTCCCAACTTGTTGTCGGACGCCGATGGCAATGTCAAATTGGAATTCACGATGCCTGAGGCGTTGACCACTTGGCGATTCCTCGGTTTTGCTCACGACACGGAACTGCGAAGCGGCTACATCGAAGACAAAGTCATCACGGCCAAAGATCTCATGATCCAGCCCAACCCGCCGCGATTTTTGCGTGAAGGAGATGTGCTCGAATTTAGCGTCAAAGTAAGCAACCAGTCTTCTCAAGTCCAAACCGGCCGCGTGGCTTTGAATCTGTTCGACGCTCGCGACAACCAGCCTGTCGATGCAGCTTATGGCAATACCGCCAAGGAGCAATCGTTCGAGATTGCAGCGGGTGAGTCCAAGAGTTATCACTGGAAACTGAACGTGCCCGATGGTGCTTATCCAATCATCTACAAAACAGTCGGCGCAACAGACAAACTGTCCGATGGCGAGGAAGGCATGCTGCCGCTCCTTTCGAAACGAATCCTTGTCACCGAGTCGATGCCGCTCCCAGTTCGTCGCATTACCACCAAAGAGTTTGAGTTCAAAAAGCTTCTTGAATCTGGCAAGTCGGATACTTTGAAGAGCCAGTCACTCACCGTTCAGATGGTCTCACAGCCAGCTTGGTATGCGGTTCTTGCGCTACCCTACTTGATGGAGTTTCCACATGAATGCAGCGAGCAGACCTTCAATCGACTTTATGCAAATCAACTTGCTCAGCATATTGCCAACAGCGATCCTAAAATCCGTCGGGTCTTTGACACTTGGCGGAACATTCAACCTGACGCTCTCGTTTCGCCCCTCTCCAAAAACCAAGACATCAAGTCGGTGATGATCGAGGAGACACCTTGGTTGCGCGATGCAGATCGAGAATCCCAATCGCGACGCAACGTTGGTATTCTCTTTGACGAGAATCGCTTAACTACAGAAGTCGAACGAACAATGCGCAAGCTGACCGAAATGCAACGGGACAGTGGCATGTGGCCCTGGTTCCCAGGCGGTCCCGACAACGAGTACCTATCGCTGTACATCGTGACTGGCTTCGGGCGAATGCGACAATTGGGAGTTCCTGTCGATGTGGCCCCTGCCTTGAAAGCACTTGGTCGACTCGACGCTTGGATGCACGAACGCTACGACGACATACGACTTCATGCTCGCGATCCAGAGGACAACCATCTTTCCTCCATCCTGGCGATGTACCTCTATGGACGCAGTTTCTTTCTCAAAGACATTCCTATTGCCGCAGAACATCAAGTCGCATTGGAATACTGGAAACGCCAATCGAAAAACCATTGGCTCAAAGTAGGCAGCCGGCAATCCGAAGCTCACATCGCAATCGGACTGCAACGACTCGGCGATCTCGAAACCCCACAAGCGATCATGAAAAGCCTTCGCGAACGCTCGGTTTCGAACGAAGAGATGGGGATGTTCTGGCGGGATACCGAATTGTCGTGGTGGTGGTATCGCGCCCCAATCGAGACCCAGGCACTCATGATCGAAGCCTTCGATGAAGTGGCCAACGACAAAGTCGCGGTCGAGGATTGCAAGGTCTGGCTGCTCAAACAAAAGCAGACGCAGGACTGGAAGACGACCAAGGCGACCGCCGATGCCGTCTACGCTTTACTGTTGCGAGGTGACAATCTGCTCGGCTCGGACGCGTTGGTTCAAGTGAAGTTGGCCGACCAAACGATCAAGCCTGAAAATGTCGAAGCCGGTACGGGCTTCTACGAACAGAAGCTGGTTCGCGGTGAGATCAAACCGGAATTCGGCAAATTGACGCTAACCAAGACCGACAAAGGGGTCAGTTGGGGGAGCGTCCATTGGCAATACCTTGAGGACATCAGCAAGATCACGCCGCATGATGGTACGCCGTTGAAATTGGAGAAGGCACTCTTCAAGCGAACTTTGACCAAAAGCGGTCCGGTGCTCGAACCGATTACGGGTGCCGTATCCATTGGAGAAGAAATCGTATGCCGAATCACCTTGCGCACCGATCGCGACATGGAGTATGTCCATATGAAGGACCACCGTGGGAGCGGTACGGAGCCCGTGAATGTGCTCAGCAGCTACCGATTCCAAGATGGCCTAGCGTATTATGAAAGTACTCGGGACACGGCCTCGCACTTCTTCATCGACTACTTGCCCAAAGGGACCTATGTTTTCGAGTATACCGTGCGAGTCCAGCATGCCGGGCAATACCCAACCGGTATGGCCAACATTCAGTGCATGTATGCACCGGAGTTTAATAGCCACTCAGAAAGCATCATGCTCAACGTAGAATCTGCCAAACAATGATCCGGTGTTGTGTGAAGGTCCCCAAGACTCCTGCTCCCATGTTTCCGTAGTCACCCTCCCTCCGGGAGGGTCGGCCAGAGGCCGGGGAGGGTGAACTGCCTTGTACAATTGCCGCTGGCACTTCACCCTCCCCTCGCTGCGCTCGACCCTCCCAGCGGGAGGGTGACAGCAGTATACTTACCGAGTCACTTTGCCAGACAATTCACCAACGGCAAAAGCGACTTCGAATGACGCCAACTTGAAAAGGTCCAAACCTTGTTGCAAAGAACCTCTCTCCTATTCACATGCTTTTCGTTTTTGTTATCTGGCATATCTATTGCCACCACTCCATCGGATCGGACGCCACCTAATATCCTTTGGTTTGTCGTCGACGACATGTCTGCGAATTTTTCGTGCTACGGTGAGACCGTGATCGCAACACCGAATGTGGACAAACTAGCGGCAGAGGGGACTCGTTTTAGCCGAGCGTATGTGACGGCACCTGTTTGTTCGGCTTGCCGCTCGGCATTGATCACGGGAATGTATCAAACATCGATCGGTTCGCACCATCATCGCAGTGGTCGGGGCGAATTAAAAATCCATCTGTCAGCTGGCGTGACGCCTCTCCCTGTGTTGTTCCAAAAAGCGGGATACTTCACCTGCATTGGGAGCGGACTCGTTGACAAAGACTACCGGGGCATTCCGAATGTTCCAAAGAATGCCGCCAAGGCCAATAAGAAACCAGCGGATCCGATTGGCAAAACGGATTACAATTTCGAGTGGGACACGGCAATGTACAACAGCCATGACTGGGCTGGCAGAGCCGACAAGCAGCCGTTTTTCATGCAAGTGCAGCTTCACGGCGGCAAACTTCGAGAAGGGGCCGTTCAAGCTCGCGAAGCCTTTCAGGAGCGCGTCGTCAAGGAGTTCGAAAGTACGGTCGATCCATCCAAAGTCACGCTGCCGCCATACTACCCTCGCGACCCTGTGCTTCTGGACGATTGGGCCGCTTATCTCGATTCGGTTCGATTGACCGACAAACACGTCGGTGAAGTTATTGCTAGACTCGATAAAGAAGGTTTGTTGGAAAACACGCTTGTCATTTTCATGACCGACCACGGCATCAGCCACGCGCGGGGCAAGCAGTTCTTGTACGACGAGGGTACGCACATTCCATTCGTCATTCGAGGGCCAGGCGTAAGTAAAAGTAAGGTGCGTGACGATCTTGTCGAGCATATCGATATCGCTGCGATTTCGCTGGCCGCTGCGGGGCTCCCCATTCCTGCGAAGATGCAAGGTCGTGATTTGCTCGCGAGCAATTATCCGACTCGTGAGGCTGTGTTTGCTGCACGCGATCGATGCGATGAGACGATCGAACGTATTCGAAGTGTTCGGACAGATCGATTTTTGTATGTTCGGAACTTCTTTCCGAAGCGTCCGCATTTGCAGCCAAATGCCTATAAGGACGGTAAAGCGATCGTTCAGGCGATTCGAGCGGCACATATGGCTGGAACACTTTCACCGTTGTCGGAAAAGCTCTTATTCAGCCCTACTCGTCCGACGGAAGAGCTCTACGAATATGGTGCGGATCGATGGCAAGTGAATAATCTCGCTGAGAACGAAAAATACCGAACCGAACTGGAATCGCATCGCGCTAAATTGGACGAGTGGATCGAGCGATCTCAAGACCGAGGGTTCGAATCCGTTGCCATGTACGATAGCGACATGCAGGAGTACGTCAAAAAGCCGAACGCAGAAGTCGAGAAAAATATTGCTTTGATGAAGCAGTGGGCCGCGGAAGGGAAGTAATCGTCCTGATTTTGGATCATTTCACTTCAAAAGCAACTGGGCGACCTTGGACGATAATCAGATACAAGAGCTTCTTCAAAACGCTACCGCCCAATCGCGGAGTTCGCGAATCAGTTCAGCTCGACCGGCTTCGCTGGTAATCGCTTTCTTGACTGTCATCGGATTAACATCCATTCTCTCATTCGGACCGTGGTACTCAACTTCGTTTTTTTGGGACAACTTGATTCGAAGGGTGTTGATGGAATCGCAGTTCGACGCTTTTCTAGCTATTGTGTTCTGGTTGAGCTTTCGTCCAGGCTCACCGAGCTCTATCGCTCGTATTGTGCCGATCACATGTGTCGTTTCGGCGCTGGTGTTGAAATGGGGAGGAGACGAGAATTCATTAGCGCTTTGGATCGTGAGCTATAGGCTGGCCCTGGTTTGGCTAATTTTCGAGTTGATTCGGCGTGGGTTTCGAATTGCTCTACGTTCCGCATCCGAGCCGCCGTTCGCTGCACATGGACTTAAATTAGCAACGATACTATGCATCACGGCCCTATTTGCCGTATTGTTGATGGCGGACATTCAAATAAGGAAGACTTCGGTCGGTCAAGGGCAGGATGCTGCTGATTTCCCATCTATTCTTGCAATCGAATCAGCGTGCTCGCGCTCGTTTCTTTGGTTTGGCTTGGGGCTACTGTTTGCACAGGGCGATCGTCGGTACAAAATCGCGGGTATCGCATCGCTTTTTTCCTGGGCTGTTACGCGTGCATCGATCGTTGTTTACATTCATTGGTTTCTGAGTTCGGGGTTTTCTTCGCAACGGCTTACAGAAATGGAACAGTTGTTGCTTTTCTTTACGATGGAATTATTTCAGTTTGCGTTCGTCCTTACGACTTGCGCACTATTTCTTTGGACTGGCTATCGATTTCGCATTGGCAGCAAACCACTAATTCCGGAAAGCTCTGCAAACGGCGAGTTTGATTCGATCCAGTGAGTTAACTCCTATATCGCGAATTCGGTTGCTCTGCAACAAAAGATCAACCTTCCCCTCTGTAGTGGTCGGTGTAGAATAATGGTTTAGTCAGTAACTCTCTGCGGAGATGTGGAATGTACGCATTGGACCGAAACCCACCCACGAGCCGCCCTCCTTTTAGGCACCGTCCCCTGAGCCACCGAAAAGCCGGTTTGGGAAAATGTCTGGTTGGGCTCAGCCTGCTTGTTATGGGTTGCGAAAGTCCTAAGCCGGAAATTCCCCAAAAAAAGGATCTTGGGAGACTGACCAATGCCATAGCCATCCAGACTGTCCGGCAATTCTGTGGCGATTGCCATCCGTTACCTTCGCCAGATTCCTTTCCTCGAGCCAAATGGCCCGCGGAAGTGGAACGTGGCTATCGTTTCTACTATGAGTCAGGACGCACAGACTTGGTAGAGCCTGTTGTCAGCGACACCATTCGCTACTACCAAAGTGACTCAACGGAAAAACTGCTCGTTCCAAGTGCTGAAGAGATCCCTGCGTTCGAGTCTCGAGTGCAATTTGTTGCTAGCCCCTTGGTAACCGCTGACGAGCCCTCGTCGCTCACCTCGCATATCCTGTGGGAGGAGCAAACGAAGTCATTGCTTTTCTCGGACATGTCAACGGGCAAACTTCGAAGATGGAATCCTGATTCGGTTCCTAATTTCCAAAAAATGCCCGCGTCGGAAAAACTTGTACTGGATCCCTCAACCGCTATCGCTCAAGGTAAGAATCTTTGCAGGATCAACATTTGCGATTGGAATCAAGACGGTTGCAATGATTACTTGGTGGGAGAAATCGGCTCGACCATCATTAGCGACCTCAAACTCGGATGCGTTTCGCTGATGATTGGCAAGCCTGACGGAAGTGTCGTTCGACACGTAATCGCAGAGAACATGGCACGCTCGGTCGAGGCAGTTCCATTCGACTATGATGAGGACGGCGATTTGGATGTTCTCGTAGCTGAGTTTGGTTGGAACCGTTCAGGAGGTTTCCGGTTGCTACGAAACCAGACACCGTCAAACACGCCGCCGGAATCACTTCGCTTTGAGGAAGAAGTCCTCGATCCACGTCACGGAATCCTCGCGATTCAAATCGCGGACATGGACGGTGATTCGCGATCGGATATCGTCACCGCCTACGGCCAAGAGTATGAAACGATCGAGGTACTTTACAACCGAGGTCCCGGAAAATACGAGAAAGAGGTCATCGCGAGAATGCCAGACCCTTCCTATAACTCGAGCGCAATTTTAATATCCGACGTGGACCTCGATGGGAGACTCGATGTGATTCATACATGCGGCGACATCTTTGATAGTTTTATTCCCAAACCATTTCATGGTGTGCGTTGGATCCGAAACTTAGGCAACGGAAAGTGGGAACAACGAGAACTCGGAATGCTGATTGGGGCAATGCAACCCGCGGTCGGCGATTTTGACGGTGATGGCGATATCGATATTGCTGCCGCTGGCTTGTTTCCAAACTCAGACACATATTCAGAAAAGATGTCGTTCGATTCCGTTTGTTGGTGGGAGCAAAAAGAGAACCTTGAGTTTGTTCGACATTCCATCGAACGCGATCACTGTTTGCATGCGACTTGTACGGCCGCCGACGTGGATCGAGACGGTCGAATCGATTTGATTGTGGGCGAATGGGCGGACAAAAAAATCAAGGGGGCATTAAAGGTGTTCTGGAATCGACCGAAACCTTGACCATTAGAAACCCTATTAGGCACGCCAGCCCCTCGAGGCTGTGAATTTATTCGTAGGACGGCCTTTTCAGGCCGCCGTTACTGCAAAAAACGGCCAATTTCGACGCCCTAAAAAGGGCGTCCTACACTTTTTTCACAGCCTCCTCGGCCTCTTCTCCAAGAAAACGAATTGCGGAATGACTTCCACGACCGATTATGCTGAGTTGTATTGGTTCCCAGGTTCTGCCAGGGAACCTCTGGAATTGCAGGCTCTGCCTGCAGTGGCCTGGTTGGCTCCGAGGATAAGAGAGGCGGAGCCTCGAAGGCAGGGCGTTACTACGCCTGAACCGGGGAGCGCTCACCGGACGGCTTGCGCCGTTCCGCTAACAAAGCGTTCTCAATTTGGCGTACGTCGAAATGTATCGAAAAAAGCTTGGTTTCTAAACGTAATGCTACTCGTATCCATGGCTCTGTTTGGATGCGAGTCGTCGAAGCCGTCTGCCCCCCAAGTCGTACCTACAGAAACGCCAGCGACCAGTCAGCAAGTACTGTTCGAGGACATCACCGCCGCACTCGGTCTCGTTCAGCGTTATGAGAATGGCGAGGCCGCAAACGAAGGTGCCATCTTGGAGACGATTGGCGGCGGGGTCGCCGTTCTGGATTTCGATCGCGACGGTTTCGATGATCTGTTTTTCCCTGGCGGAGGGCAACTTGCTGACAAGAAGGTCACTGGAATTCAAGGCGATTTGTGGTGGAACCGAAACGCCAAAGAGTTACAAAAGATCACGAATCTAGCTCACATGGAAGCTACCCTCGGCTATTCCCATGGCGCGATCGCTTGCGATTGGAATGCCGACGGATTCGCCGATGTTTTGGTGACCGGTTATAGCGGCTTGCAACTGTTCATGAACCAAGGTGATGGGACCTTCGTCGAGTCGGCGCAAGCGTGGGGACTCGATGATAAAGTCTGGAGCACCAGTGCCGCAGGTGGCGACTTTGATGGAAATGGCTTTTGCGACGTCTACATTGCACACTATGTCAATTGGTCTTTCGAAAACCACCCTGCTTGCCTTTCGCGAGGAATTCCAGATGTGTGCGCACCAGGCATCTTCGACGCTCTTTCGGACGTGATCTATTTCAACAATGGAGACGGTTCGTTCTCCCCCAAGTCGACAGAATGCGGGTTGGTAGAAGGTGGAAAGGGACTCGGCGCAATCGCAACCGACTTCAACGGAGACTCCAAGATGGACATCTATGTCGCCAACGATACGACCAACAACTTCTATTATGTGAATCAAGGGAACGGGACATTTGTCGAGTCGGCTGTCCAAAGTGGGATCGCAACCGATGACATGGGGACTCCACAAGGAAGCATGGGGATATGCTCCTTGGATTACGACAATGACTTGCGGCCCGATCTTTGGGTTTGCAACTACGAGAATCAAGCTTTCGCACTATACAAGAACGACGGCAATGACTTTTTTCGCTACGCCACAGCGTCGACTGGCCTTTTGTCGCTTGGAACAACCTATGTTGCGTTCGGAGCTACCGCTGGAGATTTTGATCTGGATGGTTACGAAGACGTCGTGATTGCAAATGGCCATGTCATGAAGCACACGACAACGGGCAGCCCCGCTCAGAGCCAAATCTACCTCCGGAACACGGGGAAGAAACGCTTTGTCAAAGAGACCTTTCCATCGACGAATTACTTCGGTCAATTGTGGCGGGGGCGAGGAGTCGTTGCCATGGACTTCGACCATGACGGCGATTTAGACTTAGCATTTTCAACTGTAGACCAACCCTCTGTTGTTCTTCAAAATGATTCTCAAACTGCCGGCAATTGGCTGTTGATCGAGCTTGTCGGAACCGTTTCGAATCGCGATGCGGTAGGCGCAACCGTGCAGCTCAAGACGAACAAGCAATCCATCACGCGTAGCGTTGTTGGGGGAGGGAGTTACCTATCGCAAGGCCCGTACTATTTGCATTTCGGGCTCGCACCAAATGAAACGATCGAGCAAGCTGAAATCATATGGCCCAACGGCAAACGTCAGACGATCAAGAATGTACCGACCGCGAAACGGTTGCAATGGATCGAGCCAAGGGCCGCAGAGTAGCTGGATTCGTGAGAATTCAGCTGGTTCTGAATTCTTACGAATTCAGCTACGGTAGTTTTCAATCTGCCGCTCGCCTAAGCACTCTCAAACACCGAAAACTCTCGCGTACTCCTCAATCATTCTGTCTTCTCCAAAATGAGTTGATGCCCGATGACGACTGGCTGTGCCATACCTATCACGCAGCAAAGGGTCGTTGGCCAATTGGACAATGGCATTTGCCAGTCGTTGTACATCACCACGCGGCACCAAAATGCCATTCACGTCATTCACTACTTGTTCACTAGCCCCTCCGGCATCGGTAGCCACGAGTGGCAAACCGTGTGACATCGCCTCGAGGCCTGCATTTGGGCAGCCAGCGGGCTCGGAGATCAGTACGAACACGTCCCAAGTGGCAAGATACTCGCTGGGATCTTCTTTCTCACCGATCCATTCGATGGGGAGCCCTTGGCCGAGTTCACGCAAGTGCGTAGAGTACGCGTCGCTTCCGCGTTCGACTCCGCCTACAATTTGAATTCGACAGGATGGAAGTCTGTCCTGCGCCAAGCGAATCGCTCCGATCAATTCCTCAAGCTTCTTCTGCTGACTAATTCTAGCAACCGTTCCGATGAGAACTTGAGGCTTGGGTTGCAACAAGTTGACGGCAGGTTTGATGGACACTCCGTTGCGGACAACGTGCACCTCAGTTCCGAAGTAACTTTCGGCAGTAGCTCTTTCAGCGTCATACTTGACGACTACTTTGGATAACCTGCGCCCGTAGTCTCGCCCGTTGCGATAGGCGAGTCCAGGTCGCGTTCGATTCCAGTAACGATCAAATGAGGAATAGAGCATTTCGCCTGGACTGACATCCACAATTGGGATCCCCCAAACCGAATCCGCAATGAGGAGCTTGTATTCCGAGATTGCATTCCAGAAAACAATTCTGTGAGGAGGGTCGCGATCGATCGAAGTCAGCAGCGGCTGAATCGCGATGAGCGGGTCGATGGTACCTGCGCATGGCAGGACCATGACATCGATGCCCTTGAAGGCGAGCGACTGACGACCAACGGTTGGGAAATCTTGAGCCTCTTCTAGCACGACGGCGCGAACGGCGACACCTTTCGCACGAAGACCAGTTAGCAAGCGTCGTGCGCTGGTTTGTGCGCCTCCGGTCGAAAAATTGTTGATGACCAGCAACAGTCCAGAGCCAGTACCTCGCGATTGGGACGATATTGCGCGTTGGTAGAGCCGTGAATAAGCGGCTGTCATTGCCGTGTTCGAGAAATCACGTTGAATGGCATCGCTGAAGTTTTGCTTTGGCGCTCGTGTGACGTCGAGCAGCGCATTCGCAAACTCTTCGCTTGTCGCTTCGACATTGACAAGCTTTAGTCCCGAACATTTCAATGCAATCTCGCGAGTCCCGCCAACATCGGTTGCCACAACTGGCACATTGCATGCAAGGGCTTCAAGGTGAGCCAGGCTCAAACCTTCATGCGCAGCGGCGGATACAAGACAGTCCGTCCGCGACAGAAGCTCGCTAATATCGGTTACCGGTCCAAGCAATTCGATTTGCGATTCAATGCCGCATTCGGCGATCGCTGAGCTGAGCGTTTCAAGGGAAACTTTGGCAAGTTCGTTGTCTTTGGATGCTTCGCCTGCAATCAGCAACTTGACACGCCGATCGCTTCCAGACAGTCGAACTTGCCTCTGAAGCTCGGCGGCAATCCCTGGCAGTCGCTCAAGACGTTTCTGTGGTCGAGGGTTAGCGATCGCCGTTAAAACGAAATCCGTGTCCTCTCTTTGCAAAAGCTCCCCGCTCGCACTATTCGACGATGGCAGTTTTATTCCGTTCCATACGGTTCGAATCGGAATATCATTCACATCGCCATGAACTTCTTGCTCTACGGCCAGCGAACACGCAACCATCAATACCACTACGTCTTTCTTTAGTCCATTCAATCGGTCTTGCCAACCAGACTTGGTATTGTGAATGGTCATCGTGATTGGGATACCCGACTCCGAAAGCGATTCTAGTTCCGAGTTTCTCAGCAAGTGCGTATGCACGAGGTCCGCTGCAAAATCTTTGCATTCCCGCTTGCACCTTTCCAGACGACTCTCACGATTGAGCCCGAGTTGCGACAGGTCTACCGTACGTGTCGGTTTCTCAAAGGCTTGTCGACCTGGCGCTCCGAGACTCAACAGCAGCGTTTGATGCTTGCTCGGCGGCAAGTTTTCGTGCAAGTCAATCGCGATACGTTCTGCCCCTCCACGCTGAAGGCTCGTGATCACTTGAGCAATTCGAAGTCTAGGTTCGAAATGGACATCGAATGCATGCCAGTGGATCGTTCGGGAATCAGGTGACACGACCAAACCTCGAATCGACTCAGCGACACTCAATCCGCGATTTAGGCTTAAACAAAATTGGGAAATAAGCTGTGGCGTCAAAAAGAAACTTCGAGGCGTCGGCAATCGAACCCCCAGTTCGTTCGCCGATTCAATGTGCCCGCAGGACTCTTGCAAAAGGGTTCGCCAAACGCCGCATTCTGCTTCAACCAGCGTTCGCTCATTGGAGGGTAGAACGGTAATGCCAAGTGCGCAGATGGGCCGACCGCTCGCACTTGGCAACGGCATGGAAAGAACAGTGACTGCTGTTGCGGGTCTGGTTGGCAACCAGGCTCCGGCCTGAATGAACCACGCCGCTTCGCCTTCGAGATTTTGAATTGGGAGCGAGTCCAAATTCAAAACGCCAATTTGCCCTTTCGGTATTCCATGGGCTTCCAATGATCGTCGGGTTCTAGGCGAATAGGTCAGGAGTTCATGATTGTTGCCAAAAATGAAAACGGGGCAATGTTGCTTGCCAAACATAGCGCGTCCCAAGGTCATTCCTTAATAAGCCGGCGGATATCCTTGGAAAGATTCTGGCGATGTAGGCTTTTCTGGCTCTCGTGAACTCTCAAGGATGCTGGGGGGAATAAATTGGTTCTCACTCGAATTCGGAAAATAGTTGTTTTGCGGTTCCATCGCTTCGGGCGGCGTCGCGTTCAGAATTTTGATATTGGCAGGAGAGTCGCCGGTATAGACAAATTGCCTCGGTTGCGTTTCAACCACAACCGATTCTCGAATCGTTCTTCCGCTTAAGACACAGCCATAGTCAATCACAGTGCCGAGTACGTAAACATCCGTACTCAACCAAAAGCCGTCTTCGATTGCGTTGGGTTGCGATGGACTATCGCCTGAGATCATTCCGATAGCTCGCCCCATCTCAAAATTAGTGTTGTCGTTCTCAAGACCTTGATCTCGATACTTCCTCCGAGACTTGCTTTGTCCCAAGATGGTCATTGCCAAAACGCCAATGACAGTGAACATGACCAGCGACAGGATACACAAGAAGCCGAGGATGAAAATGCTTGCGGGGACATTGGTTGCGTTCATGATTGGTTCGTCCGATTTCCTAACGGTTCGGTTTTAAAGTTCCTTCTAGTTTTTGATGATCGATATCGATGAATGAGTCTGCATCCAGTTCGCTTGCAAGCAAACAGCAGACACGAAACCCATTGTCTGCATTGCGGCTTCCTGGGTCATTGCGATACCTAGCCGCAGAGCGGCAGTTATCTGCAGGCCGCAACCACGAGCCGCCTCGCAAAACGTTTCTCACTTTGTCTCCTTGGTTTGGCGTTCTTTGATGCGGATCCGTCGCATCCCCTTGAGGATAATCGCCGTAGACATCGCTGCACCATTCGAAAACGTTTCCCGACATATCAAAAAGCCCAAACGCGTTCGGCTTTTTCTTTCCAACAGGACGTGTGCCATCGCCCGAGTTTCCTTTGTACCACCCAAGGCTGTGCAAATCGGATTCATTGTCGCCCGAACTGAATTTCGTTTCGGCGCCAGCGCGACAGGCGTATTCCCATTGGGCCTCCGTCGGTAGGGAGAAATTCCTATTGGTCTTTTTGTTCAGCCAACTTAGGAAAGCCATTGCGTCATTGACAGTGACCAGACAAACGGGATGTTCATCCGTGATCACAAAGCCTGGCGAAAGCCAGTTGAAGTTAGGACGCTGCACAAGTTCCTTGCCATCGAAACCGAAGCCGCCCGATTTCCCTTGTTCTGCCTCTGTCTTGTACAAAGTATCCGCCACGAAAGCTTTGAACTCGCCTACCGTCACAGGGAACTTTCCCAACAAGAATCCGGACGTCAGCTTGAGCCGCCTCAGCGATTCGTCTCCCTTGCGTCCAAGTTCCGTATTCAGCGAACCCTGGTTAAACTCACCTCCAGGCACGTAGACCAAGTTGAGCTGGACACGTTTCGTGAGAGGAATCGCAACGGCTCTGTCCTGCGAGAATCCAACGGAATTCAACAAGGCGACGAATGCAATCGCCACGACTAACACGTTTTTATAGTCCAAAATGGTTTCCGCCTTGAGTGAGTCGCACCTAGTTACCTATTTTTTTCTTCCGATATTTTTCCCATAGCATATCAGCAAGCTCAAAGAGAAAGTCCCTTCCCTGGTGATTATTCTCAAGGCAATCGAGAAGGTGCTTGGGGATACCGGAAATGCCTAGCCTCGCTCCACTGAGAGTACCCGCCATGGCTGCAATGGTATCAACATCGTCTCCCTGTCCGATTGCTCGAGCTACTGCTTCCGTGTAGCTATCAGGTGAATCCACAAAACACATAACGGAGGTCATTACGGAGCGATGTGCCTCAATGGTATTACCGAAAACGAAAAGGGAGTCTGAGGACCTTAGGGCGAGAGCATGGTTGATCTGAAACTGGAACTCTTCGGTTTTTGCAGTAGACAACAAGATCGTCAAGAAACGTTTACGATCGAATTTTTCGCCAATTGACTCTGCAGCAAGTGCCGATGCCGATGCCATTATTCGCGCGCTGTCGATTCCAATCTCATGACAATGCGTTGGTAAAGCGCTCAAGGCTGCCTGTTCCACAACCATGGCAAGGTCAGACGCGAAATAAAGACCGAGCGGCGAGACTCGCATCGCGGCCCCATTCCCCAGCGAACCTTGCCCATCAAAGATCGTCGATGCAAGCAGTTCCCAGTCTTCTCCAAACCCAATTGCGTTGATGATCTTTCTTGCCCCTTGGCCATATCCCCGATCTGGATGATAGTTTTCAGCGAACTTGTTTGCCAGAAAGTGTTTGTCGACCCCATCACATGCGATCAACGTTTGAACGATACTGATCATCATTTGCGTATCGTCGGTATAGTATATTGTCTCCCCACTTGCATGCCGTACGATTTGGTCCGCTGGCCCCATATCAAAAATCATGTCCGCGGGGACGCCCTCCCATTTTGATCCAAGGGCATCTCCAATGGCCAGTCCTAGAACGGCCCCTTGAAATTGTTCACGGAGTAGTGGTTTCAACTGTCTTGCTCCCACGTCTATCAGCCTTTGAATGACTCGTAACATGCAGTGTTCGACTACAATCCAAATGCGTAAAGGCCTTTTTCCGTTCGAATGAAGATACGGTCTTGAGCCAAGGCCGGCGTGGCGTAGCAATTTTCTTTTAAGTCATTGACTGCTAGCACCTTGAATTCCGGAGTCGTATCCGTCACCGCTACTTTGCCATCTTCGGTAATGAAGAACAGTTTGTTGTCGGCAACAATCGGAGACGCATAGATATTGCCTGAAGCGCCCTGCAATCGTCCTCGTTTCAACGCTTCGCCTGTCTTTGGCTCTAAACACGTCACGATCCCTTGATCGCTGATCATGAATACGTTGTTGCCAGCAATGACAGGTGATGGCAGTTGTGGAATGTTGCGGAAGTACTTCCAGACCACACTCTTGCTAGTCATATCACCTGAGCCTCCGAGCCGGATGGACATCATGCTATTCTTGCTGGCGATCGATTGCTTGAAGTACTCCCACTCCTTTGCATCAAGCTTGCCGTTGGCATCGAGGTCGACTGCCGAAAAGAAATTTTTCGATAGCTCATCGGGCATTTCATCTAATGCGAGTAAGCCGTCCGCATTCCCGTCCTTAGCCTTAACAACCGCAGCAAAATCCTCAATCTTGAAACTTGCGTCGGCTTCGTTTTGAGGCGATCCATATCCATTGATGTAGACCAAGTCATCATGCATAACGGGCGTCGACTTCATCTCAAAGCATAGTCCGCCAACCCACCAAAGTTTTGCGCCACTGGCAGCAGAATACGCGGTCAAATAAAACGACCCAGCAACGATCAATTGCGCCTCACCCCCTTTGGGTTGATAAACGATCGGTGAGCAATGGCCGCTGGTGGCTTCTTCGCGTTTTGTTCTCCAAAGCTGTGCGCCGGTCTGAGTATCGAAGGCCGCCACGTACGAGTCCAAGTTTTGGTCGCATACGAAAATCAATCGGCCATCGCAAAGAATCGGCGAAGCTCCCATGCCATAGATGTTCGAGAATGGTCCCAAAGGAGTCTGCCATTTTAAGTCGCCCTCGAGCGAATAACCGAGAAGCCCGAAGTCCGAAAAGAACACATAAACCCCAGTCGCATCCACAACAGGGGATGGGCTGGCTGGGTTGTTTCGATGGTCGAGCGTTTCCTTGCGATCTCGCGGGGATTGCCGACGCCATACTTCCTTTCCTGTTGCCTGATCGAGACAGATCGTTAGCAGCGAATCGGCTTCAAAGGCCGTCAGGTAGATTCGATTTTGGAATAGAACAGGCGAGGAGTGCCCAGCGGGAAGTGGCGTCATCCATTTTAGATTTTGCTCTTTGCCAAATTCGGTCGGCAATGCTCTAGTGTTCGCCACCCCAGAGCCATTGGGCCCCCGAAACTGAGACCAGTCGAAGTCACCGTCTGCTTTGGGAGGCTCAATTGCCATCGCAACGAAGTTAAGTGAAACGAGGTAGGCAACCAGAACGACGTGTTTCGTCATTAACGGCTTCGAGAACAATTGCATCGTGGGACCTTGTACGTTTTCCAAATGATGAAGTGGGCTCACCGGCGCGAAGCCCCACGATTCAATACTCTTCGTTAACCTGTGCCGCATTCCACAAATCCATAAATCGGTTGGGCAAGTATCCCAACCCGAAGCGTGAGTTATGAAGTTGTGCTATTTGTTATGAGGGCCGAAGGCTCGACACATCCTTTGCCGGTGCCGTGAGGCACCGGACTTGCTAATCCCAAGAATTTCAAGGCCTGACGGGCCGACACACTCGATCATGTGTCGCCCCTTTCGGGGCTCGTCACTCAATTGGTCTACGCACCGTGGCTTATCAGCCACGGCTAGGGATATGTCGGCTTTTCAGGCCTAATTTGCTCAACTTCAAAAAGCGTGAACTAGGGGGACGGAATCCCTCGCTCACGCTTCGGGTTGGGATTAAATGAACAAACCCTATCCAAGTATAACTTACCGCGGAACACCTCGTCGTTTTGAAAAGACGAAATCGCATTTACCCCTGCAAAAATCCTCAAAAGTAAGTAGCTCGCGACGACAATTTCGTTTGACGAGCGATTACATTAGATCGTCTCGGCTTGCCTCTTCCATGCCGAATGCGATGTCCATGAATCTCAGTTTCCAGCCGATTCCTTTGGAGCTCTTGATGCGATCGAAACTTTCCCCTCTCGCGACCTTTGTATTGCGGGGGCTGTTGTTTGCCCCGATTTTTTTCCAGTCTGTTGCCCACCCGTCCGTCGCACAAGAACCGGAGACGACGACCAAGCCCACGACCGACAAGACGTCCGATCGATTGGAAGCCATCGAAGGAGTATTGGGAAAGATCGTTCAGGAACTGCAATCGATCAAGCAGCCGAAAACGCCGGAAGTCAAACCGCCTGAACCTGCGGCTAAACCCGCCGAAAAAACTCCCGCCAAACCGATCGTTTTCCCTCCGGCAATGAAAGTCGATCCAGAGCTGGTCAAGAACGTGAAATGGCGATCGATCGGACCCGCCAACATGGCTGGGCGAATCACCGACATCGCTGTTCATGACAAAGACCCGTCGCTTTGGTTCATTGCGACGGCATCCGGCGGCATTTTGAAAACGGTGAACCAAGGCACAACGGTCACTCATCAGTTCGATAAACAAGATACCGTTTCGATCGGTGCTATCGCTGTTGACCCGAATGATACCAACGTGCTCTGGACGGGTACCGGCGAGATCAATCCACGCAATTCCGTTTCCTACGGCGATGGGGTCTACAAGTCGATCGATTCCGGTGCGACTTGGAAAAACATGGGGCTGAAAAAATCCTATCAAATCAGTCGCATCTTGGTGTCGCCCAAAGACTCAAAAACCGTCTACGTCGGCGCAGCCGGTCGCCTCTATGGCCCCAACGAAGAGCGTGGAGTCTTCAAAACAACTGATGGTGGAGAGACTTGGGAAAAGATCCTGTTTGTGGACAACAAAACAGGTGTGATCGACATGATCATGGACCCTACCAATCCAGACACCCTCATCGCGGCTTTTTGGGACAGACAACGCGATGGCTTCGATAGCTGGCCGGGCACCGTCGCCAAACCCGATGGCATCGACGGCTACGACCCCATTCGCAAATGGGGCCCCGGAAGCGGTCTCTTTAAAACCACCGACGCTGGCAAGACTTGGCGAAAGCTAACCAAAGGTCTCCCCTCGAGCAACATGGGACGCATCGGTCTCGACTGGCAAACCAAATCGTCCCATGCCATCTTTGCAATTATCGATTGTGAGGACATTGGTAAAGGGCCAGCACCCTTCACGGCATTCCTCGGACTCGTGGGAGCAAACCGCGATGGCAAAGCATTTGTGACTCAAGTCATGCCCAAAAGTCCCGCCGAGAAATCCGCTTACAAGGTCGGTGACCAATTGATTTCTATCGGCGACGTTGCTATCAACGACTTTGATCAAACCCTCGATATCCTGCGGGCTAAAAAAGTTGGCGAAAAGATATCGATCCAGATCAAACGCGGTGAGGAAACACTAACGATGGAGTCGGTGCTGTCGGCTCGACCTGGAGCAGCTCAAGGCCAGGGCCAAGGTCCCGCTGGTGGCGTTTGGTTAGGTGTTACGGCCGAAGATCGAGATGGGAAAATCGTAGTGACGCGAGTAACTGCCGATGGCCCTTCGGCAAAAGCCGGGCTCAAAGAAGCCGACATCATCACGATGTACGAAGGGAAAGCTCCCGGCGCCTATCAAGAAATGGTTGCACAAGTGCGAACACGAGCCTCTGGCGAAAAAGTCAAACTGCAGGTGATGCGCGGTACCGAATCCATGGAGTTAACCGTCACACTCGAAATTCGACCTGCTGGAGGCGGACTTGGAGGCGGTGGATCTGGAGGCCCAACTCCTGCTGGCCCCAGCAATGTCTATCTCGGGATACAAGGCGAAACGTCAGATCAAGGTGGAGCAGTCCTGACGGAAATCACACCGGAAGGTCCCGCACAAAAAGCCGGACTCGAGCCCAGCGATATCGTTAAATCCCTAGCTGGAAGACCGATCGCCAACTACGAAGCGCTCGTGGCTGCTATTCGCGATAGCAAGCCCGGTGACAAAGCTAAGATCACGGTACTCCGCGGAACCGAGAGCAAAGAGTTGGAAGTCACCTTTACAACCCGTGAGGGTGGCCAAGCGGACAAACGCCCCAATACCTATTCCTACTTCGGACAAACCCCAAACATCCAAGACATGCAAGGGGCAAAGGGATATGAATATGGTGGAGTCTATCGTTCCAACGATGGTGGTGAAACTTGGGAACGCGTGAACTCGCTCAATACTCGCCCCATGTACTTCAGCGTCGTCAAAGTTGATCCCAAAGATGCGCAGCGAGTCTATGTGCTAGGAGTTTCCCAGTTCAAATCGGAGGATGGTGGTATTACGTTCGATGGCAACTTTGGACGAGGCGTTCACGCTGACTGCCACGATCTTTGGATCGACCCGAACGATGGGCGACATATGGTGATCGGAGGGGACGGTGGGTTCTATGTGACGTATGACCGAGGAGCCAACTGGGATCATATCAATACGGCGGCAGTCGGCCAATTTTATCACGTCGCCATTAGTCCCAAGCATCCGTATTGGGTCGTGGGTGGACTGCAAGACAACGGTTCATGGGCGGGACCTGCCATCAGCAAGCATGGCGGAACACTCAACGAAGATTGGCTTTCGATCGGAAGTGGCGATGGCTTTGTCTGCCAAGTCGATCAGCAAGATCCCGATTTGATTTATTCGGAAAGTCAAAACGGCACTATCAGTCGACGGCACCTTAAGACCGGCGAGCGAGCCTCCATTCGTCCTCAACGTTCGGCCGTGAGCGCGACGTATCGTTTCAACTGGAACACTCCGTTCATTCTCTCGCATCAAAACTCGAAGATCTTCTACACCGTCGGTAATCACGTGTTCCGATCTTTGGATCGAGGGAATAACTTGATCCCGATTTCACCTGAAATCACGTTGACGCAGCGAGGTTCGGGAACGGCCATTTCCGAATCGCCTCGCAACTCGAATGTACTCTACGCAGGGACGGATGACGGAGCCTTGTGGGTGACCAAGAACGGTGGCTTTGAATGGAAAAACATCACCGCGAATTTGGGGCTTCCATCGCCGCGTTGGGTAGCGACGATCGAAGCCAGCCGCTTCGACGATGGGCGAGTTTTTGTGGCGTTGGATGGGCACCGATCCGATGACGACGAGCCATACTTGTTTGAATCGAATGACTTCGGCGATACATGGCGAACCATCCGTTCGAATCTTCCAACCGGATCCACTCGCTGCTTGCGCGAGGACATGGCAAACGAGAATATGTTGTACGCCGGCACGGAGTTCGCACTGTGGCTATCGATGGATCGCGGTGCGAATTGGACCAAGCTCAATACGAATTTGCCGACGGTTGCGATCCATGAAGTTGCACAGCATCCCACCAACGGCGAAATTGTGGCGGCGACACATGGTCGGAGCCTATGGGCTTGCGATGTGTCTGGACTGAGGCAGCTGAAGCTTGAAAATCTATCGACGCAAATCGCTTTGTTCAAACCAGAAGAAGTGGTTCGATGGCGTAGCGAACCAAGCCGCGGGAATACCAATCGTCGCTTTGCCGGTGAAAATCCGACCAATGGAGCGCAAATTTGGTACGCGCTGCCGACGAAAGTCGAGCGGGTTTCGGTACGGATCGAAGACATCGAGGGAAAGCTACTTCGTGAACTGCGGGGCGAAACAGCGGCAGGCCTGCATCGCCTGAATTGGGACCTCGGCCAACAAGTCGCGGCAGGCCCACGCGCTGGCGGACCGGCGAGTGCGGGTGGTCCTGGCGCTACTAGTGCTGGTGCGGGTAACCCTGGCGCAAGTGCAGGGCAAGGAGGCGGAAGGCCGGATGGCGCAGGTCCTGGCGGAGGACGTGGCCCAGGAAGAGGCAGACGCCCTACAGAAAACAATCCAGCACCGGAGACCGCGGCAACAGCACCTGCAACAGTAATTGCAACAGATCCTGCGAGGCCGCCACAATTGGAGGACGCGCCGACGAGCCCAGAAGCCGCAATGCCAGCCACCAATCCGACCAGTACGACTGAAGCACCTGAAACAGCTGCGGGTGGCGGACGCCGCCGCGGAGGCCCCGGTGGGCCAGGTGGAGCAGGCGTTCGAGAAGGCGGACCGACGGCCGGACCTGGCGCCGGTGGACCTGGTGGCGGCGGTTTTCCCGGTGGAGGACCTGGCGGACGAGGTGGCCAACGCCCAGCCCCGAACGGCAGCTACCGGATTGTCTTAGTCGTTGACGGCAAAGAATTGCCACCGCAATCGATTTCCCTTTTGCGAGATCCGATGGCACCAGAAGATGCCGTCAGCGAAGAAGTAGCCGAACAGTTTCTTCTAGACGAGAAAAGTGCCGCAGATGCAAAGCGAGCCGCCAAAAGCGAGGGACGACAACTCTTCAAAGACAATTGAGCGAACACTGGTGATGGCCATCCGCTTTTACCGGTATTTGGGGAGAGAATCTTAAACTTGGCGAATTAAACGAAAGGACTGTGGGCGATGCTTCATTGCGACTTGATGTGGGCGGAAGGTAAATGCTTTGCCGACAATCGTTGACCCAAATGAGTCTGAGGAACCGGCAGAATCAGCTAGCTTCTCAGACCTCAACGCTCGTGAGCAGAAAATCGGCCGAATGCAAATTCGCATTTGGCAATTGCTTTGCGTTACGTTTGTCGTTGCAATCTTCTTTGCATTGGTCAATTGGTTAGGTGGATGGACGCTTCTAGCAATCGCAATCGTGTTCGTGGTTCTTGGCGCCTTCGGCATGCCGATCGTGATTATTGTTCTCGCCATTGGGCTTAGCCGTGAAGTGAATCGACAACTCGATGTCCGAAGCAATAGAGCTGTGGCCATTTGCATGACGATTTGGCTGATTTGCGTCCTAATCATTTTTGTTTTCGCATCGATTGCAACATTGGTTACTTGGGGATGACCACATCAACCTGGGAGTAACGACCTCAAAATCTGGTCGAATACTCGATACGCCCCCAATACTTCATTTTGACTTAAGGTTGATTGGGTTTAATAAGCGATTCCCTTCAACAGGTCTACTTTCGTCCAGCAACCACTTTTCGTACAAACCATGCAGACCACCATATTGAGAGTGATTGGGAATTGGATTTCATCCTGGGTCGAAAGCCACCGCAATCCTCGGATTCGAACATATCCCGTGCGAACTCGGTCTTTCCTCGCGCGACCCGGATTGGAGTTGCTTGAAATTCGGCGACTGTTGACGATTGGACCGGAAATCACATCCTGGTTTGAGGGGAGCCAAGCGGAGTTCGCTCAGATCATCAGTGGGGCAAACGTGGCGGCCGGACCGACCAAAACTTGGACCGGCAATTCAACAGCGATCTTGGGGGATATTCAAAAAACGGGTTATTCATCGAATTGGGTCTACATCCAGCAAAATCCCGACTTGGCCAGCTACATAATGGGGCCTTGGTTTAATGCAAATGGTTCGGTCTTTCCAAACCTTCCCAAAAACCAGAACATGACCTTTCGAATCCCGCGCACTCCGGTTGCTTCAACGACCCATACACCCTCGGGTCTTGGTGAGATTGGTATGTTTGTTAACGGTGTGGCCATGTTCAATTCCTTGGACGGTTTTTCGTACAGTACCGCCTCAGGCACAGACTTAGCCACAAATGGTCCCCCAGGGCAGCCAAAGGGCGACGGCATTTGGCAGCGAAACGCCAACTACGCCGAAGAGCCCACCTTTGACCACGCTCACGGCCATCAACCTGGAAACGGCGAATACCATTACCACGAAAACCCAACGGCCCTCCGATCCCAACTAAATGACAATATCGAGGCAACGGGCACGACAAACTATTTCCCATACGATTCGGTCCTGACGAGTTCTCATACGCATTCAAGTGACGAAGATCACAACTACGAAGAAATTGCCAGCGGATTTCATCATTCTCCCATTTTAGGGTGGTCTCGGGATGGATACCCAGTCTATGGACCGTACGGCTATTCCAATCCATCGGACTCCTCTAGTAGCGCCATCGTTCGAATGGTTCCTAATTATCAGCTTCGAAATATCACGCAAAGACACAGCCTTGATGACTGGGCTGCTCGATTGCATTTCGGAAGCAGTATAACTCTGAACGCACAAGGCCAATACGATCTCCCCACAACCCAATGGGGGCCGAACGTATCAGCACAATTCCCGCTTGGTTACTACATCGAGGATTACGAAACGGTCTTAGGTCTTGGTAATCTCGATATCTACAATGGTCGCTTTGCTAAGACACCAGAGTATCCCAATGGAACATACGCCTACTACATGACCATCGATGCGCTTGGTGAAGGTATGTTTCCCTATAGCATCGGACCACAGTACAACGGAACAGTCACAGGCGGACTAGTGACATCGATAAACGAAACGATTACGTCCTGTTTTGATATCGCGGTCGGAAATACAGCTCCCACGATTGCCGATATTCCGAATCAGTCGATGAACGCCAACGCCAGCCTTGGCCCAATCGCATACACCATTGGGGATGCTCAAAGTGCAGCCACCGAATTGCTTATCTCCATTTCTTCGTCGAACACTGCCTTACTTGATAACTCCGGAATCGCTTCGGGCGGCAGTGGTGCGAATCGCACATTGACGCTCACGCCCATCGCAGGCGTCGTCGGAACCTCGACGGTAACCGTAACGGTGACCGATTGCACCGGCGCGAACACTATCGACACCTTTGTGCTGACGGTGGCGGCTGCCAACATCAATCCAACCATTTCGGATATCGCAGACCAAGCTATCGATGAGGATACCCCTACGACCTCCATTCCGTTCACAATTGGCGACGTCGAAACACCTGTTGCAAACCTCATCGTAAGCAGTAGTTCCTCGAACTCTGCACTGGTGACCAACGCAAACATCCTCTTCGGCGGTAGCGGTGCAATCCGAACCGTGACTGTTACGCCCGTTGCAAATCAAAGCGGCACGGCGACCATCACCTTAACCGTCACTGACGGCAATGGTGCCAAGGCTAGTGATTCATTCCTTTTGTCCGTTTCCGCCGTCAACGATTTGCCTACGATTTCGAACATCGCAGACCAAGTCGTAAACGAAGACACCTCCAAAACGATTTCATTCTCAATCACAGACATTGAAATCCCTGCCGCAAACCTGACCGTCAGCGGCAGTACCTCGAATTCCGAACTGGTGCCTATCGAAAACATCGTCTTCGGGGGTAGCGGCGCAAATAGAACCGTAACTCTAAGGCCAGCCAGCAATCTAAGTGGGGCCGCCACCATCACGGTGACCGTCGCGAATAATACGGGTGGCTTGGCCAGTGACACTTTCACTATAACCGTTTCGGCAGTCAATGACTCGCCGACGATCTCGACCATCTCCGACAAGTCCATCAACGAAGATACGTCCACCGGTCCCATTCCATTTACGATTGGCGACGTCGAGACACCCGTTGCGAACCTAGTCGTCAACGGCAGTTCCTCGAATACCGCATTGGTACCCAACGAGAACATTGTTATTGGCGGCAGCGGGACCAACAGAACGGTAACTCTGGTGCCAAACCCAAATCAGAACGGAACCGTTGTCATCACCCTTGAGGTCAACGATGGCACAGTTTCGGTCTTTCAATCGTTCTTAACCACCGTGGCGGCCGTTAACGATGCTCCTCAGCTAGTAAACGCGATTCCCGATCAGCAGGCAACGGAAGACATCCCGTTCGTTTTTCGTCTGGCAACAAATACTTTCTTCGATGTTGATTCGGGGGACACTCTAGCCCTGACTGCGAAGCGTTTGGACGGGCGTGAATTGCCAAGTTGGTTGACGTTCGTTCCCTCCGCCGGCAAATTTAACGGAACACCCCTCAATGACAATGTCGGTTCACTTGACATACTGGTCACTGCGACCGATTCCGGCAATGTAACTGCCAGCGACGTGTTTCATTTGGAAGTGACGAATACCAACGACTCTCCAACCAACATCTTCTTAACGGCCAATTCCGTTGCTGAAAACGCTGTGGCTGCAACAATAGGATTCGTATCGGCAACCGATCCAGACGTGGGCGATTCTTATTCGCTTTCGGTTAGCGATACTCGATTTGAAATAGTTAATGGGGCGTTAAAGCTCAAGGCTGGGCAAAGCTTGGATTTTGAGAGTGCGTCCAAGATCGCCCTGATCATTGTCGCCAAAGATTTGGGCGGATTGGAGTTATCAAGAGCCTTCACCATCGATGTCGTTGACTTGAACGAACGTCCTACTGCCATCAATGTTTCCACACCAGCGATTCGCGCGAACCTCTCAGGCGAGGCGTTTGGCCGACTATCCGCAATCGATGAGGATCACGGTCAATCCTACGTGTTCACACTCATGGACGCGAGATTTGAGATCGCAAATGGCATCTTGAAATTGAAAAAAGACGAGTTTCTAACTGTCGATCAAGGTCCTACGGTGAGCTTGGAAATCACGGTCACCGATTCAGGCCTGCCTGCGGCGTCATTTACTCAGAGCCTTGTATTGACTCTGATTGCAAACCCATACCCTTGGCAAAATCCTCTGAATGCCTTGGATGCTGACAACGATTCGCAACATAGCGTTTCTCCATTGGACGTGCTCGTTTTGATTAATTTCTTGAATGGGGAAAAGACGTTGCTGGACCAGTTCGGCCGTCTACCATCAACGCGACCATCGGATTCAAACGAGCCCTTTTACGATGTTGATGCAGACGGCTATGTGAGTCCCTTGGACGTGTTATCGGTTGTCAATTACCTTAACCGACCGAAAGCAGGCGAGGGGGAGTCGAGTTCCGGCCTAATGCCAAACGATGGAGAGATTGCGCCATTGGCAGACGTTGCCATTGACGCTTACCTCAATAAGCTCAAACGCAATCGACGAAGCGTCTGGAATTGAAACGCAGCAAAAAGCGTGAACGAGGGGTGGATTCGCTGGTCCCTCACTCTTGTTTCGGGTTATGATTCGTAATCATCCATTTTTGCGATGCGAATGTTTTAAACACAAAATTGGGATAAAAAATGAAGCGAGTAACGGGTGTTGGAGGCATTTTTTTCAATTCACCAGAACCGGTTGCGCTAAGGGCGTGGTACAAAGAACATCTTGGAATCGATGTGCAGTCTTGGGGCGGCACGGCATTCAAATGGTCTGACCCAGAGGGCACAACCATTTGGAATATCAATAACGTAACGAACAAGTATTTCGCGCCGAGCGCTGCGTCGTTTATGATTAACTATCGAGTCGACGATCTTCACGCGTTGGTTAAAGCACTTCGAGAAGAAGGCTGCAACGTGCTCGACAAGATCGACGAGTCTGAGTACGGAAAGTTCGCATGGGTAATCGACCCAGACGGAAACAAAGTAGAACTTTGGGAACCACCGGCCGGTCAATAAAGTGTCGCACGATTGTCCCAATCGTTGCCCATGGGTAACTAGGCTACAATCAAATAGCCTTTGGAAGCTTTAAGTCCACATCTTTCTCGCAAACGCTAAACGAAGAGAGGGAACTCAATGATGGTTTCAAACAAAAGAGCCGCTTGGTTTTTGCTGCTCTCTTCGATGATGGCATTGCTATTTGCCCAACTGTCGGTAACGCAAGCTGTGGAATGACGTGTCAAAAAACTTCTGCCAGTATTCATCGAAATTTTGCTGATATTGGAAGCACAAGCATGGAGGACGGCTGGCGGGAAGTTTTGCATTATTCGTTCCTAATCCAAAAGCGTTTATGGTCGAATTGTCGGGTTCTTGCATCATGGTTTCACTAGACGTTTTCACAAAGTTTTCGTACGGCTGGATTGGAGTGACGGTAGCTCACTATCTTCACTTCAAGTCCCACATCTTTGAATACGGTCGCTGCACGACGAATCGCGTCTACGATCCACGTCTGATCGTTTCCGAATGCACCGCCACCGAGCAGCGTGAGGTAAACGTTTTTGTTAGCCGTGTTTACCGCGTTTAGGACAGCTACGGCAAGCGTCGCCTCATAAGCGGCCTCCAATACCAATCTCGCAAAGGGTTCCCACAGAGCCGAAGCCAATCCGCTATAGGCTACTGGCAGCGCCGAGCAATAAACTTGCGTGACCAAGTGCTTACTGCCTGCTAGTGTGACCTGCGAATCCCATTGAATACCGATCTGCAATTTCTCCCGTATTGCATCAAGCTCCGTTTCGGACATGCTTTGAAGTCGAGCGGTGACTTCCTTGAGACCACCTGCAGACGGCAGTGCATAACCATTCCGCATCTTCCAAAGTCGATTTGAGTCATTTCCCAGTGCCCGCCCCATATCAGCTAAGCAATCGACTTGCTTGGTTTCCGACTGTCCAAGCTGTCCATTTAGCTCAACGAAGTAATTGCGATAGATCGTGCCTGCTCCGCAAGCGATCGCACAAGCTGTCCCCTGGGTCGGATCGTTTTCATAGATTCCAATTCCATATTCTGGCGTGACGGTGGGTGAAACCATCTCGAGCAAATTGAACTGCGATGCAACTTGGAAAATCGAACCAGCATTTGCAATATCCGCATGAAGAGCTTTTGCATCCCCCACCAACTCAACCATCTTCAGTTTGCCAGACGGTCCACCACTCGTCGCTACCTTTTTGCGAAGCTCACGAAGCGACAAAATTTCCAATAGTCCGCATTGAATCGTGGCACCATTGACTTGCGAAGTCAACTGGCTGCCTTGAACAGCGATGCACTTGCGAACTTCGTCGGCGGACCTTTCCGAAAAACCACACGCTCATTTGCCTCCGCTGCGATTTCCTTGAGGTCATCGTCGTAGCGAACAAAAGGTTTTCCGACATTATTAGTCTCATTCTCCTGCATCAAATTGACAAAAGTCCGTGAGCCAGCGAGGAACAATCCAGAAAGTCGTTTCCGATGTGCAATCGGATCAGCACTCCCTGAATAAGCCCCAGCCAAGAACGCCCCCTCAATCACCCAATAAGATCTAGGAAGCGGCGGAGCAGGTTGAGGAATCTGTAATTTAGGCATGGCAGTCACTAGTCAATCAAGTTTGGGCAAAACTAGGTTCGAGAATTGTACACGACAAAGTTCAATTCAATGGACGTCGACAATTTTGATTTCGATGCACCGCACAAGCCCCATTGAGGATTTGGCGGTTGGCAGCCGTTGCTGGAAACCTTAATCATCAAATAATCGCGAATTCACTTGCTCGTTGACCTAAGGTGTCACGCCCTTGCTGATAATGAATACTGTTGGGACGCGGCCAACCAACCTTTCCCGCACCGCCGCAACAATCGAACTCATGGAAGAATCAATATGCTAGTTCTAAGTCGCAAAGTTGGTGATAAACTGGTAATCGACGGTAACATCACCGTGGAAGTCGTCAAAATTCAAGGAAACCGAATCTCCCTCGGTATCGTTGCCCCAACCGACGTCAAAATTCTCCGCGGTGAGCTGACTCAATCAAAGAGAGCCGTTCCAACAGTGGAACTTGTTGTGGAAGATGGCTTGCTGGTCGCTTGATAGATAGGGCCAACGGCCCGGCAGTTTGCTTCTGTAGCTTCCAATTGTGGTCCCACTGGCGTAAAGCCAAATGGCACTCACTTTGTTCAAATTGAGCCGCGGGCGCTAGCCGCGTTACGGTTTCCCTGGTAAACACGGTTGTCGCGGCTAGCGCCCGCGGCTCAGTAAGATGCCTGAACCAATTGCAAAGTGAGTGCCATTGGGCGTAAAGCCAGTGGAAACCTTTTGGTAGTCACTTGACTTGGGAACAAGAAATGCGCAAAGCAAAAATGCAACTAGGCTGGTTTCTCACGAAACCTGCTACAGGCGAGCAACAACGATGGTTTCTCACGAAACCAGCTACAGGTAAGAGAGTTCGCCCTCCGTTGATGCGGACTGCCTTTACTTCCACTCGGCTTTTGGACTCGTTACACTTCTGCTATGGAAGTCATCTCATTGCAATCAGGAAGTGCCGGCAACTGCGTGTTCGTTCGAAGTGGCGACACGCGTTTGTTGTTCGACGCAGGCATGAGCGGGAGCATTGCCGAATCTCGTTTGGCCGAATATGGTCACGACATTCGCGATTGCAGTTCATTGATCCTGTCCCACGAACACTCCGATCATATCAGCGGTGTCGGCGTGTTTCACCGCAAATTCGGCTTGCCTGTCTACGCAAATTTGCGAACTTGGAACGCGACTCGCGCGAAGCCATCCATGGGCTGCATCGGGAATCCAAATTATTTCGTGACCGGTAAGCCGTTTCGAATTGGTTCGCTGCGAATCGAGACATTGAGAACGCCTCACGATGCCATCGACGGCGTTTGCTTCGTGATCGAAGATGTCGAGTCCGGAAAGCGATTCGGTTTGTTCACGGATTTAGGGCATGTCTTCAGCGGGCTACAAAAAGTCATCGGCACTCTGGACGCGGTACTGATCGAAAGCAATTACGATGACGATATGCTGCGCTTCGGGCCTTACCCTGTCCACTTGAAAAATCGCATTTCTGGAAAGCGTGGACACATTTCGAATAAAGAGGCGGCGGAGCTTGTTGATACTTGCGATGCAAATCAAATGCAGTGGGTTTGCTTGGGGCACTTGTCCGCGAAAAACAATTCACCCGATGTCGCTTTAGCTACCCATCGAGAGCGATATGGCGATCGCTTTCGACTTTTCTGCGCCGATCGCGATGGTGCATTGCAGCTCCCGATAATCAAAGAGCCTATATTCTCGCTCAGAGCAAGCGTTTCGTCCTTGTGAATCCATGACTAGAGCGAGGCGGCGCCTCGACATCAGTGCGTTCCCAGGCAGAGCCTTGGAACGAAGGCATCCTACCAATCCTAACCCGAAACGTGAGGGCATGCTGATTTAGTCGTTTAACAGTCAGCCGAAGGCGTACTTTGCAAGTAGTGTTTGAGGAGAAGCGGTGGATCTAACCAATTGAAAAATGTAGAATACGCCACCTAATTTTCGGCAACGTCCGTTTGCTCAATACCCCTCCTCCAGAGCTTCGCGGATCTCTCGGACGATAGCTTTTCGCGTTGGCTGTTGGCTAACTATTCTTGCAACATTGACTTTAAGAAGTTGGCCAATTCGGCATGCCAAGTCCACGTCGCGAATGCCTTCGAACTGATTGACGATCTCATTGCGGTAGTAAATCGTTTGACTATCCGATGAAAATCCACTTTCATAAGCGTCCAGAAGCTCATCGATCCAGGCTTCTGGAATCTGCCGCTGCCGACAGTACTCAAGTGACCAAATGTCATCACCGTTGCATTCCGTCAGCAGTTTCAACGCGTGACTTCGATTCATGATAGGCAAGTTTGCAAAGGTCTTTGGGCGAAAGGAACATGCTGTGAATGGTAAACGGCGAAGAAGGTGGCATAGGCTTCCAGCCTGTGAAAGAGCACCATCCACAGGCATTTGCACAATCGTAATTTTCATCTGCACGAAATCACGTGCCACGAAATGGATACGACAATTGTAAAGTGGTTTTCCATGTTGGTCGATCCCCACAAGGTCGTGCAACGGTGTGTCAATGACATTGAGCGTTACAAATTCAAAAGAGAATCGTCGCGCGGCGCGAACCGGCTGCATAATTCGGTGTCTGTTGCTTGGTTTAAATGATAAATTATTTTCATACTGGGAATTCATCGTGAGACTTCTTCGCAACTTCAATTCTCTTTTCGGTGGTGTCTCCACTCGATTGGTTGCCGATCGCGCCGCGATAGTCTAACGCGCTGCGGACTCACGTCGCGTGTTTTTCTGCTTCACCCTAGCAAATAGCAGGGAAGGCAAAAGACAGTCGTCACGGGGCCCTTCTTGGATGCAGCGCTTTTCCCAAAACTGTCTATCGATAGCTATACGCGATCTCGCAGGAAAAATGCGTGGCCGTTCAGGACCACGTTGAGCAGGATACTGCGATTTCGTCAGAACAATTAACCGTCGGGCGCTAGCCCCGGTTTTCAGCTTGCTCGACTTCAGTCGAGCTCAAACTGAGCCGCGGCCGCTAGCCGCGACAACCGTGTTTTCCAGGGAAGCCGTAACGCGGCTAGCGCCCGCGGCTCAGGAAGTTGCCTGCGCCAATCTTCAATATCAACCTAACTTCAATAACATACGGGAATCTAACTATGACCAGAATTGAGCGACTTAGAAACATCGGCATCTCCGCCCACATCGACTCGGGCAAGACCACTTTGACGGAACGAATGCTCTACTACTGCGGCCGTATCCACGAGATCCACGACGTTCGCGGTTCGGACGGCATCGGTGCCACCATGGACAGCGATCCGATCGAACGCAAACGCGGTATCACGATCTCGTCGGCGGTCACCAGCGTCGATTGGAAGGATCACGTATTCCAGATCATCGATACGCCCGGCCACGTTGACTTCACCGTCGAAGTCGAACGCAGCTTGCGCGTGTTGGATGGGGCTGTCTTGGTCCTATGCAGTGTAGGTGGCGTGCAAAGCCAGTCGTACACCGTCGACCGACAAATGCGTCGCTATGGTGTGCCTCGAATCGCGTTCATCAACAAGATGGATCGAGTCGGGGCCGATCCGCAACGAGTCATCCGCGAAATGCGCACCAAACTCAAAACGAATGCGGTCCCCTTGCAGTTGCCTATCGGTAGCGAAGACAGCTTTGTTGGCGTTATCGATTTGGTCTCCATGCAAGCTGTCTACTTTGATGGAGCATGGGGCGAAGTCGTTCGGCGCGAGCATGTGCCTATCGAAATGGTGGCTGATGCCTACTCGGCCCGAAGCGACATGCTGGAAGCGATCGCGTTGGTCGACGATGCGATGATGGAATGCATGCTCAATGAGTGTGAGCCGAGTGTCGAGGAAACGCGACAAGCGATTCGGCGAGCTACGATTGCGCACTTGATGACGCCTGTACTGATGGGTAGTGCTGGTAAGAACTGCGGTGTTCAAGAACTCTTGGATGGCGTTGCGTTCTATTTGCCAGCTCCAACCGATCGTATCGTATGGGCCTATGACTTGCGTCAACCAGCAACTGAAGGTGATGCGTCAATCAAAATTGCTCTAACAATCGATTGCGATGAGCCGACAGTGGCGATGGCATTTAAGACGGTTGTCGAGGACTTTGGTCCTGTGACCTACATCCGTGTTTACCAAGGTCAAATTGAGAAAGGCAATACCTATTTCAATGCTCGTACGGGCAAGCGGCAACGATTTCCGAAGTTGGTTCGCATGCATGCGGATCGACGTACCGAGATCGACGTCGCCCAGGCCGGGGACATTATCGGTGTGATCGGTCTTGATAGCGTTTTAGGGGATACGTATGTGGAGGACAAATTGCGTGTGGCGCTTGAAAGTATTGTGGTTGCCGAACCTGTGTTGCAATTGTCGATCGAGCCAGTGGGGCGAGAGGACTCGGACCGGTTGGTCAAAGCCCTCGATCGTTTCCGCCGGCAAGATCCAACGTTTCGTTTTTGGACCGATGCAGAGTCAGGCCAGATGCTGATCGCCGGAATGGGGCAATTGCATTTGGATGTCTACATCCAACGCTTGCGAGACGAGCACCATTGCAAAGTACACGTTGGGCGGCCTCAAGTGGCCTACAAGGAACGTCCGAGTCGTTCGGTTCCGTTCGAATATCGGTTGAAGAAACAGACTGGCGGTCCAGGCCAATTCGCGCACATCGTTGGGCGATTGGAACCGCTGCCCGTTGAATCGGAGACGGAGTTTGAGTTTTGCGATGAAGTGGCGGGAGGTCGGATTTCGCGATCCTTCATCCCTGCCATCCGAGAAGGCATGGTAGAAGCATTATCGTGTGGATTGCTCGGCAACTATCCCGTGGTTGGCGTTCGCATGGTGTTGCTTGACGGTCAGGAGCACGAAAAGGATTCGTCCGAATTGTCGTTCCGCCGTTGTGCTTGGGAAGCGATGAGGGAGGAAGTGTTACCGCGAGCCGAGTTGGAGTTGCTGGAACCGATGGTTCGACTTGAGGTCGAGGTTCCTAGTGAATTTCAAGGAAGCGTTGTCGGCAACCTTTCTCGGAAACGCGCCAACCTATCCTCGTCGCAGGATGTGGAAGGAACGTGCCGCATCGAAGCTCAAGTGCCTTTGGCCGAGATGCTTGACTACGCTAACGAGGTCCGTTCGCTGACTCAGGGTAAAGGAACTTTTACGATGACACCAAGCGGATACGAAGCGGCTCCCAAACGGATCGCCGAGTTGGTGTTGAAACATGATGCTCACTGCAAAGTGAACGTCGGCTAAACAAGTCACCGCAGCCTTCCCAAGGCTGCGGTGTTTTTTTGTTTTAATGGCCATGGCGTTCCGGTCAACCAGGCCGCGGTCAAGGTTCCGTACCCACGCACCGGCGTGTCAGTCCGGCGCTTGTGGCTTTGATTACCAAGCCCAGAGGGCGAAACATCTCTGCCGGCGGCGTGAGCCGCCGGATTCTGAACTGGATGTTTCTAAGCCCAGCGGGCGACACATGGACAGGCAAATCGGATGTCATTTGAAGCGAACCTTCTGGATGAGTACTCAGATGTGCATGCTGACCATTGTGGTGAATTTACCCTGAAGTGCCATGCGAATCTTGCTTTCAATGTGTCGCCCTCCGGGCTTTGTAGTTTGCAAGTTAGTGCTCCGGCGGCTCACGCCGCCGGCAGGGATGTGCCGCCCTCCGGGCTGTTTTGGCTGCACGACACGCGTTGGTCATTCGGCACGTAACGGACACTCAACATGTGGCCACTCAGCATGCCCATTTTCGTTAGAATGAGCGATCCAACTACCCGCTTCTCCATGTGTCGCCACAATTCACACTATGATTTCCCCAGCCGAAATCCGGGACAAAGCCATTCGTCTCTACCCACGAGCCGTGGATGCTTGGCTGGCTGGAACCGCTGTCCAATCTTTTCCGTGGCGAATACCGGTCAACTTGAAACTCTCGCGTGTCCACTCCGAAAACGTCCACTCTGTACACCAATTGAGAGCGGGGGCCAAGGAATCCATCGGCTATGGCTACTCGGTTGCCTGGGACAACCGCAACTCCCGCAAGTTCGGCGAAAACGAATTCCCCACAGCTATCACAATCGACTCGTTCTCTGATTTGCTCGAATTGATAGGCAAGCAAAAAGAGTTTCGATGTCTCGAAAGTCGTGTTCAAAGCGTGCGCGAACGGCTACCAGAACTCGAGTCTTGGCTATTGCGAAACTGGTCGAAACTCCTCGAGTTGGATTCGCTCGATGCGTTAATCTTGGTCTCGGAATTTCTTATCCGAAATCCAAGGCCGGGATGTTTTGCTCGTGAGCTACCATTGCCGGTACCTACCAAGCTAATACAAAAGAACAAAGCTCTGCTGACAGAATGGCTGGATGTTCTTTTGCCTGATGACTCGATCGATTGCAGTTGCGACCCTCGCAACTTCGAGCAGCGTTATGGCTTCCGCTATTTTCGCAAGCATATATTGACTCGCATTCTCGATGCCGAATTGCAGTCGGAACTAAGGCTCTTTACGTCGGAGCTTTCGTTGCCGCCTCAAGAAATAGCGAATTTGCCAATTTCGCACGCGAGAATTGTCATGGTCGAAAACCAAGTCACATTGTTGACGTTACCGTCTATCACTCGCGGCATCGCATTCTTTGGAATGGGGATGGGCATCACGCAGTTGTTTGATATTCCCTGGATCGCAACTGCTCCAATCACTTACTGGGGCGATCTCGATGTCCAGGGATTCGAGATTCTCGCGATGCTCCGCCGACGTTATCCCAAAACGAAAAGCATCCTAATGGACTTAGAGACCTTACGACGGTTTGAGCATCTCGCAACCCCAGGAACGGGGCACCTGCCCGACATTCCTACCGAGTTGGAGCCAAACGAAGTCAAAGCGTTCCTACACTGCCGCGAATACAATCTACGCATTGAGCAAGAACACATCTTGCAATCCGATGTCAACGCGGCCCTGGCCGAATAATTGCAATCCGAAGGGTCACCCTCGTTCCAGGGCTCTGGCTTGGAACGCACTGCTTTTGAGGCTCCGCCTCGCGTTCGCCATAGAATGCCAACTCAGGAGGCAGGAGCCTCCGCTGCATTGCGTCCCCAGGCGGAGCCAGGGGACGAGATTCATTGTGCCCTGAAAGGTTCTTCGTTTAACAGTCAGCCGTAGGCGTACTTGCATCTATGACAGTACGCCTACAGCTGACTGTTAAACGACATGGATTTGACTAGCGTACATCCATTACTTGCTGGTCAAAACTTCCGGTTGTAGTAAATGCAGATAGTGACCATGGTCCGACGTTACTATCACGAGCGATTCTTCCCATGCATTGCGAGCTTCAATCCAACCAAAAATTTTCTCGAGCGCTAACTCACCGCTCAGTACTGCACCAATCGAATTGTCGATGTTGTTGCTGTGATTGGCCCAGTCGACGTCACCCGCCTCGACCATCAGCCAGAACCCATCCTTGTCCTCTTGCAGAACGTCGATGGCGGCTTGCGTCATGTCGGCCAATGTCGGGTTTTCGTCTAGGTCTGCCTGCGAATAGACTTCCGCGTCCTTTACGTCCAACACCGGTTTGTAGTCGCCGTCGGCGGTTCGAAACGGCAAATGCCCCTTCTTGACACCGAAGAACCCAAGTAGACGCTTCTTGTCAGCTACCGCTTTCTTAGCGGCCTCAGCTAGCAACACAGCGCCCTTTGTCCCCGGGGTCCGCTGAGCAACCACGTACTTTGCGGAGGGATTGCCGGTGCTTACATCCACGAGCTTGCGGTCTTCGTCCGCCAAGTAACGGTTGCCAGCGATGAAATTTTGGCCTTGGCCTTTTCCGTCGACTGTCTCCTCGCCATAGCCACCTCCCAGGACAACATCGAGCCCTGGCAGCGGTTTCGATTTGTGCGATACGCTTGGCAGTCCAAGCATATCGCGCGTCAAGTCCTGATAGTCATCCCGGCTTACATTGTGAGCATAAGCTGCCGCGGGAGTGGCATGGCTGATCGGAACGCTTGTCACTGTTCCTACCGCAAACCCCTTGGTCCTCTGCAACCATTGCCCAATCGTTTCGACTGGATTGAGTTTGTAGTCCACGTTGAGAGCGCCATTGATTGTCTTGATGCCAGCGGTCAGTGAAGTAGCCGACGACGATGAGTCGGTGTATGCATGCTCGGAAATCTTCGATCGGCCGATCGGGTACTCGGTGTCGAGTTCTGTTTGCCACGGAAACGAACCGGCTAAGCGATAATCATAGCCGCCGAATTTGGTAACCGGTTTCGTGTTCAATTGAGCATCGACATCCGTTTCGACTTCATCGGCATACGGCGAAGTGACAACATAGCCGAAGTCCGTTTTGCATTTGCTGTAATCCTGAAACAGCAGTCCAGTACCTCGGCCTTCTGTGTATCCAACCTTGTTTGACTTGTAGATGGCAGCGGCCTGGGTGGTTTGCCAATCCATTCCGTCAAACACCATTAAGAAAACGTACTTCTTTCCAAGCGTCTCGGTGGCTGTGCGTTGCAGCCGATAGACATCTGTTTGATCTGCGTAGGGAGCATCTGCTCGAACTGTATTGGTCGGAATGCGGCCAAACAGATTCTCAAGCCTCGCCGAATCTCGGTAGATGCTCCCCGCCCCCATGTAGTTATCGAACGACCCGCTGAAGACGTAGACGGGGATAAGTCGATTGGAATGGTTTGTCCAAGCACTGTAGCTGCTGGAGCGATTTCCCCAGTGCCCCCAAGTTGCAGTTTTGGTCGCAATCGCCTCTGCCTGCAAACGTGCGATTCGATCAAACGAAGCCATCTCTTCTGGAGTCGGAATTTTGGGACTGTCTACTTTCTCGACTACCTTTACTGCCGTTTTTTCCTGTGCAGCGAGGTTGGAGCAACCCAAAAGAGAAAGGGCCGTCAAGGCCAGCGAGTAGTTTCGATAGTTCATGAAGTTGCAAAATCAAAATGGAAGGAAACGACCTGAGACCGTAATCCTCCATTCTAAGTCAACCGACCGTGCTGCCTAGTTGCTGGCCCCATATGGCGGTGACAAACGGAACAGATCAATCAAAAATTCACATTTGCGGTGCAACGCAGTGAAGCCATTTCGCGAATCGAGTAGCTGGTTTCGTGAGAAATCGGATTTAGTAGGATGGTTCTTGAATGCTGGTTTCTCACGAAACCAGCTACAGATGCGATTATTTAAGCCACAATCCGGCATCGGCATCGGTTGGCATTCGCCAATCGCCGCGCGGTGACAACGAAACCGTTCCCACTTTGGGGCCGTCTGGTACGCACGTTCGCTTGAACTGGGCCGCAAAGAATCGTCGCATAAAGGTATTCAACACTTTTGCAATTTCTGCTTCTGGATAGTCGCGTTCGAATTTGGCATGTTTCGCTAGAAGCAATATTTTGCTGGGTGAAGCACCACCGCGAACAAAATGATACAAAAAGAAATCGTGCAACTCATAAGGGCCAATCGTACCCTCTGTGCTTTGGTGCATCGCTTTGTCTTTGGTGAGCGGAAGCAATTCTGGCGAAATCGGAGTGTCGGCGATATCTAGCAACACCTTGCGCACGTCGCCATCGAATCGGCTCATGGCTGCATGTCGAACGAGAAACTGCACCAGAGTCTTTGGGACCGAGCAGTTTACATTGTACATCGACATGTGGTCGGCATTGTACGTACACCAGCCCAATGCCGACTCGGACAAGTCACCGGTGCCGATCACGAATCCCTTGTTCATGAGCAGCATCGTGCGCATTCTGGCTTGGACATTCTCGAAGACCAGATCGTTTCGGTTTTCGTCCGGAAGTCGCTCCAGTTCCTCTTGCAACGATCGCCAATTTTTGCCCTCGAGCGAAATGCCGAATGGCTGGTGCTTGAGATCTAAGAAAGTACGGAAGCAGCTTTCGCAAATGTCGATCGTCTCCATCGACAAGCCGAGAAGCTCCATCAGTCGTGTCGCGTTGTTCTTGGTCTGATCCGTAGTGCCAAACCCGGGCATCGTTACGCCGATCAAACGAGTCGCGTCCCAGCCCATGGCTTCGAACATCTTGGCCGCAACGATGAGGGCTAACGTGCTATCGAGCCCACCCGATACACCGATGAATAGGCGAGCGTCTTTGCCGAGCATAGAGACTCGCTTTGCCAAAGCGGCGCATTGGATTTCAAAAATCTCGTCGCAGCGTTCATCGAGTTCTGATTTGTTTTGAGGTACAAACGGGTGCGAATCGACGTAGCGAATGAGCGGCGCCGCCTCCCTTTCCAACTCGAACGGTACGCGACGAAATGGGAACTGAAGCTCCGGGTTTAAGCTTTGGTGCATTGTGCCAAAGACCCGTCGGTCGTGATCCAAGCGATCCAGGTCTATGTCGCTGGACGCGAAACTGACAACGCCATCGGCGCGAGAAGCAACGGTTAACGCTAACCCTGTTCCGACACGCTCGGATTCTGCCAGCAGCGAACCATTTTCCGCGATCAAGCAGTGGGCGCCAAAGACTAAATCAGTGGTCGACTCGGATGGACCAGCGCTTGCATAAGCATAGGCCGCAATGCACTTTCCCGACTGAGTTGTCACGAGACGTTTGCGATAGAACGCCTTGCCAACCGTCTCGTTGCTTGCCGACAAATTGAGCAACACGTTTGCTCCCGCAATCGCTTGACAGGCGCTTGGGGGAATCGGAACCCAAAGGTCTTCGCATATCTCAACACCCACCGTCGCTCCACCACAGTCGAACAGCAAATCGGTCCCAAATGGAACCACGACATTCTCACCAGCGATGGACAAGATTATTTGCGAATTGTGTTTGCCAGCCCCCGACTGAAACCAACGGCCCTCATAAAACTCTTGGTACGTTGGCAAATGCTGTTTGGGCACGATCCCGAGGATTCGTCCGTTGCATAGTACCGCCGCGACGTTAAAGAGTTTTCCATCCAGCGACCATGGCAAGCCGACAACGACCAATTGCTTGCTTTGAAGGGCAAGCGAAAGAGCGATCAATTCCGTCTTGCACGTGTCCAAGAGCACGTTTTGAGTGAACAATTCGCCGCAGGTGTAGCCGCTCACGCACAACTCTCCAAAGACGATTACGTCGGAATCGGGAAAGGACTTGATCGCAGCTTGAATGGCCCGACGGTTTGCAGCCGGGTTCGCAACATGGGTCGGAGTAGAAGCCGCCGTAACCCGCAAAAAACCTAAAGGATGCATGGTTTGGATTTCAGCGAGCGGGACTTCGGTGGAAGTGAACGTGTTTCCATTTGCCTTGTTGACGGTGCCATATTCGCGTCTCCTCCATCGCAGACGAGACAGGCTTTCCGTCATTGATACGCTGTGTTAGTCGAATGTATGCAATTACGGCTACGTCACCCATGATGCGGATGTGCGGAGCAACTATCGTGGATTGAACGGGTGTCGGCGTCCCATTGGAGGGTAAGTTGAAATAGTAGTTGTGGAACTCGAGCCCATCGACAAGATTGCCGAGTGCTTCCGGTTCGAAGCACGTGAGCGATTCATCGCAGATATCGGCATAGGTGTTCCAATCTCCTGCTGTGATTGCGACAAGCAATTTCTGGGTCAATTCGAGGACGGCATCACGATCGGATTCTAACGACATCGTTTCTTCATCTACTTTCTGGTATTCGATTTAGTTTCAAAGCAGGAGCAAGTTTGTTCTCAGTCACCTATTCTATCTTGACACAGCCGACAAAAGTAGCAGGCACGCTCCGTCGTGCCGTCCGCTGGAGTGAATTTGCAATGATTCCTGGTGAACGGCACATGGAATGTGCCTACTACTTTGACTTTTGTCGGATGAGTCTAACTTGAGGCGCGATCACGCGACACCACGAATCCGCATGTTATCATAGCTAGTACCGAGCGTTGTGCTCTGGCGGACGTAGACCGAATCATTGGAGAATCGTCCTGCTTAAAGTAATAGGCGGGGCCTACACCGAGTATTTCGAAGCTGATACCGAGGATTTTGCAAAAGATGGCATCTCGACGAGGACGCGAAACCAAAAAAACGAGTCCGTTGCAAAGTTACGGATCAAGGTCCGTGGTTCCGACGAGCTCGATGGGCACGGCTTTTTTCGTTGTCTTGGCCGTTTTTTCGTTGGGTGGTTTGGCTTATCTCTTCGGTCCGCCGCTTTGGAACGACGAAACTGAGACCGTTGTTCCACTTCCCAAGGTACCTACAGCGAAGAACAAAGTCAGCAAGCAGCCTGTCACCTCGAATCGCTACATGGAAAAAGGGAATTTGACGTTGGCCTGGGACACAATCCGGTCCGATCTGATGATGCAACTCCAGCCGACATCATCCACCAGCAACATAGCTCCCTCGGACTATTCAGGTCCTGATCGATGCAAGGAGTGCCATCAAGCAAACTATGACGACTGGTCGCGGCATCCGCACAGGTGGATGAACGCACTAGCAACGGAATCGACGGTGTTTGGCGATTTTACAGGGGAAGCCACCATTGAATACAAAGGCGGGATTGGCCGTTTCTTTCGCCAGGGAGACCGATTTCTGATGAGTTATGATCGAGGTGAGCTTTCACGACTCTTCGAAATTACGCAAACCATCGGTTCAAGATACTACCAATACTATATTGGCAAGGGGCTAAAAGGAAGCGAAGCCGCCGATCATCCTTACTATCGTGAAGATCAAGTGCTGCCGTTCGGGTTTTGGCTGGATCGAAAAGCTTGGGTTCCCATCGTGCATGTCCACGACGAGCAAGCCGAATCGATCCGCTGGGAAAGCGCAATCGACCTTAGACCCACCGACAGCGGACCGGACGTCGGAAGCTCTGAAGTGAGTCGTTCCCGAGGTCTCTTTGCTACCGACGATCAATTGCCGCTCACCTACGCGAAAGCGTGCAACTTTTGTCATACGACTTTTCCGTTGGCCGATATGTTGATTCGATTTCCGGATACCATCGGGGCATCACTGACCGAGCCCGCCGTCTTTTCGATGAGCAACTACTTGGCGCATTCTCGTCCTGATTTTTGGGACGGCAAGGCGTCACCAGAAACGTTTCCTTCGGACGAACTCAAATCCAAGACCAGCAAGTTCATCGCGTCGGAAGCGAAGGACAAAGCGGTTACGTTGGGCATCAGTTGCGAAGCATGTCACCTAGGCTGTAGCTATCATTCCGACAACAAAGAAACCAAACCCTCCTTTTTGCCTCAAAGCCCGGATCTTTACGTCTACACCGACCCAGCCAAAAAAGATTTGGGCCGAACAGCCAAGAACATCAACAGTACCTGCGCCCGTTGCCATGTCGGAGCACGTCCGACGTACGCGGGAGGCATGGCAACTTGGAACTCCACCGAACATACCGACGCGATGAAAGGAAAGTGTTACACACAATTGTCGTGTGCTCAGTGCCACGACCCTCACAAGCCGACCGGAAAAAAATGGACGAAAACCCCAGATCAAGATGATTTGTCGTGTCTAAAGTGCCATGAGCGTTTCGGTCAGGCGGATGTCCGTCTAAGTCATACTCGCCATGCGTCTGGCAGTAGCGGCGATCGCTGCATGAATTGTCATATGCCGCACATCAACGAAGGCATGCAGGACGTCGTTCGCACCCACACGATCTTCTCGCCAACCAATGCCGAAATGATCCATGAAAATCAGCCCAATGCGTGCAATCTCTGCCACTTAGAAAAACCAATCGACTGGACCCTCGACTATTTGAAAACATGGTATGGCCGCACCTATGACAACGCTAAGATTGCAAAGGCGTATTCGAGTCGCAAGGAATCCGTTGGACTTGGCTGGCTGAAATCGGAACATCCTGCAACGCGACTCGTTGCAGCTTCCGCGATGGCGAGAGAAAAAGCTCAATGGAGTCTTCCTGAGTTGGCAATGATGCTCGATGATGAATACCTGATGAATCGCCAGTTCACGCAAACAGCCGTCGAATTCTTAATTGACAAGAAGCTCAACGAGGAGTTTGGTTATTGGTATTACGCAACGAAAGAGGAACGGAGAGGTCCCATCGAGAGATTCAGAGCGTTCCTTTCGAATCCATGACCGTCTCTGGAGTTATTGAAAGCAGTAGTCAATGACGCCTAATTGACTTGGTCGCGCACGGCGATAAGCTAAGCACGCGACGCGAGATGTCAACTTCTGTAACTTTGTCATGGACATTAAAAGCAGAGAATTATCAATTCCAACTTCCAATTTATCTTTAATCAGCTTGGTTTTGCTCTGCCGATGATGCTAGTGTTCATCACTGCAATTGTGTTGGCAATTATCAATTTCCGAAGTGCGTATGTTCCGTCGTTAGTAACCCTGATTGCATCTGCTGCGTTGATTTTCTTGACGGTTGTCAGGGTGGCTGTCTCGACTTTTTCCTTCACCATGCGATCGTCCTCGAGCGCCCAATTGATGAGCTATTTCTATTTATTTATCAATGCGATGGAGGCCGTCGCGATTGGCGCATTTGTTATCGCGATTTTTCTGAGTCGTGAAACAAGGAATTAGGTCGTTTCTTTGATTGCTGTATCTCTGATAATTCAATCGAATCCAGACTGTAGTTCAAGAAGTCACAACTGTGACCTTCTTGGCGTTGCGAACGCTCCTTCGTCGCTTCGCCCTCACCGTTTCTAGCGGCGTTGATAAGGTTGATTACTTGCAAAACATCTAGTGGAGAGACTTGCAAATCACCGTCGACATCGAGATAGCCATACGGCGAATTAGACGGTCGTGTGCTGGGAAGCGCCCCGGACCCATTCGAGTTGATATAGTTAATTAGGTTCAACACGTCCAATGGATCGATTGATTTATTGTCGTCTACATCAAAAATCTCGCTAGGATTTTGCCACGCAGAGTCAGTGCCAAGCAACCTTAGAAACACGGCCTGTGTTTGATCTGAAGTTTGGCGAAATCCTGTACCGAGAATATCGCCATTTGCCGTAACGGAAATCTGAGAAATCTGATCATCCAACGGGCTCAGGATTGTCTCTACGGTGCCGCCCCTACCAAACCGACCATCAAGTTCGCCCTTGTTGCTAACACGAATTATCATCGAGTCCATTTGGTAGGTATCCAATGTGGACAAAGTGACTATCGCACGGTTCTGAGAGTCGACCGCCAAGGCAGCAGGAATTATTCGCATGCCGAATGATGGCACATCAAACTTTCCATTTAAATTGGGACCGAATCCAAGGTCAGCTGTGCCGTTGGCGTTAAATCTAGCTATGAAATGCGTTGGTTCTCCCAACGGCTTGGACAACGTGGAAAGAACGACGATGCGATCGTCTGAGAGCAAGGCGATTTGCAGCGGCGCGTACCCTAGTACTCCGACGTTACCAACCGCCGCAATCCCGTTTTGACCAAACGTAACATCCGGTTGACCAAAGGCATCAAATTGCTTTAGGATGGAGGAAAATCGACCGGAAGCCGCAGTGTTTGCCATGTAAGCGATGATCTTACCGGTGGACTGCACTGCCAAATTGCAGCTGGAACCGTAGATATTCCCCAGGGTCGGGATTCGAATGATTCCACCGGTCCCAAAGGCAGTGACCAAAGCTCCCGACAAATTCAATTTTGCGATGAGGTAGTCTTGCCCGTGGTCACCTTGGGATGTCATCGATATCAAGAAACCATCGTCAATCGGAACGATGGAATTGATCGCGGTTAGTTCGGCGCCAGGACGACTCCACGTTATCCATCCGCCGTTGCCGAAGCTTGAATCAAATGCACCGTCACTCTTAAGCTTGGTGATTGAGATGTCAGAATCCTGTTGGATGATGAAGTAAAGATCCGAGCCGTTCTTGGTGAGCCAGCTTTCAGCAACTCGCAGATGGTGATCGGTGTTCCAGAAAATTTTGCCAGAGAATCCAAAGGTCGAATCCAAGCTGCCGTCGCTCAAAAATCTTGAGAGGACGACACTTTGGCCAAATGGGTTGGCATAGTTCCGGTCCGGCGGCGATGTCACGTACGTTACCGCGATCTTACCTCCGGAAACCTCTACCGCTGATTTCCCTTGAGCGCTAGACCATTCGCTACTTGCGTCGATCGGATTGAAAGTAAGCGGATCGCGTTCGCCACTTGGCATGTAGCGACGAAGATAGACGTTGCGGGAGGAGGATGTGTCCTGAATGAATGACAGGACTGTCCCGTCGTTAACCACCGCCGACTTAATGACGTCTGAATCCATCAAGAAGTCGTACTGCTGTATACCATTGTTTCCCAAATCAGATCGTACAGAACCATCTGACCGCAAGCGAACGAAAGTCGATATTGTGTCGGAGGATGTGGAGATTGTCTCGACTCCCGAAACGGCCAATTCGCCGTTGGGTAAGACATCGAGATCGGTCATGGCTTTTTGGTTCCTGCTCGATGCAAAGGCTTGAGTTCCCCCAACGCCGAATTCCGGTTTTCGCAATCCATGCGTATCCAACTTCGTCACCACAAAAGAATATTCATCCGAGAATAGCGCCTGCGTCGAACCAACATAAAGCTCATCCTTCGAATCGATTGCTAACCTGAGCGAGTTATTCAAGATAAACATGTTTGCATCTGGATGCATATCAACATTTCCGTTCCCAAATGCCGTATCGATTTCGCCAGTAGGCAAGATCCGCTGGACTTTGATTCCGGCTTCATTCGGCGTAGAAACGTAGCCCGTTGCAACGATCAGACTTTCATCGGAACGCACCGATATCGCACCGCTCCAAGCGAAGGAAGTGGTCATTTCTAGTTTTCCATTGTTTGCAAAGGTCGAATCTAGATTGCCGTCAGGACGACATTTGATAATGGATTGGGTATCGGTATAGTTGTCAAACAACACGTAGACTTCATCTCGCTTTCCAACTGCCATTGCAGTTGCGCCGACATGAGATGGTGGTGCATATTGATGACGAATTCTTCCGCTATCACCAAAAGTGGTGTCTAACTCACCGTTTGGCAAAAATCGCATCAGCGAAAAACTTGCCGTACCGTTTGGATCATTCCCCCTGACCTGGCATAGTACGATGATTTTCCCATTAGATTGAAGATCGACGTCTACAACACGATCGGTATGTGTATACATTGGCGAAACAGTCTTGCCTGCGTTGCCAAACGTAGTGTCATAACTGCCGTCAGCATGAAAGCGAGCCAGCATTGCACTGCTGCCATGCCCGTTGAGCGTCGTCGCGGCAACAACAACTCGCCCCTGTTTGTCTGTGATAGCCTCCGAAGTCAATTCTTCTGTTGAGACGCCATATGTGTACTGTTCGGTTCGGACCCCACCGACCCCAAAGTGAACATCAAGATTGCCAGCCATAAGAGTGCGTGGTTCCAAAGGCTGAAACGAAAGAAGTCGCTTGCGTTTGTTCATGTCTCTTGATGTATCCGTTTCAGAGATGTAGGCTGGGCGTTGAAACTGCATGCGATTGTACTTGCCTAATAGGCAAGGAGCAATTTAGTTAAGCCACATGCCTACAATGATCTTCCTCATCGGCTTTGTTCAACTGAAGCCAAAACGATTGAGGACAATCGTCTTACACTATTGATTGAGGACAATCGTTTTACACTAGCCAATCCAGAACATTGCAAACCAGAGTGTTGCGGCGATCGCACCGAGGAAGCTGATTGTCCACAGGCCAGTTTGCCAGGCTTGAGCAAGGATCTTTTCGTTGCGTTCGTGGCGTGTGGCTGCCATGACCAAGGAGACGGCAACGAGAATCGGCAACAGCCACAACAGGTATTCGATCGATATCGCCATCAGATGCTTACTCCGTTCGCTTAGAAACTAGCCTTGGCATTCAAGTCTCGCAAGGTTTCGGTCAAATCGATTCGCGTGCTGTCCGCCCAGAGGCCTTCCAAGTCGTAAAACTTGCGGCACTCTTCGTCAAACAAATGGATGACAACGCTGCCGTAATCCAACGCGATCCAACGACTTTCGTCATAACCCGCGACGCTCAATCGCGATTCGCCGCGTGCCTTGAACACGCGATGGATTTCTTCAGCAATGGCCTGCAATTGCCGGCGGCTTGTACCCGTGGCTATCACAAAGCAGTCGAAGATGCTCGTCTGCTTGGATAGGTCCAAAACGAGGATGTCCTGACCCTTGTTTTCCGCTGCAGCACGGGCTGCGAGCTTTGCACATTCCACGCTATCGGCAAGCGTTTGCTGAGAAAGTACTGTTGTTGTCGTTGCCGTATCCGGTTGTGCCATTAGTGTGCCAAATGAGTAGAGGTTGGTTTTCAACGTAGAAGTTTACTTGAATTCCAAGGAATTGTCACGCCTGAAGCTGCTACGGTTCACTTAGAAGTCGCGGTTTACGTGAGCTATGCCAGGCTTTTGGCTAGAATTGCCTCGAAATCGCAGGAATTCTAGGGGGCTGCATATCTGATCTGAGCCGTCCAATTCAATTTGGGAGGGTGAGGCTCCTGCCGAACCGTAGCGTTTCCAGCTCGGCAGGAGCCTCGCTCTCCCAAAAGCCCACGCAGATACAGTTCACCGTAAAGCCCGGCTGGATTGGCTAGCTTTCGGCGAAACTCAAGGAATTTTGAGATTCCGTGACCAAAGGTGTCCGGAAATTGTTTAACTTAGAGTGTTCTCAATTACCTTTAGATTCCTATGTTAACCAGTCGATTTGTTTCGTCCATGAGACGCGATAGCATCCGAACCTTCTTTGAAGCGTCCCCGACCGCTCGGCTTCTTCGTTCCGATAACGCACCTCTGATCCTTGATTTCCTCCACCGCGTCTTCAAATCGGGAGAACTCATTTCCATCGGACAGTCCGATCTACGCACGCGTCTCATCGGCTACCAAGAAGAAATCCACGAAACGGAACCTGGCCTATTATCTGGACCGCCCGAACGCTATCTGACGCAATGGTCGGATGCGGGATGGTTACAACGCTTCCTAGAAGCGGCCTCGCTCGAACCCCAATTCCAGCTGACTCGCTACGCCGAAGAAGCAATCCAGTTCGTCGATGCTGCAGTCGCTCGAGGTTCCAATTTGGTCGGAACGGAAAGTCGGCTTCGACTGGTCATCGATACCCTCGAAGATATCGTCCGCGGTGCGTCCGCCAACCCCGACCGCCGACTTGAATACTTGCGAGCTCAACGCGCACTGATCGATGCCGAAATCACAGCCATCGAGTCCGGGAAATCCGTTCAAGTCTACCGACCAGCCCAAATACGGGAACGATTTCAAACCGCAGTCGATCTCTTGCGAGCTCTGCAATCCGACTTTCGGGCCGTCGAAGAACGCTTTCAAGCGATCGCCCGCGAGGTTCAACAACTGCAAGCTTCCGGCGATGATACTCGAGGTCACATCCTTGGCCACGCATTGGACTCAGAAGACTTGCTCAAACAACAAGACGAAGGGATTAGCTTCTTTGCGTTCGTGTCCTTTCTGTTCTCACCAAACCAACAAGCTATTCTCAGAAAGAACATCGAGGAGATTCAGCAACTCGCGGCCCTCGCCGACCAGCATGAGTCGCTAGCCCGCGTTCGACGTATGGTCCCCTCTCTTCTAGCCGAAGCGGAAAAGGTCATGCGAACTACCGCGAGACTATCGGGTACACTTCGGAGACTGCTCGACGCAAGAGCAGCGGCACACCGTGTCCGACTTGCCAACGTCCTGCGTGATATTCGACAACAGGCATTGCGTTTGCGTGGTGCACCGGAATGTCAGTCGCTCCAAATTTCGGTCGACGCCGAAGCCGAAATCAGCTCGCCGATGGCTAGGACATTCTGGGTTCCACCTCAGGACTTCGACCAAAGGCAATTGACCGAACAAGTGATCGATCCGCGTCATGCTCAAGCCATGGCATCTGCGTTTTCAAAATTGCAGCGTCTGGATCTGCGAAAGTTGCGTGGCCATATTCGCGAAGTGACCTTGATGGGGCAAAGCGAGACGCTGCCGGATCTACTCGAGCGTTGGCCGTTGACAGGTGGCGTGGTCGAGTTGCTCGGCTACTTGCAAATAGCACACGATGATTCGCACAAAATCGATACCAACACAATCGATCGCATCAAGATCATTCTCAAATCGCGAGGCCGAACATCCACCTTAGCGGTCTCCGTCCCACGCATCGAGTTCCAAGCGAAAGCGTTAACACGCGAAGTGGCAACAAAACCACGATGATCAAATTCAAAGTAGCAGGCAAGCTCCGCGTGCCGTCCGCCTATCTGCGACACCGAATACAGCCCCGCTCTGTCGTGCCGTCTGCTGGTCCGTCGTTTTTGGCACTCCTGTGGACGGCACATGGAATGTACCTACTACTTTGACCTAGGTGACAGCCTGACCACTGACCACTGACCACTGACCACTGACCACTGACCACTGACCACTGACCACTGACCACTGACCACTGACCACTGACCACTGACAACTGACAACTGACCACTGACAACTGACCACTGACAACTGACCACTGACAACTGACAACTGACAACTGACAACTGACAACTGACAACTGACATGGACCTCTTCTCACCTAACGCAAACAACAAAGTGATCCCGCCTCCTGCGGACTGGAGTCCTGTTGCCGTTCGGCTTCTACAAGGGGTCGTTTATCATGATGACAACCTCGAGTTGTGGGAACAACTTCTCGAAAACGTATCACCTATTACGGAATACTTCGGCAAGCTTGGGCTGTTATTGGTCGTCGATGAACCGGACGCGATGGCGTATCTACGTCAGCTCGATGAAGAAGAGATCCAACCTGATTTCCCTGCCGTGCCGCGACTGTTTCGCAGAACTCCGCTGGGATACGAAGCGACGTTGCTCTGCGTGCTACTACGAGATGAATTGAGGCAATACGAAGAAGAAGATGTCCAAAACGAACGCTGCGTCATCACGCAAAGCGATCTACTAGCACTCTGGGAAGCGTTCTTTCCGGACCAAACCGATTCGGTTCGCCTCAACCGTTCGCTGACGGCCGCATTGCGAAAAATGGAAGATTTGAAATTTGTTCGACAGTTCGAAAAAGAGCCACCCTCCTGGGAAGTCCGTCGAATTATCAAGGCCCGGTTGCCTCTCTCGGATTTAGAAAGGTTGCGATTGTCGCTCGTTTCAGCCGTCGGCAAAAAAACAGACGATAGTCCATCGGAAGAAGCATGACGACCACGCATACGAAATCAAGCAAGACCATCGATCAAAACATGCCTTCCGATTTGCCCACAAATGAAGTATCCCCGACCGGATCAGACCGGCCGCCGTTACCCGGATATCGGTTGGCGAAGCTTGAGGTCTACAACTGGGGCACGTTCGACGGTGCGGTGTACTCTGTTCTACCCCGAGGTCAAACGACTTTGCTGGTCGGTGAAAACGGTTCGGGCAAGTCGACGTTAGTCGATGCTTTGCTGACCTTGCTCGTTCGGCCCCAAACAAGAAACTACAACGTTGCCGCGGGCGCATCAAGAAACGAAAGGGACGAAAAGACTTACATTCGCGGCGCCTACGATCGCACTGTGGGCGACGGCGGACGACCTCAGATTCAGTACCTGCGCAACGGCAACGGGCATTACACCGCTTTGCTCGCCAGCTTTTCGAATGCCGCTGCTGGTTCCATGTTCACGATCTGCCAAGTGCTCTATCTGAACAACGAAAACGCTGTCGAAAAAGTTTATGCGTATTGCGATTCGGAACGTGGCATCGTTCGCGATCTCGGTGAACTGGGTACCGGCAGCTCGATCGCGCGCACGCTCAAGGATCGCGGGTTCAAAACGACAAGCAGCTACAAGGAGTATTTTCAGTGGCTACAACGTAAGACTGGCTTCCTAGCCAAAGCCATGGACATCTTCAATCAAACGGTGGCGGTCAAGGATGTGCAACGGCTCGATGAATTTATCCGACAGCATATGCTCGAGCGTAAGCCTTGGAACGAACGCGTCGGCAGATTGCTTACTCACTTCGCCGAGCTCAGCGAAGCGCATCGCATGCTCGTCCGTGTTCGACAGCAGGATGAACTCTTGCGGCCGATAGTTGAGGCTGGTCAGCGTTATCAATCGCGGTTGGAAGAACTTGAGCTTTCGAAACTTCGACTGAGCGCCATCCGATTTTTCTTCGCGGACCGAACGGTGCAGCTTTTGGAACCGATGTGCAGCCAATGGCAGCAGCAGATCCAAAACCTCAACGAAGACATTTTGCGATTGGAAAAATTGCAAGATCGATTGCGGAGTGAGATCGCGAGATTGGAATTGGAAATTGAGAATGCGGGTGGCGATCGGTTGCGACAACTGCCCGGTCTCATCGAGCAGGCAGAAGCGATCGCCAAAGTCAAAGCAAACTACCGTGCCCGGTTTGAATCGCAGCTTGTCTCGGCTGGTATTTCCGTTCAAGTGACTTCCCCCGAACAGTTCGCCAAAGTTCGTAAGGAAAGTCATGCTCGGCGAGCTAAGTTGCTGGAAGAGCGGCAGCAAAAGCGAACTCAAGAAAGCGCCCTTCAATTTGAAATTGGATCGCTAACTCGCCAGCTATTCGAAGACAGATCGGAGGCCGAGGCTCTCGAAAAACGGAAGGGCAACTTGCCCGAGTCGTTCATCGCCGTTCGCGATACCATCTGTCGCGATTTGAAATTGGCTCCGAGCGACTTGCCGTTTGCGGCCGAGTTGATCGCGGTGAACCCAAAGGAACGAGAATGGGAATCATCGGTCGAGCAGGTGCTGCACTCGTTTGCCAGAAGCCTGCTAGTATCACCGGACTTCTACGCGCGTGTGGCCGGCTACGTTGATCGAACTCGTTTGGTCGACGGACGAGGCCAAGGCCAAAGGCTTGTTTACTTGCGAGTAGGCTCGAAGGCCAAGTCCGGTCCGTCGACGCCAGCTTCGCAAGCGAGGAGTTCGCAATCGCGATTGATGAACAAGTTGGAGTTCCCCGACCACCCGCTGGTCCCTTGGGTTCGGTCCGAGATCCAATCGCGATTTGACTACGTTGCTTGCGAGACGATCGAAGAGTTTCAGAAGCTTGACTCGGCTGCGATGACCAAGAATCGACACATCAAGTCGGGTAACGCACGCCACGAAAAAGATGACCGTCAAATGCCAGACGATCGGCGGCATTTTGTGCTGGGATGGGACAATCGTCAGAAGCGCTTGAGTTTGGCCGAAGCGATTCGGCGAGGTACCGAGGACCTCCAGCAGCTGCAAACGCGATCGCAGAAACTCCACGCAGAGACAGACCGGATCACCGGTGCAATCGAGGCGTTGGATCAGGCGCTCAAGACGGAGGACTTTGATGCTATCGACAATTCCCGTCACGAGTTCGAAGCATCGCAATTAAAACTCGAACGGCAACGCATCGAGGAATCCGACGATCGCATTCGAGAGCTGAAAGCTCAGTGTTCGGATCGACGCGCCGAGGCAGTAGGCCATCAGCAGGACCGCGACCAAGCGATTGCGCAAAGAACCATGCGAGAGCGCGAGTTGAACGATGGCAATCGTTTATTGGAAAGCGCACGCAACACGCTTCGCCGAGCCGAGACGGAAGGCACGTTGACGTCGGCCACCGAACAGTTCGATTCGCTTCAGGATTCACTCAAAGAACCGCTCTCGATTCAGAACTTGGGAACATTGCCTAACGAGACTGAACGGCTTCAACGCGAAGCAGTCGACCGATTGCAAGAGCGGCTTGTTCCGATCGCTCGGGAGATGACCAGTGGAATGACTCGGTTCTTGAAGAAATTCCCGGACGAGCAAATCGAATTGGATGCGGACGTCGGATCACTTTCTAGTTTTGTGGCCTTGTTTGCGCGGATCTCGGTCGATGACTTACCCAAGCATGAGGAGCGATTCAAGCGGCGATTGAATGAGAACGTGCTCAATGAAATCGGCCTTTTGCATGGTGGTCTTGAGGATGAACGCGATGAGATAAGGGACAAGATCGAGCAACTCAATACGGCGCTCAAGCTCTTGGAGTGGAAGTCCGGAACGTTCATGCGATTGGAGCCGACGGATGTTCAGGATCGTGAGATTCAAGATTTCCGAAGAGACTTGGCCGGCTGTTTGACAGGCACCTTGGATGGATCGCCGGAGGCAAACGAAGCCACGTTTGTGAGGATTGAGAAGTTCGTGGCGAAGCTGCGCGATGACGGCAATACACGTTGGCGAGAAAAGGTCGTGGACGTGCGAAATTGGTTTAACTTCGCCGCACGGGAGATCGTCAAAGAGACAGGTGAGCCTCGCAGCTATTATGACGGAGGAACGGGACAATCTGGCGGAGAGAAGGGCAAGCTCGCTTTTTTGGTTTTGGTTGCGGCCATTGCTTATCAATATGACTTGGACCCAGATGCAACGACGAGCGAGCGTTTTCAATTCGTGATGGTAGACGAGATGTTTTCGAGGAGCGACGACGCGCATGCAGAGTATGCTCTCGATCTGTTTGCCAGATTTGGATTGCAGCTGCTCATTGTAGCCCCATTGGACGCGAAGGCTCGCGTCACAGAACCTTACGTTGGCACTTATCTGCACGTGGTCAAAAACAAGCAGACCAACCGCAGCGAGCTCATCTCAATCACGGCTGACCAATTGAACGACTTCGTCGACTCGTAGATTCGGCTACCATCGTCAGTTCTTTCGATGTGATCGAGAACTTTTCCAGATCGCTTGGAGGCCGCCGTCTCACTTTCTCAGTCTTGCTTTTTCACTGGCCCCCGACGAGCTCGTCTCGTCGGAGCCTAAGGTTCGCAGCTAGAACGAATCTCATTCCGGAACGCCCGGTTTTCTTCGATCGGTACGTTGGAATCATCTGCTGCGTGAAAGAGCATGACAGGACATTGGATTCGCATCTCATGGGTGCGAGGCGAACTCTTGACCAAAAAATCTGGTAGGCCCTCAAAAGTAAAACTCAAGGTCCTGACCAAAGCGCCTGGAATTCTGGCTTTGAGATCCGTGCAAGGTGCAAATGCAACGCAACCCGCCAAACGCGATTCATGCTCGGCCAGAAGCAAAGCCGTAGTCCCAGCGGAGCTGTGGCCAGCGGAAAAAATTTGCTTCGGGTTTACTTCCGGTATGTTGGACAAAACATATTCGATTGCAATTTGGGCATTGACTAAGCCGGCGTTGGAATCCCGAAACGCGTCGTACGACCTCGGTTCAGGAGCATCGCCTGTGCTCGGTCCATCGAGGTCATATGCAACTACGACGAAACCAGCTTTCAGATAAGGCAGGTGCTCGGCCTCATCGAACCGATTCGGCATTCGCCGTTGCTGCCTCGCATCGTCGACGGAAAAACGTGTTTAGGCTGCGCGGTGCTTAATGGACTTGTAGTACTTAGCGAGGTTCCATTTGATCTTGCGCCAAAGGGTCGCTGAACGGCGAGCATCAATGGATTGGAAGACGCCGTTCATGCTCCCCTGTTCCGCAATGGTTGGATGGCACCAATAAAGATCGACGGGAGAATCAGCGCGCTTCGCAATTTTTGCGACGAAGCAGTCGATCCCCAATCCGGCTTTCCCCGAATTTGCAATTTGTAGAATTCCTTTGGCAGCATCTGCGCCAATGTAGTATGCGCCTGTGCATCGAGGCTCTGCCGCACGGTACAGACGCTGCGAAGGACGGAGGACTCTCTTTGGCGGAAACCTCAACGTCGAATTTTCATACGATATCCAAGCTCGACCTGGGGCAATGTCGTCACGATCAAAAAGCTCACGGGTCGCCAGATTGTATTGTCGAACGAAATCTTCGGCGAGGAAAATGTCGTCTTCGAATATTAGCGCACCTTGCAGTCCACGCTCGACAATTTGTTCGTAGATCAAAAAGTGCTTGCAAGTGCACGACATCATTTTAGGATTTGCGGCGAGTGATTGGAGAAACCAACGGTTCTTGGTATGGTCTGTGATATCACAAATGTCCCCATCCAAAAAATATTGGAAGTCAATGTTCAATCGCGAGAACTGTTCATCTATCGATTTTCGTCGTGATTCGTAACCTGTCTTCACATGCGCAACAAAAACTTGGTCCGTTTTGTGTAATGAGATCATCGGACTAACACCGTTTTCGTTGCTTCTAGAATGTTCAAATGGATTGGATTGGATTGCAGCGCCAACGTGTGGCTCAAGCGCAATTCGACTTCTCATGTGATCAGATGACAATCGGTAAGACTTGAGTCAAATCTAACGGATCTAACCAATTTTCAGCAGCATCGCTAGCAATCCTCATTTGGAAGGTGACAGGTTCCCGAACTGGTACTCATTTCGAACCACTTTAATAAGTACCTTTTCATAGAGAACCACGACAAGTGCGATTGACAGAAAATGTGGTGGCGATCGTCGAAAAGTGCCAAAAGTAGCATAGAAAGGGCTAACCACGGATGGGCAAAACTCCTGCTACAATGGACCAATCAATTCGATCCGTTGACGCGAAAAAAGAAGAACCAGCATGCACATCAATAGAAGAAACTTTGCATATTTTACTGGGATAGGCTTGGCTCTTTCCCGAATCAAACCTGGCCAATCAGCCTCTATGCAGCGCAAACGCATCGCGTTCTTGGGGACGGAAGTTCGGCAACACTCGCACGCTCAGCATTTCCTGGATCGGCATGCGATGGGGTACACGTTTGGAGGTCGCTGGCAAGAACCACGTTTCGATATCGCTTCGGTATTCATCGATCAGTTCCCGGAATCCGACTTGGGCAAGCAACGGATTGCAAAGTACAAGCTAGCGTCCTTCCCTACAGTGGAGGAGGCTCTCACACTAGGGACATCAAAGCTGGCTGTCGATGGCGTGGTCATCATTGCAGAGCATGGCGACTACCCGGTTAATGAGAAGGGACAGAGGCGGTATCCGCGTTACGAATGGTTCAAAAAAGTTGTCAAAGTCTTCGAGGATTCGGGACGTAGTGTTCCCGTGTTTAACGACAAACATTTGTCGACCGTTTGGTCCGAGTGCAAAGAAATGGTCGATGATTCCGTCCGATTGAAATTTCCGTTTTTAGCTGGCTCGTCATTACCTGTGACTTGGCGATTGCCCGCCACCGAGATTCCGATGGACACTCCGCTCAAGGAAAGCGTGTGCGTCTGTTACGGAGGTGTCGACAGCTATGACTTCCATGGTTTAGAAACCGCACAGTGCATGTCGGAGCGACGGCGAGGGGGCGAGTCTGGAGTCAAACGTGTCCTTGCTGTGAAAGGGGACGCGGTTTGGCAACAAATGGAGCGCGATGACCGAGGCGATACACGTCGACTTTTCGTAGCAGCGTTGACGCGCAGTCATAACTTGCCCGTAGAAGGTGGGTTCCCCACAGCGCCGGTCACGTATGAGTGGGCTAAGAGAACGATGAAGGAGTCTGTTACGGCCTACTTTATTGAGCATATCGATGGCTTTCGCACTTGCATGTTCCTTTGCCCCATTCAGGATTTCAATTATGTCGGCTTGCGGTCCGACAATGGAGCCATCGTTTCATGCCAGATGTATCTGCCGATGCCGACGCATGGATCGACCACGGCAGATTTCTTTAACCCGCTGGCGCGTCACATCGAAGATGTTGTGTTGACAGGCCGGACACCGTACCCGGTAGAGCGTACGTTGTTAACGTCTGGATTGGTGATCGCGGCGGTTGACTCCTTGTTTCAAAAACAAGTGCCTGTCGAAACGCCGCACTTGGCCGTCCGCTATCAAGCGACTGCGGAATCCGCATTCTGGCGTGAGTGAGCGCATAGCAACGTGTTTTCACTCACCTTGTTAGCGGAGCGGCGCAAGGGGCTTGTTGATTTAGTCGTTTAACGGTCAGCCGTAGGCGTACCGCGTTCTTTTGGCAGTACGCCTACGGCTGACTTTTAAACGAATTCCCTTCACCGGACGGTGAGTGCCCTGGTATGCCGCGAAACCGGTGGGCTCGCGCCCAGCCGCTACAAAAACACAATTGAAAGTAAGTGCCTTTGGGTGTTTACCTCGGGCTTTTTTTCTCATAAGGTTACGTTGATGCTTCGAATGCGAATTGGGCTCTGTTTTGGTCTCATCTGTCTGCTGTACGACGTCGGTCTAGCGCAGCAGGAGAATCGGTTGGCCAAAGAGTCTAGCCCCTATTTGTTGCAGCATGCTCATAACCCAGTGGACTGGTACCCTTGGGGAGAGGAGGCACTCGATCGTGCTAAGAAAGAGAACAAGCTCATCTTTTTGTCGGTTGGCTATGCCGCGTGCCATTGGTGCCATGTCATGGAGCGGGAGACCTTTGAGGACAAAGAGATTGCCAAGTATTTGAACGAGAATTATGTCTGCATCAAAGTGGACCGAGAAGAACGACCCGATATTGATCAAATCTACATGACTGCTGTTCAGCTCATTTCGGGCCGCGGAGGCTGGCCGATGACGGTCATCATGACCTCCGATGCCAAGCCGATCTTTGGCGGCTCCTACTTTCCTGCGCGAGACGGCGATCGAGCGAATTTGCCAGGCTTCTTCACCATTGCAAAGCGAGCTGTTCAGCTTTGGTCGGACGAACAGGCCGAACTCAAAGCCCAAGCGGAACGGATCGCAGAAGCGTTAAACAAATCTTTGGCTTCTTCGGAATCGATCCCTGCCGGAACGGAGATCGACCAGGAGACTTGTAGGACCATGACCAAGGAAACGCAACAACGCTTGGCCGCCGGTTTTGACCCAACTCACGGTGGTTTCGCTTACGTCGAATCGAATCCGAATCGACCAAAATTTCCGGAGCCCGCCAACCTCGTCTTCCTGCTCGAGCGATCCAAACGGTCGTCACTTCCGCAAGAGGTTCGCGACCAAGCGAACAACATGTTGGTTAAGACGCTCGACTCCATGATGGCGGGCGGAATCTACGATCATTTGGGAGGAGGCTTTCATCGCTATAGCGTCGATCGGTTTTGGCGCATTCCTCATTTTGAAAAAATGCTGTACGACAATGGGCAACTTGCTCAACTGGTTGCGAATGCCTTCGAGGCAACCGGCAACGAGGAATATCGAATGATCGCCGAGGGGACATGCGATTTCGTTTTGCGAGAGCTCAGGGCGCCAGGTGGTGCATTCTATTCTTCGCTCGATGCCGATTCCGAAGGAGAGGAAGGCAAATTCTATCGATGGGACAAAGAGGAGTTGGAGATTGTTGCGAAAAGTACCGGCAAGTTTGATGCGTTCATGAGCGTGTATGGACTCAAGTCGACGCCCAATTTCGAAGGCAAGTACTTCGCCCCACAACCGGGTAAGCCCTTAATGCAAGTTGCCAAAGAGAAAAGCCAAACGCTTGAAGCATTGGTGCATTCGCTTAAAGAGGCAAAAGAATCGCTCTTGGAGATTCGTTCGAAACGAACGAGACCGTCTACCGACGTCAAGATTTTAACATCTTGGAATGGCTTGATGATTGCTGGGTTGGCGGATTCCGGCCGAATTTTGAAACGAAAAGATTATGTTGATGCCGCCGTAAAAGCTGCGGAGTTCGTGCTACAGGAATTGAAAACTAGCGAGGGGCGATTGCTGAGGAGTTATGCGTTGGGGGATGGGAAGCTTTCGGGCTATCTCGACGACTATGCGTTCCTCGTGCATGGGCTCTTGCGATTGCATGTGGCGACACAAGAAGAGCGATGGTTGGTGCAAGCCATCGAACTTAGCCGAACTCAAATGCGATTTTTTGCGAACGAACAAACAGGTGGATTTTACTATACGGCCAGCGATCAGGTGGAGTTGATCGCTCGCTTTCAGGACCCGGTCGATGGAGTGATTCCATCGGGCAACAGTGTAACGGCTTCTAACTTCATGTATTTGACGTACGTCGCCAAGCGAGCGGAGTTCGATCTGCCGCTCAAGCGAGTATTGCTCTCTTCGTTTTCACTGTTGGGGAAGAATCCAAGAGGTGCGGCGTTGATGTCGGCGCAATTGGACAACTGGGTTGACAAGCAAGAATAATGTTAGAATAAACACCTTACTTCATCGCCGATGTCATTCCGTTTTGAGGCACTGACACCGGCGCTACTCTTACTAAAAAAATCGCAGATGGAAATTTATCGAACGTCGTCTAACTATCGTCCTTATCCGCCGCCTCGCAAAAACGTGTTGTTGCTCAGTTGCATGGACCTGCGATTGATCGACGATTTGGTTCCCTTTATGGAAGGAGACAATCTGTCCAACCGTTACGATCAGTTAGTTTTTGCAGGTGCTGCGTTAGGCGTGATCCAGCAGGATCATGAGTCTTGGTACGATGTGTTCTTTCAGCACTTGGATATCGCCGTGCAGTTGCATCAAATCCAAGATGTGTATTTGATGGAACATCGGGATTGCGGCGCCTATGCTAAGTTTTTAGGCGAGAGTGGCAAATATGGCGATAGTCCAGCCGAGCTGAGGCGAGAAGAGGCGGACCACCGCAGGTTTGCTTTTCAGTTAAGAGACGAGATCGCAGCCCATTGTGCAAGGAAGATCGCGGAGGGGGGAGACCCAGAAGCATGGGACGTACATGTCCGCTGCTTCATGATGGACTTGCGAGGGTCGGTTACTTGGCTGAAGGATGACGGTTCAGACGAGGCTTTCTAGCCAAGTTGCCACGGTGCCAACAAGCTCAACAAGCCTAGCCCGTAAAATGTGTACTCGACGTCCTCCGCCGGATCGAGCTCAAAGCCTGCAAAACCTCCCTCGGGCCTTGCCATACTCACCCCATACCGCCAAGCTCGGGCCGTGTCGACTTTCTCAAGCGAGTCGGCCTCCCACAACGTCACGCAACTCGTGAATGTACTGAGCAAGTCCGGTAATGGCATGCGCGTGTTGGCTTGAAAGCCCCCCTCGTCGCTCTGCAATTCCGAGATGAACTCCGCGGCATCTTGGGCGATATCTTCGGGTAAAGCGTTGAGGGTTCTCAGGGCTCCAATCGCTGCCGCAGTTGGATTGGTTCCTGAACGCTTGGCCACACGAACCTCTAAGAATCCGCCATCGTCTCGCCGTTGAGATAACAAAAAGCCAACACTCGGATCGTCGGCTGGCAGTGGATGCCCCATCAGTTCCAAACAAATCGCCACGAGGAAAGTCTGGTAAGTGCTACCAATCGACGCTTGAGCGGTCCTGGCGAATCCACCATCTGGCTGTCGGAGCGACGTTAGCAACGATGTCACACGGCTTTGCCAATCGACTGAGACGCCGTCCAAAGGATTCTTTTCCGTCGATGCCTCGATCAACGCTGCACCGTATACCAAGGAAAGCAAATCGATGACCGATTCTTGGTGTTCGGTTCGGGAAAGCAAAAAACGACTCGCAGCCTCTGCCACCTCTCCGGTTAGCAACCCGAGAATTGCCAGTGATCGCAACGCGAATCCCGAGTAGTAAAGATCGCTGTCTCCCTCACGTCCGGACCAACCGCCATCGCTTCTCTGCTGCGACAAGACAAACCGTGCGTGCGGATCGCGAATGGAATCCGGCAGCATAGCCGCTCCCGCTGTAAGCTGCAGCGTCAACCGCTGGAGGTAACCCAATTCCATAATGATCCAAAAACAGTGCCTCGAAGATGCTCCAATGACAGTCAGCAGTATACACCATGGAACTGTTCGCGAAATCGCCATGGACTCGTTGATTTAGTTAGCCGTACCGCGTCAGTGGCGGTTGTCTGTCCGAATACCTGGGCTATCGCGCAATGGCATTACCTACAACTTTTGACTTTGCTCCCCTCGCCCCTCTAAGCAAGCATCTTGCGCTACTAAAAACAGGCTTTTGTGAAGCGAAACTCGTCAAGACTTTCGGCTGAATCGCCTAAACCACCGAAACTCTTGACGAGTTTCGCTAAAAATTTTTCACAACTTTCCCTCCCAGGGCAATGACAAGGCTACGAACGCCCATCGGCTAATTGCAGCAATAACCCTAGATAGCTTCGAGGCTCAACCTCCGTCAATTGCAGCATCCTGCCGACTTCTTGAATGTCCGCTTGCGCTTGCTCAATTTCGGACGGGGAATTCACGATCCTCTCGATCTCGGTAAATGCACCTAGTGATTCAACTTGATCCAGCGTTATGGTCAGCAAACGACCAGCATGCTTTAGTTCGTAAACTTCTCGCGACTTTGGAACGGTTAACGCTACCACAAAACCGAGATGCTCCCAAATTTTCAACCACTCTTCTACGGTGCCGGCAACCATGGGTAGCTCGATCTCGGGTCGGATCTTGATCGGGCCTGCGAGGCGAGGGCCTTTGTAAGTAATAAACGGTTCACCGTCGACTTCGCGAATTCGAAGGGCCTCATCGGTCGAGCGGAAATCGCGAGATGGATGCTTTAGGTATGTATCGCGATGTGTTTCAATCCTCAAGAACACAGCCCCGAGTTCCCCTAAACGCATTCGCGCACTCTCGACGTCAGGCACGCGATACTTGCATTCCGCTTCCATGGGTGTTGAAGTTATTTTTGCACCTGTGGTTCACTTTAGGCGAGTGGCTTATTGATTTAGTCGTTTAACAGTCAGCCAAAGGCGTACTGGAGGCTATTGACTGTACGCCTTCGGCTGACTGTTAAACGAAATACATTTGCACATGTGCGAAATCCAAATGGACTATCGTCTGCCACTTGCGACTTGCCCAGCAATTCGCTCATGATTTGGAAATGCGGACAGAGCCAAGGTGAGAGACTCCAATGACATTGAACAATTATCAGTAAATGCAATCGGCTTACGCTCTGCATAAGCCGCCAAGTCAGGCCAGAAATCTTTTTTGTCCAAGGGTGGTGCAGTTGCGCCAGCATAGAACACCTTATTCATGTCCGATTTGAATCGAATGCCCAAACCAATTACGGTCACTCGCTGTCCCAATGCACGCCAAGAGTCTTTGTCGGTAGATCTTAAGACCTTCTGCTCAAACAGTTCGTCCAACCAAGATGTATCAGCAATGCACGAATTGCTTTTGAAACCGCCATCCACGCCGCGGAGTTTCCCGTCTCGAAATACAGCGTAAGCTAGATTCAATTCGCCCGTTCCCTGGAGTCCTTTTCCATAAGGCGACGAAACGACGGCAAGGTCGACCGCAAGAAACTGCCCACGTACGGTGGCCTCCCATTGTCGATCGTTTTGCCATCCCTCGATACTTCCGCGAAAACTCGCCTGACTGCCCAAGTTCTTTAGTTCAAGAAAACGTTCACTCAAGATTCGACATGGGATTGCGACATCGGCAGAGTTGATTTTCCAATTTGTGGTTTGGGCGATATGATCACGTTCGACGACGAAATAAGACAGTTGGTCCGCAAATTTCTGACCATCCAACAAACACGAAACCTTTAGCTCCGACATCGGTTCCGTGGGCTTCAATGTGACTTTGACGTTTTGAAATTTCGTGCTTTCATTGCCATCGGAGATAATGAGTTCGGACATGGCCAAGCCGAGTAAGCTGGCAGAGCTTTGCGGGCGGCAGAGGTACCTATCGTGAACCGTCCGCATTGCGGTTTCGATTTGCGCCCCGTTGAGTTCAGGCTTGTCCACCTCGACATACCAGCCGCTTCGATCGATCAGTGTATCGACCTGAGCCACTTTGAGAATTTGACGCCCCGTTTCTGCGTTCGCGCAGACCAAGTCCCTAACCCGAAACTTGTTTGGACTTGGAAACTCGATTGATGCAAAACTAACATTGACGCCAAGATTGTCGCTGAGGCGACGTTCCCACCAATCCTTTTGATAGCTTTGATACCAGGGAATTCTCTTGAGAAGACTGTAACCACCAACGGCAAAAACGGGCACGAGGGCAAGGCAAAAGAAGGCCATTCGACACAGCGCACGCTGAGTCGATTCATGAAATCGCAGTCTTTTCTTCCTTGAAATGGATGGCATCCGTGAGGCCCACAAGCGGCTACTGAATCACAACGCAATTTGCCAACTAGTAGTTAGCAAACTCATACTTCAGGAGCAAGCTTGAATTTGTATCAGCCACATTCTCGGAGCGTTTTTTGGCAATTCGGTATGCCGCATATGGGTGTAGATAGTTCCGTATTGAAATGCTTTCCAAACGGTTCTTGTTGATTTAGTCGTTTAACAGTCAGCCGTAGGCGTACTTTGCTGTCTTTGACAGTACGCCTACGGCTGACTGTTAAACGAAGTGCATTTGGTGCCGGCCTTGTGCCAGCGGAAGCACGTGCCCCAGGCTAGTTTCACTCAACAACTCGGGCCGACGTGCTTAAGGCCGATTCGTCGCTTTCCATTCTCACTGCGGAGGCTCCTGGAGGAAGTCCAACCGCCGAGGGGTTCATGGCTCCCTGGCTAACTCGGTTTCGAACAGTGACTTCTTCGGGATTATCGCGAGGTGTAAAGTGTCGGCCGTTTTGGTAGGCCGCTTGTTGCATCCCGCCATCGAGTGCTTCTTCCGAAAGGTTCACTTGGTTGTAAGCAAGCAAAGAACCTTTTTCGCGGTGGAAATCTCGCAGTGCCAGATTGTAATCGACCAAAGATCGGTAGAACGCGCTCGTGCTGGTAGCGAGTTGCTGTTGGGCTTGAAGCAAGAAGCTGATGTTGATCAAGCCACGCTCGTAGCGGTTTCGCAGTACTTCCACTTGGAGCTTATCCGCTTCGATTCGGTTGTAATTGATTTGGAGCTGGGAATAGCTGCGTTGAATCTGTCGCGAGGCGTTGCTCAAGTCGTGTGAAATTCTGAGTTGCTGCTCCTGCAAAATGGTCATGTCTTTGGCAAGGTTTAGCTGAGCATGTCGAACAGCCGCTGACGATTGGCGAAGCCCAACCGCATAGGAGTAATCGAATCCAGCTTGCCATTCTTGGTAGTTTCCTTCAGTAACACTTTGCAGCAGACTCGCGGATTCATTACTGGGGTTGCGAGCTCCGATGAGATGGTCCCCCAAACCTCGCCAACGGTATTGAGTGAGAACGTCAAACCTCGCCCGTTTGTTCAATCGCGAGGCGATCAACTCAAGCTCGCGTCGTTTGATGGTCCACTCTTGGCGACGAATTTCAACACGTTTGGTCAACGCATCGCAAAGGGACGCTTCCCAATCGAATGCAACTTCGGCCTGCAGTGGTTCGTCCGAGGGCTTGATCAGGCGACCATCGGTTGGAGGTAATCCCATCATATAACGCAGACGCTGTTCCGAAGTATACAACCCCGTAGTTCCCGACAATGCATCGTTGACTTGCGAAGCGAAAAGATAGTAGGTAGATCGAGCTTGGGCTTCCGCATCGGCTTCGCCTCCGCGAGATCCGACCTTTTGTAGTTCATTGATACGTTGCCAAGTTTTGAGAGAACTCTCGCGACCGGAAAGTTGCGCATCGAGTGCACGGTACGCAAAGTAGAGTTCCCAGTAAGCCCCCTCAACATCATTGATCAACCGCAAAACTCCCGCCTCAAAGTCAGCGAGAGATATGTCCGTGTTGATTCTCGCGATGAGAACGCCATTGTAGGATCCTGGTACCGTTGAAGTACCCGCAATGCGATTGTAGGTAGAACCCGATCCAGCCATTAACGGTTGACGGTATTCCGCTTCGAGAAAACCAACAAAGTCGCTTTGGAATCTTCGAAATGGGTTGTTGTTATTGTCGTAAACCACGTTGTTGCGCAAAGCAAAAGAGGCACCTGTCGCAGTCCTCTTGCTAATGGCATTGGTGTAGTTTCCTGTCGTCTGCTGGAATCCACTGGCCAAGAAAGGATTACCAGCGTTGTTGATCGGTCGATTGTTCTTTTGCCAGAACAACTGCGATGTCACTTGGGCGTCAAATGCCGCAAGTGCGGCTTGCGTTCCCGTAAGCGGATTGAGGTCCGTGAGCGCCGCGTCGCGTTGAGTTGCCTGACCTGCGGGGGCGGTGACCACAGTACCGCCGAGCGAGCGAAAGACCTCGCTGCTTTGCAATGCAGCTCGTATCGCATCTTGAAGCGTCAAATCAAACGTCTGCAATTCACTCGGGTTCTGAATCGATAACGGCGACGGACTTTGCAAAACTGTCGGGGCTATCGGTGCATTGACATCCGGATACTCGATCTGCGTTACGTAATTCTGGAAGTAAGATACGTCCGAACTGTCTCGCCAAGCTCGGAATCGTTCGGTCGGTTTGCAACCGGTCAAACAAGTTGCAGCAAGGCATCCACTAACAATCCATTTGCGAAGTTGTGCGCGTTTGTTCATGGCAGTCAGAACGATTTCGTTAAATTCCGGATCAGGTTCCATGCAGATCAATCAGATATGCAAGCAAAACAGGTACAAGACGCTCGATCCGTGCAAGCGTCATGACAGAACCTATCGGACTATTGCGGACAATCGCTGTATTAAGGCTACGGCTCTGGCCAACAAACCAAAGTTCGCCACCCTAAATGTAGAACGAACGAAAGAATGAGCACGAACGAAACAACTGGTAGAGCCGACAAAGTTTGACTAAGAGTGCAGCTTGCCACTCAAAACTCGAGACGATTGCGAAACATCGGTGTTGCGCAATCAACTCTGTCGGGGGATATTGGTCGATTGACCCGAATGGGCAAAATGCGTACATTGTGTCGTTTGGCGAAAGTGAATATCTAGCTTTCCGGAATAATGTTTTGAGCATGTGTCCATGATTATCGAAAAGTCACGAGACGGATTTCGAGCCACGGTCCCTTGCAAAGTAAACCTCTTCCTGGAAGTCCTCGGAAAACGGGACGATGGCTATCATTCATTGGACACCGTCATGATGGCGGTCTCATTAGCAGACGAATTGGAGATTACCCCGCGAACGGACGGTCAGCTCACACTGAGCGTTGAGTTTCCTGAGGGTTTTGGTCAGCCCCTAGCAGATTCCGATTTTGCTTGGCGGATTCCCGAAGATTCAAGCAACTTGATCATCAAGGCCCTGGATCGACTCAGAATTTCCCTCGGCAAATCATCTGATGGGGCAAACATTCGGCTCATCAAGAGAATTCCAGCTATGGCCGGCCTCGGAGGCGGAAGCGCAGATGCTGCAGCCGCACTTGCCCTGGGTATAGCATTGTGGGGGAGCGCAAACGACTTCGAAAAATCGAAAACGATTGCAAGTGGCTTGGGCAGCGACGTAAACTTTTTCCTGGAGGGTCAGAAGAATGGTTTTTGGCTTGCTCGATGTACGAAGCGAGGAGAAGCGATTCAGCCGCTGGTCTGTTTTGAAGCTTTGCATTTTGTGATTGTGCATCCACCGGTCGGTTGCGGAACTGCCGAGGTTTTCAAAGCCCTCGGACCGATTTCGTGGCAAGAACGCCCAGAGAAACCAGAAACACTATTGAGAGCCCTAGAACTTGGAGGAGAATTCCAGTCCCAATGGGGGGTCTTTAATCGCCTCGAGACAGCGGCGATGCGGACGACCGATTGGATCGACAGGACGAGAAAGCGGATTGACCGATACAATCATCGTGGTCAATGCATGTCTGGCAGCGGATCGGCTAGATTTTGTTTGTGCGCAACACGCGATCAAGCCGAGAAGATAACTAGTGAGTTGCGGACCAATGGGGGGATGCGAGCGTACTACGCACAGTCTTGGCAGTCATCAGGAATCGAAGAGCAGATTAATAGAGTTCGAAACGAATCGTGAGTTGGAAGACACACGTAAAAAGGGAGTGCAGTCAACGCCATGGAAATCACCGAGGTTCGCATCAAATTGATGGAAGAGTCTGAGGATAGACTTCGCGCTTTTTGTTCTATCACCATCGATCGCTCTTTTGTGATTCGCGATTTGAAGATCATCGAGGGCGTTAACGGCCCGTTTGTTGCCATGCCCAGCCGGAAAATGTCTGCTCGCTGCGGTAAGTGTGGGAACAAGAATCATTTGCGTAGCAGTTACTGCAATCAATGCGGAACTCGCCTCCGCGGCCCGCAGGACGTCCGTGAAGTCGAGGGGGGAGGCGGATCGAACAAGATGTACGCGGATATCGCCCACCCCATCAACCAAGCTTGTCGGGACATGATTCAGAACTCCGTCATTCGCGAGTATTTGGTCGAATTGGACAGAGCCAAGCAACCGGACTATAAATCTAGGTACGACGACGAATACGTCGAAACAAACCACCCGGAAGTCCAACCTCCTCACCCAGCCAATCCAACCGAAACGCAAATCGTTCCAAAACCGCACTTTTTGGATGCTGACAAAAAAACCAGCCCATCCACGAACAGTCCCTTGGACAAAAGAAATTTCGGCGACGGCGTTTTTTAGCCTGCTCAAATGTATCTAAGCTCAACTGCAAGTCGACTTACTTCCAACTTCTTGCCGATTTTTGTCATCGCTGGTGCAATCTGTGCAACGTGGCCCCTAAAGGCTTTTAGCGGTGCTCCCGAAGGAATGGTTCTAATCCCCTCGGGAAGCTACGTCATGGGTGGACCGTCGCAAGAAGCAATCCGCGAAGTTCGACAAACGATTCAAGCGAATCGGCCCTGCTGCAATGGCCTCATCAAAGGCTTTGAAGACTGCACGCCAAAACACCAAGTCAAGATTCGCTCCTTTTGGATGGACAAAACAGAGGTCACCAACAGAGAGTTTTCGAAATTCGTCGAAGCAACTACATACAAGACCATCGCCGAACGAGACTTGGACCCAGCCAACTTTCCTGGTGTTCCCGTCGATCAACTGAAACCCGGAGCGGTCGTCTTCAGCCCTCCCAAAAAAGCTGTCCCACTTTTGAATTTCATGGAATGGTGGAGCTATGTTCCTGGCGCTTGCTGGAACCATCCTGAGGGCCCAAAAAGTTCTATCGCAGACTTGATGGACTATCCGGTCGTCCATATCGCTTATGCCGATGCGGAAGCTTATGCCAAGTGGGCAGGAAAACGTTTACCGACGGAAGCAGAATGGGAGTGGGCAGCCCGCGGCGGACTCGACGAACAAGCCTATCCGTGGGGAAACCAACTGCTCATCGACGGCAAATGGCAATGCAATGCATATCAGGGGCAATTTCCTCACCTTGACGTAGGAGATGACGGTTTCAAAGGCATTGCTCCCGTGGGTAAATTCCATCCGAACAAGTATGGATTGCTAGATATGTCCGGCAATGTTTGGGAATGGTGCCAGGATTATTACCATCCGGACACCTATCGCAATCGCGAACAATTAGGCAAAGTCATTGAGAATCCCAAAGGTCCGATTAGTAGCTGGGACCCCGAAGAGCCAGGGATCGTCAAACGAGTTCATCGCGGAGGCTCGTTCCTCTGCAGCAGCGAGTATTGCGCTCGCTACATGATTGGTACACGGGGTAAAGGGGACGTGGAAACAGGCTCGTCCCACGTCGGCTTCCGTTGCGTCAAAGATCTGCCTTAGCGCCAATGGGACAAAGCAGAGAATTTAATACGCTTTGAGCTTGTAGGCCGTTGCGCTTGGTTGGGGAAAAAAAGTGTTTAGCCGTGTAACGGTGTAACGGCGACAGTTCGTAGCTGCGGGGCTTGCCCCGCAGGCAAATTCAGAAATCGGACGCAAGAGCCGTGAAACGGCGCCAGCACACCGTAACTCCGTTTCACGGCTCTTGTATTCATTGTGCCTAGATACCGTGGGGCAAGCCCCACGGCTACAAAGTGTCGCCGCTATCGCGGCTAAGAAACAAATCGCTCGTCACTTGCTAGAAACTCGCAAGTTCCGCAAATGGAAAGAGCTCTTGCTAGCTACTAGCGCCCGCGGCTCGTGCATAGGTACGCCTACGGCTGACCGTTAAACGAGCGTCCTTAAACCTTCTTCTGAATCAATTGCGCAATCAATTCAGGGTTCTTCGCCTCTTTCAAATGCTTGACCTGATCCGCTGGAACGCCGATTCGCTCCAAATGCATAAAAAGGCTATCCCAAACCTTTTCACGCTTTTTGCCTTCTGCAAGATAAAGGTCCGTCAGCAACTCCTGTACCCGTTGAAACGACACATTGTCTTTGTTGTTGTAATAATTACGGATGACCGATTGCTGATACCGTGAGTAGTTCTCCGCAGCCATGATGTTGCCTTATTGGGGAATCGGAGGAGTGAATGGTTCTGTGGCAGATTGTAGATCGGGTCTAGCTGATAACAATCTTGAATTCTTTGTTGTGCGACCTGTTTTGCACTTCCAGGTCACATCCGGCAGATGTGACCCACTACGGTGGGTCGTACGGTGACCCACTACGGTGGGTCGTACGGTGGGTCGCACTTGCCGAGTGCGACTCTTGGAAACCCGACGCGTAAGGGATTGTCGTTTAACAGTCAGCCGAAGGCGTACTTTGCATTTTTGACAGTACGCCTACGGTTGACTGTTAAACGAATTGGATTTGGACAAGTATTCAATCAACAAGCCCGTAAGCGAGGGAAAATTCAATCAACGAATGCAATACAGCGTCTCGAAAGATCGCAAATAGATGTTACCGTTTGCAAAGACAGGAGTCGCAACCATATTCCCACTCAATCGATTTTCACTAACAACCTTGGGCTCCGCACCATCAGCCAAGACAAACGTCATTCCATCTTCTCGAACGCAATAGATGTTACCGTTGGCTACGATGGGGGAACTGGAATACTGCCGATTGCTCTTAGGCAGTTGATGTGTCCAAATGGTCTCACCCGAATCCGGTTTCAAGCAATAAACCATTCCTTTATCCCCTAACAAAATCAATCGACCGTTGCTCAATGTAGGGGTAGGGACATCGGAGCCAAACTTGGTTGCCCATGCGATCCGTTTGTCATCCGGCAGATCGCCTTCGGTTCTTAGTGCAGTAACCGTGTTGCCTCGTGCATAAGGGCATATAGCCAAGTCACCAATCACGATTGGCGAAGAGATGGATCGGAAGTAGCCATTGTTCTCTGGGTTGAATCCCCCTAACTTCCAAAGCAATTTGCCATCGGAAACCGCGTGTGCTGTCACATGGTCCGCCCCAACGGTTACCAACGCGTCACCTTGCTTAAGCTTCGCCAACGTCGGTGTGGTGTACGCTTGATTGGCCTCTTCATTAACATCAAGCCATCGGTCCGCTTTCCACAGTTCCTTGCCTGTCGACTTGTCCAAGGAAACCAAAAAACTTGGGCCTGTTTGCATCACTGCGATGACAACCGAGTTTTCCGTCAAAACAGGCGAAGTCCCCAAGTCCCACCAAAGCGAATCGGGACCGTATTTCTCTTGTATGTTCAAGGACCAAATCGTTTCGCCCGCAGGGCTTACGCAAGCGAGATCGCCACTCTTAAAATAGACATAAACATTCTTACCATCCGTAACGGGCGATGAGTTACTTCCGCTGGCCTTGGCGTTCTTTCCCGGTCGCTCATTTCCAAACGGCTTTTCCCACAATGCTTTGCCTTGCTGACTGACGCACATCAACGTATTGATCCCCTCTTTGCCAAGGGTGAGATAAACATTCTCGCCAAGTACAATCGGAGTCGAGGCACCACGGCCAGGTAACGCGATTTTCCAAGCGATGTTCTTGTCTTCGCTCCAGGAAGTGGCGAACGTACCCGCACCTGCGGTCCCATTCCCGTTCGGTCCACGCCACGATGGCCAAGGTGTTTGCGAAAAGGCGGATGGACAAGTGGCGATCGCGAAAAAAGCGGTGAGAAGGATATATTTCATTTGAGATTTGAGATTTGAGATTTGAGTTGGCAGCTGGCAACCCGACGCGTAAACGAGGATCTTAGCTGCAATTCCTCGCTCACGCTTCGGGTTACCATTGGCCTTATTACTCAGCGACAGGTCTGAGTACAATGGATCGAATATCCATCACGGCCGCTCCCTTTTTGGTCTGCGGACGAACGGCCAAGCGATACTTGCCAGCCTTAAGTTTCATTGTGCCCACGTTTTCGATGATCATGTTCTGGAAATGGCCCGTGTCGCGAACCGTCCATTGCACCGACTCGCTGCCTACCTCCAATCGAACGACAGAACCTCCGTTGTTGGCTCCGCATCCGCATTGAACTTCTACTTCATAAGCCCCGTCGTTCGGAATGGTTAACTCCCAATCCGCCCAATCGTCCACTTCTGTCCAATAGCCGAGGACATTCTTGTAGGTCTCCGGTTCGTACCGAAGTTTTTTGCCATGCGGAGTGCCAGTGGCAGCAGTCAAGGTGATCTCATTGCTTGGGTCTTTCAGCAGTGTTTTTTTGCCCGCAACAACGCGATTCATCTCGGTACGCCAAGCTTTCCATTTCTCGCCAACGGCCGCTGCACCAACACTCGAATCAAGACGCGTTGGATCGAACTCGACATAAAGCCGCTTGTGAACTTCCGGTTTAGCATTCGGATTTGGTGTGCCAAACTGAACTCCCATCTTTTTCTGCCACTGATGGAGCGATTCGGTTAACGCAGTGGCCTTGTCTGCAAATTCTTTGGCGACGTTGTTCTTTTCGCTTATGTCTTTTTCGAGATCATACAATTCGATCGCGCCGTCCTCTTGGTATTCGATCAGCTTCCAATTGCCTTGGCGAGTCGCAGCGGCGGGCCGGCTTCCTTGGTTGGTGTAGTGAGGGAAGTGCCAGAAGAAGGCACGGTCTTTCGTGGGGCTTGCAGCAGTACTATCGAGCCACGCCTGTTTCAAGCTAACGCCATCGAGCGGCCCAACCGTCTTGCCGGTCTCCAAACCTGCGACCTCCATCAATGTCGGCATCAGTTCCATCAACGATACTGGCATATCAATTGTCTGAGCTGGCTTGATCTTATCCGGCCAGCGAACCATCAACGGGATCCGCAAGCCACCTTCATAGAGATAGCCTTTTCCTGCACGAAAGGGACCGTTATGGGTTACCGGCAGCTCATGAATCTCAGGCACATGAAGTCCTCCATTATCGCTGGTGAAGATCACGATGGTCGGACGCTTGAGCGTATCAATGCTCGTCAGCAGTTTGCCAATGGCATTGTCCAGCGACTCAACCGTGGCTGCATACAAAGGATTGAATGCGTTTGCATTCTTTTCGATCAGGTCTTTTGGCGCGGCCAAGGCGACGTGCGGAGAGTGCTGTGGAATATAACAGAACGATGGTTTCTCACTTTGCGAAGTCAAGAATCCGATGGCAGCATCGACGATGGCGTATTCATTTTTGCCCCCTTCTTTTTCGTCGATGGCACCGTTCCCTTTGGGTTCCACCGCAACATCAAAGCCTTGTGCTAACGGGCCAGTCTTGCCACCCCCCAAGTGCCATTTACCAAACAGTCCTGTCGTATAACCAGCACCGCGCAAGGATTCGGCGAGCGTCGTTTCTGAGAGTGGAAGATAACTTTGGATGCGAGGATGCAAAAGCAATTGCGACTCAGCGTCCGGTCTACCCGGCAAGAAAGTCGTCAGGTGCAATCGCGCACAGGACTTGCCCGTCATCAACGAAGCGCGCGATGCAGAGCAAATGGAGAGACCGCAATAAGCGCTTGTGTACCGAATGCCTTGGCTCGCAAGCTTATCGAGATTCGGTGTGTTATGCTCGCGCCGGCCGTAACAGCCAAGGTCGAAAATCCCTAGATCGTCCGCAACTATCAAAACGACATTGGGTTGTTCGCTCGGGTCAGCGGCGTTTGCGAATCCATTGGAAAGAATCCCAACGAAAATCGGGAGCAAGATTGCGATCTGCCTCGTGAGGCGTGCGTGGTGAAATTGCATGGGACCTAGTGGGAGGGAGTTAGGGTGGGAGAGTTTGAAATGGCAAGCGGCACTTCGCTCTGATTATAAGGCGATCGGCAGACCTAAATCTACCGTAGGATGGGACCATTGTCCCGTCCGTTTATTCGTTCGGGACAATGGTCCCAAACTACAACTGGTAGTTTTCATCCTGCCGCTCGCCTAAAAGAAAAGTCTAATCGAAATCGCTGTTCAGATTCAATTGTCCTGCGATTTTTGAAGCGGCCACGCCACTAAGACTTTTCTTGCGATAAGCTAGTGGGATAGGCATCCAGCCAGTCGGTTTTGTCGTGACAGGCAGGATGTCCGCTGCTTTCAACATCTTTGCTTTGCTCGCTCCCTTGGGTAGCGAAAACGCGGGAAAACCTTTGGGAGAGCGAGGCTCCTGCCGAGCTTGGGGCACCACGGTTCGGCAGGAGCCTCACCCTCCCGAGTGGCGAATTTATCTAGTAGACTCTATGGAAACATGTCTACAGGGGTGGCCTCACCCTCCCGAGCAACAACTTGCTTGGGTGAAGTCGAACAAAATAGGTTGAAAGCAGTAGGCTGGAAGCCTATCCCACGGTGCTATTGAACTTTGCCACAGAAACTCATCCAGAAACGAAATCGCGAGATGAATCGACTAGTCACCGTCCTTCTCTTAATCGCTCTGCTTCCCAATGCGAATGGCCAAGAATTCAACAACTTGCCAGTTACCACCCAAAAGCCGCCGTTGCATGGCCGGCACTGGATGGCGGTAACTGGCAAACCCCTGGCCGCGACCGCCGGCGCCATGGTATTTCAAAAAGGTGGCAATGCCGTGGACGCTTCGTGCGCCATGCTCACAGCCACTTGCACCATGTGGGATGTCCTTAGTTGGGGCGGTGAAACTCAAGCCCTTATTTACAACCCTCATACCAAACAAGTCATCGCGATCAATGCTCTCGGAGTTGCTCCAACCGGAGCGACCGCCGAATTCTACAAAAGCAAAGGAATGAAATATCCGCCCGAATACGGTCCACTAGCGGCAGTGACTCCAGGTACGCCAGGCGGACTCATGACGATGCTTGCCGAATATGGACGATTGAGCTTAGCCGAGGTGCTTGCCCCTGCCATGCAAATGGCCGAAGGCTATCCGATCGAAGCCCAAACGGCAAACTCGATCGAACGCGGGAAAGCACAAATCAAAAAATGGCCTTATTCGAAAAAGGTTTTCCTTCCACACCTCGACGAAAATCGCGAAGCCCCCAACGCCGGCGAAATTTTCGTTCAAAAAGACTTGCTCGAGACCCTCAAGAAACTGGTTGAGACCGAACGCGAATCGCTCGCAAAAGGGATGTCACGCAAGGAAGCGATCTATGCTGCCAACGCTCGTTTCTACCAAGGAGACATTGCAAAGGAGATCGCGCGTGGCTGTCAGGAACAAGGTGGACTGATCACCGAAAAAGACCTTGCAACATGGCAAGTGAAAATCGAAGAGCCGCTCAAAACGAACTACAGAGGAATCGAAGTTTACAAACTTCAGCAATGGACCCAAGGGCCTGTCATGTTGCAGATGCTGAATATCCTCGAAAACTTCGACCTCAAGCACATGGGCTACAACTCAACCAACTACATCCATACCATCTATCAAGCCATGAACCTCGCCTTTGCCGATCGCGATTTCTATTATGGCGATCCTGCTTTTGCACCGGAAGAGCCAATGCAAGGACTACTGTCCAAGGAGTATGCCAAGGAACGCAGCAAGCTTATCGATCCCGAAAAGAACAATCCCAAGATTGGTCCCGGCGACCCTTATCCTTTTGAAGGGAAAGTAAACCCTTTCCGCGACACCCTCAATAAATGGGCCGTATCCGGCGCTCGAGAGCATCTGTTGGGGAATCCACTAGCGGATGAAAAGTTTATCGAGAGCTTTCAGTCAGGTACGACTTCGGTTGAGGCAGCAGATGCGGAGGGCTGGGTTGTGAGCATGACTCCGAGCGGCGGTTGGGTTCCTGCTTGCATCGCAGGCAATACCGGTATCGGCCTCAGTCAGCGCATGCAGTCCTTTGTATTGGATGCGAACGAGAATCCGTTTAACGTCGTTGAGCCTGGCAAACGTCCGAGGGTCACGCTCACTCCAACCTTGGCCATGAAGGATAGCAAGCCGTTCCTGTCGTTTGCCAAGCAAGCGGGCGACGAACAAGACCAATTGCTCCTGCAATTTTTTCTTAACGTCGTCGAGTTCAACATGACGGTCCAAGAAGCCTGCGAAGCCCCGAGTTTCAAGACGCTCCAAATGCACTCCAGCTTTGGGGCACACGAAAAAAGCCCTGGAGGCCTAACTCTCAACGAGCAAACTCCGGCCTGGGTGCGAAAAGACCTAAGTCGAATGGGATACAAGTCGACATTTCAAGAACGAACCTCTGGCCCCATCAATGCCATTTGGTTTGATTGGAAGCACGGCACTCTTTGGGGCGGCTCCAGCAACCACGGTGAAGACTATGGCTTGGGCTGGTAGCGAGAATTCCTTACGGTTTCGGAAAAAGAGATACTGGTACATCAACAGAAACACAAATTGTGAGGTCTTCCGCGCAACCCCCGCCGATTCCCCATTGTAGGTAGGAAATAGTTTGCTTATTCACGAAAGAACACTCGCTTTCGCCACCGGGGGGTTGCGGACTCCCATAAGATGGGGTTGCTCCGCAATGCATGAATTGCTCGGTCGCAAACCTCGCCAGAGGATTGTTGCTGTAATGTCTATCAACTAAGTTCTGGCGAACTGCTCATAGACGGAATGCAATTTCCAAGTTGCATTCCAGAAATTGATCTATTAATGCTGGGCTTATGCAAAGCTTCCAATTCAACTCCCTTCTATATCGTTGGAATTGGTGCTTCTGCGGGCGGACTAGCCGCTTTTGAAGCTTTCTTTCTCGGATTTCCGCAAGACAGCAAACCCGAAATGGCATTTGTTGTTGTTCAACATCTCGCGCCGGATTACCAAAGCATCTTGGTTGAGTTGATTGGCCGATACACGCATTTTCCAGTTTTCGAAGCCAAGGACGGACTAACGATCTGTCCCAACTTTGTGTATGTGAACCCGCCCGGCCATGACTTGTCATTCCTCAACGGTGTGCTGCAATTGTCCTCTGAGGTTAAACCTCGTGGTCAACATTTGCCGATCGATTCTTTCTTTCAGTCTTTGGCGCACGATCAACATCAATACGCGATCGCGATCATCCTCTCTGGGATGGGGTCGGATGGCACCAAGGGCTTGCGTGCGATCAAAGACCAAGGAGGAATGGTTATGTCGCAATTGCCGGCATCAACTGAGTTTCAAAGCATGCCCACTAATGCGATTGCCACTGGCTTTGTTGATTATGTGTCGATTCCCTCGGAGATGCCCGCCTACCTTAAACATCATTCGGAGGTGGCATCCAAAAAGCCGCACCTATTTTCGGCTAGCATTTTGCTCTCTCGAGAACGAAATATGGCCAGGGTTTTCGGACTGATTCGGTCGCGAACGGGACACGATTTCTCCAAGTACAAATTCAGTACGATCGAACGCCGCGTCGAACGAAGAATGGCCGTTCAACAAATCCAGGCTTTGGGCGAATACTTAGATTTGCTGGAACATGCACCATTGGAAGTCGACGCTCTGTTCCGAGACCTGCTCATCGGGGTCACACGCTTCTTCCGCGATCCGGAGGCCTTCAAAGCCTTAGAGGAGCATGGACTACCTAGGTTGATTGCTGAGAAACCGGACCGAAGCGGTCTAATGCGAGCTTGGATTGGTGGATGTTCGACTGGTGAAGAAGCCTATTCGATTGCCATATTGCTACAAGAACAATTGAATAACGCCAAAGCAGGCATGTCATTGCAAGTCTTCGCTACCGATATCGATGCCCGAGCCATTGCGACTGCCCGAGCAGGATGCTACGAAAAGAGTATTGCTGAAGACATGTCCGCGGACCGCTTTGCTCGTTGCTTTGCATCGGAGCGGAATCTGGATGTCGTTCGAATCGAAAAAGGCATTCGCGAAATGCTGGTCTTTTCCGAGCACGACATTAATCGGGATCCTCCTTTTTCCAAGCTTGATCTTATCGCTTGCCGAAACGTGATGATCTACTTAGACGCTGGTTTACAGCGTCGCCTGATTCCTCTATTTCACTTTGCGCTGAACCCGGGTGGGCTACTTTTGCTCGGGTCTTCGGAAGGCATTGGGGACTTCGAAGATTTGTTTGAACCGATTGACCGAAAAGCAAAACTATTTCGCCGAAGGCCAAATTCGGCCATGACTAGTTCTCTAAGGGGCTATTCACCAATGCAGAGCTCAACGACGCGAATCGGCATGAGCCAACGTAACTCATTGACGAGCAATCTTTTCAAAACGATTGAAAGGCCTCCAATGGTGCAATTCGTGGAGCGGTGTATTCTCGAACATTTCGCGAAATCTGCGGTCCTGGTAGACGCCCAGGGCGATATTCTCTATCTACACGGACGAACGGGGGCTTTCCTTGAACTCGTACCGGGCGAACCGAGTATCAACAATGTCCTAAGGATGTCCAGAGAAGGCCTGCGCTTTGAGTTAACTAAGGCCCTTCGAAGAGTCGTCGCGAACGGTCAGTCCTCCCGAGTCTCTGGCTTAGAAGTCCATTCGGACGGCTATTTTACGAAGACCAATCTGAACGTCATTCCTGTCGAGCAAGCGAAGAGCCCAACGGTTGAGACATCGGGAAGGCCACTGTACTTAGTCGTTTTTGAGGAAGTCTTGATTGACCTCGAAAACCAATTCCCTATTGATTTACCCTCGACCACGGAGAGGCTGAAGTCTGCGTCAGAGGTGGAATCGTTGGTCGCGTCGCTTCGCGAGGATTTGCAATCCAAAGAGGAATACTTAGAAAGTGCCCACGAAGAGCTTGAAAGTTCGAACGAAGAGCTAATGTCTTCCAACGAAGAAATGCAGTCGATCAATGAGGAGCTTCAATCCACGAATGAGGAGCTAGAAACTTCGAAAGAAGAACTGCAGTCGATCAATGAGGAGTTGGCGACAGTCAATACAGAACTTCAAAACAAAGTCACCGAGCTGTCTCGCCTTAACAACGACATGTACAATCTGCTCATGGGCAGTGGCATTGCGACCGTTTTCCTGGACCGCCAAATGCGAATCATTCGATTCACTCCCTCGGTGGCCCAAATCATCAATCTAATCCCCAGCGATTACGGTCGGCCATTGGGTCACATCGTTTCCAATCTTGTAGGCAACGGAATGTTAGTTCCCGACGCACAAAAAGTGCTTGACTCTCTTATTTCGGTCGAGTCGCAGGTTCAGACAACCGCTGGTTTGTGGTTCAGTATGAGAATTCAGCCCTACCGAACTTTGAGCGATGTGGTTGAAGGGGTAGAGATTACCTTTATCGATATCTCAGATGCCAAGCGAATCGAAGCGTCTCTTGCGATGGCGAACAACCAACTCCGACTAGCTGTGGTCGTTCGCGACGCCTCGGATGCAATTACAGTCCATGATCTTCATGGCCAAATCATCGCCTGGAACCCAAGTGCGGAACGCATCTACGGTTGGAGTGAGGAGGAGGCACTCCAATTGAACGTCAGCCAAAGAATTCCCGAACTGCGTCGGAAGGAATGCTTGGTCATGGCAGCCCGACTTTGCCAAGCCGAAGTGATCGAGCCTTACAAAACACAGCGAGTTACGAAGGCTGGTCATACGTTAAACGTTTGGGTTACTGCAACTTCTTTGATCAACGAAGGCGGGTGCGTGTATGCAATCGCGACAACCGAAAGACCAGAGGGCAGGAAGCATGGCAAATAACACCAGCCACGAAGACGGGGAATTCAAACGAATTCCAGAATCTTCATTGCGAATACGTGCCGAAGAAGCCCTCAGGGAAAAAATTTCGAAAAGCAACGGAGTCGATTCTGCTGAGACAACTAAGGAACTGAAGAGCTTGGTCCACGAGCTAAATGTTCACCAAATCGAATTAGAAATTCAAAATGACGAGCTTCGAAGTACACAAACAGCACTACAAATTTCGCGTGCTCGCTTTGTAGACCTATTCGACCATTCACCGGTTGGCTACATCCAGGTCAGCGAATCGGGCTTGATACGAGAAGCGAACAAAACGATTTCCAGTTGGCTGGGAAAAACAATTGACTCGATGCGGAATCAGCCTATTAGCCACATCCTTTACAAAGAGGATCAAAACGTCTTTTATGAGCTACGGCGATTGCTATTCGATTCCGGTGAACCCCAGAGTGGTGAACTTCGGGTGGAGAGACGTGACGGGACCACACTTTGGGTTCAGCTTTCATGCCTAGTTGCCTTGGACAGCGGTGATGCAAAGGTAATAAGGATCGCATTAATCGACATTTCAGAACGCAAGCGGTTCCAAGCAGCACATGCGTTAATCGAATCCCAACTCCGTCAATCACAAAAAATGGAGGCTATTGGCACATTAGCCGGCGGGATTGCACACGATTTCAATAATATCCTAGCAGTCATTTTGGCCAATTCCGAACTTGCTATCCAGGTCTCGCGCAACCACGAAGAGGCACTAAAGAACGTTTGTGAGATACAAAAAGCTGCTCTGCGTGCTCGCGAACTCGTCAAGCAGATTTTGGCATTTAGCCGAAAACAGACAACCGAACGCAATTGCGGCGACTTAGTGCCTGTTATCGAAGACTCCATCCGCTTGCTTCGATCCACAATGCCGTCTCGAATCCAGCTTACGGTCGAGTGCGCAAGCGATACGCCGCATGTCATCGCGGATTTTACACAACTGGAACAATGTTTACTAAACATCGCAACCAACGCGATGCAAGCGATGAAGGGGGGGCGAGGAAAAATCAACTTGCGTCTTGATACGGTGTCGCTCGATTCTCTCTCGGTAGATAGGCAACTTTTCCAAGGTCCTCACTGGAACAAACACAAGAAAGCGGTTCGCATTTCCATACAGGATGATGGCCCTGGAATAGCCCCTGAAGTACTTGACCACGTTTTTGAACCCTTCTTTACTTCGAAGCCGGCAAGCGAAGGCACGGGACTTGGTTTGGCTGTTGTTCACGGAATCATCTCCTCGCACGAAGGGGAAATAACCGTCGAAAGTGACCTCGGAAGAGGTGCAACATTCACGATCTATCTGCCACCCGCGGAAGCGCCAACGCTTGTTGTCCAGGTACCAATGAAAGCGACCGAAGAAGCTTCTGCAACTGTGGAGGTAAGTTCCAATGTTGCAAGGCTCGGTGCGATACTCTACCTGGATGATGACGTCGCCGTCATGGAGTCGACTTGCTACCTTTTTCAAAAATACGGATTGAATATGCGAGGATTCTCAGATCAACAGGAGGCATTGAATGCGATTCAAGCAAACCCCATGGACTTTGACGTCATCGTGACGGATTACAACATGCGAGGACTTTCCGGACTCGACATAGCCAGTATGGTTCGCGCCATTAGGTCAGACCTACCAATTGTCATGACCTCGGGCTACATCGACGAGGAGCTGATCCAACTTTCAGCCAAAGTTGGTGTAGAAAAACTGATCCCAAAACCTTTTCCGTCGCAACTATTCTGCGACCTAATGCGCAAACTAACATCTGGCGTCAACTAGTCGCGCTTTGTCTGTCCCTGCGCCGCCACTTGGCGATTCTGAATTGCCATCGGAAGTACTGTCCGTGTATGCATGTTGGAATGGTGGACGTTGTTTTGATTCCGTGGTTGAATCACGATGCTCGGATAACTAGTGACTCGTCCGAAATTTTGGGTCTGAGTGACGCTATTGTTTCGATAGGCTGTTGCTGGTGTGACATAACCGCCGGTGTACGTGGTGAAGTTGCCATTGCCGATCAGGACTATCGCAGACGCATAAGCGCCAGCAAATTGCATTTGGATCTGTGAGCCGACCAGTACATTGGATTGGCTTACAAACTGATTGTTGGGTCCCACGACTACGGTATTAGGGGACACCAAGTAGTCGACGTAATTGGTCTGCGGGCTACCATTGAGAACAAAGCCGTTGACCCCAGTTACATGCACTCGCATGATTTGATTGATCCGGTCGATGCCTATGACTTGTCCCGAAACGACGATGCCATTGTCGGCGTACGCACTGGGCGCCAACCAAGCCAACAGTGTTAGACCAACAGCCAAAGTGCGAAGATGGAGATCACGAATCATTTGGACGTTCCTTCAGTCAAAAATCCCGAATACAAACTGCTTCGATGACGTTAGATGATAAGCCTTTTCGGCGAATGGTGGCCGGAAAACCAAAACTTGCGAAAATGTAATGCCATCTTCTCAATGAAATCCAATGGCCATTTGGTCCAACATGCGAAAACCGCGCCACAACTGACAATTCGCATGTGACGCTGGGCATGCGTTCTTGCCGCGGTACCTTAATAGACAATGCGGACAATGAAAAGCTTGACTTTTGCGTGCCGAAAACTTGCGAGGCGAGGAAGAGCTGACGAATCAGTGTACATAAAAGATGTAGTCACAATCGCCACAGATTGTGTCTGAGCAAAACAGTGTCGCACAATTGTCCTCAATTGTTGCCGTACTGAAAAATCGCACTTCTTGGTGACCACTCGCAGAACAATTGAGACAATTGTTCGACACTCACTATGGCAAGACCGCATCTTCCATTGGCAAAACACTTTCTTCAGCAGCTCGCTGCATCCTTGTTGCCTCCGCTTTTTCCCTCAGCTCAACTCGTTCTGCTTGATCTCTAAGCTGACTGGCCCGAAGACTTTGAAGCCAGAAAAAGACACTTACGCCGAAAACGAGCACCAGAAAAAGCAAAAAACAAAGCAGCACAAAAACGATCGGATTGGCTTCTTTTTCGCGGTTCATGGTTTGTTGATAGCAGGAGTTTGAATTCATAGGGCTCTCGCCGAATCGACTTCGCAAAACGAATCCGTTAGACTAGATCTGTCAGGGAGTCGCGACACCGAATTTTTCGAGGCTTCTGGCTGCTACACTGACTGCGATTGGTTTCGCAGCCAGGCGTGGAATTCTAAGGGGTCGGTCGACAGTATGAATAACATTCTAGCTAAAATCGCGATCCTCCTGTCGCTCTTCATTTGGATAGCCACTTTTTCCGTGGTCGTCGCACAGGAGCCATCAGTGGACGAAGTGCTCACGGAAATGAAATCAAATGACGTTGTAAGAATTGTTCGTGCCATTAAGCAAGTGGAAGAGTTCTCGATTCGAGATCAACGAATTGTGGAACGGTTAGTAATGCTCTTTGATGACGATAGACGCGATTCGGCACCTGCCGGCTTCGGGCAAAACGTACAAGCCTATGCAAGTTTTGCGATGCGACAACAAGGCGATAAAGCCGTTGCAACGATTCTGGAGCACATGCCTGAAATCAAATCCGAACGTGGACTTTGCTTTGCTTTAGAATCCATTGCGGATATTTGCATTCGCAATCTCGATGCGTACAATGCCGTCCTGCCCTACCTTCGACATGAGGACGTTGCTGTGCGCTCTCGGGCTATCTTTGCAATGAGCCGTTTGGCTGTTGACGAACCAGCACTCGTCTCGAAATTGGCATCACTTCTCAAGGACGAGTCTCCACTGATTCGAGCTGCCGCAATTGGATGTCTTGAGAAACATCTGACCACAATTGAACCTGCCCTTGAGAACATAGGTAAGCTACTCAACGACGACTCAGATTACTATGTGGCGGTTTCAAATCATTCGATGACAACACGAAAACTTCGCGCCTCGGTTGCGAAGTTACTTGGAAAGGTTGGGGCACCCGCTAGGCGATACGTACCGATGCTGCGGGAGCTCTTAACTAGCCAAGAGGATGTGGACGTAAAAGTTTGGTCGGCTACGGCGATCTGTGCGATATCCGAAACCCCACCGGCCGATGCGCTCGCCCTTCTTGGTGATTTGTTGGTATCCGAACTCGATGAAGAATCGTGTGACAATGACGCAACAGAAGCAATTGCGAGCTTGGGGCGAAAAGCCCTGCCTATCGCCGCCAAAGTTCAGCAAGCGACTTCGCACAAATCATCGTTGATTCGATTGGGTCTAGCAAAAGTATTCTTCGCAATCGATCCCGAATCGGCGGTCTCCAAGGTAGTCCTTTTGTCCTTGGATGAAGACGAGATCGTTGCGGAAACTGCGATCGAGGAACTCAGCCGAAACAACGCTCAAGGCTCCAAGGTTGTTGAGTCGTACATCAACACATTGAATCGAGAATCAACTACTTTGCGATATTCTGCAATTCAAGCACTGAAAAAATTGGGGCCACTTGCCGCAGACGCGATTCCGGCTCTTGAACGACAGATCGCAGACGATGAAGAAGGAGCGAAGTGGTTGAAGGACGAAGCGAGAGATGCGGTAACGGCAATTCGTAAATAGAGAGGCATTCACCAGACGGCTCGCTACTTGTTGAATTAGTCGTTTAACGGTCAGCCGTAGGCGTACCGAGTTCTTTTGGCAGTACGCCTACGGCTGACTGTTAAACGAACTTGTCCTCGCTAAAAACGAGAACTACTTTGACGCCATCATTTTTTGAATTTCTTGCAACGAAGTCATTCCCAATGCACAAGCAAGGATGCCTTCTTCTTGGAAGCCTAGATGGCCATTTTGCTTTGCAAATTGACGAATCGCATCGGGATTACCTGCCGACTTAACAATGGCTTGTCTCATCTTATCGTCGATCGTGAGCAACTCAAAAATCGCCATGCGTCCGAAGTAACCTCGGCCATTGCACTTCTTGCAAATTTCGATTTCGATCGGATTGCCTTTGGCATCGACCCGTTGTTCCGGTGGAGGTGGAATCGTGGGTTGAAACAGTTTTTGAACACGGCCGGCAGGTATCCCGAGTTTTTGAAGCAACTGAGGAGTTGGCTGAAACGGCTGCTTGCATCGATCGCACAATCGACGTACCAAGCGTTGGTTGAGCACCCCTGATAAGACCTTGATGAGCTCCTTGGCTTCCGTCTTATAAGTGCTTAGGAGCTTGATCGTCGCATCGACTGCATCGTTGGCTACCAATCGAGTGATCGAATGCTTGCCTTCTCGCGTGATCTGGTCGAGCACACGATCTGCGATGTACGAGTTAATCAGGGAAGGCATGATCAAAACGTCTGGTTGTCGGAGCAAGATTTTTTCAAATTGAGCTTCAGGCGTATCCCCCACTCCGGGCTCGAAGAAGTTTTGAAACACGTTGATGATTTCTGGGTCTGCGTCCGCTTTGTTTTCCAGCGACACAAAGTCTCGAACAAACTTGTCCGCCGACTCGAGTGAAATTCGCCACGTTGTCGGCAGTCCTTGGCCTGCTGGACCACTGATCAGTACGATTCCTTTATCCCCGTTGAGCATACCTCGAAACGACTCTTGCATCGCATCGCGCATGCCCAGATCATTTAAAGTCTTAATGGTCGGTTTCTTCGTATCGATTTGGAAAAGAACGCGTTCACCGTTGGGTACGCCGGCACTTGTAAAATTGACGACCCAATCGATGTCTCTGAAGTTGGTAGCAAACTTTGCATCCTGCTTGGCTCTTCGCTCCGCTGGGTTCAGGCCGAAGACTTTTTTGTAGACAACCAAGGCCGCATCGCCTGTGGGTCTATCCAATGGAGGAAGCGTTTCCCAGACGCCGTCGATTCGATAGCGTACGACCGCACCTTGCGCGGAGTAATCCATCAAAATCCGATCCGCTCTAGCAGATATGGCATTTGCAATCAGGACGATCGCAACTGGGTAGCCAGGCAACTGTCTTGCAGCGATCATCAAACCTTGGGCTTCGTCTTTTGAAATGCCCGCGGTTTTGATTTCGAGTGGTGGTAGAACGATTTCCTCGCCGCCCAACGTAGGTTGATCGCCTGCCGGTTTCGCTTTCTTTTTTCCAAATACCATATTGGCCGCTCGTGCAATTCACTTCGCTAGGGATGAGTAGGTAGTAACTAAATCTTGAAACAGTGGGAAAGGCTTCCAAGGACTGTCGTGTTCATTGGACAGTCTGGAAGCCTACTCCACTCATTAAGTACCAGAGCGCTAAATGATACCAGGCGCGCTGACGTTGATTCCCTTGAGGGTCATCTTGAGAGCTTCGACGTTTGGCGCGACTTCGAAAGCTGTTGGGCGATCGATCAGGCCGTCGTCGATCAATTGCTTGAGGCTCATCGTAAAGTCTTGCATACCGTCCTGAGCACCGATCCGGATCGCATCGGAGAGCTTTTGATCTTTTTCTTCCAAGATGAGCTTTCGAACCATTGGCGTGAAGAGCATGATTTCGCAGGTTGGCACTCGGCTAACTCCCTGCTTGATCGATGGCAACAGCTTTTGAGCGACGATGCCTTTCATGTTAAAAGCCATCGCGTTTCGGATGGCGGTGTGCAACGCTTCGGGGAACAAGTCGAGAATACGACCGATGGTGGATGGGGCACCGGACGCGTGAATTGTTCCGAAAACCAAGTGGCCTGTTTCGGCCGCGTGGATCGCCGTCATAAACGTTTCTTGATCCCGCATTTCACCGACGAGGATAATGTCTGGATCCTCTCGCACCGCGTGTTTCATCGCGATGTTAAAGTCCAATACGTCCGTACCGACTTCGCGTTGATTGATGAGGCACTTGTCTTCTTTGTAGACGAACTCGATCGGATCTTCGAGCGTCAAGATATGCTTGCGATAGTTTCGATTGATCCAGTTGAGCATCGACGCAATCGTCGTACTCTTTCCTGAACCCGTAACGCCCGCGAGCAGCACCATCCCTTGGTCATATTTGCATAGGTCTTCGAGAATCGGTGGCAGGAACAACCCTTCGAAGTTCGGGATGAAATTATTGATTCGACGAGCGACGAGCCCAGGCCTTCCAAGCTGCTTGAGCATGTTCACTCGAAAACGCCAATTCTCTCCATCCACTGCGACAGTGTACGAAAAGTCAGCTCCGCCTTCTTCTTCGAAGATGCGCCTATTTCGATCGTCCAATAACGGGATCAACAACCGAACCATTTCGTCGACTTCGATGGGTGGTCGATTGAGCGTCTTCAAGTCCCCTTTGCAGCGGACGATCGGAGGCGTTCCGACTTTGAGGTGCAAGTCGCTCCCCTCCAGTTTGACGCACGCTTTGAAGAGTTTATCGACCTCAAGCTCACGCTTTTCGACGAGAAGTGAAGCTGCCAATTCTTCTGCCGAAGAAGCAGCGGTTGCTTTTTTGGGTGCTGGTGCTTTTGCGTGTCCCATAAATCAATTCTGAACCAAAAGTTGAAAAGGAAAAGCTAGTGTCACTACTCTATGTTGACTCGACGAGCGAGAATTGGAATCACAACCTGACTGGAATTCCGCTTTCCGCCATCATGCGTTTGGTTTGTGAAATAGTAAACTCCCCGAAGTGGAAAATGCTGGCGGCCAACACAGCATCCGCTTTTCCCACGAGGATTGCCTCCACCAAGTGCTCCGGTTTCCCTGCGCCGCCGCTGGCGACGACAGGTATATGAACATGTTGGCTGACAGCGGAGGTGATCGGTAAATCGTAGCCGTCCTTGGTGCCGTCGCGATCCATGCTAGTAACAACGATTTCACCAGCTCCGAGCTCTTCGACTTGCTGGGCCCAGGCGACGGCTTCTAATCCGGTTGGCGTTCGTCCGCCATTGATATGCACTTCCCAAAACTCTTTGCCGTCTCGAATCACGCGTCGAGGATCGATGTTTACGACAATACATTGGGAGCCAAAACGATCGGCGGCTTGCCGAACGAAATCTGGATTTTTGCAGGCTGTAGAATTGATGGAAACTTTGTCGCAACCGGCTTGGAGCAACATTCGAATATCATCGAGAGTGCGAATTCCGCCACCGACCGTCAACGGCATAAAAATTTGTTCGGCCGTTCGGCGAACAACATCAAGCATGATCGCGCGGTCTTCATGACTTGCGGTAATATCCAAAAAAACCAGTTCGTCCGCGCCCTCTTCTTCGTATCTCTGAGCGATTTGAACTGGGTCACCAGCATCGCGGAGGTTTACGAAGTTCGTACCTTTGACAACGCGTCCTTGGTGGACATCGAGGCATGGGATGACGCGTTTGGCCAACATAGGAAGCTAGACTCCCGACCGTTTCGCGACTTCACGGTCTAAAGCCAATTGGAATTCATTGAACAAGTAACTGCTGTCGTGTGGGCCAGCGGACGCTTCTGGGTGGTACTGAACGCTAAATGCTTCGACTTCTTTGTGGCGAACACCAGCGATCGTGTTGTCATTAAGATTGCGATGGGTGATTTCGAAACAGGCTGGTAAACCCTCTTCTTGAACTGCAAATCCGTGGTTTTGAGAAGTGATTTCCACTTGCCCCGTTTTGCAATTGAGGACGGGTTGGTTTGCGCCCCGATGTCCGAATTTCATTTTGAAGGTCGTGGCACCGCCAGCTAAAGAGAGCAGTTGATGTCCTAGACAAATTCCAAAAACAGGCTTTTTGCCGAGCAAATTCTTAATCGTTTGGATGGCATAGGTAAGAGGTTCCGGATCGCCCGGTCCATTGCTCAGAAAAACGCCATCTGGCCTTTGAGCGAGCACTTCGTCGGCGGTTGCTGAGCCTGGCAAGATAGTGACTTTGTTGCCTCTCTGTGCGAGGTGACGAGGGATATTCCATTTCATCCCAAAATCGAGGCAAACAACGTGTGGTTGCGATTTAGGTGCTGGTGACTCGCCGCCGTTAATTGCCAAACTGTGGAGCGGAGCATCCCAACTGGCAGGGCCACTTGGCATTACCTCTCGGACCAAATCCCGGCCGACCAATCCCAAACTGTCTTTGGCTTTTTTGACCAAGGATGCAGCATCCGAATCGATCGTCGAAATGATCCCCTTGAGAGCGCCTGTGCTTCGGATCTTTCGAACAATCGCTCTCGTATCGAGTCCCGCTATTGCAACAATGCCGTGTTTCTTCAGGTAATCAGGAAGCGAACTATTTGCTCTGAAATTGCTGTGCAGGCGACTGCATTCCCGAACAATAAAACCTGCGATTCTTGGGAAACCGGACTCGAGATCCTCTTCGTTTACCCCAACATTTCCGATCATCGGATAGGTCATCGTTACGATCTGCCCGCGATAACTCGGGTCCGTTAAGATCTCCTGATAGCCCGTCATTGAAGTGTTAAACACAACTTCGCCGTCCATTTCGCCATCTGCACCAATGGACGCTCCCTCGAAAATGCTACCATCCTCGAGAGCGAGAAAACCTGGATTTCCTTGACGAAACAAAGGAGCCTACCTCAGTCGTTAGAGTATTTAAGTAGGCCAAACCAAGATATTGATCCTCTTCTAGCTCGACCCAGGAAAATGATACCCCAACCAGCGGGCTCTCACCAGCCTTGAAAAACGGCGAGTTGGGTAATGGTTCTGCGCTACGCAGTGGCTCAGTAGACTCGCCACCGGTCCAAGCATCTTTACAATTCCAAGTCCAGTTAGAGCTTTCGGGAGGGCGAGGCTCCTGCCGAGCCATCGGCGCAAAGGTTCGGCAGGAGCCTCACCCTCCCAAGCAATAGGGGCCTCACCCTCCCCTATAGCCCTAAAGGTCAGAATTTACGCATTCACCACTCTCCATTCTTGGCTTTTTGGCGTATCTTAGGCGGCTTCGGGGATTTGAGACGAACCCAAGGTTCGTTGGTGACGTACCAGCCAAACCTCGCGGTGTTTCCTTGTTATCCTTTGGTTGAATCGCGAAAGAACGCGACACAATAACTTTTCCCTTTCAATTCGGTTTGAGCTGATCTGCCATGGCATTTGATTTCCCTGTTCCGATGTTCGCGGCGGCTGATTTCTGGATGACGCGTTGGTTAACGCCAGTTTGGTTTTTAGGGTGTGGAGTGATTCTTGGACTCTCTATCCTGACACTTTTCGTGATGGTTTTTTACGCTTTGTCAAAAATCACGGCGTTGGAAAAGTTTCGACGAGACGGCTCTGCCAACGTGATCTCGTTGATTGTCACACTTATTTTAGGTGGCGCCTTCGCTCTTTACTTCCGATTCAGTGTGGAAGGGCAGGGACTCTTCAACTACGGCGGGACCTTCGCGAATGATGAATGGGCGATGGTTTCCATCGCGTTTGCGATGATGGTTGGAGTTGTGATTTGGTCGCTTGTGTTTTGCTCCTCTCCTCGATTCTTGGGTGAAATCCGATCTCTTTTCTTTCAAGGGATCGGGCTGTATATGCTCTCAACCTTGGCCGTTACTTCCGCGGTCGGCTTGGCTTCTACGTTGTTAGTTGAAAAGCCGATGGCGGCGATTCAGTGCATTCCACAACTATTTTCCTTTAACGACAAACAAGAGAGTTTTCCCGTCCCAGGACCAACCAAAGAGGACGAGCCATCTGTTTTTCAGAAAATAGAATTAGAGTACGATCCAGCGATTCTAAAAGAAATCGAGATCACCTCGAATCGAAGACTTATTCTCTTGGATGCGCCCAGTATCGGTGAAGCTCGAATCAAGCCTCAAACAGTCGAGGCTGACCAACCGCTTCGATGGAATACCAAAATGGGTGCAAGCGAGTGTCCTTTGCCCCTCGCACCTGGCGCTGAGCTTTTCGCTCAAAACCAAGAGATCGACGCAGCGACATTGAAAATTCGCGTGATCTCAGTCCCACTCGTCCGCGAATCGACGACTTTCATCCTTGTTGCAACCTTCGTTACGGTTTTTGGTTTGCTGTTCATGCTGATGCAAGCGGTCTCGCCAAAGGTCGCCGCAATCGCTTTATCGGCTGCCAAGAGTGAACTATCACAGCCTCTCCCTATCATCCTAATGATCATCGTTGCGTTGGCGATCTTGCTCTTTGTCTTCTTGCCATTCCACACATTGGGCGAAGACATCAAGCTGCTCAAGGATTGTGGCGTAACTCTAATCTTGATCGCCGCAACCTTCCAAGCTGTCTGGTCCGCAAGTACTTCGGTCAACGAAGAAATTGAAGGCCGTACAGCTCTAACACTCCTCAGCAAGCCTATTCACCGCCGATCGTTTATCATCGGCAAAATCCTTGGTGTTGCCTGGATCGTCATGCTCATGTTTTTGGTTCTCGGTTCGCTTGAGCTCTTCGCCGTTGCCTACAAACCAATCTATGAAGCTCGCGAAAGTTCACTGGAACAGCCCAACTGGCAAGCTTGTCACCAAGAAATGATGCAAACCATTCCAGGTCTTGCACTGGCGTTCTTCCAAGCTGTTGTGCTCGGTGCGTTCTCCGTAGCACTCGGCACCCGCTTTTCACTCCTGGCCAACTTCACCATCTGCTTCTCGATCTACTTGCTGGGGCATTTGACCCCGACGATTGTCGAGTCTGCGGCCGGTGGATTGCCGTTGGTCGAGTTCTTTTCCCAGCTCATTTCAGCGGTCATTCCGAACCTTAGTCACTTCTCCATGGAGGCTGCTATCGATGCGGAAGTGAGTATCCCCTGGTCCGTTATCGCAAGCGTTCTCGTCTATACGACGATCTATGGTATTGCGGCGACGCTCATCGGACTACTTCTGTTCGAAGATCGGGATCTCGCGTAAACGTGACGAACCTTGTTCACTGTTTTCCAATCCAAGATCGACATCGCGAGTGGATGCAAAATGCTGCTCCACACGCGATCTTGATCGAAGCGACACAGGAAACGATTCCTGAACGCATTTTTGATGCGGACATCTTCGTTGGACACGCGAAAGTCCCCGTTCCTTGGCAAGATGTTGTTGCGGAAGGTCGTTTGACCTTCATTCAATCCTCAGCCGCCGGACTAGACCACTGTTTGCATCCGTCGGTGATCGATTCGGATATCGTCGTATGCAGTGCCTCCGGCCTGTTCGCCAATCAAGTTGCGGAGCAGACGCTCGCTTTGCTGCTAGGGCTCCTTCGCGGCATACCCATTTTCTATCGCCAATGGCAACAAAAAGAGTTTGTTCGCCGACCCACCGATGACTTGCATGGCAAACGAGTCGGTATCGTCGGGCTTGGCGGAAACGGTCGACGCTTGGTCGATATCCTGAAGCCGTTCCAAGTTACCATACGTGCTACCGACTATTTCCCAGAACACAAGCCGCCAACTGTCGAGCAACTCTGGCCACACACGGAGCTTGAACGACTCGCCGCATGGTCGGAGGTATTGATCCTTACACTGCCGCTTAACGCAATGACTCGCGGAGTTGTCGATGCCAACATATTGGCCAAAATGCCAAAAGGTTCATACCTCATCAACGTAGCGCGTGGCTCGTGTGTTAACGAACAGGACCTATGCAATGCACTTGCAACGGGGCCCTTAGCAGGTGCGGGTTTAGACGTGACGGACGTTGAACCGCTGCCCGAGTCCAGTCCACTCTGGGGCTTTCCCAATGTCCTTATCACACCTCACGTGGGTGCTCAAGCGGCATGCCGAACAGACGACACCACGAAGTTGATTTGCGAGAATCTTCGTCGCTACTTCGCAGGTGAGCCGCTGTACAATTTTGTTGACAAGCGACTGGGGTTCCCACACCCATCGCTTTTGTACAAACTTTAGAGCCACACAAAATCTCCTTCCTTTTACTTCAAAGTGACCATGCCTGATCTTAAGACCATTCTTTCGACCCTAGATTTTTCTCGGGACCGACTTCTGGGTACGCTCGATAGCATCGCTAATTCGGGACACGATGTTCAGAAAGTACTCGCTTGGCGACCTGGCGTTGGCAGGGCTCACATCGCCTGGCAAGCCATGCATTGTGCCGCAACTCATGACAAATATGTGAACGTTCGAATGCGCGGTGGCCAACCAAGCGACCCAACGCTATGCGATGCGTTTGCAGGCGGTTCGACCCCTTCGGACGACAACGTGCCAACACTGGCCGCAATTCGTGAAAAGCTCGCGATCAACTTCGAAGCTTTCAAGGCGTTTTTAACCACAGCTGACCTCACCAAAGTCACTGACTTTCCGAACAACATCCAACGCACGATCGCTGAATCATCCATCCTGTTGGCTTGGCACGAGGCGCATCACCAAGGCCAGATCCACTTGACTTGGAACATGTACAAAGCGGCCCACGGTGCAACCTAAAGCGAGCGGCAACACGGAAACTACCGTAGCACGACGCGCAAGCTAGTGAAGTGGATAGTAGATTCACTAACTTGCGCGTCGTGCTAGGTAAAGCAGATTGAACTCGTTCCCTGGCTCCGCCTGGGAACGCAAAGCATCGGAGGCTCCCGCCTCCTGAGTCGCAAAAACTTGAGGCGGAGCCTCGAAAGCAGCGTATTCCAAGGCAGAGCCCTGGAACGAGAGTGAATGCAGACCCAGCTGAATTCTTACGAATCCAGCTACAAATGGCGGAATTCTTGAGAATCCAGCTGCGAATGGTGGCTTAGTGATTGAACAAAAACTCTCTGGATGTCATCAGACTCCAGAGCAGATCTTCGACGACCGTTCTTCGTTCGTCCGCCGTTGAGTCCGCAAGCTCTTTGACCAATGAGACTGATTCTTGCTCAGACGGGTAACGAGACAAACATCTTAAATACGCAACCCGAACGATCGCGGCATAGTCTTCTTGGTGCGTCGCCAACAACTGATCGACAACGCTCCCTTTTTCCGCAAGCTTAGCATTGAGCGTATCGCCATTATTTAAATTCAAAACCTGCGTCACGCTTGGTTCATCGCTTCGCTCGCATTCGCAAGTGATTCGACGTTGATTGCGTCCAAAGGTTTTTAAGAAATTGTTGTCGACGCTGGAGTCGAACAGCTGGATCGCTCGCGTTCCTTTTCCATAAAACTTGGTGTCGCGTTTGTCTCCGCCCAGAAAAGAGACTTTATTGAAGGTTGTTGGTACTGTTGAAACCGAAACCATCGCATCGTGAATCACTTCGGCCATCAGCCGACGCGGATAATAATGGGAGAAATACTTTTTGTCCTCTTTGTTAAGCTCAGTCGTGTTGCTGCTCCGCTGGTATGTCTCCGAGTTCAGGATAACGCGCATCAGTTCCTTGAGATCGAATTTATGATCGACGGTATGCTGACACAGGGCATCCATCAATGCAGGGTTGCTGGCGGGGTTGCTGGCTCGGAGATCGTCCACGGCGTTGACAATACCGATGCCAAAGTAGGCTGCCCAAACGCGATTCACGATCGCGCGAGTGAAGTAGGGATTGTCCGGTGAAGTCATCCACTGGGCAAGATAGACCCTGCGATCCTCGGTCGAATCCAGCGCCAATGGTTTTGCGTCCAAGGGGGCAGGCGGTTGTGGCTTACCACGAAGCGGTTGAATCAAATCGCCGCGATCCAATACCATCAAAGTTCGAGCCGAATCGCCATCTCGAGTTTCACCGCCCCAGCCTTTTGCCCGAACACGAGCAAACAAATTGGCCATGGCATAGTACTGGTCGTTGGTCCATTTTTCGAGCGGATGGTTGTGGCACTTCGCACATCCGATCGAAAGCCCTAAGAACGCTTGGCATGCATTCTCCGTCATACCCTCCGGGTCTTGATTGATCGCGTAAAAATTGGTGGCCCCATTTTCGATCGCTTCGCCGCGGGCCGTCAAAATTTCACGAGTAAATTGATCCCATGCGGTATTCTTTTGGACGTGACCTCGAATCCACTGGTAGTAGGACTTGAGCCCCTCGGCTCGAAGTAGATTGCTGTTCAGCATCAGCAGGTCCGACCACCGGTACGTCCAATAGTCGACATATTCTGGACTCTCTAAGAGCGAATCGATCCAACGGGTCCGTTTGTCTGGCGAGCTGTCCTGCAAGAAATCTTCGACTTGTTTTTCCGTTGGTAATGTTCCAGTAACGTCCAAGGCAGACCGACGAATGAACTCGCTATCCGTCGATCGACTTGAAAAGTCCAGTCCTAAAGTCGCGAGCTGTTTGGAGACATGCTCATCGATAAAGTTTGCTCGAACGCTTGGGTTTTCGGAGCCGCCATCTTTACTGGAAAACGGCACACTGAGTCGCGAGGTGACGATCCGGCTGGCGAACCACGCGTTGACGGCTCCCTCGCCGGGGCCGATAACTTTGGCAAGCCCGAATTCGTCAACGGTCGCGACCGATTCGTCGGTGGAATTGAATTTGGCCCAGCGAGTCACGTCTTCGATACGGCCATTGCTGTAGTGAGCTCGCACGGAGATGGATTGTGTGTTTCCTCGTTCAAGTCGAACCGCAGATGGCAAAATTTCGAGGTGGTCCAAAACCGGATCGGAAGCTTTGGGGCCAACAGCTCCTGTTGCAATCCACTTTGCGAGCATCTTGTAATCATCCGATTCAGCTGGCAGACGCAGGCCACCTTTATGTTCAATCGAGCCGCTTGGTTTTGCAATGAACAGCGATAACGCTGCGGAGGAGAGTTCGATGCGACGTCCTCCGTCTTGCCTAGTGATATTGAAATGGTCGGTGACTGGGTCATAGCCACGCAACGAGAGCTTAAAACCTCCTTTACCGGCCAACGCCCCATGGCAAGCCCCCATGTTGCAACTGCTGCGGGCTAGCACCGATTCAATGTGGTTTGTGAATTCTATTTCACGTGGCTTTTCAGCGTCCCGGCAAACGATCGTGGCAGTTGCTTTTACCGTTTGGCCGTCGCTCAACTGATGCTCGATTTGCAGGGTCGTTGTTCCGGATCGCTTTGCGGTCAATTGCAGCGTACCTGTTTCGCTGGTCTCCCATTGAACCAACGCCGGGTCAAGCAATTGAACTTGCGGCCTGGACGCGATGGCTGGTCCTATCGACCCGTCGCTGAGAACGGTTTGAATGGTGATGCGTTGACTACTGTTTTGGTACGTCAAATCGATGTTTGATGGAAAGACTTGGATTCCTACCGGTTTCTCAGCCAGCAGGTACTGAGAAAAGGCGAGGATCAAGAATATTGCGAGAGAGGATGTTCGCATTGGGAATTCAGGTAGGATTGGGGTTATGGCGAGGGAAAACCATGGTATTGATGAACCCCTAGTTTACAACAAACCGCGATCTTTGCACAAACAACCGAAGGAGAAAACCTCGTATGACAACAAATAAGCAAGACGGGTCGGGGTGTGCGACGATATTGGGGCTTCTCATCGGCATTGGCCTCCTCGTCGGCGGTCTCTATGGCATGCAACTGAACAGAGCCGGTGGGGCAACGTTTTACTACTGTGCCATCGCCGCCGGCATCGGAGCCATCATGCTGTTGGGGCATCTTGCCGGGGCACTGATGAAACTTTTTGGCGGTTCGTCGACCTCCGAGCAAAATTTCAAACGTGCGATGGCCAACGGAACTTGTCCAACAGAATCGGGCGAACCCGATCAACCGCTGATTATTGAGGCGGCAGAATCGCGAGTCGCTGTCGCCATTGGTCTGTGGATAGGCGGGATCTGCTGGACAGGAATCACGGTTTTGGTATCCGCTGGGATACTCCAGAACAACAACCACTGGCTCCCGTTCTTGTTTGCTATGGCATTCACGCTGTTTGGAGTGGCTCTGTTGGTATTTGCGTTTTATTCCACGTTGCAAATTTTCAATCCAAGACCGATTCTGGCAAGCAGCCAGCGAGATCTTTATCCGGGCAGTGAGTTTGAACTCAGTTGGATGTTTCGCGGCGACGTCAAAAAAATCCAGCACCTTGAGATCGTGCTGGAAGGAATCGAAAAAGTTTCGTACCGTCAGGGTACCAGCACGAGGCCCGAAGAGAAACCTTTCTTTCGGCAAACGATCGTCGACAGCAAAACACCCGAACAGATTGCGAAAGGCTTTGAGTTGGTAGCACTACCGCTTGAAACCATGCATTCCTTTCAGTCGACGAACAATTCGTTTACTTGGCAGATACGCGTTTTGGGCAAGATCGCGATGTGGCCAGATATTCGCGATCGATTTGAGATCGTGATCCTCGCGCCAAAGTAGCGGCCATATATGCCAATGCCTTTCGTTTGACAGTCAGCCGAAGGCGTACTGTCACGTGATCTAACGCGAGCGGCAGGATGAAAACTACCTTAGCACGACGCGCGAGTTTTGAAGTTGCACTGTATTGAGAAATGTAGCTGAATTCGTGAGAATTCAGACGCTTTGCAATCAAGACGCGGCCAGAATTCTCACGAATTCTGCTACAAAAACACAAGTGTGCAACTTCAAAACGCGCGAGCTAGTGAATTGGATTGTAGATTCACTTGCTTGCGCGTCGTGCTAGGTACTTTGGAACACGTTGCTCGCCTAAGTACGCCTTCGGCTGACTGTTAAACGATTTCAAACGCAATTAGAACGGTTTGATGCGGGCCATCAGCTTTGATAAAAAGCCTCGCGAGTAGCCATCGCGAACGTGTCCGAGGTCTTGTTTTTCGATTCGCGAATTGAGCAGGTTTCTGCTAAGCAAAACGTTGTCCGGTCCGATGTCTTGACTCCGGCATACACCTGTTAGCGAGATTCTCCAACTATTATCGTTAATGACTGTGGTCTTCGATGCGTCCAACACGATTTGCCCGTTTGGCTTGATGTCAACGATTTCTGCGGCGATATTGGATGTAAGTGATTCGCTTGTCCGAACGGTCGAATCTCCGCGATACACTTCGCTCTGGTTCGTTTGAAGTCGTGGGTCGCCATCGGCTTGCACTGCTGGTTTGAGAGTGTCCAACCCAACCAACCGCAGCCAGTCCTTGATGGTTGCATCGTAGCTAGTGGTCTTACGCGAAGTCGCATTACCTGTTGCCAATGCAGTCGAAGTTTCCTCGATTCGAATCGACACGATGTCGTGCAGCTTCAATGCTCGGGCCGGAACAGGTGGGACATAGCTCCATGAAGTCTGGAGGCCAAGATTTGCCGCATTCTCCATAGGTGAAGGAAAATAGCCACCTTGAAATTGATTCGCGGGAACCATCGGTTGGCCAAATGGGCCCATATTGGGTGTGGTTTGTAAGGCAACGGCGTTATTCTTAAGTCCCGCGGGATTTGCATTGGATGTTGCTGGCAAAGACTCACCTTGTGACCCCGCCCCACCTGCTTGCGACACATACGAAACGGGGCGATGAAACAGACTGCTGTTCTGCGCAAGGCCGATGTTGGCAAAGGCAAAAAAACAAATCGGCAATCCAAGCAGTACGTGGATTGACTTGAAAAAAACCGAACATCGTATGTTTTGAACGAAACCCATAGTTACTACCTGTCGAATTGATTTTGTTTAGTTGGATGGTTCGTTGTCGATCAGCTTCGCTAAAATCTCGTTAAACAGTCAGCAGTAGGCTTACTGTCAAAGGCACCGAGTACGCCTACGGCTGACTGTTAAACGAATACTTGAACGGTGTTGAGCTTAACGTCGAATCGCAGTGCTCGCCTGCCCAACATTTTTTTGAATCGGTTGAGAATTGCTTACGACACTATTGGAGATTACTTCCGCAGTTCGATCGCCTGTGATTCGGGCCAGCACTCTTTTTCGATGTGGTTGAACTTCGATTTGAATCAAATCATCGAGCGCACCTGCTTCAATGGCCCTGCCGTTGGTTTCGACCGTTACGCCACCAGACACAATCGAAATACCGATCAAGTCTCCGACTTGGATGATGGTTGGCGGACCGACTTCACTGATACGAATGACTTGCTGAGTGCTCATCGATCGACGCAGTTGTTGCCCTACCGCCAACTCGGGTTTGGTGAAACAAGTTTCGGGGCCGTAGCTGAGACCACGCGGCATTGGAATCCAATCGAGGTCTTCCTCTCTTAATACATAGCCTTTGGAAAGGGGCCGTTTGGCGGCGACCACCATGTCCGGCAGTTTCACCGTGGCGGGGATCGTAATGGTTTCTTCACCGTTCGGCCCTTTGATGAGAAACTGAAACTCTTGTTGCCCTTCCCAAGGGGGCTGACCACCGGCGATGCCAAGGATCTTGAATCGTTGTGAGATAAGTTTGGCATGTTCCGTAGGCATTTGAACGCTGATATTCCAACGACCCGAGGAAGAAGTCTTGGTTTGGAGATACCCCTCAATGGCTTGCGAGGCAATGCTCTCGGCTTGAGCGACAGTCGCGGGGGTTGTGAAGGCGGTCGTAAACTGGGACCTGTCAATTGGATTACTTGGCTGTTGTGATTGTGACTTTGAGACTCCAAATGAGTCTTTACGGACAGGTTCTTGGTAGGCAGCCTCTTTCACAGCCGTCTTTTGACCATTTATTGTTGTGGTGTCGGTGGGCGTAGCCTTGCGAAGCTCGCGTCGTTGCCCTTCAACTCGGCGGACGCTGCATTCCAAAGAGCCTTGCCAACGAATGGCCTCAACGGAAACACCTCGAAGGGTCAGCGATTTTTCGATGTCGCTGCGATTCCATGTTTGAGTGTCACCAACTCTGGGCGCAGGAGCGAGTGTTAGGTCGATAACTTGTTGTACTAAAGCATCCGAACCCTGGACGTCAACCAAATCCGACAGCAGCAACAAGTTCGAGGGACATTCGGCCCGCGATTGCATTTTCAATTCGAGCTTCGCGCCCTGTTTGCTGTTAGTGCTCGAAACGCGAGGTGTTTGGTTTTGGTTTCGTTGAGGTTGCTTTGCGGAAGCGATTGGAGAGGACATGAATGAAAAGGTCAAAAGGATTGCAACGCCAAGGCATCGGGCAAGCCCCCACATCACTAGCCCAGCGGGCGGCATTTCCATGCCGGTGGCGTGAGCCACCGGTCTTGATTTTATCAAGCCAGGAGCCCGGAGGGCGGCACATTCTGTAGCTAGAATGTCCACTAGACCGATCTCGTTTGCAACCTGTTGCTCATCATGGTCGATTGTTTCGCCCTCCGGGCTTTCGAATTGTTTGGTAGGTTTCCGGTGGCTCACGCCACCGGCATGGATTTTTCGCCCGCCGGGCTTAAGCCAATATAAGAAGGAGGTACCTGCTTTTACCGCTTTCCTCATTTTCGTACTCATACCGATTCGGCCATCCCTAATCTTGTTCACGAACTATCGTCGCAGGTTGGCAATTTGCTGAAGAATTTGATCGCCGGCCTGAATAGCTTGCGAATTCAATTCGAAACCGCGTTGCGTTGTGATCAAGTCGATCATTTCCCGCACCGGTTCAACGTTTGACTTCTCCAAGGAACCTTGTCGCAAGACTCCGAGTCCGTTCTGACCAGCTTGTCCCTGTTGAACTTGTCCGCTTGCGTCGGTAGCTTGATACAGGTTCTCTCCGACTTTGAGTAAACCATCTGGGTTAACAAACGAGGCCATGGTGATGGTTCCAGCCGCGGTCAAATTGGTCTGGCCTGGTCCACGCACTTGAACGACTCCATTGGTTCCAATGACGATGTCTGTGGTGCCAGGTGGGATGCTCACGGGAGGGTTGAGCAAACGTCCGGTTTGGGCAGAACCGATAACCAGTTGACCGTTCGCATTGATGTCGAGATTGCCAGAACGTGTGTAAAGCGGGTTGCTAGTAACCGGATCGGTTACTTCGATAAACCCATTTCCTTCGATGGCGATATCCAGATTCCGGCCGGTTTGTTCGAGTGTCCCCTGGGCGTAGTCTTTTTGTGTGCTCTGAACCCGAGTACCAAGGCCCACTTCGACGCCGACAGGGGTTGCATTTTGCTGGGCGTCTTGGATACCAGGAAAGACTTTGTCGCGGTAAAGCAAATCTTCGAAATTGGCTCGATCTCGTTTAAAGGCGGTCGTATTCATATTCGCCAAATTATTAGCGATCACGTCCAACTTGGTCTGCATGGCTTCCATGCCGGTAGCCGCGGTGTAGAGTGTTTGCACGCTCATGCTTGTATTCCTTGAACTCTAAAAACAGGGGTGACGTTATTCTTTTAGGAGTCGGCCGATCAAATTGCCGTACGCTTGATCGTGGTGTTGGATGAGGCGAAGATTGGACTCGTAAGCCCGAGTCGCTTCGATCAATTCCATCATGGCCGTAGTTGGATTGACGGCCGATTTTTCGAGACTGCCACTAACGACGGCTCGTTCGTTGGGTGGTACGGGTTGAGTTTGAGCGAGTGGTCGAAATAGATTGTCTCCAACTCTGGCCAGGTCACCCAACGATTCCGGTCGAGTCAGCATAATGGGGATGTTTCGTCCATCTTGCTGGATCACGCCATTGTCGCTGACTTCATAGCGTCGTGATGGGTCGATTTGAATTGGACTTCCATCTGCAGCCATGACGGGGTCACCGTTGGTGGTGGTGAGTTGGCCTGACGCATTGAATACAAATCCTCCGGCGCGCGTGAGAAACTCTTCGTCTCCTCGCTTGACCATAAAGAAGCTCTTGTCGTCGCGGATGGCGAAGTCGGTTTTATTGCCGGTGGTTTCGATGGGGCCGGTTTCGAAAATCGTTTTCGTGGGTGTGATTTGGGCACCGCCACCGATGTCGGCGAGCGTACCGGAATTCGGTGAGACTTCACCATCCTCGATGGCTTTGTTGTTGCGCGCCTGGACAATGGCTAAACTGGGTTTGAAGCCCGGTGTATTGATGTTGGCTAAATTATTGCTGAGAACTTCCAAGCGATGATTCTGGACGTGTGCTCCAGACGCTGAAAGGTACATTCCGTATGGCATTCCTCAACTCCTTGCAAGGCGTGAACGACGATTTGACTCTAGCGGTTGCGAAAATTGACCGAAACGTCAATATTTGGTTGGAGAATCAAAATTCCGAAGCTAGTTTGAAATCCCATGGAAACCCCAGCTACCCAACTTATCCAGACTCGCCAAGATGGCGAACCTTACAAACGAAATGAAAGGATCGGTCTCTTTGGCCTTGGATTGCTTTTGTTTGGAATGTTAGCTGCGGCCGCTTGGCTCAAACCTAATCCTGCAGGCTTGGGGACCCACACCCAACTGGGTTTGCCTGGCTGTACGATGTACACCATTGTCGGAATTCGTTGTCCTGGGTGCGGAATGACCACCTCATGGGCGCATACCATGAACGGTGATCTAGCGAGCGCGCTTCGAGCCAATGTCGGCGGTGTGCTACTTTGTTTTCTCGCGGCTGCCGTTTTCCCATGCTTGATGTGGATGGCAATACGAGGCCGGGCGATCAAGGGTCGATGGTTTTCTCAGGTGGCTATCGCAGTCCTCATGATCGCGATTGGAATTTCGATCATAGAATGGGCGATCCGTCTAGCGGTCTAACTTTTCATTTGCTACAAGCGGGCGGCACGGACGCAAGTTCTTTTGGGCAGAAGAATGCAAATGGAAAGGATTCCTGCATGGCTGCAAGCAATCAAGTCAGATCGCCACGGCGACGAGTTTTGTCTCGGTACCTCACCACGATGTCAAAAATTTGGATTTTCTATTCCGCTTGTCTGATCCTCTTGATGAATGCGGGCTGTGGGCTTATGGCCAACGCACTCTACATCGTCAAAGGGGTCGATGCTCCAGCCGAATTCGACGAGCTCAAGGAAAAAAAGGTAGCTGTGATTGTCGGCACCAACGCTGGATTAAATGCTGACGCATCCGGCATCCTGATGTCCAGACACATCAACGAGCTGCTTGCTAGAAACGTCAAGAAGATCGAGATGATCAATCCAGAAGAAGTGGATCGAATTATCAACGACCAACCGATTGCGAGTCGATCGATCCCAATCATCGGCAGCCGGTTGAAAGCCGACTATGTGGTCTTGGTGGAAGTCTCCAACCTCAAGCTTCGAGAAGGTCAAACACTATTCAAAGGGCGCAGCAACGTCGTCCTGTCTGCCTACAAAGTATCCACAGGAGATCAGGCAGTTTTCAGGAAATCCTTTCCTGAATTTGTGTACCCACAAAACGGCGCGCCTGTTACCGACTTCGATGAAGTTCAGTTTCAACGTATCTATCTTTCCGAGCTCGCCCTTCGGGTCGCTAGAACTTTCTATCCCTACGATCCATCGATTGACGTTGCCAAAGACGCAGCGGTTTCTTCCCTGGGCGCGGTACAGTAAGGTTTTGAAATCATGCGTTTCACAGTAGCCATGCTAAGCACTCTCCATTTCCTGGCCGCGGTTGGGATTTGCCACGGGCAAATCGACTTTCGTGTCGATATCGATATCTACAAAGACGAGCAGAAGCCGCCGATCAATAGCGTTCAAACCATTTTTGCGGGTGGGAAATACATCGAAGTTGACGATAACAGGAAACGTGTAACCGTTGTTGATCCCGGCAAAGGCTTCATCACAATCCTTGACTCGCAAAACGAATCGCGGGTCGAACTCAACATGGCCGACCTCGAACGCCAACTCAACTCGGTTCTGCAAAACATGTCGGACGAGCAACGTCGTAGCCTTTCGAGTGATCGGGAGCCGACGATCGAAGTAGGCAATCTCTTTGTGATTGGCAACGAGCGTTTGCGATACAAATTCAGGCCCATGACGCCAGCGAACCCCATCATCGCAACGAGCTACGGCGATTTTGCAAATTGGTCGGTTCGCATCAATGCCCTGTTCAACAAGACGCCACCCTTCATCCGAATGCAGTTGAATCAACTGCTCATCGACCAACGCCAACTACCTTCCGAACTTCGCCGCGTGACCGTAGTCGATTCACAGGGAAAGACTGAAGAAATCGTAGCCCGATTGATCTTGAAGGAGAACCTCTCGGCGAGCGATCGGACTCGCGTCGCATCGGTGATGAAATCGATGAACGAATACAAATGGACCAGTGAGAAAGAGTTCTTTCGATAGCCTTGAGCGATTCCTGACGGATGCCGCATAACCCGCGACTAATGAACGACGCAAGAAAACGCCAAACAACAGTGCATTTGGAGGATTGCGTTCGGATTCGTGCCTCGATTGCGTGTTTGATTTGGCAATGGTCCTGTTATTTTTGTGTCGTCGCATTTGGCCCTATGCTCCTCGGGCAAGACCCGGCCGTCCAACTCGCTTCGGCAACTTCGGTTTCTAAAGTTGCTTCGGTTCCGTCCACTGCTTCTGCATCAAGCGGAGCGATGGCGAGTAGGTGGCCCTATCAGGAACGCGTCGGGCAATTTCACGTGCATTCAACCGTGCCCATTGCAAAATTGGAAATGCACTTGTTGTACTTGTCGACTTTGCCGAAGGAACTTTCAACATCGTTGGCCATTTCCATATCGGAACAGCCAATTCATTTGGTGGTCTTGGAGAGTCGCGAGTCTTTGGATAGCTATGTAAATCGCCTGTTGCCCGACGCACCAAGCCGCCGAGCCTTGTACATACGTCACCGCGGCCCTGGACTCGTACTAACGTACTTCAATCCAGGTTGGGTGACCGATGCACGTCACGAGTGCACGCACGCTTTGCTCGATGCGAGTGGCGTGAAAGTCCCGCAGTGGCTGGACGAAGGTCTTGCGGAGTATTTTGAGACAGCGTCTACCAATCCCCTCAAACATGCAACCCATGGAGCCGCCGTTCAATCGCAAATTCGTTATGGTCAAGTGGCAGACATCCAACAACTGGAACACACCGATTCCAACACAGCTTTGACGGCCAAGGATTACCGGGACGCGTGGAGCGTTACGGCCTTTGCACTCAACTCCTCTGATCAGACAAGGTCCATCTTTCAAAAGTACCTACAAGACCTACAAAGCGAACGGGCCGCTGGCTTGCTAAGCCACCGCCTGCAACCTGCAGTGCGTTCGTGGCGCGAGGACTTTACCCAGTTCTTCCGACGATAATCGTTAGTATATGTAGCAGATTTCGTGAGAAATCTGCGTTCCATGACCATTCGATTGCATCAGGTTTCTCACGAAACCTGCTACCCTTTTCGGACATACACCACCCAAGCATCCATTTGTAACGATTGTAACGAGCAATTTGCAGCGAATACTTGCCGCATATTTTTTGGCGGGCAAATTCCGAGACCTACAATTGCCCGGAACATTCCCCGATCCGAACTCGGTTCGCTGCCAAAGCGAAAACTCAATGCGACTAACACAACTCGTCGAACGACTTCAACGACAATTGCCAAATGCTAACGATCGACGCATCGCTTGCTTAGCTATGCTGTTGTGCGATCGCGATCCGCAATTCAAATGCCTAAACGAAGGAGAGTTGTTCCTGAGCCTACTCGAGGAGATCCAGCTTCGGCTAAATTCCATTGATGACCAACACGCTGCCGTCGCTCATGAATTAGACCAACTGGCCTCAACCGAACCGTGCGAATTCGAACCAAAACACGTTTGGACTCTCATTCGAGCCATCAAGGTTCAAAGCCAGTTCGTAGATATTCTGACCGGCGCCCGCTCTGAACAATTGAGTAGCTGCAGTTCTGTTAATGAATAATGTGTGCGATGAGCGTCCTGGAACTCGTGTTTTTGTCGAGCTAGCATTACAGCAGGCTGTCTAGGCAATCTGTGCAGTGCAGGTTGGGAGGATTGAATTTAAAGTACCAATTGTTTCGATCCTAGGATGGCTGGACACAACGACCCGTAGAACGCGAGTCTCGATCACTGAAGACCAGCCAATGCGAAACACTAAAGGACTAAGTCATGAAACGCGGCATTCTTTCACTCGCCCTATTTGGTATCACTCTTGCCATGTCCAGTGGCTGCCTTCACAACAATCGATGCAATAGCTGCAACGGTGCTTTGGGATGTCGGCCATGCAATGTTGGTTGGCAACGAGGTGGTACAGATTACGGTGCTCACCTTTCCCACAATCAGTATCGTACCGATCCACAAGTCGGCTCGGGAGTTCAAGCCCCGCAGACTGCCTATCCATACTACACAAATCGCGGTCCACGAGATTTCTTTGCTAGCAACCCACCACCACTCGGTCGGTAGTTTGCTGAAGGGGCTGACGGCACATCGAATTCGTCTGCTTGGCCCATCGTCAAGTGATTCAAGGGTGCAGTTCAATTAGCCGTTGGGCGCTAGCTCGCCCCGGTTTCCTTAAATGCTCGACATTGTCGAGCATGGCCGCTAACGCCCAATGGCACTCACTTTCCATGCGTACTTGTAGCGGCAGGGCGCGAGCCCTCCGGTTTCGCGGCATTGACTATTCACTCACCGGACGGCTTGCGACTTAATGATTTAGTCGTTTAACGGTCAGCCGTAGGCGTACCGCGATCTTTTGACAGTACGCCTACGGCTGACTGTTAAACAAAGTCCCTTTAATGGACAGCTTGCACAAGACTCGATGAGCTCTGACTCATCATCTGTCACGTCGAGAATCGTGACAGTCTCAAGAAATCTAGCCCAACCGAAATGGGTCGCTCCATCGCCAGTTCCGCGGCTAATTCCCCCAATACGCTCGTGAACTTGAATCCGTGCCCCGACAATCCCGCTACGATTGTCACTTGCGGATAGTTTGGCAGCCTGTCCACAATAAAGTGTTCGTCGGGGGTCATGGTGTAGTAACAGCCTGACCATCGTGTCATTCGCTTGCTCACTTCCGGCAAATTCTTTGCGAGGAAGGAGTCTACGGCCGATTCATCTTCGCCATTCCGTTCGTGGTTGCCATCGATTACGGATCTAGCAAGTTCGCCACCGCTGTGCCGAGCGATCTTGAGCCCTAACGCATCGCGTTGCGGGAAGCCATAAAAGAACCCAGTGGGCGTCTCATAGAAAAAGCACGGAAAACCATTGGCTTCACGATACGAGTCGTTTTCGACTTCGAACCAGTAAAGATGCTTGTGCAAAACCTGCAGCGGGATTTTCAATTGACTGAGCATTTCGCCAGCCCAAGGTCCGGCAGCAAGAATAAGCTTGTCCGCAAGAAAATCCTCTCCTTGAGTTCGAACGCGCACACCAGCTCCATTCGGCTCCCAACCGAGCACCTTCTGATTGACTGCTAGCGTGCCCCCTAACCTAGCCGCACTGTCCAAGTGAGCTTGCACGCATTCTTCGACATTCAAATAGCCTGCATCCTTTTCCAAGACAACAGACCATGAGTCGTCCCCATGTAGACCTGGATAGTTGTTTTTGGCTTCCCTCATGGTCAGTCGTTCGATGGGTAGATCAAACTGACCGGCGCTTTTCAGAACACCGGGAATTACGATACCATCGTAAGGTCCGATTTCGAGAAGACCGGTTGGATGATACAGCCGCCTTTCCGATCGGGACTCTAGTTCGTGCCAAAGTTCATAAGCACGGCACAACAACGGCACATAATCCAGATGTTCGAAATACGACTTGCGAATGATCCGGGTTTCGCCGTGCGAGCTGCCGCGAGAATGCGGAGGCGAAAACTGGTCCAAACCGAGAACACGGTAGCCTCGCTCCGCCAACGAAAACGCCGCCGCGCTTCCAACGCCCCCCAATCCAACCACAATAACATCGTAAATTTTGGCCATACGATTAGTAAAAGGAAAATGTGGATTTGATTTTCGTTGACATGAGCCTGAGGCGCTAGCCGATTTTTGCACTTTTAAAGAACTCGGCTAGCGCCTCAGGCTCACTCCCTCGTCGTTGCCGCCTTGTGAGGTTCAAACGTGGTCCTCGCCGCGTTTTCCGCTTTCTTGATTGCCGACAATGCGGACTCATACAAGAATCTCTGCGCTCGAAACTTGGCTTGGTTTTGGTCTGGATGGATGCGACTATAACGGCCATCGCTTCCTAGTCGCCACGCGTTTTGATTGTCGCGGAAGTAGGTATCGAGGATTTCCATCAATCGGCGGCGCGAACCGGTGTCTTCGATCGGAACAAGCAATTCGACGCGTCGGTCAAAGGAGCGAGGCATCCAGTCCGCACTGCTGATAAAGACAGCGTCGTCCCCGCCATGGTAAAAATAAAACACGCGGGCATGCTCGAGGAATCGGTCAACAATGCTCACCACGGAAATGTTTTCGCTTTGACCAGGAACACCTGGACGCAAGCAACATACGCCCCGAATATTGAGTCGGATAATGACGCCTGCTTGGCTGGCTTCGTAGAGTGCATTGATGATATCGGGGTCGACCAGCGAATTCATTTTGCCGGCAATGTAAGCCTTCTGGCCATTTCGCTTGTTGATCGTCTCGGCTTGAATCAGCGCCAGAAGTTTCTTTCGCAGTCCTAAAGGAGCCGAGTCGAGCTTGTCGTAAGGTTGTGGCTGGCTGTAGCCTGTGATTGCATTGATAAACGAGCTGGCGTCGCGGCCCAGCGATTCGTTGCAGGTCATGTAGCTGATGTCGCTATACATGCGAGCTGTCGTTTCGTTGTAGTTGCCCGTTCCAAAGTGAACGTAGCGAACGATACCTGAAGGCTCACGGCGCACCACGACGCAAATCTTTGCGTGTGTCTTGAGACCGCGTACTCCGTAGATGACTTGTACGCCGGATCGTTCGAGCTCACGAGCCCATTCGATATTGCGGGCCTCATCGAATCGCGCCTTGAGTTCGACAATGGCAGTAACATATTTGCCACGTTCTGCGGCTCGTTTCAGGGCTCCAACGATCGGGCTCTTGCGGCTGGTTCGGTAAAGCACTTGCTTGATCGCGAGCACGTCTGGATCCTCGGCCGCTTCTTCGAGGAATCGAACGACGGGTTCGAAGCTTTCGTACGGATGACACAGGAGCAAATCGCGTTCGCTAATCGACTTGAACATGGACTGAGTCGGATCGATCACAGGCGACCGCTGAGGAATCCAAGGTGTGTCTTTGAGAGCCGGGAATCCCTCCATGTCGGTGAGGTACATCATGCTGGAAAGATCGAGCGGGCCAGGAAACTTGAAAACATCGCATGGGTTCAAGCCGAGCTTGTCTTGCAAGAACTGGAGTGTAGGCTCCGAGGCAGAGTCAGCGATTTCAAGTCGAACGAAACCTGCAGAACGCCGAGAATGCAACACTTCTTGCATCCCCAACATGAGATCTGCAGCACTGTCTTCACGCACGGAAACGTCGGCGTTTCTCGTTACGCGAAATGCAATGCACTCCTCAATGCGTTTTCCAGGATAATATTGATCGACTAACTCTGCGGTGACATCTTCCAGCAACGCGTAGTTGTAGCCGCGGTCGCTTGGCAAGGTGATGAATCGCGAGAGAACTTTGCCGAGCGGGATAAAGGCGAAGCGGTGCGGCTTTTCGGAATCGCCACTAGCCATGCGCACGCACAAGTGCATTCCGAGATTGGCTAAGATCGGAAATGGACTATCCGGGTCGATATCCATCGGAGAAATGACGGGGTAAATTTCCTCATTGAAGAAACGCGTGATCGCTTCTCGATGGCGCGCTGATGCATTGCGGGCAGAGATTCGCTCAAGCCCTTCGGCGGTCAAGGTCGGTTCCACTGCGGTCAGGAAACACTCGTACTGGTCACGAATAATCGCGTTAACGCGTTCGTAAATATCTTCGAGTTGTTCCGTTACGGTCTTGCCGCTTGGATCGGGCGTTTCGATGCCGCGGGCTTGATGAAGTTGCAAACCGCCCACGCGCACCATGAAGAATTCGTCCATATTGCTCGCGGTAATGGCGAGAAACTTGAGACGTTCCAGAACCGGCACCTTAGTGTAGAGTGCTTGGTCAAGGACCCGTTGATTGAACTCAAGCCAGCTGAGTTCACGATTGATAAAAGTTTGGTTGGAATTCGGCATAAATTTCATCAAAACGCTTGTTTGCGGACAACTCAATTTCGAACGCTTATCGTACACGGAATTCGAATTTCGAGAACCGATGACATGTTGGGGCAAGTGCGCTAAAGACAAATCCTTGAAAAAACGATAAGCTCAGGAGCCCAAAGGTTTCCCATTCTCAACGTTTTTGCAGCTTGTTCCATGTCGCAAAGTGAAAAATCTCCGCCCTCGATGTGTTTTCCAAGCTCGGAGACGCTCAGGCAGACGGCGGAGCACCAAAGGTTGGTCCAGTCCAAACGACGGCAAGTGAACTGGCAACGCTGGGGCGGCTACCTGTCCGAACGACAATGGGGAACCGTCCGAGAGGATTACTCGCAAAACCAAGAAGCTTGGTTCTTCCTGCCGCATGATCACGCTCGATCCCGGGCCTACCGCTGGGGCGAAGACGGACTGCTCGGAATTTGTGACAGACAAGGACGACTCTGCTTCTCATTCGCGTTTTGGAACAATCGCGACCCAATTCTTAAGGAGAGACTTTTTGGGCTTTCCGGCCCAGAAGGGAATCACGGTGAGGACGTCAAAGAGTGTTACTACTACCTAGATTCGACACCGACCCACTCCTACATGAAGGGGCTCTACAAATATCCTCAAGCCCGTTTCCCGTACGAAAATCTGACCGATATCAATCGTCGTCGATCCCGTACGGAAAATGAATACGAATTAGTGGATACGGGCGTTTTCGATAGCGAAGCCTACTTCGACTGCCAAATTGAGTACGCTAAAGGTGACGCGGACGATATCCTGATCCAGCTGACCGTCAGCAACCGAGGCACATCGCCAGCTGTATTGCACGTGTTGCCGCAATTATGGTTTCACAATTCCTGGATATGGGGCTGCGAACACGATGGCTGCACCAGTAAACCTCGAATGCGATTGCATAAGTCTTCAAACGATCCGACCGGCGTCGTTCTCTGCGACCATGAATCACTTGGTCACTTTGAATTTCGAGTCGACCTGGGACCGAAGGGCGAAAAGCCGATGTGGCTCTTCACCGAAAACGAAACCAACCCCAATCGTCATCCCGGTGCACCTACATCCGGAGCGTTTTTCAAGGATGCATTTCACGCATGCGTAGTCGATGGCGTAGCCAACGGGGCTGATACGCGAACCTTTGGCACCAAATGCGCCGCACACTACATCGCAATCGTTAAGCCAGATGAACCTATCGTCATTCGCTGTCGTCTGTCCGGTATCTCCCTTGAGTCCATGAGTGGAGAGGACGCTGCCAAGCCCTCAACTCAGCAGCCTATCATGGAACCGATCTTCGACGACAAGCGATTCGGCGAAGAATTTGAATCCACTCTTTCACAACGCCAGTCCGAATCCGACGAATTCTATGCGGAGTGCATTCCGTCCCAACTAACCGTTGAGGAAAAGGCCATCTCACGACAAGCGTATGCGGGGCTGCTTTGGACTAAGCAATTTTATTACTATGTCGTCGATTCTTGGATTCGCGGCGATCCAAATAGCCCGCCACCTCCGCCTGGACGCGATCAAGGACGCAATAGCGATTGGACTCATCTCTTCAATCGAGACGTTATCTCCATGCCAGACAAATGGGAGTACCCATGGTATGCCGCATGGGACGTAGCTTTCCATATGATCCCGATGGCGAGAATCGATATCGAATTCGCCAAGAGTCAATTGATTCTGTTCCTTCGCGAATGGTACATGCACCCCAATGGCCAGATACCGGCCTACGAATGGGCGCTAAATGACGTGAACCCACCGGTCCATGCCTGGGCATGCTGGCACGTCTACAAACTCAGCGGCGACAAAGAGTTTTTGGCCCGTACGTTTCAAAAGCTGCTTCTCAATTTCACGTGGTGGGTCAATCGCAAGGACACACGTGGTCAGCACGTGTTCAGCGGTGGTTTTCTTGGGCTAGACAATATCGGTGTGTTCGATCGGAGCAAACCGTTGCCGGGTGGCGGTACGCTCGATCAAGCGGACGCGACCGCTTGGATGGCATTCTTCTGCGGCAACATGCTTCAAATGGCCCTGGAGCTGGCCTCTGAAAATCAAGCCTACTCGGATATGGCCAGTAAGTTCTTTGAACATTACGTCGCGATCGCAGAAGCCATGAACACCCTCCATGGCACGGGTCTTTGGGAAAAAGAAGATGGTTTCTATTACGATCATTTACTTCGAGATGGCAACAGCACTGCCATGCGGGTGCGATCGCTCGTTGGACTGATTCCGTTGTGCTCCAACGTCATGATCCACGAGACAACATTGCAACGATTGCCAAGCTTTCAGCGACGCATGAATTGGTTTTTGAAAAACAGACCGCAAATGGCCAAGCACATGGCTTACATGGAGAAGTTCTGTCCGGCCGGTTCAACCACCGAGATGCGACTATTGGCGATCCCTTCGACCGAGCGTTTTCGGAGGTTGTTGGGTTACATGCTGGACGAAAAAGAGTTCTTGTCTCCATATGGTATTCGCTCCTTGTCCGCCATCCACGGCGAAAAACCTTTTGTCTTCGAATACGCTGGGGGCAAGGAGTCGGTCGGCTACGTTCCCGGCGAAAGCAACACCGGCATGTTCGGTGGTAACAGCAATTGGCGTGGCCCCGTTTGGTTTCCGCTGAACTACCTGATAGTCGAGTCCCTACGACAGTATCACGAATTTTATGGTGAGACGTTCCAAGTCGAATGCCCAACGGGATCGGGCATTTTGATGAACTTGCGCGAGGTCGCCGATGAAATCGAACGTCGACTGATTTTGCTCTTTAAGAACAACGAGCAGGGTGAGAAGCCTTGCCATGGCGGGGATGAACGCTATGCAAAAGATCCGCATTGGAAGGATCTCATGTTATTTCACGAATATTTCCACGGTGACACAGGACGAGGACTGGGTGCGAACCACCAAACCGGTTGGACGTCGCTCGTGGCCACCATGCTAGAGCATCAAGCAGCCTGCAAATCCGAACCAACATGATTTTCCAAAGGGAGTTGCGGCACAAGTTGAGCAAAGTGAGTGCCATTTGGCTGAAGCTACCGCATTATCCGGGAGGGTGAGGCTCCTGCCGAACCATGGCGTCACAAGCTCGGCAGGAGCCTCGCTCTCCCAATTAATCTTCAGACAATTCCATCCGATTGAGTTATTAGTTTCATGTCGAATATAGTTCTCCCAGAAAAACGCGCAACGCTGATTGCCAATGTCCTTTCCGTCGTGATTCCATTGGTCGTAGCGATCCTGTTGGGGATCCGAACCAAAGTGGATCTAGGTACTTGGACAAAATTTTTGCCGCACGCGATTGGTGCGATCAACACGCTTACTTCGTTGTTGTTGGTCCTCGGGTTGGTGGCCCAAAAGATGGGCAAGATTGGTTTGCATCGCTTGGCGATGACCTCAGCGTTTTGCCTAGGGGCGGTATTCTTAGTTTGCTACGTGACGTACCACCTATCGAATCCATCGACTGCGTATGGTGGCGTTGGAACGATGCGAACGTTGTACTATGGGTTGCTCATTTCGCACATTGTTTTGTCATTGGTCGTCCTGCCGTTGGTCTTGAGAGCGTTCCTGTTTGCGCTGACAAATCAGATTGCAAGGCATCGCAAGATCGCCAAGTACGCATATCCGATCTGGCTATATGTCTCGACAACCGGAGTGCTAGTGTACCTGATGATTTCGCCGTATTACGGCAAGTAGCCCCGGTTCAACTCGTTCCCAGGCTCCGCGGCTCCGCCTGGGAACGCAATGCATCGGAGGCTCCTGCCTCCTGAGTTCACAACATGATAGCAAACGCGAGGCGAAGCCTCGAAAGCAGTGCGTTCCAAGGTAGAGCCCTGGAACGAGGGAATGATCTTATGAGTTTTCCTCCCCTTCTCCTCCTCTGAAGGAGAAGGGGCCGGGGGATGAGCGACCGTCTAGGAATTAGGCAATAGAGCCGATTCGAAAATTTTAAATTTTTCGAACTCATTCAGTGCTCCTCAGGGGCTCTGCCCCCGAACCCCCGGGATTTTTTTAGGCATGACGCCGAACATCATTT
>JANPHB010000074.1:0-49980 GCA_031424235.1 Pirellula sp.
CGATCTGCAGCCGTACCAGACGGTTCAAACTTGCGAGCAAGCTGACATTATGAACATCGGTGGCTTCAGTGACTCCGTGTTCAACGTGATCAGTGCGTTCCTGGCCGATAACAACCAGCGATTCGTCGCTGAAGTTGAAGCGATCGACCTGTAAACGCGCGTTGGACTACGGTCCAACTGCGGTATACTTGAAACTAAACACCCGCGGGTCGTATTTCCGGCTTGCGGGTGTTGTTATTTGATGCATAGAAGCCAAGCGGAGAAATAGTCAATGGAGGAATCGCAAGTCCCAAATATAAAGCAGGTCATCGTAATGCGACACGACCTAAAGATGCGCAGAGGAAAGCAGATCGCCCAGGGTGCGCACGCTTCGATGTCGTTTCTCACACGAAAGTTGCAGAGCAAATCATCTATTTGCATGGATGATTTCACGCCCAACCAGCAAACCTGGATTATGGGATCGTTTGCGAAGGTATGCGTTCGCTGCAATAGCGAAGAGGAGCTAATGGCGATTCACGACAAAGCCATCGAAATGGGACTTGAGGTTCAACTGATCACAGACAGCGGCCGAACCGAATTCCATGGCCAGCCGACGCGAACCTGTCTTGCCATTGGGCCAGATGAAGCCTCGAAGATTGATCATGTAACCGGGCACCTCGAGTTGCTGTAGCTCGACAGCCGAACGTCGGATCTCCGATTGGCGGGTATTCTTCGTTGTGTGGAATGACATTTGCGACCAAAACATTCCCGATTGTGTGACCGATCGTGTCACGCCATCGTGTCAGAATTGTCAATGGGCGCAAAATGATCTACTGTCTCAAACACCGCAGGATTTCCCGTATGTTCGCCCGCACTGTTGTCGTAGTTTGCTTGCTTGGATTGATTGCATTTGGTGACAACTGTCGTGCTCAATCTGATAACGATCGAAGCAAGCAACGATTGCCGAGCAGTTATCTGTACTCAGTGCTCAATGGTCAGAAAGGTGACAAAACGACTTTCCGCGATTCGTCAGGTCGGACGCAAGGCTCGGCAACTCAATCCGGCAATCGCATCTCAATTCGCGATGGTTCAGGTCGATCTATTGGTTCCGCCGAAACATCAGGAAACAGGACAACATTTCGTGACGCAAGTGGCAGAACGATCCAAACCGCAACCACGAATGGTGAGCGTACAACGTTCCGGTTTTCGAACGGCAGTAGCTTGGGTACTGCAAGTCAGTCTCGCAATAACACTACCTTTCGTGACGCAAGTGGGCGTTCAATTGGATCAGCATCCAGTAGTGGAACTCGGACGACCTTTCGGGATAGCTCAGGGCGTTCGTCGGGATCAGCCAGCAGCAACCGACGACGATGAAGCGAATTGCCCGGTTTCTGTCATTCGTTTCCATTGTTCCCTTTGATTCTTCCAACTTGGCTCCAATGCGATGGTTTGGAACATGCGTAGGCAAATGTTATCTCGACCTTGCTCGATTCGGGGAAAAGTCAGGAGTTGCTCTTGCAGGTCAGGGGCTAGCCTACGGCAAGAATCCTCAACCTGTGAAAGTCGCAGGTCGGTGGCGACGGAGACGCAAAGATGCAAGTTTCTATCCGTAGGGTTACACGATCGGGGTTGGAGATGACGAACCGAAGCCCAAAATTTTTTGCTGTTAATCAGAAGTCGCGTGTTAGAACGAAGGTGGCGAAGCAAAGAAGACATTTTTGAATTTTGGATTTCTTTTTTGCTGGTCACTCAGGACCAGTTCACGGATCGCGTCCGGAAGTTGGGATTGCTGCCAGCTGCACTCCAATTCGGCGACTCGCATCGCATCAAACTTACTGACCGATTTCATCACTGCCCAAATCGCATAGGCTGCAGCGCCAAGTTCATGGTCCGCCATGTGAGCGGTTGCGACAGCATGGCCTGCCGCTCGAGCAACTGCTATTGCAGCTGAATTCGACGATTCCCTCGCTGCGGCATGAGCTCCAAACGCGGCTTCTCTGGCCTGAGCGACTGTCGCGTTGCCACTTGCCCATTCGCGAGCGATCGCAATCGCGTGACTGGGGCGAGTGTCACTCGGATGGACTTCTGTAAACAAAGGCAAAACGTGTTCAGCACAGTCAGCCGCCCACGCAACGAGCAAGCGATGCGTAGCCAAATCCAGATCTCCACCACGATGAATAGCAACGAATCGTGGATCTCGATTGCCTGAGTATCGTTTCATTTGGGATCCTCGCTATGGTTTTGGCGAGTATTCAACGAGTGTGTGCTCTTCGCCCGCCAATTCTTCCTCAATAATTGCGGCAATTATCTCCCAGTCACCACCAGCAAGCCCCGCCCCGATTTTTGGATAGCCGATACGTTGTCCAGCAAAATCAATTTTGATCAATCGCATAACTTTTCGGATCGCATCGTAATCAGCCAATATGCCTCGCCCTCGCCAGTGAAACTGCAAATAATCATTTACGACGGTAAGCTTGCGCCCGCTTCGTTCAACTATGGCTTCCGAAAGGCTACCGAGTTTGTCTCGCGAGCCCTTTGCCGTGGCAAGATCCGCATCAAAGGCTTCTGGAAACGCGGCTTTGATCGACTTAGCGATTCCAGCCCCCATTGAGCATTGGCAGTTGCACCCGTGGATAATGACGTCAAACGATCCTTCGAGCGCGAGCTTTATAAGATCACCTTGAATTGTTTTCATGGCAGGCGTTGGATGAAGGGGGAGTTTGTTTCCAGGGAGGCTTCGTGCTGCTGGTTTGGAATTAACTGTTAAGTAACCTTAGTCGCAATATGGGATTAGTCGTCACCTATCTCTTCTTCTTGCGCTCGTTGGTTTTCTTTGAACGCCCGCCCGCTGGCATTCTTGCTTCCAGTTGCGTGAACTCCGTCGCATCTCCAAGTGAAACAAAGTCGAAATCCATCCAAAAGAAGTTGCTTGCAGTTGTTCCGTGGTGACTTTCAATTAATCTTTGAATCAGCTGGGTGATGCTTGAGCTAACGACCGGGTTCATTCCGGGCTTACCGATTGTTTTGTCGGAATAAACACATATCGGCCTTGCTATTTCGAATTCTTCCATACTGCGAATGGATAAACTCTGCTCCGTGTCATCTGTCTGTGGGTTCGGATGGTTTGAATCAAGATTGATCGCTAGCTTGCTACCGCAGCTCGTTTGCCCAATTGCAAACCATGTTCTTCCGAAAGGCCCGCGTGTATTAAATCCATCGTCATCATGCTCTTCGCCCCAGTTCAGCACACCGTCTTTATTTGGAAAGGATTCCGCAGCTCACTTGGCAACCATCATTCACCCGCTTTTGACGCTGCTTGCGTCGGTCACGCGACAGCAACTCTTGCAGAAGATCGCCTACCTTCTGGCTGAGAACCGGATCCTGCGGAGTAAACTACCTGATCGCATTAGCCTAAGCAATCAGGAGCGTCTCAAATTGGTCCGTGCGGGCAAAAAGCTAGGGCCTCGAATCAAGGACCTGATTTCAATCGTCAGCTATTCGACGTTTCGCAAGTGGGTCCGGAGTATTGAGGACTCCACTCCGAAGCGACTGGACGAGCCAGCAAGCTCGCAACTTCCAATTGCACATCGACGACAACGATTTGAAATGCAATTATCTCTGCCAGGACAATGACACCAAGTATGTGAAGGACTTTGACGCGATCTTCACAAGCTCCAATTGCAAGATAAAACGGATCGCGCCCAAGTCACCCAACATGCAAGCTCACGTGGAGCGAGTCATCCAAACGATCAAGCACGAAGTACTCAACGGATTCTGTATCGTCAGCAATCGGCACATGGACCTAATCGTTCGAACTGTGGTGGATTGGTATAACAAGCGACGTGGACATTCGGCGAGAGATAATCTGCCGCCGGTTCGGGATAGCGCCCCGCCGCTACTGCCTGCTTTTCCTGCTGGGGAGATCGTCTGCGATTCTGAACTTGGCGGGCATTTGAAGTCTTATCGACGTGTGGCGCAGGTGACTGCTGTTCGGTAATTAGCATTCGCCGAAGCGATGTGCACGACTTTCGAAGCACGTTTGCCGGGTTTTGCGAAACAGCAAAAGTTTCGTAAGGACTGCTCAACAGCTCAGAACTGGCCCGGAAAAACGCTGTCGAAACATGTGGCGGAGTTTTGTACCGCGCGCTCTGAAGCATTCCCCTGTAACGGTCGGCTCGTCCGAGAGGCCGATACAAGGTCGACTGCGCATCTATCAAACCGACTGGGTAGTGAAGGTCAAAGTTTGCCATTGCAAACACGTCAACCGCGTCGACATCCCCCGTCGACGCCAAATCCAATCGCTGCACCCCATCTGTCCATCCAACTGCCAACCGGCAACATGCTTTGTCCCTATAGCAATCTCTATGTCCCTACCGCAATCTCGGTTCCTGACACCTTTTTCGCGTCTCTTCTTATAAGCAGTCGCCGGTCCAGAGGCAAACTTGGTGAGGATACAGCAAATAGTTCACCAACAGAAACCTTTGGTAGAAGTCTTACCCTTTCACGGAAACGATTCGAAATCCTAAATCATTGCTTTTTTTGGACGGCAGAGCTCCGCGGCGATCGGATGAACGGTTGGGATAGTTAGCCCAACTACAACCGCGCTGAGAACGATAATCGAACTCAATTGCAGTGAATGGATCGACCACTGGCTCTGGTTTGTAGTATGCCCATCCATCGCAACACCACTCGGAGACATTCCCATGCATGTCATACAGGCTAAACGCATTCGGCAGCTTTTGTTTTACCAAGTGAGCGTACTTCTCGTTGCTGGCTTCGGTCAGATGTCTGCCCCAAGCATATAAAGAGGCGTTCGTGGTATCGTCACCGAAGCTATAAACCGAAACTGTGCCTGCACGACAAGCATACTCCCATTCAGCCTCGGTTGGTAATCGATAGGTACGGCCTTCACGCTCACTTAATCGGCGGCAGAACTCAACGGCATCATCCCAGGTCACATGGGTAACCGGATAGTCTGCACCTTCAAAGCGGGACGGTTCTATCCACTTTTTTTTTGTTTCCCCCCCACGGAAAATTCTTAAAGCTATCGACTCTTCCCAGTACCCTTCTTTCCATGGTTCTGTTCCCATCACGGCTTTCCATTGGCCCTGAGTCAGTTCTGTTTCGCCCATGTAATAAGGCTTTGAGAGGGTCACTTGGTGTTGGGGCTTATCTCGATCCAATATTGCGGGATCGTCTTTTCGGGCTCCCATTGTAAAGGAGCCAGCGGGTATCAAGATCATCTTACAACCAACATCGTTGACATAAGAGCTCGGTTGGGGCTCAGCGCCTTTGGTGCGTGTTTTGGATGGCGTGGAGGGCATGGAGGGCATGCGATTCATCGGGACCACAGGCTGGTTGGCTGCCTGTAGCTTTAAATCAATCACTCCGCTGAGAACACTACTGACCGATTGTTTGTCCGCACCTGCAGTCTTTTCCTTTACCAGACCGTTGACCCGGCGATACAGGCTCACTGACAACAGGTTTGCCGTCACATCGTCGCTGCCTTGGCATTCGTCCAAGAATGCTTTGGTGAAAGCACCGTGTCGCCACTCATCATGTTCAAACGCACGCTCTCCTTCGCTGCAGGCAAACAACGCCGCACAATTACGTGGTAATTGGTCGACTCGCAATGAGCTGCCAAAGGCTCGACCACGAAGTCCACGAGCACGGTTTGGATCTTCGCGACAGCAATCAGCGAGCAAAACTTTGTTACCAGCACCAGACAGAGTTAGCGTGTCCAAAATCTCTCGCATCGACACCATTCTGTCAGGATCTGGTTCAAGCATCAATTCGCCAGTTGTCGCGCGGATCGATCTGCCGTCCGCATCTTTGACAGGACGGAGCTTTGTATCGAACGGGCCGTAGTACGCATCGTCGCCATATTGCACCCCATGTCCAAACATTCCGATGATCACCGCGCCTTCGGAATCTCCCTGAGCTCCCGCTTTCTTGAGAATCTGCTGAATAGCTGCCCCCGTAGCTTGCTTTCCCAAAAGAACGTCTATGGTGTACCCACTGCTCCGCAGTAGTTCTCCTACCGCTTTTGCGTCCGCTTCGGGATACTTCAGCGGTGTTCGATTCATTTGAGCGTGTTCGTAAGTCGTCACACCTATAAGCAAGGCATACTTGGATGCCGTTGAAGGGGACTGAGCGACCGCAGTACTAGAAAATTCGAACAGCAGCCAAAACAAACCAATCGCAATTCTCGCGTAGTGCATTCCAGAAGTTCTTTCATTAATTCTCGGCGTTTCAGGGGCAGGCTAGTTCTTTGGATTTCGAGAGTACCTGATATTAACAATCGACAGAGGTCCCGAAGCAACTTGGACTTGCTTCAGGGTGTAATCCACTTTCATAAGTTTTCCTTTTCCCGTTTCACCGAAGTTTCGACCTTGGGGCGTCTCGCCCGGTTCACATGCATCAAAGAAAGATACCGTCACGACTCCAGTCTTTCCACGAACATTCTTCGCGATTGGTGCGTTTTTTCCTAACTCATTGACAACAAATTGGAAGACATTGTCGTCAACAGGTTTGACGGTGTGCATCCAACCTGCGATTACATGCTCCCCCGGCGTTCCATTTTTAGCTCGAGGAATGAAACAGCCTGGATATTTGACTGGGTTGCCTTGAGCATCCATGTCGGTTTTAAACGTGTTAATGGCATCCAGTCCATCAATCTCGACCCGTACCACCGCGTCCGATCTAGAGTCATAATTGAAAACCACGAAAGCACGGGCCACTCTGTCTCAAGTGGCCCTTCAAGTTGCTTTCCTGCTAGTTGGCATTTTTCGTGAAACATTCCACTTGCGAGGATCGACGCACTTTGATTGGCTGGCCGCAGCTTTCACAACGGCACAATGACACTAAGTACGTGAAAGACTTCGACGCCATCTTCACAAGGTCTAATTGCAAGATAAAACGCATCACGCCTATGTCACCCAACTTGCAAGCTCACGTGGAACGATTCAAGCAAACGCTCAAGCACGAAGTCCTCAACGAATTCTGCGTCGTTAGCAATCGGCAGATGAACATGAAATTAGCCAGCGTAAGTGAACCGCAACCTTTCAAGGAATCTTTCATGCACAAGGCGCCAGTTTGCTTGCAAAACGCACCTAGCCAGGAGAGAATCTTGTCTTCTTCTGATGCCTCTTCAGATTTCAATCTGCTGCGATTTCCCACCTAAAAACCTTGAACACAAAAAACTCGGCCTTTATATGAAGCGTTCGCAAAAATCAAATCGTTCAAGGGTCCAGGAACGTCTTCGTCGGAAGCAAATCAAAAGTCAAACTCTTTCGGCTCTTAGAATTGAGTTGCTGGAGGATCGCAGGCTCTTGGCTCAGAGTCCTATGTCCATCGATGAAATGGCGACGCTGCTTCATCAGAAGTTCACGGAGTCGCAGCTGGAGAGCGCGACGATTATCACGCACGGGTTTCAGTTTTCTCAGGGGGACGGTGACTCTCTCTACAGTCTCGCATCGGCGATTCGCAACCGAGCTGATAGTGAGAATGGAGCGGGCAAAGGCGCGTGGTTGTTGGACTATGACGTGACGGGTGAAGGGGGCTTTGGCGACTTCGACTTGGATGCCTTAGCGGACCCGGGCAAATCAGGTTCTGTTTTGGAAGGAACGCCCAGTCAAATTGTTCTTCTCTACGATTGGGCGGCCGAGTCCAACGAACCGTCGAGCGGTTGGGCCGAAGCCGCCGGGGATGCGTTGTTTAGCCTCGTCGTACAATTGGGCATCGCACACATTGACCAGCCATCGACACAACCTCCATTGCATTTCATTGGGCACAGTTTTGGTACTGCGGTAACAAGTGAGGCGGTTGAGCGGCTTGCAGCGTTCAATACACCTGTCGATCAAGTGACCTATCTCGACCCGCATGATTTTGATGAATTGGGAATTCCCATCGATGAGTCACAACGACTCTTTGATCTAGGGAAGCCAGCGGGCTACGGAGCTACCGTTTGGAACAACGTCGCTTTCACCGATGTCTACTACCAGACACTAAACAAAGTATTCATTCCTGATGGGCGACCAATTCCGGGAGCCTACAATCAGCTCTTGAATTCCCAAACCAACGTAGCAAACTCGTTGAACCCACATGGTGCTGTTTGGTCAGATTTTTATCAGAGCACGGTTGTTGATGCATCTAGTAATGCAGCTTCGGGATATGCGTTCAGCAAGGTTGCAGGTGGAACGGCTGACCCACGACCTCAAGCGTCCCGGCCAACCATCGCCGATCTAGCTAACAACACGAATGTGTACAGTTTCTATTCCCCGATCCCGAACCAAAGCCACCAATTTACTCCTGTCAGCCTCAAACCTGAAACGGTAACGGACCTCGCCCAACGAAAGCTCATCGCCAGTGCCAAGCAAGCGCCAGACTGGAGTTCTTTGAAACTCGTCAATGGTGACTTTAGGGATGCGGGAGACCGATTTGATGACAACCTAATTCCTGCCAACAACATAGTTCCTGGTTGGAGCCAGCACGGTGGCGGTGGCTCAGGATTGCTAGTTGCGCTGGAGGGACAATCCAACAACTTTGCTCTTCAACTAACCGCGCAAGGAAGGTCGCGTAGGCACAATTCGTTTTATCTCCCTACCGATGCGGCTGTGTTGAGTTTCGATTTGAGTTTGCCCTCGAGTGTTCCGTCCAACACGACAACCAACGATCAGCTCAATGTCTATGTCAACGATGAGTTAATTTCTGTCCAGGCACTCAGTAACTCCGCGACGAAGAGGTATGTCGGCATACCAGGACATCTAAGAGGTCAAGTCGTCACCGTGCGGGTGGAGTTGACGGACGCTGACTTATTGGCATTGAAGGATGGAATCAAAGCTGTTGTCAACCTGGATAATTTCGAGTTACAACGCGGTGGCCAATCGGGAGACATTCTCCCCGTTGATTTATCAGGGCTCGCGAAGACCCCATCGAATTCCAAGTTTGCAATTTCGAGCGTGGAGTTCTTCAAAGCAAATGGTGCGGGAGGTGAATGGAAAACCTTGACATTATCAAGCCCCACTTCTGCGCGACCGGGTGATCAATGGGTCACGTATTCAGAAGGCGGATTTGAATACTTCATCGGGACGATCCTGACTTCGGATCGAATCGATGAACCGACGAGCAGCTTTGCATCTTCAGGGCGGTTCTATTTCGCCGCAGATGGAGCATGGAAACGACCTTTGCCAACCTTGGCGAATCCCAAACCCAAACCCGATTGGATTGCAGCAGACAGCAATCCTTTGGATTCAATGCCATCACTGCAAGGTGACTCAACTGACCTGAAAGATGCACTTTCTGGACTTCAAGGACAAATACGCTTCAATGCCAGTGTCAATAACGATATAAAGTCGTTCGAATACCGACTGATTCCAGGTTATTCACGAGATGGCTCGCTCGCGATTCAGCCGTTTCTTCACTCGCAGGACAACGCCCTCAAAAACATATCCGTTCGAGAAGAACTTCGTACGATCGCATTGCAGCAACGGTTGTCTTACCTCGGTTTTACTGGAAGTAAAGGAAGCCGGCTCGCAGTCGATGGGATCGTAGGACCCGAAACGCAATTCGCACTGAAACGCTTTAAGTCCGCTATCGGATCCGATGCTCAATCGGTCCCCTATTCAACCTCCCCAACGCTCGCACTCAATGTAGTTGATTCAAGCCTCGATGAACGAACCGTGCGTTGGCTCAATTCGATCGGTGCTCCGCGTTGGACGAACCTTGGTGTGCCGGGTTCGCCAGTGGCAAATCAACCAACAACGCGTTGGGTAGAAGCATTCGTTTCAGAGTTAGTAGGCCGAGGAGTCGGTGCCGCAAAAATCACGCGCGTCGCGACCAGCGACGACCGACCGATCACAGACCAATCGGAAGGGCGGTTTCAAGCTGGTATTGCGGTCAAGATCAGTGACACATTGGCCAACGTTCAAACGAATATTCGAGCAGCGGCGTCTGCCGTTGGCGTGAAATTTGCGGGATTCAAAATTGACGAACCGATTAATCCTTTTGAGGATGGAGTGATCGTGAATTTCTTCCCGCCGATTCTACAGGAACTCTCCAGCACGGAACGGCAAGCTTTGATCGACGGTCTTGGTCAACTCGCTGATGTATGGCCAGAAATCGCCAACAGCGGAAAATTGGGTTCTCCATTGCCTCTCGTTGGCAGAACGGATCTAGCGGATGTCGTTCTCCCCGATGAGATTTCGATCAATTCAGCTCTCGGACTTGGAACGAAATTGCCAAAGGACGTCCTGGCTCCTGCTATCAATTACTTGAGAAACAATAGCTTGCCACTCGTCGGAAGCTTGAAAGATCTATTGTCGAATTCTGCGAACGTCTCGAGTGGGAGTACCAAGGTCGATGTAGTCAGCAACGACTTGCGTTTTGATCTGCAGTACACGCTTGCCAATACGCAGAGCCGCGTTTTGCAGCTTGGACGCCATGCACGCGAACTCGGATTGACGATCCTGACGGATCCAGCGCCGACGTTGCAATTGACAACGAGTGCCAACGTCAAGTTGTCATTTGGGTTGGACCTGGATCAAATCACTTCGGGCGCTTCCGCCTTCTTTATTGATCTTGCAGATCTTTCGGGCAGTGCGAACGCAAATTTCACAAATCTCACCAGATCAGTAACCAAAAAATCGCTTTCGAACAATGTTGCGACTTTGGAACTAACCGACACGGTTGGTCTTAAGATTGGAGATTCGATCACTATTGCGATGTCACCACCGGATAGCACATTCGACGGGATAGCCACGATCACGGGTATTGATGATTTGCGAATCAGTTTTGCGAAGGTTCATGGAAATATTGCTACGACTTCCACAGTTGGCACGTTAACACGCAATTTTAAATTGAACCAAGGTTTAGTAGAGCTTTCCGTCGGACCCGTCGGAGCTGCTTCGTTGCAAATGAATGCTGCAGTGAAAGCACAAAAGTCGTTTGCGGATAGCAGTGCCGTAGGGCGTGTTGATTTTGAAATGCTGAGTGGTAGTCCGGTTTCCAATTGGATGTTAGTCTTCCCCCCGGAAAGTGTCGACATCCAAAGCAACCTTGCGACGGGTACATTGCCTGTAACAGTCAGTGGCGCTCTTACGTTACCTCCGAGCAATATTAATTTGACCCGAAGCAATTCGCTTGGGTCCGACCCTGACCCTAAGATTGTGTTCGGTGATGAATGCCTTCGATCGTTCTCCAGTTACACTCCCGATGTTCTTAAGTCCTTGATGACGAACATCGGCGACTGGCTGGATAGTTTGGCGAACACGGCTTTGATGAATGAAAAGATACCGTTCTCCAACGAAACTATTGGGGGCAAACTTAGACTTCGTGAGCGTTGGAACGAAGTGCTCACCAACCTGGAAACACAAACCGGCCAGGCTGCGATCAAAACGATAGATGACTTCCTCACCAAGCTAGGTGCAACAAATGCGTATTTCGACAACAAAAGCTGCATTGCAACTTTCGACTTAAGTTTTTCTCGCGGGACACTGGCTCAAGCCATCAATCTTGCATTCGCGGACAAGATTGGACCGGTAGGTTCAATAGATACTTCGAGTATTGGGCAACTCACTTCGCAATTGCAAGGTGAGTTTCGCTTCGGACTCGACCTAAAGCAATTCGGACTTGCGGTCAACACAAATACGCCTTTGTCGGCGCTAAATTCTAACGCAGGTGTTCGTGTATCGAGCACAGGCAATGACATCCGCATTACGTTCAGGGATGCCAGCGTTGCCGACTTCAATTTGGCAGCTAGTGTTGTAAAGGTTGGTGATCTCGTTTCGGCGCTGAACTCGCTCAATTCTGCTAAATTAAAGGCGACGTTCGACGCTGTGCGTGGCGCATTCACCTTGACCGATCTGACTTCAGGATCCGGTGCTTTCAAAGTCGAATCGATCGACAGTTCTTATACCGCCGAAGATCTGGGCATCGTCGGCCCCGCGGGAACGACTGGTCAAGCGGAACCACTAAGTCCAAACCGTCTCGATGGAAGCCACCTATCGCTTTCGCTCGACAATTCGACTCCCGTGTCGCTTCTAAATAATGGACAGGGCATTGCTGTCGCAGGAAAAGACGCACAGGGAAGGTCCATTTCCGACGTGGCTATTCAACTGAGCAATGGAACTAGGAAAGAAATTTCATTCGATGGTGTCGTGAATTTAGGAAATGCAATTTCGCGAATCAACAGCGCATTCCTTGATCCTGCCTCTGGAAAACAGTTATTGGAGGCGGTTGTAAATGTCCTGCGCGGTGGAATCGATTTGATTGACCGCTCGTATGGATCTGGTGGTGCACTCCGTGTGAACTCACTCAACGGCTCCAACGGTGGGAATTCAGGAAGAGGTTTGGGTATTCTCGGTACTGTTACAACTGCGAGAGCCGATGGAACTTTCGTTCTCGAAGGCTCTCCTCTTCACGGCGATACCTTGAATCGCCACATCTTCTTGGTTGAGTCCTGGAACGGAAAGCGTGCAAGTCTTTCGGGCCGAGCCGATATCGACATCGCCGATTTAGATGGCACAGCTAGTCTAGGCCCCGTATCTGGAGTTATCACGAACGGAACTGGCCATGCAACGGCGAATTTCCTAATCCGATTGAAGGACCCAAACACTTCGCTTAATACCGAAGGACGGATTACATTTGCCGAGTTGACAGCTGGTTTGCTCAATATCACTCGAAATCCCGCAGCCGAAGGTATCACTTTCACAGGTCCATTGTTCGAGACCTTCTATGTTCATTGCAACGGCAATTTACATTTGCCGGTAGGGGCACAACTCAAGGGCCAAAACTTACTCGGCTCGGATGCAGCGATCGATATCAATTGGGCGGATTGCACTCGACCTGAGACATTGAAAGTCACCTACAAAGGGGATATTGCCAAACTTCAAGAGCTTCAGTCGGTTACCAAGGATGATTGGCTCGCTGCTTTGCGTCTAGCTGTAAATTACTTATCGCAAATGGATGGCATGTCGTTTCTGAAAACCAAGCTGCCGGGAATTGGCAAGAGTCTTCAGGAAATCATCGGCAACCCAGCTGCCCTGTCGAAAGCGATTGACGAATTCCAGGCAACCGGTGAATCGCTACTGCCTCAACTCGAGGAAGTGCTCGAGACTGCGATCGAGAAAGCCTTTGGAATGGCAACTACGATCGGTATCGACTCCAATACGGTAACGCTCGAATTGGATCATGTGACTAACGGAAAGCCTGCACTTAAGATCAAGCTGCAGCTCCAAAGTAATTTCAGTCAGCAAGCGGCGCTCGATCTCGACCTCTCAAAGCTTGGAGTTCCAGCACTCAGCAAATTGGTCAGCGTCGGCGGATCTGCTCAACTCGATGTTTCTGCGTCGACAAACTTCCAACTCGATCTCGGAGTTGATCTATCCAATCCGCAAGTGCTCCGTCCATTCCTGTATAACACGACCGCAGCCACGGTTGCGGTCAAAGTCAATGGACAGAACATCAGTTTCAAGGCCGCGCTGGGACCGCTCGGCGTCTCAATTGGGAATGGCACCACAAACAACGGTTGGGTCGTCATCGATAGCGATGGCGCCCTGGATTCTCCACCAGTTCCATCGGATAAAGCCACCTTCTCCGTTGGGCTCATTCATGCGGACGCACAAGGCCGCATCTATCTGGATCAGTTATCCGCGGATGACCTTCAGTCGACAGGACCTACAGGTAAACTTCATGTGAAATTGCCTGTCTATAAACTCGATCGAGTCACATTCCTTGACTCATCGACGCCGAATATTGATTGGCAATACGATCTAAGCCAGCTGGGTAATCCGCCCTCACCAACTGCCCCCAATTTCAGTGCAATTTTCGATTCCGTAGCCGATATCGCTTCGTCCCTCGACGTTTTGTCGTCGGGGTGGGATGGTATCTTCCAATTGTTGGATCGAGCCGTCGATAGCAACGTCTTTTCGAGCAAGATTCCGCTCGTCGGCAATCAGCTTCAGGATGCGGCGAGATTCCTGTTGGATCTGCGCACCAAAGTCTCAGATAACCTGAGTCAGAATTTTGGCGGCGCTAAGGACTTGGCGTTTACCCAAGCTCGATTGCTTGAGGCATTGGGGCCAAGCGGCTTGAACTGGTTGAAGGATCGCGACGGCAGTGGACTCATTGACCGAAAAGACATCGGGGTCGTCGTCGATGGCGTAGCGATCGATCCGGTTTTAAATCCTCCGACAACACGTCCAACGGACGTTGTCTTTCGATTCCAACTAACTCAATCGCTCAAGCCAGTTCAAATTCCTGTCGGGCTAGATTTCGCGCTTCCAGGTTTGGGACTCGATCTAACCGGCGGTGTGTCGCTGGCAATGGGATTTGATTTCAACGTTGGTTTCGGAATCAACAAGACGCAAGGCGTTTACCTAGATACATCCGCGAGCGATGAGTTGCAGTTTCATGTCAATGCAACTCTTCCCAACACGACACTTAGTGGCCGCTTAGGGGCTCTCACAGCCACCGTGAAAGACGCGGGAAGTGTCTTGGCTGGCGACTTCAAGGTGGATTTGCGTGATCCTAACCAAGATGGCAAGCTGTTTTTGCCTGAATTGGCCTCGGCATCCTTTGGTCAAATTGTATCGGGCACATTGACGGCCGACGCTCACGTCAAATTGGATCTCAACACCGGTTTCGAGCAGAGCGCGGCATTCCCATCAATGTCAGCTCGCATGCTGATCGATTGGAACTTTTCCAACGCGTCGACAACCGCTTCGGCAACTTCCTTCGGTGGAGTACCTAATGTCCAATTTACCAACGTGCAAGTGGATATGGGGCAAGCGCTAACCAACATCGTACAGCCGATTTTGACTCGCATCGACAATGTGCTTGAGCCGGTCAAGCCAGTGCTTAAGTTGTTGAACGACCCAATACCTGTGCTGAGCGATCTTGCCGGGCGCGATATGTCTTTGATGGATGCTGCGGACTTCGTCTCCAAACTGAACGGAAATTCCGGACTCGGGGACACACCCGGCTTAGTGTTGTCTTTGATTCGCGCATCGACCCAGATCAGTTCTCTCAAGAACACCGCAGGTCAATTCGGGTCGTCCAAAGTCAACATTGGAAGTTTTGGATTAAATGATGTGCGCAGTGTAGACCAACTTTCCAATGCGATCCCGACTCTCGGAGGCTTGGTCACGGATTTACAGAATCGGTTGCCAGGAAACGTTGCTCAGTTCGTCAACGACGCGAAATCGGTGCCGAGTGGAGATGCGGCTGGCAAGGGGCTCGATTTGCCCATGATGCGTGATCCAACCGAGCTAGTCAAAATGTTTCTCGGGAAGCCGGCAACCCTATTCACCTATCAAATGCCTAAGCTCGATTTTTCCTTCGACTATTCGAGTCCGCCATTCCCCACGCCCGTTCCTTTCGTTTTTGCATACATCAATGGTCATTTAGGGGCGAAGATTGCTCTCGATTTTGGTTACGATACGACGGGCATACAGCTCTACGCGAAAACGAAGTCGACCGCGGATCTGTTGAGCGGATTTTATCTCGACGACCATACTTCCGGCGGGAATGATAAGCCAGAGATCATCTTGAATGCGTCGCTAACGGTAACCGCAGAACCTCCTCGCATTCCAAACATCCCTAATCCAATTCCCGGTGGATCGATTGATGTGAATATTGGCGCCGGCGGAGGTATCTTTGCGACAGTCAATCTTGATCTAAACGATCCAAATAATGATGGAAGGGTTCGAGCTGCAGAGCTAGCTGAAAATTTCAAAGATGGACCGCTGTACATCTTTGATGCGAGTGGCACGGTCGATGCGAAACTCTTTGCCTTCGCAAACATCAGTGCAACGGGAAGAGCGTTTGGAAAAGAGATTTCAGAAACGATCGTCGAAAAGAATGTCGATATTGTCGATGTTCGATTAGCTGACTTTAATATCACTCATTCGCCTCACGTTAACAGCGAATCGATTTCGACTCCCGTTCCTGCGATCCTGACCAACGGTGTACTGACTCTTTTAACCACCGAAGATAACGATGATTTTGAAATCAGTAAGGTTGGCGGTTCAGTCCATGTAGTCAAACATCTTGCGAGCGGTGATGTTTTTGGAGACTTCGCGGGAGTTGATCGAGTCCTGGGTGCAGGTGGACGCGGCAACGACAAGCTACGAGTCGTCGGGACTGGTTTCGTTATACCCGTGGAATTCAGCGGTGGCTTGGGAGCCGATACGCTCGTCGGCGGTGATGCTAATGACCGAATTTCGGGCGATGCAGGGGACGATATTGTTTCGGGCGGCAAGGGAGATGACGATCTCTCGGGTGGACTCGATAATGATACGATCGATGGCGGCGATGGCAACGACCGTATTGATGGAGGCGATGGAGCTGACACGCTCAACGGAAACAACAACGACGATGTGATCCTGGGTGGTCTCGGCAACGATACGATCGACGGCGGAGCCGGTAACGACAACATAGATGGTGGCTTGAGCAATGACACGATTCAGGGTGGCGCGGATGACGATCGAATCGTCGGTGGCAGCGGAAGCGACTTTTTGAATGGTGGATTGGGTAATGATGTGCTCATTGCTGGCACCAGCAGTGAACCCGAGAGCCGCGGCGGTGAATCGTTTGCGTTTAACTCGATAACCGACCTTGATGGCAACAATGTTGTTTTCGGCGACACGGGCAACGATACCATTACGACTGGCGGTGGAGCCGATTTGATCTACGCGTTTTCCGGCATCGATACCATTCGAACTGGGGGAGGCAATGACAAGGTTTGGGCAGGAGCCGATGATGACTTTGTCTATGGTGAAGGCGGAAACGACGAGCTCTATGGTGAAGCAGGTAGCGATTATCTCGATGGTGGTGCTGGAAACGACTTGTTAGTCGCCGGTGCGATCACGAATCCTTTGGCAACCTCCGGTGATTCCAGCACGACCCACACGCTCATGGGTGGCGATGGCGACAACATCATCTACGGTGACTTCGGCATGGATCGAGTTTCGTCCGGAAGCGGTTCAGACCAGATCTATACGTTTGGCGGCAACGACAACATTGATGCCGGAGCGGGCGATGACTTGATCTACGCGGGGGCTGGATCAGATACGGTCGTCGGAGGATGGGGTAGAGATACGATTTATGCTGGAACCAACGCAAATGGAAATGGATCATCGCAAGACAGAAACGCTATCTATGGCGACATGGAAGACACTGATCCTACGGTGCCAACGGGAGTCCCTAACAACAGCGATCATAGCGATACGATCTATGGCGATGCAGGTGACGATACGATCCACGGCTATGTCGGCGATGACACGATCTACGGATTCTCCGGCAGCGATACGATTTATGGTGGTTGGGGATCCGACACGATCTTTGCTGGAACCAACAAAGCTGGCGGCGGCCTGCTAACAGATAAGAACTTGGTTTTCGCAGACCCTGTATTAGCGACCAGCATGTGGACCGGCCCAGGCGGTACGGGTTCATCCGACAAGGTTTATGGAGACATTGGCGATGATACGATCGATACCGGCTTTGGTGATGACGAGGTCTACACGCTGAGTGGCTCCGACAACATTGGTGCTGGAGCAGGCAATGACTTCATCAATGCAGGAGATGGTGCAAACACAGTCGATGCGGGCGATGGCGACGACACGATCATCACCGGCATTGGTCTCGACGTTATTGTGGCGGGAAGCGGCAACGACAACATCCAAAGCGGAGACGGCAATGACGTCATCGACGCAGGCTCCGGGGATGACACCGTAGACGCGGGTGATGGAAACGATTTCGTCATCGGTGGATTGGGGGACGATCAAATATTTGGGCGAGGTGGTCGGGATGCTATTTGGGGTGATGGAGCCATCATCGACGCTTCGAAATTTATCTTCGATACAACGCAAGTTGCATCGTTTGCACTTCCTCAAGATTGGGATGCTGCTGAGGCATTAAATCCGACTGGCTTTTCTCCGCCCAGAATCATCCCTCAACTCTTAGCGGGAATCAGTTACGACGGCACCGCGGCAGATGGCAATGACTGGATCGACGGCGGCGCTGAAACGGACTGGCTGATCGCAGGAGGTGGGAACGACACACTTATCGGTGCGGCAGGCGACGACTATCTCGATGGTGGCGCTGGCAACGACAGTTTAACTGCTGGTGATGGTAACGATGTGCTCCGCGGTGGTGGCAACGACGACATATTGCGGGGTGGAAGCGGTATCGACCAGTTGTATGGCGATGACGGTGTGGATCATCTCTTCGGCGATGCGGGAATTGTTTTGAGCGATACGAAGTCGCTAGCGGGACAACGTTTATGGGGTGGAGACGGCATCGATTATATGTACGGGTATTCATACGCTGCAACCACGGACGTTGCCGATGCAGCCACGGAAGTAACTCTAACAGGAGATGAGTTCCACGGCGGTGGTGGTGGCGACTGGATGTATGGCAGCATTCGCAAGAATGTTTTCTACGGTGACGCTGGCAACGATACGATCCAAGGGGATGCGATTGTTGGGCCTGATTACGCTGAGAGCTCGGTTCGATCCACGTTTGGTAGTGTGGATATCTTCTTCGGTGGTACTGGCGAAGACAAACTTTATGGTGGTGGCGGCGATGACATCCTTTGGGGTGGTGCCGACTCCGATTGGATCGAAGGTCAAGATGGTGTTGATACTCTGTACGGTGGTTCGGGCATCGACATGATGCTTCTCGATACGAACATCTCGTATGCGGCTCAGCCTACAGGAAGATTTGAAGTCCTCGATGGACATTATGGAAATGCAACTAAGGGCGATACGGCTGATGACAACGCAACCGACATTCTGCTCATCGAAGGAACAGACGTTGCCGACACGATCACGATTGGACAAGTTGACTACACGCTTCCGAGTTCAACTCGAACAGGAACGAGATTGTCCGTTGGCTATAACGGACGCACAATCCTCGCCTCGTGGCGCGACTTTACTGATCCGACGGATGCCAATGGAAAGCCACTCGTTGAGCAATTACGAATCTCGGGGCTTGGCGGCAGTGACTTAATTCAGTTTTTATCGACAAGCGTTAGCTTAACTAATCCACTGGACGTATCGGATCTGACCGCTCGCAGCGACGATTGGGTCGGAGTCATCGACGGTGGTCCAGGGGACGACACATTACGTGGCACGGGGGCTCGCGATCGAATCGATGGTGGCTACGACCGCGATACCATCTACGGTCTCGCAGGGGACGATCAACTGTGGGGTGATGGCGGCCCTGGACTCGGTAACTCTGGTGACAACGACACCATCTACGCGGGACAAGGGAACGACGATGTGCTTGGCGGCCAAGGGACCAATACGTTGTACGCATGGTCCACGGCACCGAATCTACTCCAACAATCTGGACTAAATGCAACGGCTTCGATCGCAGGCTACTTGCCATTGGGAATTACTGACGGCACGCGTGCCACGCCTGATTCGCAATCAAGCCCAACGCTCTGGACGATCGATGGATCGTTGTTGTTGCCCAGCGATGGAAAGATTACTGCGGATTGGTCGTTGGCAGTTAATACAACTCAAGGTCCGCGAGCAATCGTTATTCGCCAATTGGCTACAACGAACAACACGACAACCGCTGACTTGATTGCCGACTTCAATTCCTCGCTGGCAAGCGCTGGACTATCCGTGACAGCACTTGTAAGTGCGGGTAAGCTGAGATTGACATCTTTGCAGTCGTTTGAGACTTTTGCGATTGGACCATTCGGTGTCTATGTGGACGGCTCCGGCCGGACGTTTTACTCCGATGGCGATTTTAATGGCGACGGGAAACTCGATGCCGACATTACCAAGGCGCCACGTCAGCTCGAAGTCACGGGGCTTAACCGAGTCCTCGGTGGGCCTAAAAATGACAACCTATACGGCGGTACCGGACTCGACTTCATGTACGGTTTCGGTTCCGATGTAGCTAACAGTCCAGACATTCTTTACGACCGAACTGGCAGCACCTTCGATACGCGCGGTGCCTTGGCCGGCGACGAGTGGAAGGCGTATGCCAAGAGTACGAACAAGGTCTGGTACTACGGTGGCACCAATCGCGACGACGTTATCAATGTCGACTATGTGACCGAGCCCGGCGTGCTGCAGGGTCACCATCTGATCACACGGTTGACCAACAACAACGGCAACTATACGTTCGATGCCCAAGTCCAACTCGACTTCAACAATTGGAGCTCCGATGACTCATACTATGGCCTAGCGCTAACAAGTAGCGATCCCGTTCCAACGAACGGTCAATTGCCAGAGGATGCGGTCCTGACATTGAGTGTCGATGGCAAGGCTTTTGTGACAATTACGATCGCATCCGTTGACACGGTTTCCAATGGTTCGGTGCGCGATCTGGCGAAGGATATCAACGACAAGATCGTGACAACCTCACTGGCTGGAAAGGTATCCGCGCGTGCTAATGGGGATCGTATCAGTTTCGTTCGATCATCCAGCATCGATAGCTCCGACACATCACTCTTCCTTTCCTATGCCAATCTAGCAGCGCAGAACTATTTACATTTGAGTGCTGGGCAAACTGCCACCAAGGCCTTCGTAGGTACGAACGGATTGAAGAGTCTGTTACCTGCAGAAGGTGATTTCCAAGCCATCATCATCGATGCGCTCGACGGCAACGATCAAATAACAGTTGGTCCGACGGTGATCAAGAGTGTATGGACGGATGCAGGCAAAGGGGATGATACGGTCACCTATGTTTCCGGCAAACCGATCTTGGCGGACAATGGCGATACGCAAAGCAAGGGTACCGTGCGCAATGATCTGCCAGGGACGGCATTCCAATTGCCCGGCGCGATCGCAACAAGTCGCTTGTTCACTGGATTGTCGATTGACAACCCAACCGACGTGGATTGGTATTCCTTTGTACTCGATACACCCGGTTCCGCGGGTGATTATCTACGAGTGCCAAGCATTTCGCCCAACGATCGTCTCTCGTTCGGAATCTATGATTCAAGCGGAAACGCCCTCACGCCCATCAATGGAAACAACTTCCAATATGCGTACGTTGCAGGCACTGAACCAATCGTATCCCTCAGCGGCTTAGTGACAGGTTCGTACAAAGTTAAGGTGTCGACCGATCGAATACCCACCGTTTATGAGTTGAATTTCGCAATTGGAAAAACAATGGTTGGTAGCGATGAGGTCGGCACTTTATCGAAACCAATCCCGCTCGATCAGATTGCGGATTTGAAATCGATAGCTGGCGTTCCGCTCAAGGATCAAGCGAACAACGTTTACTACCAATTCGATCTAACTGAACTTGCCAAGGCCAGTGATGCTATCCTGCTGAACAACTTTGGAACTGCGACACCGATAACGCTGTCGTTGCTTACGTCGAAAAGTCCAGAAAATGTTTACGACTCCGACATCACGACCGGGATAGATACGCCTGCCTCGGTGAGTTTGAAAAATCTCAGTGCTGGTACTTATTGGCTAAAGGTCTCTAGCAGCAAGGCAGCCAGTTTCGAGATCGTTCCTAGAATCCAACGCTACCAGTTCTCGCTGACAAGCGTCGGTGGCTCTGCGGATTCAATAGCTGTAAAGCTCAGCGGAACGCGAAATCTACCTTTGACGATGTCCCTGGTCCAAGTGTTGGACGTCAATGGGCAACCGAGCGGATCAAAAGTCCTGCAACAGACTATATTGCAACCAAGTACATCGGTCGCGAATTTTTCGCTAGATCAACTACCAATTGGTACCTACTGGGTTAGATACGAAACTTCTGAGAATATTTCGTTGGCGTTTGAAGCAACGCTTGCATCAAAAGTTACGCCGAACTTTGTGAATTCGACTGAAAACGGACGACGTGTACTCGCAGCAACTGTCATCGTAACTCAGCCAGAAGTTTTTCTTGGCGATCCTCTCTTGAATCCGCTCGGGCCATACAAATATGTACGCAAGGACGTCATTCTTGGAGGCGACGGTAACGACATATTGCAAGGTGGTCCCGGCGAAGATTGGATCTTTGGCGGCCCGGGCAACGACGTCCTATCAGGCGGCTTCGATCGTCAAGCCGGCGACCTGCTGTGGGGTGAAGATGGCAATGACATCTTCCAAGTCGTAACGGACCGGTTGCCTCAAACCAAGGCTGCGCAGCGACGTGTCGGCGATGCTGGGAACGAGACATTTATCCCAACATATACCGATCGATTTGACGGTGGAGCGGGTGATGATCAAGTTCAATATTTGGGTGGCGATCTTGATTCCAATGGGCGACCTGTTCCTGACAACGTCGCTATCCGATGGAACACGATCCTGCATCGTTACGAGATAACGAGCCAAGTTTGGAACTATCAAAAACAGAGTTGGGAAACCGAATCGCTTGAATCACCGGCTCGAATTGCCGCCGGTTCCGTAAGTCCAGCCACCGGAATTCTGCTCCAGGACGAATCGCTTTTTGTCGAGATGAATGATTCCGGCTCCTTAGTTCCGGTACCGTTGATTCAATCGAAGACGAATCTGTTTTCAAACCTGGATCAACTCGCGTTTCAAGTCAACGCGGAGCTTCGGACTGCAGGGCTTCGCGGCAATGTATCTGCGACCAACAGAAATAGCCGAATCGAACTTACGACGATATCGTCTCAATCAGGGACCAAGCTGGCGGTCTATTCTACGCTGGGAGGCTTGTTCTCGACAAGTTACGGCAATGCAACTCAGTTGGTTGGTTCGGTCGATCTTCCCGTTAATGGGAAATTGTCTTCGGATGCAACGTTTCTGATTAGCGTCGACCGCGGAACGCCCATTCCAATTACCGTGACGAAAGCCAGTACGGACTCGAATACCTCGATCGCAGATTTGGTTGGGGATATCAACATCACACTGTCTGCGGCTGGTTTGTCGTCCAAGGTATTGGTCACATCCGTGTTGGTTACACCAGTGTTGACTACCGAAAAATATCGCCTTCAGTTCGATCGTCTTGAGCCGACGCTTCAAAACCGTTCACTAAAGATAGATGTGTCCAGTTCGACTAACGCAGCATTCACGCAATTAGGTCTCTATCAACAGCTTTCAGCGATGGCGTCACCGGACCAAAATTCACCGACGCAATTTTATGCGTTCTATAATGTCGTCGATACGGAGGGAACAACCCAAACGGTCATCGATACACGCCGTGGCGATGACGAAGTGCACGCGGACCCTGAGTATCTCATTCGTGGCAGCGAATGGGGTATCGATCCCGAGGATCGTTCGCAACGAGCCAATCCGGATTTGATCATTCGCGGCGGCGACGGCAACGACCGGCTATTCGGCGGTGCGGGCAATGACCGCATCGAGGGTGGAGCTGGCGCTGACGTCATACGAGGTGGCGGCGGCAATGATTCCATCGATGGCGGAGCCGGTGACGACTGGCTAGCGGGTGGAGCTTCGCAAATTGTTCCGGATCGTTACGAGTTGTTAGCGGGCGCTGCCAACAATGCCGTGGCCTACGCGGCGCTGCTCAATGAAAACCTAACTCCATTGCGCAAGTCAACGAGTTCCGATATCCCGAAGGACGTTACGATCAAGGATCTTAATTTCAGTTTCGGGGACTCGTCGGACTGGTACGTATTGAAGACCCCCGAAGCGCTGAAGAGCTTTGGTGCTGTAAAGGCGGCCCAATTGGTGAAGGATTCGATTCAGCTAAAGTTCACGGATCCAGAAGCACTGAAAGCAAACTCGCCTTTAATCCAAAGACTGACTGCATTTGAATACGACAAGGATACTGGTAAGTCTGGACGATTTTTGTATCTCTTTGCTGGAAATGACACGGACCCGGGCGACGCTCTATCTGTGGTGCCAGTCGAACGTTTCGAAGGTGTCCCACGATATTATCTGATCCATGTGGTGAACCCAAACAGTTTTGCATTGATAGGCACGAATCCTCTTTCTACGGCAAACTATCGGCTCACGGGTGGAGGTTCATTTAAGGTATCTGTGGATGGAGCTACTCCCGTCCAGATCAATCTAGTAGATCAAGCGCGAGACTTGCCGGCCTTGATCGCGCATATACAAGCACTACTTCCAAGCTCCATTCTGGTTGGACAACTTAGCCCACAAGATCCTCGCATCGGCCTATGGCTTACATCGCCGACTGGCGTCTCTTTGGAAATTAGCGATGTTCAAGGAGCCGCTGTGAAAGACTTGGGACTTGCTCCGGGCAAGATTAATCGAAAAACGGGAGTCAACACATTTCCTGCCGAGGCGTCCGGATCGTATGAGTTAACGCTGCTTAAGTCAGGGCTCGGACCAACCACAGCCGTCTCCGCGATCACCGATTCGCAAGCTCACGTACAGACCTCCGATCCGACGGATCGTCCTGTCGCAATTGCACTGGGCGATATTAATGGTGATGGATACGGTGACTTTGTTGGCGCTACATTCAGTAGCGGCAGCGACAATTACGCTCGCATCTTCTTTGGAGGACCACTTGAGGCGACAGACCCATCCAGTCCCGATTTTGCCAACCAAGTTGCGCGAAACAATGCGGTACTCACTCGCAGTTCGATTTCCATTCGAATACCGGCTCCACTATCTTTGACCGGGACAGGCACATCTCCCTTTTCCACGATTACCAGCGGTGATCTAAACGGGGATCAATTGTCTGACATTATCATTGGTGCGTCAAACATTGGTTCCGGCTCTGGCGTTTATGCATTGCTCGGTCGACGCGATGCGCTTGCCGTTGTTAACCGCGTGGACGTTTCGACGATTTCCTTCGCTGAGTCGCATCGTTTCGCACTGCGCGTTGACGGCGGTGCCTGGAAGACGCTTACCGTAGCTCCAAGCTCCGCGAGCAATCTAATTAGCAATCTGAACGTTGGTTTAACGGCCGCAGGTGTAACGAACGTGGTCGCGGAAGTCGTCGCAGACCGTCTCTATCTCAAACTGCTCAATGGCCGATCCATTGAACTTTCGGAAGATTTGGCTGTTACGTTGGAACCTGTCGGTAACAGCTATCGATTTAAGTCCGCAGGCCACGGCTTCAGCGCCGGCCAAACGATCCAGGTTCAATTCTCGGGAGTCAATGGAATTGAACCCGAGCAAACATGGAACGTGACCGCAATCGACGCGGATTATTTTTCCGTCAATCTTCCTGCGATCGCATCCTTGTCGAATCCAGCTGGACGGACAGCTTCATATCGCGTCCTCGGCAAAAAGAGCCCGGGAACGAACCCATCCGAGCGATTGTTCCAAAAGCTTGGTTTTGTCGACGCTGACAAGAACGCTTGGTCTGCCGATCCAACGTATGACATGCAATCGGATGTCGTGGTGACGGGGCTCGCCAACAACGTTCCGCTTTCGTTTTCGAACACTGGAAAACTGTTCGGCGACTCGCTTGACGGTTTGGTTGTCGGCAACAGCACTGGCAGCGCAGGGAATGGAACACTCTACGCATTCCGCGGCGACGTAAACTATCGCAAGACGGGAACGATTTGGTCCGCCGATTTTACGAGCGTCCTTGGCAACAATGCCACTGCTGAGTACTTCACCAAGGCGTTAGCGAAAGATGCAGCTAATACCGATGTGACATCAGGGCAAAATCTTTTTCACATAACGCCGAACCGCCAAGGTCAAACTGCGATTTACTTTGGGCGAGAGGTCGAGGGCAATTATGACGTGGGACGCGCGGCAGGAAGATATGTGTCGCCAAATATTCAGCTTCCAACAATTACCGCTACTCAGCCGGCTCAGATTTCATTGAGGAGTTGGCTCAAGACTGAAGGTAACAACAATTACGATCGCGCCGACATTCGAATACGTGAAGTTGGGACAACCGCCGAAACTACATTGGCGAGAAATTATGATGTCTCGGGCGTTACCGATCTGGGAAATTCAGGTTCATGGCTCAATTTAAATCTCCCTATTCAAGCGGCTTTTTCGGGCAAGAACATTGAGATCATTTTCCAATTCGACTCGATTGACAATTTGGTCAACAATTTCGAAGGCTGGTACATCGACGATATCGCGGTGAAGACACTGCCAACTCCGGTCTCGATCAGTAGCGTTGGAACAGGCGCTTCAAACGAAGGTTTTGGTGCTAGCGTTGCCATTCTCAGTGGTGGGCGGCTTGCGGTGCTTTCCGATGTTGCTGCATCAGCGCCCACCAAGATCCAGGTATATACTCCGACAGTGTCTGCTACGTTGGGAACGGCAAACTCCGTTGTGACACTTGGTAGTTTCCCGAATGTCGAATACTCCCTCACATCGCTCGGCAATATTAACAGTGCTGGCAGCGGAGTCAGTGAATTCAGTTTATCAGCATCGGGAACCGATTCGTTTATTTTCCTGGATGCACCGGCACCAACGTTGCCGGTTGTATACACATCAACAACGGTACCGTTAGGTGTCTTACGAGGCCCTGCCGGCAGACTCATTCCTCTCGGCGATGTGAACAGCGACAGTATTGCCGACTTCGGCGTGCAGGGAACTCAGACTTCGGACCCGATTTCAGAGATTGGTCCATCTTTGAATCACGCGATCGGTCGTGTCTATTTTGGAACTGCGAACACATCCAACATGTTCAGCAATCCCGATCTCGTCCTAGAGACCGCTCGACCGTTTTACGATACAGGAGCACCGGTTGGCTTGGCGTTGGGTGGACTTGGAGATATCAACAAGGACGGTGTCGTAGACTTTGCGATTGGGGATTCTCTCGCAGGGCGTCAGCTAAATATCTTCCGCGGCCGGACAAGCAGCGACAACTTTGTTGCAAAGGCAACGTTTACGGAATCGACCGATCTATTCCAAGTTGGCATGGGCCCGGCATTACTGCCCGGTCAATCTTCGTCGAATCAAAGTCTCTCGATACCAGCGTCCGGGACCGTCAGTGTTGCACAAGCGGCAGGACTTGAAGGAGCAGACGCAGACGAAAAACTTTCCGGTGCCCGCCGCATTGGCGATATCAACGGTGACCGAATCGACGACTTCGTCATCGCGGGCACGACGAAAAGTTATGTTTTGTTCGGACCTGTCTCGCTCAGGAATGTCACGAACGTCTTGGAACGTGCGGACTTGGTCATCGATACGAGTTCGCTTGGAACGCTCGCGGATGGGTACGGTGATCTTGACAACGATGGATTCGCCGATGATTTGCTTTTCATTAAGAAATCAGGCGCAACATTAATTGTTACTACAATCTTTGGTGCAAAAGTTTGGCCGCGAGCTCTTGCATTGGCGGTGCTTAACGATTCCGACTCATCGCGTTTGCGCTGGACGCAAAATACTGTTTCTGTTGCTACTACCTCGCAGATAGCTGCCACCATACTTGAAGGCGACAGAATTGCTGGCGCTGACTTGATGCTCGCTTATGACAGCACGGGCTCGGCAGCGTCCATAGCGATTTACAATGGGTTGGTTCTAAAGACAGGAAAGAACACGGTAGCTGGAGCGCCGGTTTCACTCGCAATTCCCTATCCTCCATTTGTAAGCACATCCTCGGCAATCGGACATATTGCATCGAATGCGGGAGACATCAACGGCGATGGCGTTGATGAAATCAGTTGGTTCAATCCAACGACTAAACTCACAACGATCTTTGACACGTCATCGTCTTCGAACATCACTGCTCAATTGTTTCAGGAAAACTTCGACTCTTTGAATACAGGTGTTAATCTCAATGGACAGGCAGGATGGAGCGGTACAGGGACTGTCTTGCTCAAGTCCCCTGTCGCTGGCGATCCGTTTAAGACGAACTTTATCGACGCTAGTGGGTACTCAAGTTCCTCAGTATGGGCGATTGCGTCTAAGCCGATCAGCATCCCGTCTGCTTCCAAGCGAGCTACCCTGTCGTTCGATGCATACGCGTACAAAGGAACTTCTGGTTCCGATCCAGGTCGCACACGCAATGCGCTTGCAGGTTTCACTTTTGGCGCAGCCTGGAACGCCTATTCAGATGGCACCAACTGTGACTGGCAATTCAATGTCGGCGCATTAACAGCGCCAGGGGAGCCGTCTTCCGAGACTATTGGCAGAGGGGCTAGCACATTTGATACAGTCGGTAAGATGAAAATTGTCGTTGATCGAGAAAATCTAGTTATTTTCAGCGAATACGACTTTGGAAATGGCGTATCGGGATCAACTCGCAAGTACAAGATTACCGAAGCGGCAATCAACTCGATTGCAAGTTTCATTGCTGTGGGCGATACCGGTATTCCTACGCGACAACTGGCAATCGACAACGTGGAATTCGATACTGGCGTTCCCAATTTTGAAGTTCGCGCGGCAAATGACATCGTGTCGCAAAGGACAGTAGCCTTGGGGGATATTGGATCGCCGGTGCCGTCATCGCAGAACCCGAAGGATGGTTTTGCGGATTTCGCGATTGTATCAACCGCTAGCGTAACAACGAAAGTGGATCGTTCCGTCCAGATTGTTTTCGGAGCAACGACTCCAAAATCTCTCGACCTCAAATCCATTACCATCACACGTCCAAGTTTGAACTCCGGTGAGACCGTAGTCCTGACACCACAGTCTGGTGACTTCAACGGAGATGGCGTTTCGGATTTAGCGATTCTTGAATCGGTATCCGTTGGGACATCCCCGGTTTCTGGACGTGTCTACATCTTTAACAGCATCGCAAGCAAGTATGGTTCCGCCAACCTGACTCTCGCCAATGCCGATTCCATTATCGATTCAAACCCATCGACAGGCATTTTGACGACGATCAATCCGTCGTCGGAATTTGATTTGAATGCGGATGGTATGGACGACCTAATTGTAGGTTCATATGGAGCCGCAGGCACACTTGGCTCATTGCGTTCCAACGCCGGTCGGGTCTTTGTGATCGAAGGTGCAAGAAAGCAAGTTCAAATCCCAAGCGGAGGAATTGACGTCCTTGCCAATCGCACAATAACTGGCAGCGGTGATTACCTCGTCGACCGAGCAACTGGGCAACCGGATCTCTTCACGCGAACTCTGCCGGCGACTTCAATCGAACAGTGGTTCAAGCTTACTACGTTGGGTGATGGACTGGCTGGCAATAACATTGGCACGTTACCAACAGCGCCTTTGCAAAAGCTGCTGGCTCCGCAGGTTGCTGGTTCGGGCGTCCCTTTTGGAACAACTGGCTTTCAGCAGTTCTCTATCGGAACTTTTGATGCCTCGGGCAATAATGTGGTCGTACAGCCGGATGGAAAAATCTTACTGGCCGGAGTTTCTGGGGCAGACTTCAATGTTGCAGTAATTGTTGTCATACGCTTAAACACGGATTCAAGTTTCGATACATCCTTTGGACAGAACGGCATTGCGAAATTGTCACTTGGGACAAGAACTGGAGTTTCCCAAATCGCATTACAACCCGACGGTCGAATTTTGGTTGTAGGGTCAGTCACGAGCAATAACTTCCGTGGGTACATTGCTAGATTCAATGCGGATGGTTCCCCCGACAATACTTTTGGCTCATCTCCCGGGACAAAAAACTATGTTATCGATGAGATTCGTCCTGGCGGAGCAGAGGAGGGCTTTCAAAACGTTATTGTTCAGCCCAATGGAACTCTTATTGTAGTTGGGCAAAGCAATCAAACAGGCTACGATCTTGCAGTGATGAGGTATTCATCAACTGGTCAACGGCTTACCCTAAACCTTGTTGAAGATTCGCACAATCAATTCATTCAACATGCAGCCGTTCAGTCGGACGGAAAAGTGATCGTAGCAGGTCATAGTAACGAGCAAATTACTTTCTGGCGGTTCAATCCAGACTTAACAGCGGATGGTACGTTTGGAAATTCTGATGGAGTTGCAGGAAAGTTAATTATTCCGACTAGCGGAACCGCCCAAGTCGTAAAGATCGCAATTGATTCACAAGATCGAATCCTAGGGGTCGGATTTTCGAGTGGTTATACCAAAGGCATGGTTATCCGACTCTCTCAAAATGGTGGACGCGATAGTTCCTTTGGAATTCAAGGGCTGGTTGAGTTTGAGGGCACAAAGTCCCTCTTCTTTGGAGGTCTTGCGTTACAAGCTGATGGCAAAATTTTGGCCGGGGGATATCGAAGTGCATCTGGCGGCAACCAAACGAGCCTCATGCGTCTTAACAGTAATGGAAGTATCGACCAAGAATTTGGGTTCCAAGGAACAGCTGAATTGTATGATGTGGGAAGTGGTGTAAATACCGGAGGCCAACAACTTGCCATTCAATCGGATGGGAAAATCGTCTTGCTCCAGTCTATTAACAAATCAAGTGTAAATTTCGATTTTGATTATGGTATTGCTCGATTTGATATAAATGGACTTTTGGATAGAGCATCATCTAAATTAAAAGCGAACACGTTTGGCATTTCGGGGGCACCTGCGAGCAGCAATAAAGGTATGTATCCCGGAATTTTTGAATTCGACCTCTCGGGCATCCAAAGCATGCTAGGTGGAGACGATCCGAGCACTAACTCGATCGTTGAACGTCTGATCGATGATGCGACGACGAAGTTGCAACTGAGTTACAAGTCTGCAAATCTGAACTATCCCACGACTGTGAGCCTAGCGCAACGAACTGTCGTTGGAAATATTTTGTACTTCGTAGGTGGATCGACCGATGGGCAGTCACTATGGCGTACCGACGGAACAGTGGTGGGCACGTACCAGGTTAGAAACGTTTCTCGTGGCTCTTGGATGGGGATGACAAATGGTGATCAAATCTATGCGTCTGGAACTACGTTGTACGTTTCGACGGACAATCAGACGAATTTGTGGGCGATTAGCAACGCAGGCGTATCGAATGCAAGCAGCCCGACACCTGTTGCGATCGAAGGAGGGCGAGCAATACGTGGAATTTCTAACCTCGTATTGAGCGCAAACAATTTGTTCTTTACGGCTGACGATTTGACGGATGCTGGGAAGACCGGATCAATAAGCAGTATTGTCAATAGCGCTACTGGGGCAGTAGTTTCCACTACCACCGCACATGGTCTAGCAAGCAATGATCTTGTTTACCTCGGTGGGACCAATGTCAATGGTTTACATAAGGTTCGTGTGATCACATCTACGACTTTCGAACTTACTAACGTGCAAGCTAGTGGAAGCTACACCGGTGGTGGAACATGGTCTGTAAACTTTCGAACACGACTTTGGGAGCTTAAAGGTTCAGGGAACGCATTGCGCGTCCTTGGACGGCCATCTAACGAAGTAAATCCGTATTTGATTAACCCTAGTGGTCTCGTATCCGTTTCCATTCCAAGTGGGACGCAAGCGGTTACCTATCTAATGTTTGCGGCACAACGGCAAAACGCTTCGGATAATAATAGTGCTGATGACGGTATTTGGACTTACAAAGTGTCGGGTAGTCCGGCCCCTCAAATTGCAATCTCGGAACAGTCGGCACCGATTGCATCGATCAGCAAGATAACCGTAAGTGGCGCAAACGTGTTCTTTGTGGCGCAGACCACTGCGCCGAATGTTGTTAATCGAATATTCGCCAACGATATCTCATCCGCGGATCCGCAAAATTGGTTTACCTGCGACCAAGTCAAGTTGCCAGACAATGTGACGAACTTTACCAATGCAATTTCCGTTGTCGACGCCAGTGGCCAGTTCTATTTGACGGCTGGGTATAAGCTTTACAAGTGGGATGGGGGAGTTGGGAGAACGGCTGAAGTCAAAGAAGTCTATGCAAACGCTCCTAACGGCACACCGCGGCCTGATAATTTGTTTGCTGTCAGCACCCGTGTCTATTTCACGGCAGTCGGTGTCGCTGCGCGCGGTGGCGAACTTGGGATTGAGCTTTGGACTTCGGACGGTTCCGCGAGTGGAACGAAGCTCGTTCGCGACATCAATCCATTAACTGGAAGCGCGTTTGATGTCTTGCCCCCGACTTTTGCGTCTGTAAACGGCCAGCTGTATTTTTCAGCGGTTGATGGAAATTCAGACAAAGAACTTTGGAGAACGGACGGAACAGAAGGTGGTACCATTAGGGTCGCGGACCTAAGAAGCGGTTTAAGTTCGTCACCAAGCAATATTATTTCTGTTGGCGGGACGGCTTTTTTCATGGCCAATGATGGCTCTGGAGTTAAGTTGTTCAAATCGGACGGTTCGAGTAGTGGTACGATTCGTGTTGACCAAATCCTAGGTGCTGAGGTCCGTGTAAGCGTTCTTCGCGACGAAGGAGATGGGCGAGTTACGGCGGAAGATATGAATCTCGCCAGCACCTCTAATCCTATCGCTTACTCTGCGATTTCTGCACGCATTGATAAGGTTACCGGTTTGATTGACGACGATAAAGTCAATGCGATGATTCGAGCTGCGGTCAAAGATGCACTCGTGTCTGGCAAGACGCGCATCACGGTACGCCTGGACTTACCTAACCGAGTGAATGGCGATTCTCAAAACAATATACGACTCGACATCGCGACAGATTTGGCTGGAGCGAGTTCTGCGTATGGAGTTCCACAATCTGCTGACAATACGAGCTTCGACGGTGCAACACGCTTGGTGGTTACTCCTAGCAACAGCAATCGCGTTGTGTTCGATCTCGTCGATGGGCGAGGCGGGGTGATTGCGACAGGTTTGACAAGTACGGACATGCGGCATCTCGATGCTGGCACGTATTATGTGCGTGCATATCGACCAGATGCACCGACGACGATCGGTACGTCGCGAACCTTTACATTCTCCGTGAACGCACCTGCAGCGGGACAGACACGAGCCAGCTTCTCCGATCCTGATCGGGATACGATCATGGGTGGTGATGGCAACGATTATATCATCGGCAACGGTGACCTCGACTCGTTGTTCGGAGGCTCCGGGGCAGATGTCTTTACCAGCGACACGATCACCGTGACGAGTGGTGCAACTGGTTCGACACTCAACGGACCAGAAATCCGTGATTTGTCGATTGGCGAACAAGTCACGCAGGTAGCTACATCGGAGTCGATGGGTGCCTATAAGACCGCGCAACTCGACCGGGTCATCAGCATTCCGGACAAGGGGCTTCGGCTGGCGATTGCGAACGCGGTTGGTATCGCCAAGACAATGCGATTTAACAATGAGCCGTTGTTGGCCCGAGATATTCTGGCTTCGGATATGGCCAATCTTACGAATTTAGACGCAAGCAACCGTGGCATTCAAGACTTAACAGGACTTGAAAACGCCATAAATCTTGTAAGTCTTAATTTGGCAAATAACCAAATCAAGAGTCTCGCGCCTTTGACTGTCGCAACGTCGACTCGGGACGAAGATGCCGGTTCACCGCTAGGTGCTGCACGATTGGAATTGCTGTCCATCGATAACAATCAAATACGGGACATTAAACCACTATCCCTAATGCGCAATCTCAAGAATCTGAGTGCCGACTTCAATTACGTCAGTAACGCGACGCCATTTGCAAGTCTCACTTCTTTGGAGAGGCTTAGCATTGATGGGATCGAGAACTCCACGTCGGTAACTCCTGTTTTAATTGATGGGAAATCTTTTTCCTTCCGTCAAATGACGATGCAGCCGGATCGAGGAGTGTTGTTTGCTGGAAGTGATACCACCCAAACGACAAGCATCGTTGTCCGTTTTAACTTCGATGGTTCCTTGGATACTAGTTTCGGGGCAAATGGGATTTTTACAATTCCATCATCGATTACACCAACGCTCCGTGAAGTGATGGGAATGAGCGTTCAATCCGACGGACGCATTTTGTTATCGGGACGGGCCGGAACAGTTATTTCGAGTTCCACGGACCAATCGATGGTACTGCGACTTCTGAAAGATGGTGGGCTAGACAATGGAATCGATGGTTTCGATGGCGATGGTTATCTGTACTACGATGCACTCTCTGGCAAATCCGAATTTCCCTGGAATGTAGTCGCTGGTGCCGATGGTAAAGTCACGGTCATTGGAGACACACGTCCTTCGAATCCGGCCCCGTATGATATTGATATTCAAGTCCGAAAATTTGAGTCGAATGGGTCTCCAGTCAATTCGTTTGGAACCTCTGGAATTCTGAATCTACCTAGCCCTGGTGTATCTGTTTTACAACCTACAACATCTGTAGTCGACGCAAGTGGTCGCACTTTAATCTATGGAACGAAAGCGGATTCATCATTTTCGTTTGGATCGATTGAAACAATCCTTCTTCGAGTAACTGCAAATGGCGTCCCAGATTCGACGTTTGGAGGTGGACTGATTTCAACCAAAGACCCGAACTCACAAGAGTCTGCGCAGAGTGTGCAAATTGATTCTAAGGGGAGAATTATTACCGTGTCTTCGTTAAAGATGACACCTGCCAGCGTTGCCCAGACAATCGTACGTCGATATTTGAACAACGGAGAGCTGGACGCTACCTTCGGGGCGGGTGGGCAAATAACGATTTCCACTTTCCAGATGATGCATAGCGACTCTCTCCCATCGCGATTGGCTATCGACGCCTTGGACAATATCTACGTGAGCGGGATTAGCAATGAAGCAAACGCTCGCCCATCGATTGTCAAAATTCGTTCGCAAGGGTCGCTGGATCAGAGTTTCGGATTCAACGGACAATTTTCAGTCAACGGCACTTTCAGTATCAATGGGGATAGCAAAGTGAGTATCGCTGTCCTCCCTAACGGTAGGATATATTTGAGTCTGCTAACCACTCCGACACTTGGAATCCAATCTTGGGTGCTCAATTCCGAAACCTCCTCTCTTACGAAGATAGATTTTGTAGGGAATCTGAAGGCGTTAGAGTCGCTTAGTCTTGAGAATCAATTGGTTGGCGATTTGAACCCACTTTCGAACCTTGGCCGGCTGACAAATGTGGTAGTTACCGGTAATCGAATTTCTGACGTGGCTCCGCTGACAAACATACGCTTGGCGGATGACGATCAACCTGGATTCGTGGGGCTCGCTTCTGCGTCGGATGAACATACCGAGTTTGCAAATTCTTATTTTGCGCAGATCGGTAATTGGCAAGGGAACGTGAACTCAACTCCGGCAGCGTTCCACGGCGATTACAGGTTTACTGACAAATCGGCAAGCTCTGTAGCGACCGCGACGGCAAATTGGACTTTTGAAAACCTCATTCCCGACGACTATGAGGTATGGGTTACTTGGCCAGCGAACGAAGTCAATGCGAGCAACGCGCCCTATCAAGTAAAAGCCACTCAAGAAGTATCGGGAGTGTTTACGACGAGCACCAGCGACACACTCACCATCAATCAAAAGTTTTCGCCTGGAGTTCTTGCAGGTACATCCTCGGTAAATCTGGGAGGCAAGATTTGGCAGAAGTTGGGCAGTACGTTCAACGTCTCGCGAGCATCGGCTAATACCAGCTATGGAACGTTGTCGCTCGCTTTGAGTAATGTTGCTGACGGGCTTGTTGTTGCAGATGGTGTTCAAATCGTTCGTAAATCGGCTGCCCTGCCATTGCTCGCCAATTTGGACTTGCGTGGAAACTCATTGAACAATGATGCGCAAGATTCGTTTGGCCCACTGCTCGAATTGAAGTTGGAAAAACCAACGCCCGCGGAGACGCTCGCGGTTGGAGCATCGGCTAACACCGAAGAGTTTGTTTATGAAGTGTTTTCGGCTCCGAGCATCGTGCAATCGCCGATTGTTCCTATTACTCCCGTCAGTTTTCCCCTAACGGCTTCATACACCCTGGATTTAGGATTTGGTACCGACGGATTGACTACCTCGCCGGCTTCTTTTCGCGGCGGATCAACGCGATTGATAAACTCGATCGTTCGTCCTGATGGAAAATTCATTGCCATTGGGTATGTAGCGTCCCTTACGGGTCAATCCTTTACGGATCAAGCGGTTGTAATGAGATTCAACTCGGATGGTACCGTCGATCGAACGTTTGGTGACGAGGGTTTTTACAAACCAAAGATGGCTGGAATAGGATTTAACAATGTTGCACTTCAAAGCGATGGCAAGATCGTGCTGGTGGGAGGAGTATTTGGTTCTGAGATTTTACTGATGCGGTTGGATACAAACGGATCGCTTGATACAACGTTCGATGGCGATGGAATACTAATCAAGAGTTTCTCAAGTGATCGATTCTATTCTGCTAAATTGGTTGGAATTCAGTCGTCTGGCAATATCGTCGTTGGCGGCACATCTTCGGGAGCAAGTGGTTTCAAGTACTTCTCTGCAAGGTTTCTATCCAACGGTACAGTCGATATTTCGTTCAACGCTCCTAGCGCGGCTAACCCCTCTGGAACCCCTGGTTACAACGAATTCGATACCTTTCCAACTTACCAAGCCCTAAACTCTATGGCCATACAAGCAGACCAGAAATTAGTATTGGTAGGCGGAGTTTACTACGGTGTGAATAGTGTTATCGCTGTCGCTAGACTCACTAGCGACGGAATTCTAGATAACAGTTTTGATGGAGATGGAAAACGTCAAGTAGACCTGTCAGGTGGCGATTTTCAAGGTTACGGGGGAGCGAATACTGTCGTTGTCCAGTCTGACCAAAAGTTGCTAATAGGTGGAACGGTCTTACGATCCGCAATGCAGTATGATGCCTTGCTATTACGCCTAAATTCGAATGGTTCACTCGATGATGGCTCTGCGGTTGACTCAACTCCACTGGACTCATTTGGGAATTCAGGAAAAGTGGCTTTTTCGCTATCGAACGAATTCGATGATGCTGTCAACGGACTTGCTTTACAAAGCGACGGCAAAATCATCGCAGCGGCGAGTCGTGGATTCGAGAACAGTTTTAGCGATCACAGACTTTCCTTAATCCGCTTAAATAGTAACGGCAGCTTGGACGACGGTTCTATCTATGACATTTCTCCAGCAGATCGATTTGGCCTGTCGGGAACAGTCGACACACCCATTCTCGTCGACAATGCTATCGGAGCGATTAGTGTACTTTCTGACGGTAGCATTCTTTCGGGCGGGCGAATTCGATCCGGCTTCGATTTTGATCTTGCCTTGGTTCGATACACTTCGGACGGTAATCCTGACGCTCGCGTTAGCTCCTATACAGTATCGAGTGATCATCCGACTGGCATAACTACGTCTGTTGCAGATGATCAATTGACAATCACACCTAGCATCGCCAGCGAGTCGCTGTCCTACTCCGAAAACTTTGAAGCGTTAAGTAATGGTAACCTGGTCGGGCAAGGTGGATGGACAGGTTTCCCGGAGGGGGCCGTTATTCCATTGACGCAAGTCGTTGTCAACGGAGTGACAAATCGAATCATCGACGGCCGAGCATCGTTAAGCGGTTCGTTCCCAACAGCGATCAAGCAACTGCCCGCCGTACAGAATGCAGCCACTATTCGCTTGGAATTCGATGCATTTGCCTTTTCCAACGGCCCGCGTTCGCATATTAGCGGTTTGGGATTGAAGATTAAAAATGAAGTCGCTCCTGTGACGGGGTATAACGTTGGTTGGTACACCGAAAGCAACACCGACTCGACTTGGTACTTTGATACAGCGGGAATTGGAGGGCCGTCAAATGCGTTTAAGCTAACCGGTGGTTACGACAAGTGGATTCATCTGAGTGTAGTAGTCGACAAGCTCAAGAACGAAATTTACGGGCGATTTGATACGGGTAGTGGCATCGGCGAAACTCCCCACTTCACCATCGATCCGCTTTACCTGTCAAGCATTGATAGTATCCTCGTATTGATGGATGCGAGGAACCCGGCGGTGTATCTTGGCAATCGCTACGACAATATCCAGGTCTTTACAGGTACAGCCTTCTCTGGCAACGCCAAAGTTAACGTGGTAGCCAATCAAAGCAATGGGCAGACAATCCCCAGCTCGAATGGCCGAACCACTGAATCGGTCTTCAATGTTAACGTCGTACCTTCCGTCACCAGTATTGGTAACTCACTGGTACGAACGGTGCCTTCGGGCAGAGCTCACTCTGGGGTCGCTACTTTGTTGGGGGGTGACTACATCGTTGCCTGGAGTGAACTCACTGAAGTCAAGATGCAGGTGTTCGACCGCAATGGTTTGGCCAAGTCGGCAATACAAACGGTTGCCTCAGCTCAAGCCGTTTCCTTCGTTAATGTTGCTTCCAACGCGAGTGGCAAGTTTGTGGTCCAGTGGGAAGGGGATGGAAGTACACGATTTGTGCGTGCGCGACGTTTCCAAGCCGACGGTACTCCGATCGATGCCGGAGTTCGGGATATTGTAGCAAGCTCTGGTTCAAGCTCAGGAGCGGCTGAAGCTGACGTGACAATGCTCCCCAATGATGACGTTGTATTTGTCTGGAACGTAGACCGACAACTCGAAAAATTCGCTCGACTTTCGTCTTCGACAAACGCTATATCGACGACGACTATTACAGATGCTGGAGCCACGGGAAGAGTGTTTGGACCACGAATCGATTCGGACAGTACAGGCAATTTCTATATTGTCTGGCAGGACAGTCTCATTAATGTTATTCGCGGCGTTCGATTTGACTCGAGTACTCAGGCTCTTGGTTCCATCAAGAACTTGTTTTTCGGGGGACGATTTGCACCGGATATCGCGACAATTTCCGAGGAAAGATTTGCTGTTACATTCGTATATTCCGGCAATATTGTGGTTAAGTTGTTTCACGACAACTTCGTTGAGGACAGTCTCGAATTACCGGTTTCTGCTACGTCTCAGGAAAGCAGCCCTCGAATTGCAGCAGCTCCAGATGGAACTTACTTCATTACATGGTCTCTGTTTCGCGCGACAAGCGGATATAACTTCCAATTTTTCGGGAAGTCGATTCGAGCCGATGGCTCGCCCCTTTCGCAGACGATCGCAATTCCTAGTAATGAGAATGACATAGACAACGAGCCGATCGTTGACTTCGACGCGTTCGGCCCGGTGTTTACATGGACAACCGCAAGTCCAAACGTTGGCAATCCTCCTCAGGTTTTTGCGCAACGATTCACATCAGCTACGGGTGGCGAGATCTATGGCAAAAAGTACCAAGTTGTTGGTGGTAACAACCAGGGGGTAGCGGGTTGGACTATGTTCTTGGATTCCAACAACAACGGGCTGCTCGATAGTGATGAGAGATCGACGCTTACCGATGCCAATGGAGATTATTCGTTCGCGAATTTGCCTCTCCAACCTTACACAGTTGCGGAGGTTCTCAACCCAGTCATTCCGACGAGTACCAGTAACGGAGCCTGGGTAAGCATTACTCCGGCGAATCGGAAGACTGCAGTTACGCTGGGCGTCTCAACTCCCGTCCAGGTTGCAAACTTTGTTGATAAACGCGTCGTTGATTTGGGACTCGATCTGCAGACGAATGAAGGGCAATTGCTCAGCTTTGTCGTGCCTGCAGGAACGTTCGCAGGAGCCCCAGTTTACGCTTGGACCGTGGATGATAGTTCGGTTGGGACGAACTCCTCAAGCTTAGTCGACTACAAGTTCGTGAATGGAACAGCTGGTCGCAAAAAGTACACCGTGTCGGTTTCCGTTACAGGAACACTTAGTGACAACATCACGACGGGAACTTACACGGACTCTGTCAACGTCTTTGTTGCCAACGTCGCACCTACAAGTATTTCGATCTCAGCCGCAACGGGGAATCCGCAGCTGGTTGAGGGGAACACACTCGCGTTTACTAGTAGCGTTTTTGATCCGGGTACCAGTGACACGATCAATTATCTATGGAGTGTGACGAAGAATGGCGTTGCGTATCCCGTTTCCACGGCTACCAATTTACCGGGCTTTAGCTTTACGCCCGACAATGATGGTAGCTTCGTCGTTTCGCTGCGTGTGAACGATACGGATGAACCGACTAAGACCATCAGTACCTCGTTGCCGTTGACGATCTTGAATGCTGCACCGACCGCCCGTGCAGGTGGCCCCTATTCCATCACGGCTGGTACCGGCTCGGTGACGTTCAATGCGTCGGCTTCAACCGATCCAGGCAATGATCCGTTGACCTACACTTGGTACTATGTCAAACCGGATATTCCCCCGGTAGAGCTGGGCTCCGGCGTTCAATTGACCAAGACTTGGAACGAGCTTGAAAAGCTGGGAATCGTTGCAGGTGGAACCTACCCCGTTCGAGTCGAGGTCTCGGATAATGTAGGACCGCTTAATCCGAATACAACCAACTTAGTCGTCGTGAACTCCGATCCGATCGCTCGCGCAGGTGGACCTTATACCATTTCCGAAGGTCAATCGCTGACTCTCGACGGCAGCCAGTCAACGGATGCTGAGGGGCAATTACTCACCTATGAATGGGTGTCCTTGTTGGACGGGACGACGCGAACTGGGAAAGTGATTACATTGGCGTGGTCAGAGTTGGCCGCGTTCGGAATCGTGAACGGCCCTTTTACGCAAACCATAAAACTACACGTAACAGATGGCAAATACGGTGGCAGAGCCGACGCGAACGCGACGGTGACAATTGTCAACGCAAACCCAACGGCAATGTTTACGGTAGGACAAACGGCAATCGAAGGCCAAGCATTTGCAGTCACCTTTGCGAATCCATCGGATCCTGCGTCCGTAGACGGCCCAGGATTGAAGTATGACCTGTTCATGAAAAAAGACGGCGATGCGACTGAATCGACTATCGTCCAAAATAGCACTGCAAGTCAATTTAATATGTCTTTTCCGGACAATGGGAATTACACGCTGCGTGGACGCATCAACGATGCTGATGGAGGCTTTACCGATTACTCGCAAACGGTAGTCGTGTCCAACGCAGCTCCTATCGCCGTTCTGGCCATCACCAATGGCACGGTGCTGAACGAAGGGCAATCTTTTGTGTTTGGTCTAGCAAGTCCGAGCGACGTTGCTGCAGACTTGCCAGGACTGCAATACGCCTTCGATACGGACGGGGATGGAGTCTATGAAGTCCCTTATCAGTCGTCGGCCACGCGGTCCGTCACGATCCTTGAAAACGGTGTCTTCACGCTGCATGTCAAAGTGAAAGACAAAGACGACGGAGTTACCGAATACCCACTCCAGCTCACCGTGAACAATGTCGTGCCTGCCGTCGCGAGCTTTGCTCTGCAAACGGCTGCTCCGAAGGAAGGCGTAACGGCGTCGCTCAAGGGGACGTTTACGGATCCAGGTGGGGATGAGGATCGATTGAAGTGGAATGGAACCGCGACCATCTCTGGTCCGAATGCGTTTTCCGCAACTGTCCCGCTCGAGATCGATCGCAGCTTGCAAACCATTAGCTTGAACTATGCGTTTCCCGCCGGTGGCGACTATCTTGTTAGGGCGGATGTTACCGATAACGAACTAGGGACTCCATTAGGTGCAACTTTGTCGGTGACCGTCGGAAACGTTGCACCGTCTCTTTCGCTTGGGGGCGATGCAGAGCTCGTTTCCGGTCGACGATTGACTCGCTTGGCAAGCTATTCGGATAGCGGTTCCAACAGTTGGTCAGGGACCGTAAACTACGGTGATGGCTCGCCAACCGTTCCGCTGGTATTGCGAACCAACAAAACGTTTGATTTGGACCATCAATACGTTTTGCCAGGTTCTACATCGCAGTCCTATTCAGTGACCGTTGTCCTCACAGATGGAGTTGCCTCGGATAGCCAGTCGTTCTCCGTCAGTGTCATTCCGGACCAGTCGCCTCTGGTAGCACTACCGATTCCCAATTTGTCCGTCTCGCTCGGAACATCGACGTTAACGGGTTATGCTTCGCTGTCGAGCGTGTTCACTGATATTGACAATCCTAATGCCGAGTTGATTTATACGCTCGAAAGCAACTCCAATTCGGGCATGGTACAAATCGCAGACGTTACCAATAGTAGGTTCACATCGGACAATGTGTCGTTGTTGTTTACGAGCGGCATCTTTGGAAGTGCAACGATTCGAATTCGTGCGACAGATCCGGCCGGAAAATTTGCTGAGTCTACTTTCGTGGTCACTGTATTGTCGCCAACCTTCCGAGCCAACTCCATCGTTGTCGGCTCGAGCACCATCGATATACCACTGAGCGGTACGCCTGACTTAAGCGTCTTGAACCTTTACGATGGCGTTGACGCGGCACTTGATCCCTCCGATGTAACCCTGATAGGGGCAACGGTGGGTGCTGTCCGAGGCTCACTCATATGGAATGATGCGTCGAGGACTTTGGAATTCGTCAAGACGGGAGGACCGTTTACAGCGGACACCTATACATTGACACTAAACAGCAGAGCAGATGGTTGGAAAACGACCTCTGGAGAGCTTTTGGACGGGGACAGCGATGGTGTTCCTGGCGGAAATTTTGTACGTACGTTTACTGTGGCAGCAACATCCGCGCGCATCGTTTCCCTTCCAGATTTCTCACGTGGGGCAACTAGTTCTGCTGGACAAAACGTTAATTTATCCGCTGATAATGGTAGTCCGGGTGTTCCAGTAACCATTAACGATGGAACGGGTGTATTGGCAGTCGACTTCGACGTCGTCTACAACCCGGCTTTGATCAACTTCTCTAGCTCCTTCTTTGGTGTACTACCAGCGGGCTGGAGCACCACGGTCAACTTAGTTTCCACTGACCGCATGCGATTGACTCTATCTGGAACGAACCCATTGGCTGCCGGGCCTCAGACTATTACGAGGCTCTTAGCTGTTATTCCAGTCAACGCTCCGTACGGTGCATCTGAGTTGATCAAAATCGAAAACCTTGCGGTTTACACCGATACGGGTCGGGCTTCGCCGATACCATCCATCGGTGATGCGGGACTGCATAAAGCCATCTTCGTAGGCGATACGAATGCAGATGGTCAATACACGGCTCAGGATGCGGGTTGGAATTCCGGCGTCGTTGTTGGGGTTACGAGTGGCTTTGATGCTCATTCATGGACCGACCCAACGATCGCGGCGGATGTGAATCAAAATGGAGTGCTCGATGGCCTCGACTCGTCGTGGATCGCCCGCAAGGGACTGTCCGGTACCTTACAGCCCGAGATTCCTAACTTGCCAGCGGGTAGCATTGCTGTTCACGCGGGAGTCGATCCGACGATCGCTGCCGATGCGTTGATTCCTGCTCGACGCGGGACCACGGTCAATGTCCCGGTTCGCATCACCGATAGTGCTGCAGGGCTTTGGGGTGTGGATGTCTTCCTGGACTACAACACCAATGTGCTGGATTTACCGAGTGGGCTTAACGCCGGTGGAGTGACGCTTGCTGGAATGTTCACGACCGAAGCGGGCTGGAGCATCGATTCCTTTGCGGACGATACGACTGGCAAATTGCGATTGGCCATTTATCGGGCCTCGCCGTCTGCCACAACGGCTGGTGTCATTGCCAACGTGGCAATGCAAGTAAAACCGGATGCTGCCTTTGGCGTGACTCCGATTCTTGTTGACGGTTATGCCAACGTGCCACCGTTCAGTTTCAGCTTCGTGAGCGGTTCGGTTAATGTGCTAAACAACGGTGCACCGACCGATATCAACCTGAATCAGAATACAGTTCTGGAGAACACCAGCACTTCGGCGGCTGATTTGTTGTTCGGACAACTGGGCACCGTTGACCCGGATCCGGCGGATTCGTTCGCTTACGATTTGGTCACAGGAACGGGTGATACAGACAACTCTCGATTCCGTGTGGTTGGGGACAAGATTTTCATCAAGCAAGGGGAATCGCTCGACTTCGAAACCAAGCCGAGCTATTCGGTTCGCGTGCGGTCGACCGACTCGGGTGGACTGAATGTTGTCAAGCAATTGACGCTTAACGTAACGGACGTGAATGAGCCCGTGGTTTTGACTCGGGCCAATGCAAGTGTGTCAGGAAACGTGCTTACGCAGTTGACCAACTCAGGAACTTGGTCTGATCCCGAGTCAGGGACGGTAACGCTGTCGGCATCGCTGGGTACGGTGACGAAGAACGTCGATGGGACTTGGAGTTGGAGCTATCAGCCAACGATCGCGATGGCCAATCAAACGGTCACGATTTCTGCGAGTGATGGAACGAATGTTTCGAACGTGACGTTTAGTGTGACGGCCTACACGACGATTGCAACGCGTGGCATTCAGTATGTTGGAGCAACAGGGGCGAGCGCATCGACGTCGCTAGCTACGGACAAGGCGCCTTTGTTACCCGGACAGTCGTCAACGTTTGCGAACTATACGAACTACAATCGGGGGCTGAATGGTTTGGTGATCGATGTGGTTGGGTTGCCAGCGTCGGTGACCAATGGACAGTTGGCAGCAAGTTTGCAGTTTGCCAATTGGGATGGAATCGCGGCGGCTGGCTTTGTGGCGTTGCCAGGGGCCGCGGTTCCGACGGTCGCAATCACAGCGGGTGGGGTTGCTGGTTCGACGCGAGTTCAGATCACGTTCCCGGACAATACCCTACAGAATACGTGGTTGCGAGTTACGGTCGTAGCCAATACAGACTCAGGTTTAGCGGCAAACGACGTTTTCTATTTTGGTAACGTGATAGGTGACTTCAACGTTGACAATACGGCGTCCCGCATTCGGGTCAATGAACTGGACACGTCGGCAGTTCGAAACAATCAATCGACCGGCACCAATAGCGTAGGTGTGACTAGTATTTACGACGTAAATCGAGACGGACGGGTCAATGCACTTGATACTAGCATAGTTCGCAACAATCAGCAGACCTCCGGACTAGTGGCTCCGATCACGGTTCCATCATCAAGACCAGCAGTGGCGCGAGGCTCCTTGGCTTTGAGTGTTGGCAGTGCAACTCCATCGCCATCGCCAGTATCTCCCCCCAAGCTTAAAGATAAAGGCGATGGTGTTGAGAGACAGAATCTTGCGCCAGGCACAAGCAATGCCTTGTCGGACAAAGCACTTGTGCCTCTAGATAGTCAATCGGCCAAGATTTCATTTATTGTTTTAAACGAAACGACAACGAACTCAGGCAGAAAGACTGAAGAGGTAGACAAATCGAAGTTGGAAAGTTTAGACTCTGTCTTTGCATCGTTTGGATGATGACCTAGGTCTACTGTCCACTGGAACATCCGGTGTCTATCCTTGAATGTCGCTGTTCCGACAGCCTAAAGTGGAATTGAACTTCACTGATTAGCACGCGCCAGGTGGCACGATCTTGTTGAATCGCAATCCGCGATTCTTTGTTTGGGTGGCTCGTTTCGAAGCGAGGTATTTGTCGGCTTCGATTTGATCCTTGAGGTTGTGTTGCTCAACGCTACCGGCATCACCTGATGCCTTAGCTGGCGCTTTGGCGTTGTTTCTAATATTGTCTTCTAGACCATCAGCCATGGTGCTAATGTGAATTGAGTGATGAAATAGTCCGCTACGTATAGGGTTACGCGAAAAGATGTTGAGTTGACGGATTCCGAACAGAATTATTTTTTCAGTGATGATGAATCATTCAGTCCGCCTTGAAGTTTCGTTGTGTGAGGAAACACGTTCTCTACAAGTACTACTACCCGGTTCGATGTAAAAGTGCCGGAAGAATCGCGAGAATTTTTTCATCGATGGGGAGGTTGATGGTTACCGATGACCAAAGGTCTCCCCGTTCAAGGCCTCTACGCAGCCATTTCGAAAAAACGCTCTACACTAAGTCGTTGATTCTAAACAACTTAAGGTTTCCGAGCCTGGTTCGGTGCTTGCGTCGGTTACGCGACAGCATCTCCTGCAGAAGATCGCTTACCTTCTGGCGGAGAATCGAATCCTGCGTAGCAAACTACCTGATCGGATAAGCCTAAACAATCAAGAGCGTCTCAAATTGGTGCGAGCTGGTAAAAAGCTCGGGCCTCGAATCAAGGAGCTGATTTCGATCGTCAGCTATTCGACCTTTCGCAAGTGGGTCCGGAGCATCGAAGACTCCACTCCGAAGCGGCCGAAATCCAAAACTGGAAAGCCTGGAAGGCCTCGAATCGAGGAAAGCCTCAGTGATGTGATCATTCGAATCCGAACGGAAACAGGCTGGGGCTACACCAAGATCATTCAAGCGTTGAGAAGGCTTGGCCACCAAGTATCTCGCCAGACGGTTAGGAACGTACTGGTTGCCGCAGGTCTTGGTCCTCAGCCACATGATCATCCCGATACTTGGTCGGAATTTCTGAGACGCCATGCTGAAACACTGTGGCAATGCGATTTTGCCTGTAAGCGAAAGTGGACAATCACAGGATTGATCGATGTCTACTTCCTCGTCTTCATCCATCTTGGCTCACGCAGAATTTGGATTTCGCCCAGTACCGACAATCCAACTGGTGATTGGACCAGCCAGCAAGCTCGCAATTTCCAAATGCACATCGACGACAATGATTTGAAATGCAATTATCGCTGCCGGGACAATGACACCAAGTATGTGAAGGACTTCGACGCGATCTTCACAAGCTCCAATTGCAAGATAAAACGGATCGTACCCAGGTCACCCAACTTGCAAGCTCACGTGGAGCGAGTCATCCAAACGATCAAACACGAAGTACTCAACGGATTCTGTATCGTCAGCAATCGACACATGGACCTAATTCTTCGAACTGCAATGGACTGGTATAACAAGCGACGTGGACATTCTGCGAGAGATAATCTGCCGCCGGTTCGGGACAACGATCCGCCGCTACTGGCTGCTTTTCCTGGTGGAGAAATCGTCTGCGATTCTGAACTTGGCGGGCATTTGAAGTCCTATCGACCTGTAGCGTAGGTGACTTCTGTTCGGTATCTATCGTTCACCGCTTCACGGTGCACGACTTTCAACGCACGTTAGCCGGGTTTTACGAGGCAGCAGAATGGACCATCGCATAAAGTGGCGTTAGAGGTGCGAGACGGTTCGGAATTGGCCTGGAAAATCGCATGCTAATCAAGTGGCGGGGGGGTACCGCTCGGGATAGCGATTCGATTCGCCTTAGTCTGGTACTTGGTTTACGGTATGTTTTACTTAAATCTCTTCGGATGCATGTCTTTTACCGTCTTAGATGAGGATTGGTAAATCTCCATTTTTTCTTCCTCCCGAAGACGTTCTAAAGCGTTTTGATTCCTGGTGATCATGCCTCTCATGAAAAAAAGGCTCGCGATACCAAGACCGAAAACTGTGGCGAATGTAGCAAGTAAAGATTTTAACATCATAGTTAATTCCTAGCTCGCGGATTTGCTTAGTCAAATTTGGCGGTGGGGCTGCGATACCTTTAACTAACTATCCGCCCGGGAAATCGCTGTCGAAACATGTGGCGGAGTTTTTGCATTGCGTGCCTCGGACTCATATGGATTTTTGAGTCGAAAAAGCAACACACCGTATTGAGCTTGCATACTTCAAGTGCGAGAATTGGCACCATTAGTTTTTCCGTGGGTTGGGGTTCGAAAATTGAGACTGATATTTACGAGTCAGTAAAGGCGAGGATTACTTTGTCGGAGATTGAAAGCCCTGCTAAACAACTCGCTAGCTTCATCGCGAAGTACGATACCTCCGTTGCCAAACTAGCCAGGCAATGCCGATCAGCCCTTCGCAAACGGCTTCCAACAGCTATTGAACAGGTTTACGACAATTACCAGTTCCTAGCCATCGGTTATTGTGCAACAGAACGAACCTCTGATTGCATTTGCTCGTTGGCCGTGTCGCCCAAAGGCGTCGTGCTGTCGTTCTATTACGGAGCGTCGTTACCAGATCCAGATGGGATTCTGCTGGGCGAAGGCAAACAGAACCGATTCGTTAGACTGGAGTCCGCAAAGACACTTGTAAATCCAACCTTGGAACGATTAATGATTGATGCAATTGCAAACGCGAAAACGCCCCTACCAACTGACAAACGCGGATATCTGATGATAAAGTCTGTATCGGCAAAACAACGGCCACGACGCTAAGTTCGTGAGTGAGCCTAGAACACATTTAAGGCTAAAGTGTTTTGACTCGCAGCTAACTGACAACTGACTGAAACCAAACTCTACAAGAAATAAGATCGCGATCATGAAATCATCCGAAAAGAAAAAGCTGGTTGGAACCAATGCGACGATTTGGGTGATCGCCATTCTTGTGTCATTCATTTTGCCTTTCATTGCCGAATCTCTGTCGTCTGGCCCCGCAAAGTTCCTTCAGGTTATGTGCTTCACATTCCCACTCATTGTTGGAATGGTGGTATCGTCTATCGTCATTAGCAAGTCCATCGTTGTGATCACCGACTGAATCATATGTCCACACTAGCTTGCGCCTGTACTCAGAGAATGACATACTCGACGAACCCACAAATCGACCATGACCTCGCATGACAATGGATTGGTACAACAAACGTCGCGCAATTCGGCGACCGCCAGTTCGAGACAGCGATCCGCCACTACTGACTGCATTTCCGGCTGGTGAGATCGTTTGTGATTCTGAACTTGGCGGGCATTTAAAGTCTTATCGACGTGTAGCGTAGGTGACTCCGCGAAACTTTGAGTTCCAAAAGTTTGCAAGATTGCAGCTAAGTCGATCATCAGCAGGATTGATTGTCGAGTTCAGCACGGCTTCGATTGCGAGAGGACGCGTTCTTACGGAAAGTTTTAGCGAACGACTAGTCTTGAGAATTGACTACCTCGCCATTTTGACTGGTGATCTGCGATGCAAGCACGTTTGGAGTTGTTGACGATGCAAGGAATCGGATTGCACCGTCTCCATATAGAAAATGACATCCACCTGGATGGAACGAATGAAAACTCGATTCTCTGAAGTTATTGCAGTTGATAGCGCAGTCGCCATTGACGGCAGGAAATGTGGCTATCGGACCAGAGCCTGAAATCTTGTGACTACCGTTGTATACATCGCCCCATCCTCCACCGTTGACTCCATCCAAACCTGCGGGAATTGTCAATGGACGATACCCGAAGTAATAGACTTTTCCGCCCGTCCGTTCGCCCATCAAGAAGGTATTGCTCAGCCCGTCGGTAATGTTTGCAAGTCGCGTTACCTGCTTTCTCGCATTGGATGTTGGACGAATGGCGCCGCGAAAGTCACCATTCGTGAGGCTCGATATACCGAAGGCAGTTATCGCAAAACTATTGCGAACACCAGATGTTACTATGTAATCTGATGGAGCAGCAGTCCAATGCTCAAGCGTGGGAGGCGGAGGATCGGTTGAAAATCCGAAATTGCCTAGGATATCAGCAATGTGAGTCAACGAGATATTCCCGTTGTATGATCTTTCAGCAGCACTTCCAGGGACTGAAGGGCAGAGGAATGTGTTGATCGGCGTCGAGATGACTGAAACGTTCGCTTGTCCAATAGGTCCCCGTTCAATACTTGGTGCGACTCTCGAATCATATTGTGAAAACAATGCTTGTTGCTCGAGGAAAGGCAATAACCCAACTCCCATCGGCTGAAAATAGTTGGGGGCATCTGAAAGTGAATATGCAGCTGGAAGTCGATTAAAGGCGGATTCGTAGTTGAGAAGGGCAATTCCAATTTGGCGAAAATTGTTACTGCAGGACATGCGCCTCGCGGCTTCTCTTGCTGCTTGTACCGCAGGAAGGAGCAAACCGACCAGCAAGCCAATGATTGCGATCACAACTAACAATTCGACGAGAGTAAATGCGTGTCGTTCTTTAGTTTGCATTTAAGTGACCTTGCAAGCAATGACTTATCGGAAACAGAATGGATGCTGATGATCGTGAATCAAATCACTTTTCCGATTTCGGACGATCTCGCGTAGTTGCTTTTCGGAATCAATTCCTCAATCCTGAAATTTCGAAATGGTTCGTCGCCCTGTTCGAGCATATCCGACAACCCTCCTATTTGCAATCAGTTGGGATGCAGGTGAACACCCACATGGCCGTTTTGAGGTGCCGGATCGTTCTGAAAGGATGGCATTAGAGCAGTCCGTCAAGCAGTCTAAAGACACAGGTTAAGTTTTGCGACTAAGTAATCAACGGCTTCTATATCGTCAGCAATCGGCACATGGACCTTATTCTTCGAACTGCAATGATCGGAATAACCAGTGATCTGGTCATTCTGCAAGAGATAATCTGCCACCATCAGTCAATGCTGAGGAGTTGGCAATTCAGGTAAATGAAGAAGGGGAACGACTCCCATCGTTCCCCTTCCTAGTCCTTAAACAAGCGAACGCTTGTTTGTCGGAGCCCCACTTTTGCAGCGCAGCGGTGACCGAGCCAGCGGGGCTGGTTTGATTTTTCTATTTTAGGCTGCTTCATCTTTTTTCGGTTTCTAACTTGGTTTGGCGTTGCGGTTACTGTTTGCTTTGGGCTCACGATGCCAAAGCTCTTTTGCCAACACGCTTCCGTGTTGGCGATTCCT
>JANPHB010000075.1:0-5611 GCA_031424235.1 Pirellula sp.
TTTGGCATGTATTTCGAGTCTCGTCGAGGCGGGCATAGATAACTTCAACATAGTCACACCATGGCCAGAGTCGAAGTTGATGTCGAGCGCCACCAAAGGGCTGGGGGCAATCGCAACAAAATAGTTTGCAAGGGCCTGCCTGCGGGCAGAAGTGCTAGAATCAAGAAGTATGTACGCGAAACCAAGTCCGGCAAGTGCTTTGATGTTCAGGTGGTTGGATATTTCGCTTACCTCCACCGAGTTGGTCGATGAAAATGGATCGCCGCGACGGAATGGGTAGGGGCAGCAAGTCAGTCTAATTGCAAAATGCGCGGAGTGGATTGGCAAACACGGGGGGGCTCAGTAAGTTTAAAAGGAATGAGGACTGCGTTTAGTGATCCTCATATTTGAATTGTGGCATGTTCACTTGACGCGGGGTAGTAGCCTAGTAACCCATGCCTACTTTTCCCTGCTCCGCGACAATCGGTCCTGCAGATGCTCGCCGAAGGTGCAATCTATTAAATGTGCTCCGATGTCGGCGTTCTGCTATTCGAGTTGGTGGAACTGTCGACCGATTGAGCCATCGAGTTAGGGGGACGATGTTAGTTCGGTCTGTTGCTACGTACGTCGAGACAGTCACCTGTCTACTTTTCGTTTCTCGTTGCACAACATAGGGTTGAGTTGGTACCTGTTTGCTTGAGATCGATTTGGATCACTTGGATTTTTAACTGACACCCGATTCGGCTAAGCCAAAGGGTCAGTCAGACTAAGCTGTAGCACTTTGAGCCGAAAAGCCATTGGACATGCGGCCGAATCGCTGTGGTGGCCGACTGGAGTTGCTCGCCTGCCGAATTGGTATGTTCGTTCGCTGGTGGGTATTTCTGAGCTGGTTGACATATTTGGATTCCATGAAAACTCTAACCGCCGAAGAAATGATCATTGCCGAGGATGTTATTCCAGAGGGAGCAATGGAATGCGCTGTGAACAACCGTGACAATCCGCCCAAACCGCCATTTGGTAGCGCTTTTGCTCGATATTGCATACTTTTTTGGTTAATTGGAGCATTTCCCCTAACCACATCCTACATACCTCTAAGTCCATCTCAGTCCGGAGTTCAAACATGCAAAAGCTATTGCCAAAACCCAGAGTCGACACGAACAGTGAAGATGAAAATGCCAGGGCCTTTTCAATAGCGAAAGAGGCGTTAACCTACATCAGCACCTTTAAAACGCCGCCAATACCTGAGGTCTACGAAGTCTGGTATCGCTTTGTCGAGGGTGGCAATAAAGCCATTCAAGATCAACTTACGCATGCGGTAAAAGTTGCAAAGTCAGTTAGCTCGACACAACTGCAAGATCTCCGACAGCAGTTCTTGAGCTCATCTCCTTCAGCCGAAGCCAACGAGGCAATCAGCGAAAAGCTCGTCACAGAACTGGAAGGACTTCAATCGCTAATCTCCGAACAGCAAGGAGCGAACGTCGAATTCGGTGGATCGATTGCATCCGCAAGCGAACGCTTGCTTGATGAAAGCGTAACGCCCTCAGAAATCAAGAGTTGCCTCAGCACAGTGCTGTACGGCAGCGAGAAAATGCAGCAGCAAATAGCAGATATCGACTCCAGGTTGCAGTCATCGAAGAATCAAGTTGACGACCTTAGAGAGACCTTGGTTGAATTGCAAAGATCAATCCAAATCGATCCACTCACGGGAATTGGCAATCGTCGGTTATTCGACGCTACTATTATTTGTGCCAATGAAACTCGTACGAGTGACACCCCCAATTACCTGTTCCTAGTGGACTTAGACAAATTCAAAAGCATTAACGACATTCACGGTCATGCCACGGGAGATAGTGTTCTCCGCTTCGTAGGCAGCAACTTAAAAAAGCTGGCATTGAATGGAACGATCACTCGCTATGGCGGAGACGAATTCGCAATTTTCGTCAATGTTGAGCCAGACGAAGCAAAACAATTGGCGGAGGATATTTGTCAGTTCTTCTTCGAAAATGATTTAACAGTGAAAAGCACGGGCGAAAAATTAGAAATCTGTACGATTTCGCTAGGAGCTGCAATCTTAAGAGCCGAAGACAACTCGGAAAGTTGGTTCGAACGAGCCGATAAGCTTCTTTACAGCGCCAAGTCCGGTGGCCGGAATAGGGCTATGGTCGAGCGGAGAAGCATCGGTTGAGAACTTGATCTCTCTTACCGTAGCCTGCTGCTGTCATCGCGGACGAGCGATGAGTGCGGATAAGGTAAACCGGCCCTTAGCGAATCCATATTCACGCGGGGGGCGATGCATGATTATGGCTACGGACCAATCGCTTGGTTGATGACTTCCATCGGAGTTGAGGAATCCTCGCAAGGTTATTGAAATTCCGAGTGGCAAGGATTTCGAACCCTGCTCGGATAGCTCTGGCAAGGGTGGTCTAATATTTCGTCAAAGGCTGCAGGATCGGGCCGATTCATGTCCACAGGGGCTTGGAACAGCGATTTGCAAATGGCGAGTGCGAAGCACTTTTGCGATTCAGAATTTTTTTGGTCCAATAGAAACAAAGAAATCATCGTACCCTCTCTGCCTGCTATCAAGTTCTTGGCTGAACATTGAGCGGGCTAGCGCTCAATTCACCGTGCACTCCCGTCGACGTACTTCCATATCCGATCCGTTCTAGCCACGCGACGTTACCGCCTGTAAAATTGGCGTCGTTCCGAATTGTTCGTCGTTTTCGAGTGAATGAGAGATATCTATGGCATCGACTATTCGCCTAATAATCATGTCTGCGGTTCTTTGCAAAATGGTCGGGTGCGGCCAAATCAACGAACCTCAAGTTTTCACCGCTCAGTCAAATCAAGCCCACCGCGATGATCGAGAGGCTCAAGGTGACGTGTCTGTTCAGGCCGAGGCAAGCGACCAGTCTTCTTCAAATTTCGGTAGTGGCACTGCGCTAGCTATTTTTGAGAAACGGATTCTCCCGATTTTTCAGTCAGTTAATCCATCGAGTTGCGTCGAATGCCATCTGAGCGGTGTTGATTTGAAAGAATACATTCGCCCAACACAGCAGCAGACTTTCGCATCTTTGGTTTCCGCTGGCTTGATTGACATGGCCAACCCAGATGATTCCAAGATACTGCAGTTCATCAGCCGTCAACCTAAGCAACCGACTCTCGTGACGGAGAACGTGCGGCGGAAAGAGTACGAGGCATTTCGAGATTGGGTCCACGCAGCGGTGATCGACTCTACGCTGATCGCTGACAAGGACGCTCAACCGATCGGTTCCCAACTACCCGTGGAAGTCATTCGGCATGCCCGCAATGATCGAGTACTAGCATCGTTTGTTGAGAACGTGTGGACGGAAGTGGGGCGCTGTGCGGCCTGTCATTCTCCCGACCGCAATCAGAAGCAGGTGTCAGAACATGGTGAACAGGTGTCGTGGATTAAACTCGGTGATCCTGAAGCGACATTAAAGTACATGCTTGAAGCGGAACTAATTGACGCTAAAAACCCAGCGAATAGTTTGTTGCTCTTGAAGCCAATGATGCAAGTTAAGCATGGCGGTGGACTGAAAATGGTAATAGGCGACCGGACATATAAGCAGTTTCGCCGTTTCATTGACGATTATGTGGCCGTGGTCCAAAGCAAGTATACCAAAATCGAACTACTGCCAGAACCAAACCCAGAAGCATCTATCGTCACCGACATATGGCTCAAAGTCGAAGGTATTCCCGCCAAGTTCGACAAAATGCTCATGCAGGTTGACGTATATCAAATGACCGATTCCGGTTGGTCCGAGAATCGAATGGCAACTTCGCATCGACCTATGTTCGGAGGTGGCAACCTGTGGCAATATTCACTGAGTTTGACGGCCAACAAAAATTCAGATTGGGAGAAGCAGATACCTTCCCTGAAACTGCCACATGGAAAGTATTTGGTGAAACTGTTTGTTGACCAAGCGGGAAAGCTTCAGAAGGACTTCGCGGCTAAACTTAGCGACGAAGATTTTATAGGGCAGATCGAAGTCGAGAGCGAGTGGCCTTCAGGGTACGGGAACATGACCAAAGTGACGTTTCCTGCACAGTAATGCTCAAGGTAGCAATACGGATAGGGAGTTCCATTGGGCGTAGATACCGCGCGGTAAAAATTCCGCCATATGTTTCGAAAGCGATCTCCCGGGCCTATTCCGAACCGTCTCGCAACTCTGGCGACACTTTTTGCGATGGTCAATTCCGCTTCCTCGCAAATTCCGCGTTACCTGCGTCGACAGCAGTCACCTACGCCACGCGGCAATAAGACTTCAAATGCCCGCCAAGTTCAGAATCGCAGACGATCTCTCCAGTTGGAAAAGCAGCTAATAACGGCGGATCTGTATCCCGAACTGGCGTCAAATTATCTCTCGCAGAATGTCCGCGACGCTTGTTGTACCAGTCCATTGCAGTTCGAAGAATTAGGTCCATGTGCCGGTTGCTAACGATGCAGAATCCGTTGAGCACTTCGTGTTTGATTGTTTGGATGACTCGCTCCACGTGAGCTTGCAGGTTGGGTGACCTGGGCGTGATGCGTTTTATCTTGCAATTGGAGCTAGTGAAGATGGCGTCGAAGTTCTTCACATATTTCGTGTCATTGACCCGGGAGACATAGTTGCATTTCAAATCATTGTCGTCGATGTGCATTTGGAAGTTGCGAGCTTGCTGGCTCGTCCAGTCGCCAGTTGGATTGTCGGTACTTGGCGAAATCCAAATTCGGCGTGAGCCGAGGTGGATGCAAACGAGGAAGTAGACATCGATCATTTTCGTGATTGTCCACCTTCCCTTCAGCTTCGGAAAGCACCTGGATGGATTGTGTGGGCGGCATTCCGCGTCAGCCCGATAGAAGCGGCTTGTCGTCGTCCTCATCGTTGATCGCCTCCGCGCAATTACTTCCCGGGCGGGTTACAAGATCGAACGGTTGCCCCGCGACCTATGGTCGCTTGGCAATCCGGCCGAGTTCTTTCGCAATGTCGGCTGGCGAAAGAACCAGGTCCACGCAGCCCGCGCCCACGGCGCTGCGCGGCATCGAGTCGAACTGGGCCGAATCATCCTGCGCGAACGTGATCCCACCCTCGGCTTTGATCGCCTCAAGCCCTAACGTGCCATCGCTTAACGCGCCAGACAGAACCACGCCAATGGCACTTTCTCGCAGGTCCTGCGCGAGCGACTCAAAAAAAATATCGATTGGCCGATGCGGCGTTCGCACCTTCGGTCGCGGCTCCAGCGTCAAAACGCCCTGGCTAATGCTGAGCGTCGTGTTCGGCGGAATAATATAAACTTGATGGGCCTCAACAACTTGATTGTTCGTGACCTCATGTACTAGAAGGAAAGTGGCCCGCGTTAGAATCCGCGTCAACGCACTTTCACGCTCTGGATCAAGATGCTGCACCAGCACGAAGCCCATGCCAGTATCCAGCGGCAGATTTTTGAGTAACTGCGTGAATGCCTCCAACCCACCGGCCGAAGCACCGACACCAACAATCGGAAATGGCGCATCCACGTTTAGGTTTGTGCAATCGTCTGTTGAATCGCGGTCAAAATTTACTGGCCCTACTTCGGTTACTGAACTGGAATGCAAATTTTTCTTCATGGCTGCATTTTCTGCGCTATGCTG
>JANPHB010000076.1:0-12582 GCA_031424235.1 Pirellula sp.
AATGTGGATGCGCTGCGGAGATTTGCTTACGGATAAAGCCAACGATCAATTGGCGGTGGCCGATACACAACTGACGACTTTCTTCGCCGGACGTGATTTTGGTGAAGACATTCTCGGCTCTCTGGAAAGCGACGTACAAATAGTTGGCAAAGTTCCAAATTTTGCCGACGTTCTACCTCAACCAACAATCAAGCTCCCTGCATTTGCAATGGAGTTTCGGATGAAGAATCCCAAGGAAACACAGCCCGAATTGCGACGTGTTTTTCAAGCCTTTGTTGGTTTCTTAACTATAACTGGGTCAATGAATGGTCAACCTCAGCTCGATTTAGGTATGGAAAAGGAAGGTGAAGCTCAACTAGTCACAGCGACCTTTGTGCCAAAACACGACCAACGAGAAAGCCGCGAAGCGCCGATCCAGTTCAATTTCTCACCGACGTTAGCGTTCTCTGGTGAACGCGTAGTTCTATCGAGTTCAACTCTGCTGGCGCGCGAGTTACTTGGGCTCGACAGTTCTGTGAAAGGTCAAGATGGTAATGCTTCACATTCAAATACTGTCGCAAATCTGGACGCGACGACGTTGCAAAAAATACTTCTAATCAACAAGCCGCAGTTGGTCGCCAACAATATGCTCGAAAAAGGACACAGCAAAGAGGCCGCCGAGGGCGAAATCAGCTTGCTGCTCGATTTGGTTGGGTTCTGTCGCCAAGCAAGTCTGAACTTGGACGTTAACGATACGCAGCTAACGTTCGCGGCCCGCATCGATGTCAATCTTCCAAAGGAGCTGGACCATGAGTGATATGCAAATGATCGATCCAACTTGGGCTTGGCAACCTTTCGAGCCGACGAACGATCGTCCTTGGGAAAGATCCTTGGTCGCACACTTATATCGTCGCGCTGGTTTCGGTGCGGACTTGGCGACAATCGAGTCGGCTCTAAAACGAACTCCGGCAGAAGTTGTCGACGACTTAATTTCCAGCCACAGCGAAACGTCAGATTTTCGCGCTACCGCCGATGCATTGGCGGAAGCGACTTTGGCCGGTGGCGATCCGAAAAAACTATCTGCCGCCTGGGTCTATCGATTGCTTTACACTCCGAATCAATTGCTCGAAAAGGCGACCTTGTTTTGGCATGGGCACTTTGCAACAGGAGCTGAGAAGGTCAACAATGCCCGGATGATGTGGAACCAAAGCCAGTTGTTGCGCGACCATGCTCTGGGGCACTTTGGCGAACTGGCTCACAAAATTGCTCAAGACCCCGCGATGCTGATCTATCTCGACTCGGCCATCAATCGCAAGGCGCATCCAAACGAAAACTTTGCCCGCGAGTTAATGGAGCTGTTTTGCTTGGGTGAAGGGAATTACACAGAAGCAGATGTGTTAGAGCTGGCGCGGTGCTTCACGGGCTGGGAAATCAAGAGCGAAAAGTTCCGCGAGAATCGCTACCAACACGATTTGGGTTCTAAGACTGTCCTAAATCAGAGCGGCAACTTTGATGGCCACGACGGTGTACGCATTGTTCTTGAGCAACCAGCGACCGAACGATTTTTGGCCAAAAAGTGGTATCGCTTCTTCATCAGCGATGCACCTGAACCGACGGATGCCATACTGCAACCCCTCGCTGATGCGTTCCGTGCCAACGACCTACAAGTGGCCCCCGCGCTGAGATTGCTTTTGGCAAGCAATCTGTTCTTCTCGAAGCACGCAATGGCTCGCAAGATCAAGTCGCCGGTTGAGTTAGTGATTGGTACGCTGCGATCACTAAAGGCAACGACCAATGCGCAGTTGGTTGCCCAAGGCTTGTTGGATATCGGCCAGGGTCTTTTCTATCCGCCGAATGTCAAAGGGTGGGATGGTGGCCGCGCGTGGATTAATTCGTCCACACTATTGGGGCGAGCCAATTTGATGGCTGATATCTTGGCCAATGATGCAACGCGATTTGACGGTAAGTCGTTATCGCAATACTTGGAAGGCCAGAAAGTGTACACGACGGATGAGGCTATTGAGCACTTTGAGCATTGCCTCCTCGCCGTTCGTTTAAACGAGACGACTAAGGTCCAACTCCGTGAATCTGCTGACGTTCATTCCGGTGATGTAGAGCGACGAATGCGCTCGCTACTGCACGCCATGACTTCGCTTCCCATTTGCCAACTCGGTTGAAATAATAAGGGACACTATCCATGTTGATTCAAACAAACTCGAGTCGTCGCAGGTTTCTTCAGAGCTCAATCGGTGGTGCTGCTGCAATCGGAATCGGAGCGACCTTACCAAAGTGTTTTGCACAGGCCGCTTCAACCGGCACTACCGGCGAACGGATCTTGGTCGTGGTGCAAATGTCCGGCGGTAATGACGGGCTAAATACGGTCATTCCTTACAAAAATGATGACTACCGAGCAGCTCGACCGAAACTTGCTGTGCCGATTGGTGATGTTCTGAAATGTGATGACGATACCGGTTTTCATCCCTCTATGTCTGGCGTATACGATTTGTTTCAGGCGAACAAATTCGCAGTCGTACGAAGCGTGGGGTATGATCAGCCGAATCGTTCGCATTTCGAATCGATGGATATCTGGCATACTTGCCGCCGCAAAGATCAGCCGCGCCCCGATGGTTGGCTTGGTCGTTTCCTGGATAAGCAACCAGTCGCAGCCGGTGGCGACGTACCTGCGTTGCACTTGGGACACGAGCAGCAACCGTTCGCCGTGGCCTCCACGCATGTACGCGTGCCGACGGTGAAGGAACTCGCCGAGTTTCAATTGCGTGGCAATGACAAACAATCGCTCCGTATGTTGCTCGAAGAGAATAAAACGACTGCGGCAGATTCTGGAAGCAACGACTTGCTAGATTTCCTTCAGTCCAGTACTTCGTCGGCGATTTCTGCCAGCAAGCGAGTCACCGAAGCCGCGCAGAGTTATCGCAGCGATGTTAAGTATCCTGAAACAGAGCTCGGCAAGAAGCTGCGAGTAGTCGCTCAGTTGATCGACGCTGGATTGACAACACGAGTCTACTACGTCCAGCACGACGGCTTCGACACTCACGCTCAACAAGCACAGACACACTCCGTTTTACTTCGTCAATGGAGCGATGCGGTCGGTGCGCTAGTTCGCGATTTAGCCGACCACAATCATGATCAACGCGTTTGTGTGATGACTTTCAGTGAGTTTGGTCGCCGAGTTTCTGAGAACGCCAGCGAAGGAACAGATCACGGCGCGGCTGGTCCAATGTTCCTCTGCGGCGGTGGCGTCAAATCCGGACTTGTTGGCAACCGTCCGAACTTGACCGATTTGCAAGAGGGAGATTTGAAGCACGAATACGACTTCCGCCAAGTTTACGCCTCCGTCTTGAAGGATTGGCTCGGCACTGATCCGACGGCGATTCTTGGCGATAGCTACAAACCTCTGCCATTATTCTCCTGATTGAGAATACACTAAAAGGCAGGAACGATGAGTAACAATCTTCGGAAGCCATTCCAGCACGAATTGGAAATCGACAATTCGAAAACCGTTGATATGGTTCAGTACTTTGTGCAGGACAAGCAGTTTCTAGCCCAAGCCATCAAGGATCTTGAACGCAAAATTGCGTTCAAATCTCAGCAAATCGAGAAGGACATCGACCTTCTGGTGAAGCTACAGATGAAGCTAAAGAACTAAAGACTTTGAACGCGGGCCCAGAGTTTGACCATATCCGCAAGCGTCACTACTGTAGCTTTGCCATCGCTCTCGCTCGTCTTGATTCAACGGTTCGAACCGCGACCTTTAGTTCCGCAGCAATAAACTTATTTTGCCGACCTTCAGGTCACCGAACCTGCAATCGCACGTGGAGCGAGTCATCCAGACGCTCAAACACGAAGTGCTCAACGGATTCTGTATCGTCAGCAATCGGCACATTGACCTAATTCTTCGAACTGCAATGGACTGGTATAACCGGCGACGCGGTCATTCGGCTCGGGATAATTTACCGCCAGTTCGGGATAGCGATCCGCCGCTTCTGACTGCATTTCCCGCAGGGGAAATCGTTTGTGATTCTGAACTTGGCGGGCATCTGAAGTCTTATCGCCGTGTGGCGTAGGTGATTGCTGTTCGGCTCGGCAAAAGCCCGGAAAATCGCTGTCGAAACCTGTGGCGGAGTTTTTGTACCGCGAGGATAAAAACTTGACATCGCCGCAGAAACCAATCAGGCTGAATGCGCACGATGAAAGTTCCTTTTTGGAAATTAACATAGAATGAAGATCCGAATGAAGAAGATTATGCTGACTTTTGCGATTGCGGTAGTTGGCTGCATTCTTTGGGGAGTGCTTGAGAGCACACCTCAAGCAGACCGCAACATGCAAGTGGCGACTCGTTTTTACGCCAAAAATCGCACCTCGGATTTCTTTCAGCGTTCCACATCCATGGGGAGACGCCAGTTCCAACAACATGGCAGCTTCAAATCACGGCATTAGCATCGACTGGCGTAAAGTGGGTACTGCATCCAGGCATCGCTTGTACTCGCCTTGCATCGCCGAGACTTCCTGTAGCAGTGAGTCGATGTCGCAATTGACATCGCGATACTCTTCGTTAATCCTGGAAGTGTATTTCAATAGAGTCCCGGCTGACAAGTTTCCAGCGACACTCTTAAGTGTATGTGCGAGGCAGAGGAGCTGCTTGCGATCTTGCTGGATGACAGCGTTTTGAATGGCTTGAAGTCTCTCGGTCGCAGAATCGGTAAACATGTCTAGAAGTTCAATTGCCAATTCAAGGTCGTCACAGCATCGATCCAGAAAATCTTCTCGATCAAAGCAAGGTTCGTCCGAAATGACGATGGGACTGCAAGTACTCGTGCTGGTTACGGACGTTGGTAGTTCGCTGGAAATGGCATCGGAGTGTGACAGCCACCTCTGCAAAGTCGCTTCTAAATTCTTGCGATTTATTGGCTTGGGTAGATAGTCATTCATACCGATTGAAAGACACGCTTCGCGGTCGCCAGCTAATGCGTTCGCGGTAAGTGCAATGATTGGGAGACGTTCGCCACGCCTGCCCCACCCCCCCTCCGTTGCCTCACGGCTACGAATGATCGAAACAGCACCAAAGCCGTCGAGCACCGGCATTTGGCAATCCATGAGCACAACGTCAAACGTCCGAGACGCTGCCTGGTCGATTGCTTTTTGGCCATTGCTAACTATGGTGCATGAATATCCCATCCGAATGAGCAACTGCTGTATCACGATCTGGTTGATATCGTTGTCCTCCGCAACGAGCACACGATAGCCAGTACTAGCAACCACGAGACTTCTCGAATCCAAGTCCGTTTCTACCTTTTGTGGTGCATTGAAGGTATTGCTGCCACTTGCAAGGATGAGTGCATCAAAAAGGCACGATCGACGGATCGGTTTGTTGATGCAGCCCAAGACGCGCCATGCTTCGAGTTGCTGGCGGCTAGGTGCATCCTTCATGGAGGTGAGCAGCATTAACGGAACTGCACCAATCTCGCTCGAGTTCCGAATGAGTTCGATCCATTCGCCGCCAACCATACCGGGCATTTGCAGATCGAGTATAGCCAATCCATACGGACGCCCCTCATGGACAGCGGCTTTCAACTTGTCGAGTGCAGCCGCTGTGTGGTTAGCGACCTCGTATGGGATTCCCCATTCGCACAAAAAGTTGCCTGCAATCTCAAGACTGGTATTGTTGTCATCGACGACCAGAACGCCAAAGTGCTCGAGGCAACTGGGCACGCTTTCAATTTGAACCTGGGTTGTCGCCGTCTGCAACCTCGCAGTAAACCAAAACGTCGAACCGACGTCGTTAGTACTATCGACACCAATCTCGCCGTCGAACAGTTCGGTTAAACGTTTGCAAAGTGCTAATCCCAATCCGGTGCCGCCGAATCGCCGAGTGGTTGATGTGTCTACCTGCGAGAACAACTTGAATAAACGACTCAGACGATCCTCTGGGATGCCGATCCCGGTATCTGAGACTTCAAAGCGAAACATCGTCTCGCCATCCTTGGACTCGAGTGCGAGGGCACTGATAACGATTTGGCCTCGTTCGGTGAATTTGACCGCATTGCTTACCAAATTGATTACGATTTGACGCAGTCGACCGGAATCACCAATTAAATGGATCGGCAGATCGGCGGGTAGTTTGCAGAAAATTCCCAATCCGGCGGCTTGCGCCCTGGGCGCCATCATCTCTGCGACATCCTCTAACAGAAGACGCAAGTTGAATTCCACTGGATCGAGTTCAATTTTCCCAGCTTCGATTTTGGCGAAGTCTAAAATGTCATTGATCAAACTGAGCAGGCAATCCGCCGACGTTTCTGCAGCGCGGATGAATCGCCGTTGAGCGTCGTCCATCTGGGTGGAACTGAGCAACTCCAGCATACCGACAATTCCATTGAGCGGTGTGCGAATTTCGTGGCTCATATTAGCGAGGAACTCGCTCTTGGCTCGGCTAGCCTGTTCCGCAGCTTCCTTGGCTGCATTTAGGTCGACGGTACGTTCTGCGATCGCTTGCTCCAGATTGGCACATTGGTTTCTTTGGGCGGATTGCAGTGCGGACTTCGCTGTCAGTGACATCGCCAATTGCCGAACCTCTATAGATTCAAATGGCTTCTTCAGAATCAAAAAACGGTCGGTGGAGCCGAGTTCGGCAACAATTTCTTGCCATGAGTAGTCGGAGTAAGCCGTGCAGATGACGACTTCGAGATTTGGATCCACTTGCCACAATCGCTTGATTGTTTCGATGCCGCTCCAGCCAGGTGGCATGCGTACGTCGACAAAGGCCATGCTAAAGCGTCGACCGCTGCGCACGGAGTCCTCTACCATCGCCAACGCCTGTTGGCCTTGCATTGCGGACTGGAATTCGAAGGATATGACCGGAGAATTGGATATCGCAGAATCCGTTATGGATTCACCGAAGAGATCCGCTTCTGCCTGAGCCAAATGGTCGTTCGCTGGCGACTGAAGTATCTTCTTAATGTCTTCATGGATCGAAGGGTTGTCGTCGACCAATAAGATACGATGGATGAAAATCGACTGGGACATACTGTTACTTACAAGGATTGGGGAGTGCATGGTACTTTCCGATGTGTTTCCCACTACGTTACGGTTTCAACATGAGGTATCACCTGGTGTAGTCGAATGCGGAAGGTAGCACCCTGACCTGAACCTGCGCTTTGAGCGGTGATGTGCCCGCCCGACTCGCGGATTGCATTGGCGCAGTAATGCAGGCCAAACCCATTTCCATCGACTTTGGTTGTGAAGCCATGTGTAAACAGGTTAGCGAGGACATCGTCTTCAAAGCCCATGCCTGTATCCGTGACTTCGATCTCGAGTCCGTCCTCTTCCACAATACGAGCTGAAAGAGTCAATCGGCGAGCATCCGAAGGCTGGCCCTGCATTGCTTGAATTGCGTTCCGCACTAGATTCACAAGAACTTGGATCATTTTGCTCTTGTTCAATTGCAACTCGGGTAGAGGAGGTAGTTCAATGACGACGTCTACCTCTGTTGACCGTAACAATTCTTGGTTCATTTGCAAAACTTCATCAATCAGGGCTGGAAGTTCAACCTCTTGCGTGAAATTTGAGCGTCCCGCAAACGTCTGCTGCGCTGCGATCGCATCGCGTATGTGCCGGACAGTTTCCCGCAACCTTACAACATCCGCTTGGTTGTCTGTTCTTTCGATTTGCAGGGAGTCATTGAGATTCACTAAGTAATCGATCAGTTTTGGTCCACGCGGGTCTTGTCCGAAAAACTCTGCGGCGCGCGGTGCCTGTTCACGAAGCAATCCTGATGCCCGTCCAAATCCGCTGACCTTGGACCGATTGAGTCGCTCGTCGAGCAATTCAACGGAACAATTGGCTGAGTTCACCGCATTGCCTACGTTGTGCAAGACTTCGGAGGCGATCTCGGCCATGCCAGCGCGATGCGCCGTGTCAAGAACTTTCTTGCGGGACTGATGAAGATTTTCGACCATTTCGTCAAACTCGTTGGCAAGCGTCCCGATTTCGTCATTGCGACGGAATTTAAGCCGAGCTTTGAGGTCGTCCTGTTTCCCGATTCGCACTGCATGACTTGCCATTCGTTGCAATGGACCGATGATTCGCCAATGCATACAGCCCCACACGGCAAACAAAGTGAGTATTCCGCCTGCGATACTGCAGCCTGTGGCCACGTTTGCAGAAATACGGCCCTGGGCTGTGATTTTACGTGGTATGCTGACTCTCAGATACAGCGCCGGTTGGTTGTACACATCGTTCATAACCGTGTAGGCATGCAGTGTCTTTTCATCGAAGACCTCGATGCTAGCCACACCCGTTTCCGAACATGTAGTGAAATGCCGTCGGGTCGTCTGCGAAATTTCTGTCTGGTTTGGTGTCCATACTTCGATCGCACAGTGCGTGCGATCGGCCAGACTCTTTACTTCCCGCTCGTCTAGAAATCGCCCCATGATGATCGATCCCTGGATCGGTCCTTCGCGCAACGTGGTGATGAGTGGCCGGGACGCCAGTAGGATGGGTCCCTTACTGGTCAATACAATTCCTTTGTTGACATCGTCGTTGCTTTCGTAGTTGATAAGCGTGCCCGAATCTTCCTGAAGCGAAACAAAGAGGTCTGGAACGTCAATGACCTCAAGCGTCGTCATATCCCGTGATTCACCCCAGACAATTCTGCGATTCCTGTCCATCAAACAAATCAAATTGACGTGAGTGGTCGAAAACGCCTGGTCCACCAAATTCACCTTAGCAAACGTTTCATTGTGGTCTTGAATGTACTGGTACGAGTCATCCCAGGCCGACCAGTCGTTGGCAATGTTGGAAACATCCTCGAGATCACGGGCCAAAGCGTCCACACAGCGATGGACGTCACGCACCGCCTCCTGTCGCTCAAGCTCAACAAACGCTGGCATCACAACCAGCAACTGCACGGAATAGGTCGAAATGACGAAAAGGATCGAAAGCGCGATCAAAAGTATGGCGATCTGGTTTCGAAGTGACAAAGCGAATCCCCTTAGAACGATAAACACATCCACGGCGCAATCGCTGTTCCGAGACGGGTATCAGCGGACTAAAAACTAGGACGCACCAATCGTTTTCAGAGGAAAACCTATCGAGTTGGCACACTTTCGTTGTGGACTTCACTACGCAGACTCACTAACCGTAATAACCCTTGCAATCATGGATTGTGTGGCTTTCTCAGACGGCTTACGACGAAAGAACCGGTTGTATGAGGGTCCTCGATCACCGTTAAGACAAGGAGTTAATGTGTGTGAATATCCAGCTATGCAAACTGTGCAAAATCACCCTTTTTACTTCACTCCTTGCGTTCAATGGTCCCAACGGCTGGTCACAGTCGACGAGTCCCATCGCATTCCAAGTCCAGGATGTGCCACCTCCAGCACTTACCGAGGAATCATCCGCGCTAAAGCTATCTACTCAAGCGGCGGATGGAACAAATGCCGAGAATGATCTGGGGGCTGACGCCAGCCGTAGCAACGAAGACATAACTGAGGATGCGGACGCAGCTCCCCTGCTCGGTGAACGCATGCATAAACTGGGTCCGATCCAGGCGGAGTATCTTTATACAGGTCAAACCTACAACAACGCGCAGGGTGGAATCAGCACCAAGCGTGCGACCCGCTATCGAGGCAATCTCGACTTAACATTGAGTATTGATACCGAAAATGCTAACTGGTGGAAAAACGGCAAGTTTTCCGTCTATATGCACCAAAGTCACGGACGAACGCTCAGCCAAGATTTTGTCGGCGACGCACAATTCTACAGCAATATCGACACCAGTCCCAAAGCGGCGGATCTAACACAATTGGGAGAGTATTGGTACCAACATACATTTGCTGAGGGGTTACTGACCGCCAAGCTGGGTCGGCAGGACCCAAATAGCCATTTCGCATTCACCAATTTTGGAGGTGATTTCGTCAATTCATCCTTCCTGACACTACCCAACATTCCGCTTCCAACTTGGCCAACCCAAACGGTTGGTGTTACCTCCTTGGTTAAACAGAGTAAACAATTATTGCTGGGTGGCGGGGCTTACGATCAGGGGGCTGATATTGGCCAATGGTGGACGACCATGACTAGCCGGGGCATGTTTTTCATTGGTCAAGCGGACTATGAGCCCTTTGCAGAAATAGAAAATTCCCTGCTAACGCTCGTTCGTTTCGGCAGTTGGTTAACGACGAGCGATACTGCCTCATTGGATGGTAATTCCGTTTTTGAAAACAACTACGGCTTTTATACTACTGCGGATCGGATGCTGATCGCGGAGAATAGCGATGCCGCACAGGGTCTTGGCGCGTTCTTCCAATTTAGTTGGGCGCCATCGGATCGAAACAAGCTAGGACAAAACTATGGTGGTGGCCTAGTTTATCGCGGCCTATTACCAAATCGGGATGCAGACACACTGGGGCTTGGATTCTCGTTGGTCGAATACAGTAAGGTCCAAACTGCCCAAACAGGACAGACATCGGAAAATGCCGTGGAGCTTTTCTACAAAGCACGCGTAAGGAAATGGCTGGCTATCCAGCCCGATATGCAGTATGTCGCCAGACCTAGCGGTATCGAACGCGATGCGATTGTCTTTGGATTAGGATTCGAAGCAGCGTTTTGATTCTAGCAAAAAGGGTCATTACCCTCAGCGTGAAGCCGTGAAGCCGTGAAGCCGTGAAGCCGTGAAGCCGACGGCATGAACGCATGCCCCCGACTTTTACTCGTGGAGGCGTTACCATCGCTTTAACTATGGACATGCACAATCGAGGAGTATTCTAAGTTCATTCCAGCATCCATTTTCGTGCTCATCGCCTCCCCGAAAAGGTCTCGAACTCGGCCACTACAACCACTGTAGGAATACACCAAACGAGTTCGAAATGACGGAAAAGGGTCCGAGTGAAACCAGGACCAACTAGTAAGTCGGAGTGCCACAAATATTTACTAATCGCATCGGTGTGCTAAACCTATTATCCACCAGTTTTCTGAATCCCGCAACAACGATCCAAAAAACGGGATTGCGCTTTGCAAGAACGCTCACTGGATGTTCGACCAAGGCCTATGGTCGCTAGGTGATGATTACCGAGTCATCGTCGCTCACTCGGCCTTCGACGAAGACACACGTGACCAGAAGTCTCTACGAGACTTCCATGGCTTGCAAATCGCTCTGCCCACAAACAAAGAATTGTGGCCTGATCCTCAGCACCTTGCCTGGCACCGCGAATACAAGTTCTGTGCTTAGTCACCTCAAGATTGCCCAACGACCTGCAATGATTGAGAGCGTCTCAAGCGGCCAAGTCACACCTGTTTTCAAGATTTTTGCGACTCTGTCACAGATGGGGATTTGCTCTCGCCATGATTGCCCGAATTCCCGCTTCCATCTTCGCGCGAGCAGACACATTTGCGGAATGGATCGTTATCTTCGGGGGAGCCAAGGCGCAAATTGTGGAACTAGTTGTTGAAGATGGATTGTTGGTGGCTTGTTAGATTAATAGTTTGAGTCGGGACTATCCACGACCACCTTCGCAGCAAGTCTCGCAAATCCTGTGACACTTGGAGCATTGTAGCTTCGCGCGGATGTCAATCAGCGATCCGCCGCAAACAGGGCAAGCCGGTTGGCACGGCTTTTCACTCTTCTTGACATTCGCTTTTACGTTCTTGCCGTTTGGGTTCTGTTCTTGTTGGGACTTCATTGGATGGACCTCTACTTCGATGATCGCTCAATTGAAAGACTGACAAGTATACAACTTCCATCGTCGATGACGTTGAGTCCAGCATCCCGAGCGGCCAAGCTTGCTTGGTCATCTTCAGCTCCGGGTTGCATCCAAATATTCTTGACGCCCGCGGCGATTGCTTGTTGTATGACTTCGCGTGTGACTTGGGGCGGCGTGACGATCGATAGGGACTCTGGGACAACGGGTAGATCAGCAATCAAGGCGAACGCGGGATCGCCCTCTACTTCGGTTGCCTTCGGATTCAGCGGATAGACACTTCGACCCGATGCGACGAGTGCACGGAAGACTTTGTTCCCGTACTTGGATCGGTCTTGCGATGCGCCGGCCACAACGAACGTGCTTGCATTAGAAAATAGTTCGATATTATTCATTGAGGATGGAGACTTTCGCTGGGTATCTACGTTTATACGTATGTCGGGATGTTGGCTTGTTGCTAGAATTTTGGTGAACCGAGAAAATTCAGCGAACCAATTCATCTTAGCGACGTCTATCTTCCTGTACACGCTACAAGGCGTGGTAAGGAATCTTAAATGCAATCAATCACTGGATACGAGATCATGACTTCAATACGGCCCAGTTACCTAAGGTCAACACTGACCGAACGATTTAATGGATATGAGGGTTGTATCGTGTTGCAAAACGCGAATGCGCTCCCCTTACATCCACATCGGAGGTAACACTCGGCCGTACTAACGAAGCAAACGTTGGCGAACCCGGTGTTACCCCAAAGTGACACCGGGTTTTTTCGTGCCTATTTCCAACGTTTTACATGCAGATGGACTGGTAGCTGAGACGGTATAGCGCTGGCCTGAAGAGCCGGAGAGGAGGGTTCGAGCACCTCCCAGTCCACTGAATGCGTTGCTTGCAA
>JANPHB010000077.1:0-13979 GCA_031424235.1 Pirellula sp.
CGCAAACTCCCGTTTGGGGCTTGTGGAGTAAATACGATCTATGTGGCTGCGTTGACAAGCTGCTGCAGGCAACTTGACAACATCAACGTCCTAAGCTTCTAAATTCGCTTAAAACTGTCAACGGAACAGATACTAGGAGGATGCAGCCGACCTGACCCAAGATACCTTTCGCAAGGTTTGGGAAAAAATCGATTCTTATCGTGGCGAGTCCAATTTTTCGACTTGGCTGTTCCGAATCGCGCACAACAACGCCATGGACTGGCACCGAAAACGAAAACGTGCTTTGCCGAACGACTCGCTCGAATTTGATACCGAGCAAAACGCGTCGGCTTGTTACTCCGGTTTGCAAAAGCTCATAGACGAGGATGAGCACTTCGGCTGACTGTTAAACGGGAAAATCAAGTAGTCCTAACGCTCGCTGGAATTCAATGGCAATACGATCGAGAATGTCGATCCTTTGCCGACAACTGATGCGACTTTGATCTTGCCACCGTGTCGTAGAATTATCTGTTGTACGATCGACAAACCGAGGCCTGTTCCTCCCGCTACGCGCGAACGAGATTCTTCGACGCGATAGAACCGATCGAAGAGTTTGGGGATCGATGCTTCTGGAATCCCGATCCCTGTGTCGGAGACTTCAATCTCAATCGTTTGCTCAACGGACTGGCAATTCACGGATATAAGTCCATTTGGATTGTTGTACTTGATCGCGTTGGAAAGCAAATTGTCGATCGCTTGTCGCAACATCGAACGATTGCCATCGATTTGGCAAGGCTTCAAGTTCGACTTCAATCGGAGAGAACTCGAATCCAGCAGTGGCCGAATTGATTCGATCGCTTCCTCAAGTAGATTGGCCATGTCGAAGGACTGAGTCTCGAGCGTCGGATTCGCATCGAGCCGAGCCAAGGTCAGCATCGAGTCGCCGAGTTCTTGCATTCTTAAGGCGGCGCGTTGGCATTTGATCAAATGCTCTCGGTATTCTTCGGCGGTTCGCTGCTTGGAAAGGGCCAACTCACTGCTGGCCAGAATTACCGAAAGGGGGGTTCGGAATTCATGCGATGCGTCCGCCGTGAATTGGCGCTGCTGTTCAAAGGACTGCCCCAATCGATCGAGCATCGTATTGAGCGACGCGCCTAGTCCCTCCAGTTCCGAATCGAATCCTGACAACTCGATCCGTTCCGACAAACTATTGCCGCTAACTCTCTGGGCTGTTCGACTCATACGCTCAATGGGTTCAATGGCTCGCTTGCTCGTCCACCAACCGCCGACGAGTCCAACTCCCAACACAGATAGCCCGGCTAAAACAAGCGTCCAAGTCATCGAGTTGACTTTGGCTTGCTCGCCTAAAGCCGGTCGGCCCACACAAATGGTGGTCTCGAACGGACCTCGAATGAACACCTCACGAAATGGTCCCCGTTGCTGTCTCGCGTAACGATCTCGGTCGATTGCAGCGGAAATTGGATAAGTTGGGTAGGGACTTTGCGGCGGCACCTTGGAATCCTTCAGCACGCTACCGTCATTGCGCCAAATGATAAAGTAGGCAGGGCCCTCCAGACGTCCCAAATGTTCGGGCAACTGAGGCGGCAGTTCGATCGACGCCTCCCATTCTTCTTGAGTCAAATCGGATTTGGCTTCGGCAGCCGTTTTCGGAAACTTCCAATCCTGAAAAGGACGAGAACTCTTAGGTTCTACCTGCGGAGGCCCAGCGAGAGGACCGTTTTCGGTCTGTTCTCGCCGTTGTCGATTCAATGGAGGCGGCATTCGACGACGCGGCCCGCTTCGCGATGTCACATCCTTGGCCATTGCCTCAAGCACGGTCGAGGGGACAGCATTCATAGCTCCCTCTAAGAGCCTCGCAGCACCAAGCAATTCATCGTCCACTCGATCCCAATGCGCGCGAGCCATTTCCCAATGCAACAGCGAACCAAAAACGGCTACTACCAAACAAAGTATGATCGCATGCCAGGATTGCAGTCGCCATCGCAAGGACCGGAAGAGCTTAAACATGCAAAATGTACCCTTGGCCTCGCCGCGTCTCGATGAAGTCCTTGCCGAGCTTCTTTCGCAAATGAGAAATATGCACGTCCACAAGATTCGATAGCGTATCATCGTTTTCGTCAAAGATGTGGTTGTAGATCATCGTTCGACTTACCAATTTACCTGCATGCACTGCGAGCAACTCAAGCATCGCGTATTCTCTTGCGGTCAATTCGACCGGATTGCCAGACTCTTTGACGGTCTTGCTCGACAAGTCGATTTCAACGGTGCCGATGGTAATTCGATTCGATGCGTTTCCTGTCGAACGTCGAATGAGGGAACGAACTCGTGCCAATAGCTCGACCAAGCTGAACGGCTTGATCATGTAATCATCTGCACCTTCGTCCAAACCAGTAACACGATCCGAAACGGCATCTTTGGCGGTCAATAGCAATACGGGCGTTTTCTTCTCCCTCCGCAATCGACGCAACACTTCAACGCCATTCATTTTGGGAAGCATCCAGTCGAGGATGATCACGTCATAATCCCAGCTTTTGGCTTTGTACAAACCATCTTCACCATTGTCTGCGGTATCGACGGCGTAGCCATCTTCGCGAAGTGCTTGTGCAAGCGATTCTTGCAGATCGATTTCATCCTCTACCACCAAAATACGCATTCAATGTCTCTGTTTCCGAGTTTTTTCCATGAGGCCCCGCATCACCAACGCGGCGGTTGCCGGTTTGAAAAACGGGGCTGTCGCCCGCCGGCTAATTGCTTTGATTCACTCGTTTAACAGTCAGCCGTAGGCGTACTTCCAACAGCCTCCAGTACGCCTACGGCTGACTGTTAAACGAAATGCAATTGCACAAGTACTAGTCTACTCGATTTAAACCCGTCTTCTACGAGTCGCCCCGATATCGCTCATAACTTGGTCGATCCCATCCGCTGTGACCAAGGGTGCCGCCGTCGCAGAAGCCGCTGATGTTACGGCAGCAGGCGCTGCCGCAGCTACCGTTGTCGCAGCTGGTCCTGGTTGCGCCCCCACAACGGGCAGATCCAGACCACGGACAAATTGATCCCCGCGTGTGATCGAGGCCGATAATTGCGAGCCGAGCGGCACCGCGACTCCGCTCGCATTCTTGACGACTCGCACTCGGTAGTCATCTGTTCGCACACCCGACTGCACGTCGAACTTGTAGTTGCCAGCCCGATCCGTGACCATGGTACAGACGGTTTCGCCGGCCGAATTGATCAGAGCAACCGTCCATCCGGCCAAACCGTTCTCGCCGGGATTGCGACGTCGATCGTTGTTGCGATCGGCATAGACTGATCCCTCCAAGGTCGCATGGAAAACGAATACGTTGTCCTGCAGGTTGCGCATGTTGGTGTTGCGTTTTAGAATGTCGGACAAATGCGTGTTGTCGATATCTCGCAGCAGCTGGCCACCGAACTGATTTTGGTACCAGAATCGATCGCCATTGCGAAGCCTTTGGAATTGGTCGACCAAAATGCGTGCAACGGTTGGCCCGACGCTAGCGCCCGGCAAATGATCTTCTGCAAGTGCTCCGACCCACAAATCGATCTTTTCGACTGAGCCGTACAATTGCTGCAGCTTGTTGGCTAGCTCTATGTTGCGAGTGATTTCTACAAAGCTTCGAACTTTGGGAAGTCCCATGGCTGCTCGGACATCGTTATAGTCCGCGAGGCCGTGATCGCGGCCGCGTTGGATGTTCAAACTGGCTAAGTCGAATGCGCCTTGACCAGGTGCGCCAAACAGAAAATTGCGTACACTTCCGACTACTTTCATATCGAGCTCGGATGCTGGATCGGACGACAGATACTTAAATACGGACTCGATCGTCTTGCCGCTCAATGCCGCGGGGTTAAAGAAAACATCGCTCAATTCCATGGCCGGTGATACGGGCTTGCCATCCTCGCCGAGGAACTCGACATCGTTGCCGAGGATGCTATGTCCAAAGCGAAACGCCCCAGTAGAAAATTCGTTGCTCAAGCCTGGATTCACGCGAGTGTTGTAACCTCGATAAGGAGTAAGTCCCGCGGGTCCGAGAAGTGCGGGGAGCCATTCGTTGTACGTGATCGATTGGATCTCACCGATGACGATCGCTCGAGCGCGCTCGTACAGTTCAGAGTCTGTCAGCCGAGGATTCTCGGCAGCTAGGCGAGTGGCCCAACGATTGTGCTCGCGAACAAACAACGACTGCAAACTCGTCAGTTCGATGTTTTCGTTTGCCCGAACATCGCCCGCTGCCAACATTTGGTTATCAGGCAGTCGATGTGCATCGTTCACCATCGTGACCGTCCCGTTGGGAAAATTGGTGGAGTTGTTGACAGGCAACAAGCCATCGGCACCGATCTTGAGCTTGCCACCCGACATCGTACGGAGGGCGACGGCCGTTTTGGTATCCGAGCCGTAAATCATTGAGCCATCGATCCAGGCTGTAATCGTATTGATTTGTTGACGGGGATTCGAAAGACTTGTTCCCGTCGCCGTATCATAGAGCGATCTGCTCGTCGTCATCGACTTGGTGCCAGTTGAGGAAGGATCGAAGTACGGGTCACCCTTTGGTACTGTGATGCTCATCTTTTCGGTGCCGGCCGTTGGGGTGAGACCGATGTCGTGGTCGATGAATTGCCCCCAAACATAAGTGAACGCGGCCAAGTTGCGATCGCTGATGATGTCCTGTTCACCTTGGTCGGCAATGGCGTTGCTGATCGCTCGAGCGCTGGGGCGGTCGGTGCCATTGGGAGCTGATATTCCATCTCCATATTCGGCTTTGGCTAGCCGCAGCAGATCTTCCTGCGTGCTGCCCCATTCGATTTGAGCGATGTTGTTTCCTGTCCCATCCACGGAATACGTGGCGAAGTTACCCGCTCGCAGAAGTCCTGCCATATCGATTGCCATGAGTTCTCGTGGCAACAGTTTTTCGAGCCGCATCACGCGGCTTCGCACCTTCTTCGACAGCTTTTTCATGGTTTTGTCCCTGCACTAACAAGATGAGAATGTGACCAGATGAGATTGCCGAAAAGTCGGCATCGTGGATTGTAGGGCTAGCTCCCTGAAGAAAGCATTAAGCGGCCGACGCTTTCAGATTTTTGGGAAAGCTGAGTCACTTCAAGGCACACCCGCAGGTGTGCCCTACGGTGGGGCACTCTTGCCGAGAGTGACTTTAGATATTGGTCGTTTTGACCGGCTCGGGCTTGTCCCGACCGGACACCGCTTTGGTGTTCTAGTGGTCCGCGTGATGAAAATGACACCTCCGGATTCGTCGCATCGCCAAGGGCGTTGTGACGAATCCGGAGGCATGCGATCGGGCGACGTGAATCTAGAACTCCAAAGCTGCGGACGGTGGGGCAAGCCCCAGCCGTCCTGAAATGCTTCACAGCGTTACTAAAAGGGGCGAGGGGAGCAAGGTCAGAGATTTTGGGCTTCCAGTTCTTCGACGGACCACAAACTGGTGTCTCTAGCCAATGCTATGATGATTAATTGTTGCACTCCTTCTCCAAAGTTTCTCCAAAGTTTCGATACCAACGCAAACCAAAGATATGACAAATGCCTTGCGCCCGCGCGAAAACACATTTTTTCGCATTTTTGACGGTATTCGAAATCAACGAAAACTGGTGCCCGTATCTTTGCTCTCCGTAGCTTGTTCGATTGCGACTATATCGCTAGGCCGTTTCGCCTGGCGGTCGTATTCGAAAGCCATCATGATTCCAGTGGTCTTTGAAACCGCTTCTGACAAAGGCCACTGATGCTTAACCCAATCCAACTTGATGCTTATCTGCACAGGCTTGCCTTTCAGGGAGAACTCAAATCCGATTTGGCGACACTAACGGCTTTGCATCAGGCACATTTGCAAAGAATCGCTTTTGAAAATCTGGATATCCGCTTGGGCAAAAAACTGGATTTGTCGGAGGAAGCCCTAGTGAACAAACAATTGCAACAAGGCCGCGGCGGCATTTGTTATGAATTGAATCAGGCGTTTGCGCTGTTGCTGGAAACCCTGGGATTTGCAGTCAGCCGACTGTCGGCCCGCGTTCATAACGGCCAGGACTATGGGCAAGAGTTCGATCATATGCTCTTGCTAGTTCAACTTGATGGGCAAGACTATTTGGCAGATGTCGGATTCGGTGATTCTTTTCGGACGCCCATGCAGTTAGGCAGTGGGACCTTTGTGGAATTGGGGGTGCATTATTGTCTAGTTGAGGATGGCGAAGCTCATTTTGTGCTCATTCAAGGGAAAGACGGCTGCTCAGGGCAGCCGCAATACCGCTTCCGTTTGAAAGCTTATTCGATCGGCGATTTTCTGGGGATGTTTAAGTATCACCAGACTTCACCTCTGTCACACTTTACTCAAAAAACCATCTGTTCCATCGCGACGTTATCTGGACGAATCACTCTTTCGGGTGACAATCGCATCATGACGGATGCGGAGGGTCGGCATGTGTATCCTATTCGAAGCGAGAAGGAATATAGAGCACTCTTGTTTGAGCATTTTGGGATGCGTTTGCCAGAAGATGCGGATATTGGAAGATTGTTGTCAAAGTAAGCGGATTCAAGGGGCAGTATACGCTGTTTGCAAAGCTTCACCTTGATAGGTTGCGATTGCCAAGTTTGAGCGATCTCAGTCGTTCGGATTGTCGCAATAGAACATTCATCCTACCTGGTATACGTTGCGCGGAATGGCATTCCAAAGCGATCCTGTTCCCCTTCGACAACCGGAATTTGAATGACGCGGTTGGGAACTGCAGCGATTCGAAGAACATCCCGGCAATGAGTATGGCAACTAACACAGGTCCCGATGGTTTGGATGTAGCTGAATGCCGCTCCGTCTAAATTCTGTTGATCGGCCAACTCGCACAACCCTGACGCTTGTCGACGCAGTTCGGCTTTGTAGTGGCCATAAAGCGGATCGGAATGCGATTCCCATTGTGAGGCATCGCAGATACTGATCATATCCTTTGCTCCTCGTTTGATCTCATCAAAATTCTTCGAAACCAGTCCGGTTACGACTCGCTGAGTGCTTGCTAACTTGGCCAGCATCAAACCCGGAACGTTGGGCTCCTGTTGACTGTTGTTTGCTTTGGCGTTGGTCAAAAGACATGCGCCAGCAACAGCTAAAGCCGCAGTCGTCGTCCCAACCCATATTCGTTTCATTCTCATATCGCACCCATTCAAGTTGGTTACTACCGATCACCTTGTTCCCAGTCAAATGTATCGAAACATTTCCAGATCGGCTTCAATACAATATGCCTCAAAAACGCAACAAGAAAGGAATTCGGAGTGCCAAGGGAAATGCCTATTTTCACCATCTTTCTTTGCACAACATTTGTGGCACAGGTGCACACTTCGATGTTTCAAATCAACTCGCTTTGAAAAGCGTGGTAACCGAGACTAACGTTTGAATGTGTTTGTCTAGCGGCAGGGCGCGAGCCCTCCGGTTTCGCGGCATTTACGGGGAATTCAACGGAAGGCTTGCGGTTTGTTGATTTAGTCGTTTAACAGTCAGCCGTAGGCGTACCGCGTTCTTTTGGCTGTACGCCTACGGCTGACTGTTAAACGAAGTCCCTTCACCGGACGGCTTGCGCCGTTCCGCTAACGAAGTGAGTGCCATCTGGCTATCGCCAAGCGGTCAATTGCGGAAAACTCAACTGGTACTCATTTTGCTACGTTGTGGCTCGTGGTAGTAGTCGGGATTATCACATGGTGCGGTAACCGGCTGCTCGCATGCCAATTGTTTTCGAGAACTGCCATGAAAGTGCTACTCACCACAGACGGCTCCGAATCTGCGGAGGATGCTATCCGCTGGTTCTCGCGTTTGCCAATCGAGCACAGCGTTTCCTACGAAGTCATGACGGTTTCGACTTATCAGGTCTATGGAATGGTGCCTGCCCAAGTCCACGATGAATTTGTGCGGCTGGAGAGTATTCATGCATTCGAATCGTTCCAGAGAGCGGCAACCATTTTGCAAGAAGTGGGAATAGATGCATTGCAAGTTACGTGCTTAGGGCAACCGGCTGACGAAATCATACGCTATGCTCAGGATGCGAAAATGGAATTGATCGTCGTGGGAGCACATGGAGTGAGTCTCTTGGAGCAGATGCTCATCGGCAGCACGAGCGAATCGGTGGCCCGACATGCCCCATGTTCCGTACTCGTCGTTCGTACAAAGCCTTCGAAGGAGCCCGGCCACGCCCCCCAACTTCGCATCACTGTTGCTTCTGATTGTTCCGATACCGATAGACAAATAGCAACTCAAGTCAATGCGCTCAACCTATCCGAAAAAGCCAGGATCGATTTGATCTCGGTGATGGAGCATCCGTACCTCTTGCAACCAGCACTCGAGTTTGATGCTCAACTTCGTCGCGACACGGGGATTTCTTTGGATCGATTGGCCAGTGAACTTAGATCATGTTCGGACCATATCGAAAAGCATGTTTTTGAGAAATTGCACGTGGCTAGCTGCATTCTCAATTTTATTCAAAACCATCCGACGAATATCGTTGTTGTTGGAGACAAAGGGCGATCGGCCATAGGTCGTTTTTTCCTTGGAAGCGTCTCTCGGGTACTTATACACCATGCTCCCTGTTCTGTTTTGCTAGTCCGAAAGCGTAGCTAAGCACAATTGGATGTGCTTTTCGTAGCAATGAGCCGTTGGGCTATCGCCCAACGGCATCACCGGACGGCTTACGGTTTTTTGTTATAGTACTTGCACAATGCATTTCGTTTAACAGTCAGCCGTAGGCGTACTGACAAAAAATATAAGTACGCCTACGGCTGACTGTTAAACGACTAGATCAACAATCTCGTTGCGATGTTCCGCTAATAACGTGAGTGCTATTGTGGCATCGGGCTCTATCCGCGGTTTCTATCCAACAATCCAACTGATTGCGAGTGAGGCAACGCAGGCAGTGATCAACATGACTCCGATCCAGCCGAAAACGTTCGTCCATTTGCCAATTCTTGTTGCACCGACAACCTTCGGGTCATTTGCCAGGAGCTGGAGTGCAATCACATGAAAGGGTAACAAAACTGCGTTGACTACTTGGCTCGAATAAATCAGGGGAACCAATGGGAGATTCGGAAGCGATACAACGCTTACCGAGGCTACGGTCAAGCCGATAAAGGCAGCGTAGAAGAATTGAAAGTGTTTCGAATCCAAGTCCAATGAAGCAGGTGCTCCGATTCCTTCCGCGATCGAATACGCCGTTGCAAGCGGTACGATAGCCGCCGCCAATAGCGACGCGCCAAGCAGCCCTGTGCCAAAGAGAATTGTGGCGAAGGAACCAGCAAGTGGCCTGAGCGCAATCGCCGCATCGCTCGCGTCTTGGATATGTATCCCCTCCCGGTGAAGTGTAGCTGCGCAAGCAACAGCAATGGCAAGTCCGATGACACCTGTGAGCACCGAGCCTACGATGACATCGATCCGCTCCCACTTGAGATTGGATACCTGGATCTTTTTGTCGACAGCGTACGATTGCAAAAATGCGAGGCCCCAAGGTGCAAGCGTTGTTCCTAAGGTCGCTGTAATTGCGATCCAACCCGCGTTGTTGATTGGCAGGTGAGGGATCAAGGAATTTTCTAGCAAGAGAGGCCAGTCGGGACCCGATAAGACCCCATCCACAACATACAACGCTAAGCTGGAGGACACGATGAGCAGAATGATCTCCACTCGATGAAAAGAGCCAAACACGACCAATAAGGAAATCAAAAGCCCAGCGATGGGAGTGCTGATCCAGGACGGAATGTTAATCAATGAAGCTGCCGCTGAAATTCCCGCATACTCCGCGCAAATCGTTCCGAAGTTTGCGAGCAGCAGTCCTATGACGGCGACGTAGCCCATTTTTGGGCCCCATCGATGGCGTATGACGGCGACAAAGCCCTTGCCGCTGGCAGCTCCGATCTGAACTGCCAACAAGTGAAAGTACACAAGCAGAACGGTTGAGGCCGGAATAATCCAAAGGAGCCGATAGCCGTGCTCCGCCCCGAGGAGAGAGTACGTCGTAATTCCCGCAGGATCATCGTCTGAGAGACCAGCTAGCAATCCCGGCCCCAATACAGCCATAAATGAGGCAATTGCACCTACCCCTGCGTTCCTCAACTGCACAAATTTCGCAGTTGTCCCCCGACGTCGATGCGAAATCCTATGTCTCTTATGAACTTGACGGTGATTTTTCATGCAACTTGATTCCAGATGTGCTGAAGTTTGTTCCAAATGTGTGTCAAATTGCGCCCTCGCAGCACCGCAAATTGCGTTTTGTGGAATCGCAATTCCTGTGCCTAGACGAAATTGATCCTACCTAGACACAACCGACAAAAGTCAAAGTAGTAGGCACAGTCCATGTGCCGTTCACCAGGAATCCTTGTCAATTCACTCCCGCGGACGGCACGACGGAGCGTGCCTGCTACTTTTGTCGGCGAAATCAACCATTGGACGCCACGTTTGTTCCTTTGGTACTTGTTTTGCATTGCTCATTCCGTAACCACGACAAGCAAGCTTTCTGCATCCTAATCTTTCACGAGTATCGGATTGGTACCATGGCCACCCAAATGACCAACGCAACATATAACGATATCTCGAATCGTGATGCTCTGATCGAATCGTTGCTCGCCCCAGCTTCGTACGTGCACTCCGTGGAAGGTCCTGTTTTGCTTCGTGAAACACACATATCTTGGGTCATCTTAGCTGGTAATTATGCCTACAAGATCAAAAAGCCCATCCAAACGGAATTTCTCGACTACGGATCGCTTGAAAAACGTCATCATTCATGTTGTGAAGAACTTAGGCTCGGCAGCCGCTATGCTTCAGGAATGTACCTCGACATCGTCCCGATCACATTCGAGGATGGTCAAGTTCGAATGGACGGCGATGCTCAACCGATCGAGTTTGCGGTCCGTATGCGCCGATTTGACGACGAAGCTCTGTTTAGCGACAAACTCTCAAAAAAACTCGTCTCTGCGGAAGACATGGTCCAGCTGGCGACCACGATCGCTTCCATTCATGGCAACGCTTTTCGACTGGAACAATCGTGCGAGGATTTCGCTCAGAAAACGCTCGCTCAAGCGAAACAGAATTTCGATTTTCTTTTCAGTGAACCTTTGCTTAGCCAAGACCCGGTGATCCAAACGTTGGAAAGCTGGACCACAACTTATTTTGAGAACCATCGGCAGCATTTCGAAAATCGCACAAAAAATGGGGCGATCCGAGAATGCCATGGAGATCTTCATTGTGGCAACATTGTGTACTGGAAGGGACATTGGGTACCCTTTGACGGCATTGAATTCAACGCCGATTACTCTTGGATCGATGTCATGAATGACATCGCATTCTTGGTAATGGATTTGCAGGAGTATGGGCACCCTGAACTGTCGGCCGTTTTTCTGAATGCATACTTGGAGCAAACGGGAGACTATCAATCGCTTCGAGTTTTGAAATGGTACTTGGTCTATCGAGCTCTTGTCCGCGCAAAAGTCGCTGTGATGCGTGCACGGCAGCTTAATGAGGTTCAACGCTTAAGCATGCAGCAAATTGCTCCAGCCAGAGCCTACGTACGTTTGGCGGAACAAATGAGTCGATCAAGTCCACGAAAACTTTGGATCACCCACGGAGTGAGCGGAAGTGGCAAGACAACTGGTAGCCTGCAGATTGTCGAACGGGAGCGAGCGATTCGGATTCGATCGGATGTCGAACGAAAGCGACTTTTCAAGACATCCCGGTCCAGCCGAGAACAATACTCACCAGGGGAGGGAATGTATTCTCCAACTGCCTCCGAAGCGACTTACAAAAGGCTTTACGATCTAACCAAGAGTATTCTTCAATCCGGATTCGACGTAATCGTCGATGCTACTTTCTTGAAGCAATCGGACCGCCAACGGTTTCGTTTCTTAGCGGAATCCGAAGGTGCTGAGTTTCGAATTCAAGACTTCCAAGCCGATGAAGAGACGTTAAAGCAACGCATTACGAATAGAAGATTAAAAAACAGCGATGCGTCCGATGCCACTTTGGAAATTCTTAAGAGTCAGCTTGCAACTCAAGAATCTCTCTCTGAAGAAGAGCTCAAGGTAGTGGCGGGACCGTCTGAGCATTGATGCAACCCAACTGAAGCACGACGGTCTCACCCGGCAGGTGAGCCCCACCGTGGGGCTCACCTGCCGGGTGAGACCGTGCACTGCTGAAACGGCCCATTCAATCTCCAGCACGAGTTTGCTAACTGAACAACTGTGTAATCGGTTTGCCTTCGTCCAACAAATGGTACGGTCTGCCTTGGGCATCTGTGGCTTGCAGGTTCTCGACGCCCATTGCATGGTAGACCGTCTTTGCGATATCCGCAGGTGTTACAGGATGTTCGGCCGGGAATTCCGCGTAACGATCGCTTGAACCGAACGTCTGGCCACCACGAATTCCGCCTCCCCCCAAGACGACACTCATGCAATGCGTCCAGTGATCTCGGCCTGCACCTCCAGGTCCGCCCGATCGCGGGTCTCCTATCTTGGGCTTGCGTCCCATCTCGCTAGTGACCATCAGCAGGGTTTGCTCCAACAAGCCACGTTGATGCAGGTCTTCGACCAAGGCAGAAAACGCTTGATCAAATTCCGGAAGCAGATTGTCCTTGAGGCAACCAAAATTGTTTCCGTGGGTATCCCAACCACCCTCACTCTTGCACTTGTCCGCGATTGCTTCGTTTTCTTTCCAGAAGACGGTAACAAATGGTACCTCAGCTTCGACCAATCGACGCGCCAGGAGCAAACTCATCGAATTGACCGACTTGCCGTAACGCTCGCGAACAGACTCGGGTTCGCTCGCTACATCAAATGCGTTCGTTGTGCTGGAAGACATCATCAAGTCGATCGTTCGATGCTGATGCTGTTTCCATGTTTTCAGCGAAGTCACACCATCGTATTCCCTGCGAGCATGATCCAGTTTTTCCAAAAGCAGTTTTCGCGATTGCAACTTCTCGGGAGTAACATCTCCGGTGAGCGCTAGCGAAGGAGCTTGAAACTTCAAAGGTTCCGCCAAACTTCCGTCGACGTACAAAGGATCGTACTCAACACCCAGTCGAGCGGAAAACTGTCCTGGCCGAGTGTACGGAGCTTTGCTCGGTTTGTGCGGCAGTGTCATCACATTAGGTAGACTTGGATGAAGTGGTCGCCTTGATCCCACTACGGAGCCGATAAATGGCCAGTCATCAGCATAGGGACGACGATCATTGCCCAGAGACAAGAAGGTTGGATCGGGAACGTGCCCAGTGAGTTGATAATAGTATCCCGCATGGTGGTCGTTTGTGCTGACGCTTCCGCCGACGGAACGAACTACTGCCAAATGATGCATCTGCTTGGCTGTTAGAGGCAGATGCTCACTCACCATGACACCGTTGGCGGACGTGGCGATAGGTGAGAATGGTCCACGGTACTCCGATGGAGCGTCGGGCTTGAGATCCCACATATCGATATGGGAAGAGCCGCCACACAGGAAGAAAAGAATTACCGACTTCGCCTTGCCGCCACCGAATGGGTTGGCCGGCCTCTCAAAAGTGTTGGCCAACAATGGTCTCGGCAGACCGCAAGACAATCCCGCCAGTCCCGTCGCTGAAGCGATCAAAAAGGCTCGTCGCTGATCGATGGAGTTTTTTTTCATGCTTGTCATAGGCAGGCCTGGGCTTGGTATCGAACCAGGTGAAGGATTGAGTGGGAGGACTGTCTATTGTACACGCGGTCCTGCGCGGGTGGGTTGCGAATGTTTCTTGCATTTTTATCCGGACGGAAAGGATACCCGACATAAGCCGGTGGTTGAGCGGAGTTAAACCACCGGAAAAAGATTTACAAAGATTTACTCTGTGAAGGGATCGAAGGATTTTGACCCTTTCAGGCAACGCCGTGAAGCATTTAAGGACGGCTGGGGCTTGTCCCCACCGTCCGCAGCTTTGGAGTTCTAGATTCACGTCGCCCGATCACATGCCTCCGGATTCGTCACAACGCCCTTGGC
>JANPHB010000078.1:0-6445 GCA_031424235.1 Pirellula sp.
CGATCTGCAGCCGTACCAGACGGTTCAAACTTGCGAGCAAGCTGACATTATGAACATCGGTGGCTTCAGTGACTCCGTGTTCAACGTGATCAGTGCGTTCCTGGCCGATAACAACCAGCGATTCGTCGCTGAAGTTGAAGCAATCGAACTGTAAACGCGGATTGGACTCCGGTCCATCTGCTGTATACTTGAAACTCACACCCGCGGGTCGCATTTCCGGCTCGCGGGTGTTGTTATTTGATGCTCAGCTGTAAGGTGGATACTGTCTGCAGCTTGAACGGTTTTGATCTGGCGCTTTCACTATTCAGAATTTTCGTAGTCGATATAATCGTCGATAGTTGTTCAAACGACTATTTTTACCCTGCGAAAGGGACAATTGCGATAGACCAAAATGAATTCTGAATCAAGACGCTTCTACGCTGTTGGGGTCCTTGCCTACCTCGGCCTGCTTTTCGCCGGTATTGTGATTGTGCTTGGGGTGCTGCAACTCGGCAACCAATGGGGGCTAGTTGAGGCTACGTCAACTGAAACGCATTCCGTGCCAAAATCAAGCTCGAGTGTAGATGTGGTTTTCCATGTCCTTTTTACGTTGGCTGCTGTGATTCTTTTGGGTGCGATATTCGGACGGCTGTGTCGGTATTTTGGCCAACCTCCAGTTATTGGCGAGGTTATTGCCGGACTTGCACTTGGTCCTTCATTACTCGGAGCGATCAGCCCGGATGCAATGCATCTGCTTATTCCATCTCAAGTACTTGATCCCAAAAGTGCCGTCGCGACGTCGCTCAAAGTGATCGCGCAGTTGGGCGTGATTCTCTACATGTTCCTAGTTGGCCTCGAGCTGAATGCGGCTCAACTCAAACATAAAGCCCATGCGGCAGTAGCGATTTCCCATCCAAGTATTGTGGTCCCATTTACATTAGGAACCATCCTTTCGCTTTGGCTGTATCCAATGCTGTCAGATCGGGATGTGCCGTTTGTTTCCTTTGCGTTGTTCCTGGGAGTTGCGATGTCGATAACCGCATTTCCAGTCCTAGCCAGGATTCTTACCGATCGCAATCTACAGAATACACCAGTTGGAACCGTCGCTTTGAGTTGTGCTGCCGCTGACGACGTGACCGCATGGTGTCTACTTTCATTGGTCGTGGGGATCGCGAAGTCGGAAGTAGGCAACGCAGCCTTCGTCGTCGGTGGCGCTCTTGCATTCATCTTGATTGCATTCTTTATTGCACGACCACTCTTGGTTCGATACGTACGCTTGATGGATCAAAGTGAAGGCGGATTACAACCCTACTCGATCGTTGTTGTCTATGTGATGATTCTCGGTGCGGCTGCCCTTACGGAATGGATCGGTATCCACGCAATCTTCGGTGCCTTTTTGCTCGGAGTGATAATACCTTCGGATAGCTTGATCGCCAAAAGCTTCCAATCGAAGTTGAAGGAGCCTGTGACGGTTCTGCTGCTTCCGGCATTTTTTGCCTACACGGGAATACGAACCGAAATCGGTCTGTTAAATGACTGGAGTCAGTGGCTCGTATGCTTAGTGATCATTTTTGTAGCAACGTTGGGAAAGTTTGGCGGTACTCTCCTCGCTGCCCGTTATGCAGGCGAGACCTGGCGAGAAGCCGGAATCCTTGGGATGCTTATGAACACCCGAGGGCTGATGGAATTGATCGTCCTCAACATCGGTCTCGACCTTGGCGTTATTAGCCCAACACTATTCGCGATGATGGTGATTATGGCATTGGTTACTACGATAACCACTGCACCAGCGTTGCAATTCTTGAGCCCACCGGTAAGAACTCAACACGGGCACTGACTGCAAAATGCAAACGGAAGAGAATTCGACGCAAGTAAAACCTGATCAATGCCAATCCTGCATAATGCGACGAGAGAAACTGCAAGCGATTGGTGTTGCTATTTTCTTCCCATCGCTCTTTTCTTGCGGGCTGTTGCTGCCTTTTTCCTTGATAGCTTCCATAGTCATTCAATCTTTGTCACTACGGAAGTGCAAGGCATGTCGTGATCGGGCCAAGCAAGAACGAAGGGCCAAACGCGAGTCCAAATCTCTTCGATAGGCGATCGCGTTCTTGCCGACAACAACAAGCGTTTCGTCGCTGAAGTTGAAGCGATCGAACTGTAAAAAGGTTGGATCGAGTAGTCTTCCAAGACTTGAGGAATTACGCCCGCGTCTCGGCTCATCCAATTCGCGGGCGTTCTTCGTTTTGCAACCGTGTGTGGGTTGAGGCGATTGCTCCGACAGCGCACTTTTGCGAACTTAGATCCAATCCTTAGTCCATTTGGCAAAAAGCGAGAATCAGCTTTGGCTGCCGAACGCATTTTTTTCCTGAAGGATACCTGGACACACTGCATCCAATCTAAGTGTGCAATCGTTGCACCAAAGCGATTAGAAGTAATTCAACGGAGGACGAATGATGAAAGCTATTATCGTGTTTGCTAGTGTTGGGTTTTTGGGACTACTCGTAGCTGGGTTGACATTTGCAGTTAATGGTGGAAATGCGTCGGATCTTGTATCATTCCAAAAGCCTTCCAATTGCAATTGTACTACTTGTTGTTCAGACGGAGATTGTTGTTGCGGCACCGGGGTTTGCAAATGCGACTCTTGCCAATGCGATTGCTGCAATTCAGCGGGCGTATCTTGCAATTTAGGATGCTGCAGCGAATCCAACGTTGCTCCAGTCTCAAGTCCGAACCAATCTAAGGGATGCGCAGGCGGTTGTTGCACAAAATAGACCGCCAAAAGCGTTGAGATGAATGAAATAAGAACGAGCAAAACACTCGTTTAAAGATTGAAAATTGGCATCTTTGGTGATCAAGTGCCAGTCCGCACTTACAGGCTCGTCACATTGCAGCGATGTGGAATCGCAAAAACTCACTCAAAAACACCGATTTTTATGAAGGGTTTCATTTCGGAACGCATCCAAGCCAAGGTATCTTTAGCTAGGGTACGCTAACTCGAAGAGGTAATATGTATTCTTATGCCGCGAAACTGGTCCTTTTGCTCGTGGTTTTCACGAGTCAAATCGTTGGTGGGGCATCGTGTTGCTGCCTCTCGCGTTTGCTGGCCCGCACTTTAAATTCCGCACTGAGTTCTTCCGTTTCAAGGAATGTACCAGCCAGGGAGAATGCTTGCCCAAAATGCTGCCAACACTCTGCCGAATCTAGCCAAGGCATTTCGACGGACGGTATTTCGAAACTTTCGGATCGGCAAGCGGTTTTCTCAGGTAGCAATAGATGCACTTGTGTTCGCGATTTGTTCGCGGGAAGTCCGGAGGAAAAGCCAAACGGCAGCTTGATCGAACAGCGAGGGAACACGCAGTACAACGCATACCTCGAGCTTGGCAATCTAAGTTTACAGTTGGCGATTCAAAAGGATGTAAAGTGTTCGTACTCACCACCACGATGTCACTGGCAAGCCAATCGCGACTGGCAATGCATTGCATGCATTTGGATAGCTTGAACGCGAACGAACACCTCGTTGTTCCTCCGATCAAGTGAAATTCGATGGAAGTTGTTTACCAATTCATATTGGCATCGACAACCAAACAATTTCTTTCATTTGCGTGAAGTTCCGGTCCCATAATGACATCCAATAAGTATCCATTGCCAAGTACCGAGCACTCCGACAGTCAATTCAATGCCGAGTTGTCAGAGTGGATTCGTGGCGCTGCACGCGGCGACCAAGAATCAAAGAAGAAGATATACCAACGAATTGCCGCACAGATCTTTCGCATTGTGCGACGGATCGTTGGGCAAGACCATGTCGACGATGTGGTTCAAGACTTCTTTGTGACATTGTTCGCCAAAATCACCCAATTTCGATTTGAGTCGTCCTTTGAGACCTGGGTTCACCGTATGGCCGTCAATCAATCCCTGCAACACCTTCGCAAGGCAAGCCGCGAGCAAGAACGGATACGCCAATATGCTGGAGATGGGGCCGTGCAGTCCACGCCAAAAGATGAGAGTTCCTCGCGTGAAGACGCAGAAGTGCTTGAGATTGCGATGAACCATTTGTCTGGCGACCAACGTGCGTTGTTGCACATGAAAGAAGTCGAGGGTTTCGGCTATCAACAGATTGCTGAAGTGCTTGGTGTCCCGGAAGGGACAGTTGGGTCCAGATTGAACAAGGCGCGGTCTGAACTGAGGTCTGCGCTTACTCAATTGGGATGGGAGGTTTGATTGTCATGAACTGCAAAGAAGTTGCTGATAAACTGTCCCAATTCATGGATGGCGAACTAGATTCCGCTTTGAATGAGCGAGTGTCTCTACATATCGAATCGTGTGATGCTTGCAAAAAAGATTTGGAATCCTTTCGTCGTATTGGCGTTTGGATGCGAGAGGCCGAAGCCCCCGTCGATACCGAAGGAACCTGGAATCGTATCGAGGCGGCCACTCCCTCCAATCTCAGATTGAGTGAGCGGCGGTCAATGAAGTGGATCGTTCCCGCACTTGCATTGGCTGCATCGGTAGGATTCGTCCTGGCGCGTGTAGTATGGTATCCCACAAATGGAACAGACACACCACATGAGCATGCGATTCACGAACATGGTTCGTTAGCGGTCGATTTTCGAAACGTGATAGAGTTCGCACAATTGGAACCGCAGAAAGCGATTTCCAATCTCGTTGAAAAGTACGAAGGAAAGCAGCTTGATACCGATTCGGCCACGAAATACATCGGCTACCGACCTGCGTTGTTTAATCGTGTACCCGATGGATTTGAGCGAGTATCCACTCATGTGCTCAATATGCCATGCTGCAAATGTACGGCGACAGTTTGTCAACGCCCGGATGGGACATCATTAATCATGTTTGAGCACAAGGATGAGCAGCCGGTTTGGTTTGGTGACTTGCCCTCAATCGAAACGCAATGCTTTGGTACTCAATGTCGTATTGTTGAGTCAGCGGGCCAGTTGGCTGTGAGTTGGCGTCAAAAAGATCGGCAATTCACGATGGTCGGAGCGACCGACGTTGATGAAGTCAGTCAATGGGTTGAATCGCTGAAGTTGTGAAACGACGATTTCCAAGTCGAGCACAAAGTGCATTGACTCGGTCATCTCATCATTCGCTTTCAATAATCGCACCATCCGCTTTAAGGTCGATGTCACGGACCTTTCCTTTCGAGTCTTTACCTCGAATCTCGAATGTGCCATCGCTGCGACGAATTGCTTGATCAAACTTGACGTTGGGCAATTTCTCGGACGCAATTTTTCGCAGATTCTCTGGGACGTCTTTAACTAGAATGGGTATGTCCGTAGCTTTTGCGCCACAGCCGACCAACACGACCATCAACAAGATCAAATAAAGTTGACGCACTAGATTCTCCGATAATCTCGATGCCAGAACGAGGAGCGACAGCGTTGCTAGTAGACATAGCGAGCTACTTCGCACGCTTCAGCTTCGCTCATGTGCTACAGCGTCTCGCATTGTTGTTTCAACAAAAATGCAACGGAAATAGTCTTGAAATTCAGGTTGGAGATTGAAGTTTCCGGCCACTTCCAGCATCCAATTTTGCGGAATTGAGGATACGGCATATTAAGTGCATCATTCCTCAAACCAGTTAATTGAGCCTTGCTAACGCGTTTCGGTACCACTCGCGTCGGCAAGATAGATGGGTAAACGCTCATCTAAACCTTCAGCCTGGTGTTTATCACAAATTTCAGAACAAGGAAAAAAGAAATGCAAAAGACAATTACGAACCAATTGCAAACATTCTCGGTCCCAGCATTGGCGTTGATCGCAGTTCTCTCATTCAGCAATCTTGCGAGCGCACAGGGCGTCCGTTCATCTATTGATCGGCATACGCATCCCGAAGGTGGATTTTTTGAAACTCAACGATCATCGCGAGGAATCAATCATTCACGCGATTATGCACGAGACATTTACCGATACTCGACTGGAGTTACGGTCGTCTCACCACAAGTCATAAAATCCGAGTCGCAATGGCTTGGGCAAAACATTGCTGGAGCACAACAGCAAGTTGTTGTACTAAAGGAGCAATTCAAAGATAGCCCGAGTAAGACAGCCTCCGTAAAAACAATTGATCAACATTTGGCTAAGGCCGCTGAGTTGCAAAAGGACCTGCATAAAGAGTGCTGCAAGGATTCCGTCGATGGCATGGTATGCGCGATGTGCAGCAGTAACATCGTCAAGGAGCTTGACAAAGCGGCGGTTGAACATGAATCGCTCGTCCGAGAAGTGGAAATCGATGCACATCATGCGGGTGCGAATGCCCCAGTCGCGAAAGCTAAATAGGTCAGAAGCGACGCAACTAAATTGTCAAGACTGAACTAGGCCTCAATCAAGCGAAGCTTGTTTGAGGTTTCTTGACGATTTCATAAAAAAACCTGAAACCTCCTGGTGTTTTTGCGGTTTAACGTAGTAACAACACAAACGTTTTATCGCTAGCACGGAGGATTTCAGGTGAAGA
>JANPHB010000079.1:0-41930 GCA_031424235.1 Pirellula sp.
CCCCTTTTTTTCTCGCAACTTTATTTTCGTCAGGGTTCACCGGGCCCCCGGTTTGGGGGCCGCGTTACCACGGCTCTTGCATTCGATTACTAAACGTGTCTGCGGGGCGAGCCCCGCAGCTACGAACTGTCGCCGTTACACGGCTAAAAACACTTCCTCAAAAAAGTGAGACGGCTAACGCCCATCGGATCACTAACCAGTAAAACACAGCGTGCTACTCCAGCGTCTCTTCTTTTGTCGGTTGCGATAAGATTACCCAAACGGTCGATGCGACGACCAAGGTGATACCAAGCATGCTACCGACGGTTGGGATCCGCTGCTCCATGTACCACTTTACCAAGGCTGCCACGACCACTTGCGAAAGCCCAACGACGCTGACGCGGGCCGGGGTGCCAGTTGAAAAAGCCTTCGTCAAACAAAGTTGCCCCACCGTTGCCGCAACCCCGACCCCGATCAACCGAGCCAAGGCCGCGAAATCGATCGGTCGAGCCGGTGTCGCAACCGGTATCAAAAGCCAAACAACCAGACTGCACGCCGTTGCCACGCCAGAAAAATGCGCCACCACTGCGCGGGTGTCGATATCTTTGACTCGATGCAAATTGATTAGAGCCACACCGCTTAACATGCCGGCTAATATCGCCGATGGAATGGCTGTTTCTGGGGACGATAGGCTGCTTTCGGTAGAAACGGCGACAAGGCTGCTAGAGTAAACTAGCCACATCCCCAGGCAACTGATTGCGAGCGCTAGCCATGTTTTCTTGGACGGAAGGATTCCGAGTAACGGCCAAGACAAAATCGCTACCCAAAGTGGATACATGTTGCTCAAGGCCAAAACAATCGCAACGTCGTAATGGGTCATTGCGTAAAATCCACAGATCATGCTCGCCCAGCCCGAAAGCGATCGGACCCAAAGCGTCACCGGTTTGAGGAAGACGAGTCGTACTCCAGCGGTCAATGTCAGGCCAATCGCCAACACGGTAGCGACGCCAGAGCGTACCATTGTGATCCAAGGGTAACTAAACTGTTCTTTGAGCGATTCGGCGAGCAAAGCCATAATCGCAAAGAAAATTGACCCCACCAGCATCCATAAATAAGCCAAAAAAGTCTCCTCAATGTTATTCTGTCTTGCCATAGGCTACAGAAACACCACGATATGGTAAATGTCCTCTCGTCCCTTTCTCGGAACTGCGACGAATATTCCATTCTCTAATACGTGAAAGAATCGTCCGCATGAAGTCAGCCATAACGTTGTCGCTCGTCGATGAAGCACGAGGCGGACCGTTCGTTTTTTGGGGGGATGCTAAGAATGCGATTTCTCAAGCAAAACACCTGGGCTTTGACGCTATCGAGATTTTTCCACCTGACGCAGATAGCCTTCGGCATTTGTTTCTAGACAAAGTTTTGGCGGACTTGGGCATGTCGGTTGCCGCCGTTGGAACAGGAGCCGGCTGGGTGAAACATCGGCTTCATCTCGCGGACGAAGACCAAATTGTCCGGCAGCGCGCGGTAGACTTTATCAAGACGATTATTGATTGCGCCGCCGAGTTGGGGGCTCCAGCCATCATTGGCTCCATGCAGGGGAGATCGAGTCAAGCTGTCGGAAAAGCGACGGCGAATGCTTATCTGCGAGAGGCCCTCGAAACATTGGGGCGACATGCGGCTCAATATGACAATGTCCTTCTTTTCGAACCGCTCAATCGATACGAGACAGACCAAGCCAACACACTTGACCAGGGCCTTGCTTTGATTGAGGGGATGCCTAATGTTCGGTTGCTTGCGGATCTGTTTCACATGAATATCGAGGAGGCGGATCTCGCCGGTTCGATTCGTCGTGCCGGCCATGCAATTGGTCACGTTCACTTCGCCGATACCAACCGCATGGCAGTCGGATTCGGGCACTTGGACGTGCCGCCCATCATTTCCGCATTGAGGGACATCAACTATTCTGGCTACCTAAGCGCAGAGGTTTTTTCCAAACCCGATGCCATGCAAGCTGCACAAAAGACGATCGATTCCTACCGCGCGGCGACAGCTCAATAAACGAATGGATTCGTAGTTCGCGTGGGATAGGTATCCAGCTCCCTGCTTTCAACTTGATCTCTTCGACTTCACCCAAGCAATTGGTTACTCGGGAGGGTGAGGCTCCTGCCGAACCGTTGCGTCGCAAGCTCGGCAGGAGCCTCGCACTCCCTTGGGTTATCAAGGGAGGGTAATGTAATTCAGATACTCGGTGCCATAGAGCACGTCGAATGACTTCCCGGCTGGAGAGCTCCCCATCGCGGTTTCCAGTCGTTCTGCAACAGCCTTCATTCGTTCTGCGGAAAAAGCCACATGTCTTCGAATGTTTATTTGGGCTGGCTTGATGGTGGCTGCAACCGCATTTCCGCGGGACTCATGTTCATAACGTAAGCCGGGTAGAGATGCATCAGAATGCTCTGTGGTATAGGGGAAGAAATGCGCGGAGTGTTCATTGAGAATCAGTTTGAGGAAGTAGCCTTCCTCGGCAAGACACGACTGCAAAAAATCTTTACCAACAATATGCATCGGTTTTCGGTCTACTTGAGCTATTGAAAGCAACGGCATCCAATAAATGAGCAACTGAGGAAAACTAATCTTCACTAATTGACACTAATTTAGGACGGTGAGCATTCACTCTGATTAGTGAAGATTAGTGCGAATTAGTGTTCCAAATTTGGCGCTGTGTCAGTACTGCTTATCCGAATGATCGGACTCCATTTTTTCAAGCAAAACTAATCTTCAATCCCATGTCTTTCATTTGCAAGAGCGCTTCGGCGTTTCCAATTGCGTCATCGACAGGGTTGTGGGTGTGTTTGGTCTTTCGAAGATGCTTAAACGTCACGAAAGTATCTTTTTGCATCCCTTTGTAGAGCGATCCCAAATTGGTCGAGCTGAAGCCGAACGGGTTCTTTCCTATGAAATGATGGAAGTACCAATTGATGAATTGCCAATCGAAGCCGTTGTTGTCGGAGACAAACATCATTCGCCCCTTGCAGTGTGTCGACAACCATTCATGGAATTGCAGCATAACCGATTTTGGATCGTCAAATTCGAAACAGTCTTCACGAGAAAAACCGCTGACCGCTAACGCTTCGGGAACGAATTGATCCGAGATCGGTTTTAGTTTTCCATAGAACGTGCGTTTCAGTTCCAGCTCAACAATGACCGCACCAAAGCAAATCATCGAAAAGTCGCCAGGAATCGGACCATCGGATTCGATGTCTACCATGACGTAAGGCATAATAAAATCACTCTTTCGTAACAGGAACCGCAAATGATCGCTGCCGCCAATCGCGCACGATTCTTTGATCCAATACTTACTGCTTATCCGATTCGAAGCCCGAATGGCGAGTCCAGCGTCGTAGGAGCGTTGCGTTCAATAGATTGACCAGCCCGAAGAGAATAATTCCGAGGCAAGTGCAAGCCATCAGCGCGGCAATCAACTCCGCCGTTTTCAGGTTCGCTTGGCGCGATGTCATGATTGTTCCCAATCCGTCGTACTCGCCGCTGTTCCCCACAAAGAACTCAGCCACAATCGCACCGATGACCGACAAACCTGAACTCACTCTTAATCCCAAAACTAACTGCGGAATGGCCGCAGGAATGCGAAGCTTGGTCAACATTTGCCATCGTGTCGCCGATTGCATATGAAACAGCTCTCGCAAATTTTCATTGATGGAAAGCAACCCACTGGTCACGTTGGCGATCACGGGAAAGATACTGATGATCGTTGCCACCAGCACGATGGTTCGGAAATTGTTCCCCGACCAGATGATCAATAGCGGAGCTATGGCGACGATAGGTACCGTTTGCAAAAAAATCACATAGGGATACAACGCGATCCGCAATAGTGATGACTGGCTGAACACGACTGCGATCAAGCTGCCGAAGATCGCACTGCATAGGAGCCCAACTGCGGCTGCTTGGAGAGTTATCCAGCTCGCGTTCAAAAGTACCATTCGTTCTTGCCAAAGTGCGTTTGCAACCGCGATAGGACCCGGCAGAATGATCGGTGGGATTTTGAAAAGGACGACGACAAAGTGCCATATGGTCGCAACCAACAGAAAGACAACCACTGGCGCAGGATTGGTCAAGTGTTTACCGAGCGAGGAGTTCATGATGGACCTCTCGCAAGCGACGTGGTAACTTGACCGTAGTAAGCAGCAAACTCCGGCGTGCTTCTCAAGCTTGCTTGGCGGGGAAACGCAAACGGTACCTTCAACCGTTCTGCAATGCGGCCTTGGCTCATGACGGCGATCGCATCGCTCAAATAAATCGCTTCCGAAATATTGTGAGTCACAAACAGCATGGTGCACTTTTGTTCCGAAGCGATGGTGAGTAGCAAATCGTTCAGCTTCGAACGCAACATGTCATCCAAAGCCGCAAACGGCTCGTCTAACAACAGAATCGTTGGTTGCGTTGACATGGCGCGAGCAATGGACGCTCGCATTTTCATCCCGCCAGAAAGTTGCGATGGAAACTTGCGCCAATCCGATTTTTGAAAACCAACGAGACCGAGAAGATGCTCGACCAAATCCTTTACGTTTGATTGTTGTTGCACGCCTCTCAGTTGCGACGGAAGCATGACGTTTTGCCAAACCGTTCGCCATGGTAAGAGGGCAGGTTCTTGAAAGACAAACGACATTTTCTCGCGTGAGGAACGAGGCATTTGCCGTGCAACTTTCGCTCCGTCGACTATGACGCTCCCCTCGTCAGCTTCGATCAGACCAGCGATGACTCGCAACAAGGTGCTTTTGCCGCAGCCGCTTGGACCGAGCAACGACACGATCTGTCCTTGGTGCACGGTGAGACTGAGGTCGTTAAGTACCGTTTGCGCGTTGGCCTTGGTTCCAAACGCGAGCCGAACGGCGTTGCAGGAAATGATTGGCTGCGTTGATTCTGCGATCGGACTGTTTGCTTCGAGGAGCGTTGGCCCCATCAGTTTAACTTTCTAGCGTATTGTGATTGGCTGGTTTGTTTTGCAGGAAGTCACCCTCCCTCCGGGAGGGTCGGCCAGAGGGCGGGGAGGGTGAACTGACTTGTACAATTGTGGCCGGCACTTCACCCTCCCCTCGCTTCGCTCGACCCTCCCAGAGGGAGGGTGACTATGGAATCGATGACTCCGGGAGGGTCGGCCAGAGGCCGGGGAGGGTGGACTGATTTGTACAATTGTGGCCGGCAATTCACCCTCCCCTCGCTACGCTCGACCCTCACAGAGGGAGGGTGCCTAACCGTCGTTTATTCACTTTTTTGGTTAGTCGCGACCTTTGGAAACTCGGTGGCCACTAGCGAATCGATTTTGGATGCCAGGATAAAGTCATTTTCACTCAGGCCATCAATGGCGTGCGTTGAGATCGCGATCTCCAAGTTGCGATAGCCCGTCAAATGGAGATCGGGATGGTGAGCTTCCGACTCCGCAAGTTCGGCAATTTTGTTGATGCAGGAAACCGCTTGGACAAAATTTTTGAATACCATTTTTCGATGGATCCATTTTCCGTCCATGCTAATGTGCCAATTCGGCAGCAGAGCCAGTTGATTTCGAGAATGCTCAAGTGTACAGGCTTCCACGCCCCCTTCGCAGGGCAAGCATTTTTTGGAAATCAGTTCGGCTGCCGGTACAATTTGCATGGTTCGTTCGCTCGTTTTGTGTCGTAAAGTCTATTCAACAGCGTAAAATGGAAGTAGCCAGCTTAAAGCGGGAGATTCATCCGCAAAGTCTTGAGGTCTCAAACCAAATCCTGAAATGCTTGATCGCCACCTCGCAAACCTAACCACAGATTCTAACGCTAGTTCGCCCCTGGCTCGATTGCGTCTCGTCTCCATCGTGCTGTTTTTGATTCATTCTTGTGGCTGGTCAACCGCACAGAACGCCCTGGCGATCGATTGGGCGGCCCGCGACAAAGAGTTTTTCGAGAAAATTCAGCCTATTTTGAAGGCGGCTTGCTTGGAGTGCCACTCGGGCGCCGAAGCCGACGCTGGTCTCGCACTCAGCAATTTCAAATCCTCGAAGGCGATTCTCAAGGAGCGACAAACGTGGGAAAAAGTCATCCAACGCCTCGAATTGGAGGACATGCCTCCCAAAGACGCCGCGCCTCTGGGCAAAGCGGACCGGAAAAAGTTGGTTGATTGGCTTAAGTCAGCGATCAACGATATCGAATGCGGCCGAACCCCTAATCCCGGAAGCGTCACGCTCAGACGGCTAAACCGCGCGGAGTATCGCAACACAGTTCGGGATCTGCTCGGCATCGACTATCCGGCTGCGGCGGGCTTTCCGGGGGATGACGTTGGCTATGGTTTTGACAACATTGGTGACGTTCTGACTTTGCCGCCTTTATTGATGGAAAAGTACATGACGGCCGCAGAGGAGATCAGCCGGCAAGCGATCATTGCCCCAGAGCCTGGTCCTGTGTTTGAATCGAGTCGCAAACCCTCTCAGCTTTCTGCAGGCAACTCGGGCAAAGCCAACGACAAGAACTTCTCTTTTTACTCCAACGGAAAAGTCACCATCGAAGAACAGCTTCCTTGGAAAGGCTCCTACACACTGGACCTGGGAATGACGGGCTCGCCCGCCGGTGGCGAATACCCGCGAATGGTCGTATCGGTCGACGGGAAAAAGGCAAAGGAGTTCTTCGTACAAACCGAGAGCATGTCCAATCCGAAAAACTTCGTCGTACCTATACGGATCGCCAAAGGTGGCAAGCGAACGATCACGCTTGAATTCACGAACGACAAAATGGTTGAAGCAAAAAACGGAAAGCCAACCGAAGACAGAAACATCGCAATCTACGACCTCAAGATCACTGGTCAAAAACCTGCCGATCCGATCCCTGAATCGCAATTGCCCGAGAGCCACAAGAAAATTGTTAAAGCCACGCCAAACGCGACCGTATCTGTCGAGCAAGCGGCTACCGAAGTCTTAAGGCCACTCGCCAGCAAAGCATTTCGCCGAACGGCAACGACACAAGAAGTAAAACGCTTGGCCGCGCTGGTCAACGATGTCGTTGAGTCCGGTGAATCCTACGAAGGAGGCCTGCAAGCCGGACTGCAAGCGATTTTGGTTTCACCGAGCTTCCTGTTCAAAGTTGAGGAACCCACGCCTCAAGTCGCTGGCCAGTTTCCATTGCTGACGGACTTCGAATTGGCAACCCGACTAAGTTACTTTCTTTGGAGCTCGATGCCGGATCAAGAGCTTCTGACCGTAGCGCACAAAAAACAATTGCGTGACCCAGTCGTCTTAAAGCAACAGCTTGAACGCATGATCAACCACAAGCGATCGAGCGCGTTCGTTGAGAACTTCGCAGGGCAGTGGCTAACACTTCGCAAGCTCGATCAATTTGTGCCGAATTCAAATCAGTTTCCCCAGTGGAACGAAGAGATTCGCGACTTAGCACGTCGTGAAACATATTTGTTTTTTGCGAACGTGATGCGCGAGAACAAGAGTGTTATGCGTTTGCTCGATGCGGACTACACCTTCATGAATGGCAAGCTCGCTAAATTTTACGGTGTACCGGGTGTTGAGGGGGACGAGTTTCGCTTGGTTTCGACCAAGGGGCATAAGCGACTCGGGATCTTAACCCACGCGTCGATTCTTGCGGTAACGAGCAACCCGACTCGGACGAGCCCTGTGAAACGAGGGAAATGGGTTTTGGACAATTTGCTAGGCACGCCACCACCTCCCGCCCCAGCCGGCGTACCTGAGTTAGACAAAGCCGAATTGTCGGGTACGCTTCGTCAACGCATGGAGCAACATCGCGCCGATCCCGCTTGTGCTTCGTGCCACAAATTGATGGACCCGATTGGAATGGCGTTAGAAAACTATGACGCCATTGGTCGTTGGCGAACGCTCGATTTTGGACAACCCATTGATACTTCGGGCGAGCTTCCAGGTGGCGATAAAATCAAAGGGCCAGCCGACTTGATTAGAAACATTGGGGGGAAGAACGCCGACAAGTTTGTACGCTGCCTTGCCGAAAAGTTGCTTGTGTATGGACTTGGTCGAGGACTCGAATACTACGATCGATGTGCCATCGATAAAATTCAGGCAGCCCTCGTTCAAGACGACTACAAATTCTCAACGCTTATTTACCAAATCGTGACCAGCGATCCGTTTCAACGCAAAGGAGTTCGCGACGAACTATGACCCAACAACGACTATCTCGCCGGACCGTTCTACGCGGCCTTGGAACAGCTATGAGCTTGCCATTATTGGATGCTATGCTTCCAACTGGACGCGTGGCGGCCGCTGCTCCATCGGCTCCGTTGCGCACCATGTTCTTTATGGTCCCGAACGGTGCTCATATGCCAGCTTGGACGCCTGCCGCCGAAGGAGCTGGATACACCTTTTCTGCAACGATGGAGCCATTGGGCAAACATCGGGAGTACGTTTCCGTGTTCACGGGCTTAACGTTGGATGGTGCACGAGCCCACGAGGACGGGGCCGGTGACCATGCTCGTTCTGGAGCTTCGTTCTTGACTGGTGCGCACCCAAAGAAGACGAATGGTGCGGACATCAAGAATAGTATTTCGGTCGACCAAGTTGCCGCTCAAGTCATCGGTTCGAAGACCAGATTTGCATCCTTAGAAATGGGGCTTGAGGGGTCGGCTCAAGCGGGGAATTGCGATAGTGGTTATTCATGTGCTTATTCAAGCAACTTGGCTTGGAGAAACGAAAACAGCCCGTTAGCCAAAGAAAACGATCCGTCCGCAGTCTTCGATCGGTTGTTTGGCAACGGAGACAACGTTAGCGAAGGAAAGAACCGAGCCGCACGTGTAGAACGACGCAAGAGTGTCTTGGACTTTGTGCAAGAAGATGCTGGAGCTCTTCAGAAGAAACTTGGCATTGCCGATAAACGAAAGCTTGACGAATACTTGTACGCGGTACGTGAGGTTGAGAATCGGATGGTCAACTCGGACAAACTACGAGTGGGTGAAGATGGCATTCCAAATTTCCCACGACCGGCAGGTGTCCCGCGTGACTGGAGCGAGCACTGCAAATTGATGTTGGACATGGCGGCGATTGCTATTCGAAGCGATTCAACCCGTGTGTTGACTTTCATGATGGCGAACGAAGGCAACAATCGAGGCTACCCAGAGATCGGGGCTCCCGAGGGCCACCATGACTTGTCGCACCACGGCAAGAGCGAAGAGAAGCAGGCCAAGGTGCAAAAGATCAATTTGTTTCATATGCAGCACTTCGCCTATTTGCTAGACCATTTTGCGAACGTCGAAGAAGGTGGTGGTGGCAAGTTACTTGACAATTGCATGATCATCTACGGCAGCGGTATCTCCGACGGAGATCGACATAACCACGACGATCTTCCGATCATCATGGCTGGCAAGGCCGGCGGCAAAATCAAGAAGGCATCACACTGGCGGTTCCCCAAAGATACCCCGCTATGCGATCTCTATCTGTGGATGCTCAATCAAGTCGGAGTCAAAGCAGACAGCTTCGGAGATAGCAAAGGCGTGCTCAAGTTTTCTTGAATAGCATCCTCGATCCCAGCTAATTGACCTTTAAAACACATGGCGGTGTGCTTAGCCTGAAACGCGGAACGACAGCGAATCCAAAATCGCTCGAACGCGTTCTCGTTCAGGGGCTCGGAAACGGTGGAATGGCTCTGCCATGAAGTCGTCGCAAATGCCTAGCAACGACAAGCAGCATTTGGTTGCCTTAATGTACTTCGACGCGTATTTGCCAACCTCGTAAATCTGCTGAAGGGCATTGATTTCGGATTGCAAAGCGTCGACCCGAACGGAGTCGCCCGCGAGGCACGCGTTGTAGCAGTCCACAAAGAGCTTTGGGAAAATGTTCGCACCGCCAGCCACTCCTCCGTCGCCCCCCAATCGCATCGCGTCAGGCAGTTTGGCTTCCGGTCCGATCATGACGGACCAGTCAGGCCGAATCTTCTTAAGTTCAATTGCCTTTTGGAAATAGGCCAGATCGCCGCTGCTGTCCTTGAGACCGATGATTTTCGGGATCGCGGCTAGTCTCATGAGCGTTTCGATTTCGAACCAAACCTTGGTCAAGCTTGGCATGTTGTAGAGGACTAGAGGCAGCGGCAGCTCGGGGACTAAGTTTTCGATGTAACCCGTCAGCTCAGTTTGGCCAGCGGGGAAATAATACGGTGTTGAAAGGACAAGCGCCGTCGCTCCAGCTTGTGCGGCATGCTCAGCCAATCGAACCGACTCGACAAACGAGGTGTCCGTAATGCCGACTAGGATTGGGACTCGACCCGCGACTTGCGTCGTTACGCGATCGATCAGTTCACGTCGCAATCGGTAGCTCAAGCTGGGGGCTTCGCCGGTGGTGCCGAGCAAGAACAAACCGTGAACACCTCCAGAGAGGACGTGTTCGATGAGCCTTGCGAGCCCAGTTTGGTCGATCTCGTCGCGTGAGCTGAGCGGTGAAACAAGGGGAGGGATAATACCTGACAACAAAGGACACATAGCTAATTTCCGGGTGGAGTGGCTTGAGTACGGCTCGCGAATATGCGCATAGCTTACAAACTTTGGTTGATATGGATGACGCAGTTGCGAAAAATCAGGTTTTTTCTAGGCTCGCCTCCACCGACCTCGCGGGCTGTTGATTTAGTGCTTGCCTTTGATGGGCTAAAGCAATTTTTCAATCGCTCGTGACATGCTCTTCGGTGAGTAAGTCGAAGAATATCGACCATGCACTGCCCCATCGCGTCCCACAAGGAACTTCGTGAAGTTCCATTTGATGCTCTCGCTCCCCAAAACTCCTTTCGCTTTGCTCTTTAAGAAAACGTAGAGAGGATGCGTGTTCGGACCATTCACTTCGACCTTCGAAAACATCGGAAAGGTCACGTTGTATTTCAACGAACAGAATTCCTTGATCTCTCCCTCGGATTTGGACTCTTGAGAGCCGAATTGATTGCAGGGGAACCCCAACACAATCAAGCCACGACTCTTGTATTCATCGTAGAGCGTTTGAAGTTGTGCATATTGGCCCGTGAAAACACATTGGCTCGCAACGTTCACAATCAACAAAACAGATCCTTTGTATTGCTCAAACGGAACAGCGGCCCCGTCAATCGACCGAGCGGTGACATCATAAAGGCAAGTAGGGACAGTAGCCGTTGGCAAAGTGAACCTCAGGTAAATTGTTGAAATACAAAGAATTACTGAGCCGCGGGCGCTAGCTAGCCGCGTTACGGTTTCCATAGCAAATACTGTGATCGCGGCTAGCGCCCGCGGCTCAGTAGTTTAGGCGAGCACCGGATCGGGCCTCTGGATCGGCTCGATGTCCTCAATAAATTTAGCAGAGAGTCCTAAGTCCGGCAAAAGCTGCTTGCAAGTAATCCGTGAAGATTCATAAATCACAGGCAGTCCACTCCCCGGATGCGTTCCTCCACCAACCAAATAAACGCTGTCCAGCTCTTCAAACTTGTTGTGCGGCCGCAAGTGAAGCATCTGTCCGAGATTGTGAGCCAAGTTGAACGTTGCGCCGCGGTAGACAGCAAAGTCGTCTCGCCAATTCGCTGGAGTAACAATCTGTTCGTATTCGATACGACTTCGAAGGTCCCCCATTCCCAACTCTGCCAATTTCTTAAAAGTCAACTCACGAAAAGCTTGCGTCTGTGCCTCGTCCCATGGAGTATTCGGATTCAGATGCGGCACCGGCACTAGGATGTATATCGTACTCTTCCCTTCCGGGGCCAACGAAGGGTCGGTGACACAAGGGTTTTGAACGTAAATGGACGGATCGTCTGGCAGCACCATTTCTTTTTCGATTTGCCGCAAGTTGCGATCGTAATCCTTGGCAATGTGGATCGTATGATGCTTCAGGTCGTCGTAGCGTCCTTTGATACCCAAGTACATCATGAACGTCGAACACGAAAATCGCTTCTTGGCAATCTTGCGATTGGACCAACGTTTTCTGAGGTTATCCGGCACGAGCTTTTGCATGGCATGCGAAAAGTCCGCGTTGATCACAAACGCATCTGCTTCGTACCTTCCTTGATTGGTAACAACGGCGGTAACGCGTTTCCCTTCAAACTCAAGTCGTTCCACCGGTTCGTCAGTCCGAATATCGCACCCCATCTCGGTTGCGACCTCAGCCATTCGCTCGCTCACTTGCCCGCAACCACCAATTGGATGAAACACGCCGTATTCGTACTCAAGGAACGACAAGATGGAGAACAAACTCGGACACTTGAAAGGGGACATTCCCAAGTACTTCGCCTGAAAGGAAAAAGCGATCACCAATCGTGGATCGTGAAAATAACTTTGCAAATCCCGACCAAGTGTCTTCCAGGGTTTTACCAACGATGCTGCCGCAAGAACCGACGGACGCAACAGATCCAGCATGCTATTGAAGGGAGATTCCAAAATCGGCCGAAATTTCGCCAGCTTCACTCGGTTATGGTCCAGGTAGCGTTTGAGCGCTCCCACGTCCTTGGGCGATAGTGCGGCAATTTGTTGGTCCATTGCTACGAGATCGTTAGTGCAGTCCAAATGACCTCCCGCACCAAACGAAACTCGGTACTGCGGATCCAAACGCTTCATCGGTATCTCCATGTCGATATCGCGTCCGACCGAATGGAAGATCTCTCTCAGAATTCGAGGGTAGAGGTAAAACGTTGGGCCGGTGTCGAATCGAAATCCGTCCGCGTAAATACTCGCACATCGTCCGCCAACTTGGGATCGGGACTCCAAAACAGTCACTTCAACGCCGGCATGAGCCAATTGCATGGCCGAAGCCAATCCACCCGGTCCCGCTCCTATTACCACGACTCGACGCTTGGCCATGTCAAATTGTTTTCTTGATGACTTTGGAACTGACTGCTTCCCGTCAGTTGATAAATGAAACGACGCCTCGCTTCCTGTTGGATTGTTATAGCACAACGACAAGCGACTTGAAGATTCATGGAATTGTCAAAAGTCAACCACAACGAGCCTTGATCGAATTGAGATTCGCGATTCAGATGATTGTGTTGCCTGGGGGAGAGCACTTCGCTTTTCGATTGCGCGACGAGAATTGGACTTGGAATATGAAATTTGGAATTGGCTCGCTGGTACTTTTGGCATTGCTACCTTTTGGAGCAACCGTTTCTCACGCAGAGGAGTTCCGAATCGGAGCTTGGAATATCGAATGGCTTGGATTTCCCAACATGCGAGGCAAACCAGGCAAGGATGTTGAACAGTCGCCTGTCGATTTAGCCGCCTACGTAGCAGAGGCCAAATTAGATGTCTTGGCCTTAGAGGAGATCGGGGTCGATAAAAACGAGGCACCGTTTACCAGTAAGCCTCTGCAAAACATGTTCGATGAGCTCAAAACCGCTCACGGCCAAACGTGGCAGTACATCCTATTTCCAAAGGCAAATTACCCATCAGACACGGAGGACTTCATGACCCGTGGTCAGCATATCGGTATCGCTTGGCGAAGCGACCGAGCCAAGCTCGTGGGTGAGACTTACTCCATTCCTGTAGGTGAGAACAAAACGTATGGAAACAAGTTTTGGGAACGCCGAGCCACTGCGGTCAAGCTAACGTTCGGCCAAGGAAAAACGGATGTCGTGTTCATCCCTGTTCATCTCAAATCCAATCGCAACGAAGCCAATCCCTCGGATGCTAAGTTTACGCAAAAGCAGCGACAAGCGGAGATCAAGGTTTTCGTGGACCAGTTGAAGACACTGAAAGAGAAGTTCAAAGACGAGGATATCGTCTTGCTGGGGGATACCAATTTCTTAGCTGTCGAAGATGACACTCCCAAGATCATGGTCGACGCAGGTTTCTCGGATCTCAATTCGAACGATGAAGGAACAACCGCTGCATGGGGCTCCGGCTACTCCAGCGCTCCATTCGATCGGATTTTCGTCCCATCCGCTCAACCGGAATTCAAAAGTTCGGTTTTGAAGGTTCACAAAACCAAGAACGACACGGACAACGAAATCAAAGACTACAAAAAACGTCACTCTGACCACTACTTAGTTTCGACCACTATCGAAGTCGGCAACGACGACGACTAACTAACTAATGCTCGCCCCAAACCAAGGCAGTGCAATGGTTCGTTTAACAGTGAGCCGAAGGCGTACTCGACGCAGCTAAAGCTCAGCGGGGACTTGGCAAAAAAATGAAGGGCAAAAAAATTATCTCATCACTGCGTTTAATCTTTTTGCACCCAATTTTTTTGCCAAAAAGCGGGTCCGCTCCATTGATCACGAGCACCATTTCATGGAGAACGAGTACGACCGAAGCCTAAAGCTTGGTCAGCGCCCATAGCACAGGACTGTTGCTATTCTTGGGATCTTGAAATCGCTGAGATTGAAGCTCTTCAGCATGCTTCGCAATCCAGTCCGCAACGCATCGCGATTCTTCCTGACCGCCCGGATGACCAGGGTAAGCCAAGATGCTGAGAAATCCTCCAGGCCGAAGCATTTTCAACGCTTGCTCTAGGCCCGCTAGCGTCGTTTCCGGCTTCGTGACGAGGGTCTTATCGCCTAACGGCAAATAACCCAAGTTGAACATGACGACCGATACAACTCCCGCATGGTCCGGTTCGATTATCGCATTCAATTGCGAATGCGATCCAAAAACGAGTCTGCATTGCGGCAAAGTTCCCGCAGCCAGCAACTTCGTCCGCACGGTCTCGATGGCCCGCGATTGAATGTCCACGCCGTAAACCAGTCCAGAGCTACCGACCTGCTCCGCCAAAAACAGCGTATCGAAACCATTTCCGCAAGTTGCGTCGACGGCTATGGCGCCAGCCGTCAAATAAGGTTTCGCAAAATTTTGGGCTTCTACGGTGAAGTGCATTAAACCACCCTTCGACGCGATCTCGAAAACACGCGGTCAATAGGCGCACCGTTCATTGCACCGATTGCCAATTCAGCAAGTCTAGGAGCCATGAGTGTTCCCTTGGAGCCCAACCCATTCAAACAAAACACGTTATTGTGAATATCATGTTGGCCCATGAGCGGATGCCGATCGTAGCTTGCTGGCCTCACCGCAGAACGTTGTTCCAATACAAGGTGATCCCCGGCTTGGAATGTCCCATGAGCGAGCGATTCCCAACGCTGGATAAGCTCGGCCCGAAACTGCATTGATTTTTCCTCGCTGACTTCGTTTTCCGCACCTGCCCCGGCACGCTCATAAGTTGCACCGACTAGATAACGATGCTTGCCAACAGGAACAGCCCAAGCGTCGTGATGGACCACACGTTCCAATTGAACGCTTGGGCTTTCGACGAGCAAGATATCGCCGCGAGCTGGGTGCAAAGGCAAATCGTTAAAGAATCGATTCTCCCGAGCCGCAACCCCTTGGCAAAAGGCAATGCGTTTTCCGATCAATTCGAGCGAAGGAATACAAACCGCTTGCTCTAACGCGTCGAACGCTATGTCGACGTCGCAATCGAGATCAACGCGATTGAACGCATCGTGAGCTTGGAAATACCTTTGTGTTGCACCGACGTAAGCATTGGTATCCAGTCGGGCTGCAGGGCCAATTTCACACATGCCGAAGGGTGCTTTCAGCCCGCTGTTTTCTTCGGCGGAAACCCAGCCAGCGTGAATAGATAACGGGCTAAGATCATTGCGAGCAGTCAGCCACTTACTCTCGTACAATTCTCGTTCGGTGTGGCTTCCAAAAACCCGCAGGGCCGGCTCAACACGCCAGAAGGCTTCGCCGGTTTCCTGTTCGCATCTGCGATAGAATGCGTCTGCCACGGGATAAAACTCGTCCCACTTCCAGCTTGCAGCGGCTCGTGCTCCAGTGATCGGGGTAACCAATCCGGCGGCAACACGGGACGAAGACTGAGCATCGAGCCGATCGATAATGGCGACTGTCCAACCGTGCCAGTGCGACTGCCAAGCCATGGCGGCCCCAGCAAGCCCAGCGCCCAGCACAATGAGATCGACGTTCTTAATCAGTGACTTCCTCATTCTTGCCGCGAGCTCGTAAATTCAAGATCTCGACCCCTAACGCGAAGAGCATCGCAAAATAGACATAGCCTTTGCTGACGTGGGTGCCACACCCATCCGCTACCAACATGGCACCGATCATCACGAGAAAAGCCACAGCAAGCATTTTGACTGTCGGGTTTTGCTCAACAAAGACAGCCACCTTGGTAGAGAAGAACATCATGATGATGACCGATACGATGACGGCGGTGACCATGACCCACAACTGGTCTGCCATACCCACGGCTGTGATCACGGAGTCGAGCGAAAACACAATATCCAGGATCATGACTTGGATCAAAACCGAAGCGTAGCTTGGTGGGGCAACGACCGAATTCTGGGAGTGCTGACCATCAACCAGATGGTGAATCTCCTTGACGCTCTTCCAAAGCAAAAACAAACCGCCGCCGATCAAAATCAAGTCCTTGACGGAAACTTGGTTGATTTCAGGGCGTTCCATCAGCCAGTCTATTGCGGCGGCTCCCAGCGGCAAAATGTCCAAGGAAAGTATGGGATCTTTCAATTTCATGATCCAGAACAATGTCGCCAGCAAAGCGATGCGCATCCCCATCGCCAAACCGAGACCGATCAATCGTGCGGACTTTTGCTGTTCTTTGGGCAATTTGCTCGACAAGACGGACAGAAAGACCAAATTGTCGATTCCGAGCACGATTTCCATAGCGGACAAAGCGATCAAGGCAATCAAATTGCCAGTCAAACTGCCATCGGTTGCGGCCGTGGACGCAAACATGCAAAAATCTGGGACGAATGGAAAAATCGGTATCATAGTGTGAGTAAAGATAGGGAATTCCCGCCCGAAAGAGAAGCCGCCTTTGCTTCTTAGGGTGCCGCTGGGATATTATGAGTTAATTGACGCATCCAGTTTTTCCATTGTTCAGGTTCGGTGCTACCCTTGGACCCATTTCGACTCGCTTGCCCCCATTGCTCAAGCAAAATTGTTGTGCGCCATGAGCAGTTGTTGGGGCAAACACTCCCATGCCCTAAATGCAAAGAACCTATTTCGGTGCCGACCAGTCCGCCAGCACCTGCGGATTCCGCCAACAATCCCAAGCCGGCCGCCACCAAGCCAACCAGTTCTCACTTGGCGTCGGCGCCGAGAGGTGTAGGTGGGCAGATCATCGATTCGACGGCCATGACCAAGGTCGGGGATTTCGATTGGAATGAACTTTTGGCTAGCGAGGATCCAGCCGCAAGAGCGGATAGCTCAAGTGATTCCGGGCCAAAATTCCGATCGCTCAACGAACCTGACTTTATCCCGATCCCCAGCACCTTCACCCCAATCTCGCCACTACCGGCTTCGGATTTGGAAAAACCGATCCACGGACAAGCTTGGCAAAGCAACGCGGCGGCCAAACGACGCCAGATGCTGATTATGGCCACCGTAGGCATCACTGGGTCCTTGGTTGCAGTGGGTTGCTTTGTTCTCTTCGTGCAAATGGTCGGCAACAAACCCCAGCCAATCGCAAACGGAGCTGGAGACAGTGCCATTGGAGCGAAAATCAATGATGCCAATCCAAAACTTCCAGAACTCAACCAATCCGAACCGATCGCTCCTTCTAGTCAAGAAACCAATGTGGTCCCGTCCGCGGATCCGATTGTCGGGGACGGACAAGGAGTCGACGAGACACCGGGAAAAGCCCCCATCGAGTCCCCAAATGCGACGGCAAATATGCCACCAGCGGATTCGACAACAACTCCACCGATTCCGAAGCCGAATGATAGCCAGCCAGCATCTGCAACGCCTACTCCCGACCAGCCTAAAGAGGATGCCTCGATTGCGATCACTGACCTGTTTGGCAAGTTCGGGATTTCGTTGCGACCTGATAACATCAACGCGACGACTATCGAGCCATCGCCCGAACGAGCAGAATTAAACATCGAAAACGCTCCAGTCGTCCAGAAGCAGGTCTTCCACCCAGACCCCAAGCCGATCCCTGTCTGGGCCGAAAAGTCAAACTTAGCATTCTCATCCTTTCGACAAAAAGACATAAGCTTGCTCAGGTGCATCGATTTGTTTGGAAGAATGACGGGGGTTGGGATCACGGTAGATTGGCAATCGTGTCGTATTGCAGGCATCGATCTCGCGAAGAAAATTGACATCGAAGAAAAAGACAAAACGATTGCAGAGCTGGTCAGTCAGATTGTTCTCGCAAATGGACTTGAATGGAGTCTCGACGCCAAGGGTTTGCCGGTCGTTTCCGCTCCCAAAGCTGCCATGGAAGCGAGACTGCAACTCGATTGGTCAACCGCAGGACTTTTTCAAGACGGATCCGAACGTGAAGGATGCGAAACATTGATTCGGTTGTGGGAGTATCAGGATGTGTGCAGCTTCTCAGATGGACGACTTCAATGGAACGATCAAGCGACTCCAGTTCAAAAAGCGAATATGAAGGCTTCACTTTGCGAACTCGCCACGCTTCAGCGACTCGAGGCAAGTCCATGGGGCAAGCCTCAAGAGGTGCCATTGATCTACTCGCTTGACCAATGGAATAAGAGCGTGTTTGCTCTAGAGCGCAAGACGAAATTAACGCTTGAGGCGCATGAACAGCGTCCCATTCCGGACTTGCTAATGACCGTTGCGGCAGAGACCAAATTGAATCTAGTGATCGATTGGCAGAATACATGGCAACACGGCTTAACACCTACGAATACCGCCGCGATTGTTTTGGGCGGACGAACATTTCCGCAAACCGCGAAACGATTTCTCACCTACTATGCACTCGAAATCGTACCGATTCTGAATGATACGGTTTTGCTCACGACACCAGAATTTCGTCGAAGCCTCGTTCGAATCGTCCCCCTGCGCATGCCGAAAAATACCAAACTTGACGATTTGAGACAGTACTTGAGAACGTTAGCTCCCCTAGAGGGCAATCGATCCAAGTTCAAAATCGTACCGATCCCAGGAACGGACGAACTCTTTTTCGCCAGAATCTGTAGCCCAACTTCAGAGCAATTAAATGCCCCGGACATCGTGCTCGGGCTGGGCTGGCCCGAAAGACCTTAGACTCTTCGCGTGACTATCAAAATCCAATCCCGTACCTCTGACCTCAATCGGGTGCAATGTGAGCTATCGATTGAGGATTTAGCTGACTGCCAAGTGTTTGCGGAGCATGTGGCGAAGTGCGTTTCAACACCGCTCGCAATCGCATTGTCCGGTACGCTTGGCGCGGGTAAAACGCAGTGGACGCGTTTCTTCGCAATCGCTTTGGGGGCGAATCCTGAGAGCGTTAGCAGCCCAACCTTTATGCTTGTCCATGAATACGCAAGCCAGCCGCCCATCTATCATCTCGACGCCTACCGAATCGGAGACGAAGAGGAAATGCTGGAGCTAGGATTCGAGGAAATGTTGGACGCCGAGGCAATCACCATCGTGGAATGGGCGGACCGATTTCCGAGGCTGCTACCCAGAAACACCCTACGAATTCACTTGGAAGTGGGCGAACAAGCAGACTCACGAACAGTTCAGCTGCAAGCCAACGGTCAACGAGCCAAAGCAATTCTCGAGAAATTGATTGCGCTGTGGGAAAAGGAGTGAGTTATAAGCGTTATGGTGTAAGCTTTAAGGTGTAAGGCATAAGCGACACGACAAGCGATTACGACTAACAACTAACAACTAACAACTTTAGCCTCACTCCCATGTCTCAACTCGTCCACGAATCCTCGAAGCGAATCATTGCCAATATCGAAAAGGCAATCGTTGGTAAGCGAAAGCAGTTAGTCCTTTCTCTGGTCTCTTGGTTTTCAGGAGGACACATTTTATTGGAAGACGTTCCGGGCGTCGCCAAAACGATGTTGGCGAGGGCTTTGGCAGCGAGTGTTGGTTGCACGTTTAAGCGAGTGCAGTGCACACCGGACTTGTTACCCAGCGATATTACGGGCGCCGCAATCTTCAATCAAAAAACCAGTGAGTTTGAATTTCGGCCTGGACCATTGTTTACCAACATCTTGCTTGCAGACGAAATCAATCGCACTACCCCGCGCGCTCAATCGGCCCTACTCGAAGCCATGGCGGAATCCTGCGCGACGATCGATGGCGTGACTCACAAACTGCCGAATCCGTTCTTGGTCATCGCAACGCAAAACCCTATTGATCATGAAGGCACATTTCCATTACCCGAAGCACAACTCGATCGTTTCTTCATGAAGTTCTCGCTAGGCTATCCATCCATGGAGGAGGAGTTAAAAATGATGCAGATGCTGGAGCGAGAGCATCCGATTCACTCTCTGACGAGTGTCGTTTCCGCTGAAGAGATCGTCCAAGTTCAACAGTTGGTAAAACAAGTCTACGTCGACCCAAAGGTTCGGCAGTATATGCTGCAAATCGTACACGAAACCCGCTCGCATCCCGATTTAGCATTGGGAGGCGGCCCTCGTGCCACCATCGCAATCTTTCGGGCTTCGCAGGCTATGGCTGCCATAAGAGGCAGAAATTATGTTCAGCCTGACGACGTCAAGAAAACGATAGCACCTGTGATGGCACATCGGCTGATATTGAGACCCGAAAGCCGGTTGCGACGCATGACGAGCGAACAAATTTTGGACGGCATCGTCGCCGAACTTGCAGTCCCAACGCTCGAAGAGCCAAAGACTTAGCCGCCTTCAGCCGGCTGAAGCCTCTACACCAGCCTTGCCCCGCTAAGCCCTTGAAATAACCGCCAAGTCAGCCGCCCAAGCTTCGATTAGCGACGCCGGGCTAACCATCCTGTCCAAGTGCTCACGGGCCTCCATGCATCGCTGAATCGCCAAGACAAATGCATCGGAGTGCAATGAAACCAGATGTCCGTATTGCGACGAAAGAGACCTATTATCCGAGGTAGTAGATTGGGAGTTGAGCTTGGTTTCCATCCCTGCTCGATAGAATTGCAAAGCAAAATCCAAAATCACTTTGAGCCTCTCTCGCCTGGGCTGGGAATCGGTCCCAACCGACTCCATGTTCCCTTGTACGGCTTTAGCCAGTTTCGTGAAATCGAGTGGACGTTGAATCAGCTGATGGAAAAGTTCCGACCGAAACGATTTCAATTCTTCGTTAGTCCAGTTCGCAACGGTGGCCATGGAACCGCCCGCTTGAGCAGCTAAACTACTCGCGTTTTCCGGAGTGTCGGCCATCCCATGACGCAATATCAGCTGCGCCAAGTTATCTGCAGAGAGCGGTTGAAAACGAGCCATCTGACATCGCGAACGAATCGTTGGCAATTGCCGTTGCACGCTGGTGCTGATCAAGAAGATAAGAGACCCTGGTGGTGGCTCCTCCAGTGTTTTCAGCAGACTGTTTGCCCCCTCCTCGGCAATGGTGTCAGCATCGTCAACGACCGCAATTTTGCGTCGACCTGAGTAAGGTTTCATTCGCAACTCATAGCATAACCCCTCTCGCATTCGCCTGTCCCCCTCTCCAACCAATTGCTCCATGACCAACCCCGTTTTGTCGGGACGCCTGGCGACTTCAATCAAATCAGGATGTGTGCTCGCGTCGATTTGAGCGCACGCTTCGCAGCGACTACAAGGGGCAAAGGCACTCGGATCACTGCCTGTGCACAACATCGTTTTGGCGATCAAACGAGCAAACGTGCGTTTCCCAATTCCGTCGGGACCAACCATCAAAAAGGTACTGGCCAGCCGATTGTTCTGTATGGCGTTGCGAAACCACGTTCGCTGACGTTCATGCCCAACAAAACTATTCCAATCCATCGTGTTGTCTATCGGCGGCTACGGGGTTTAGGATTATCGGTTGCTAGCAAGTGGATCGTAGATCAAAGGCAGTTTTAGCCTTAGAGATTGAACGGTCAACCAACCAATCATATCATCCTGACTGACTCTTCGCCGCTGCTCTGCTTCGAGCAGCTTCGAAATACTGGGCGAATCAAAGTCCGACAAGTTCCGGTCAGAAACAGACAGGGATTTTGCAATCTGACGCTCCAAAGCAATGGAAGCGGTAGACTGCCGATCGAACAAACCGGACACATGAAATGCTTGCCGGCCCGATTCCCACTCTTCTTTGACCGCTGGGGTAACGTTTGAATTCATTAAATTATCGCTGAGACGTTCGTAGCGAGGCGCCAACTCTTGAGATGCGTTCGGCCAAAGTGATCTGACTTCTTCCAACCTAACCATGATGGTTTGAAACCGCATGGCTACCGAAAACATCAAAACACCCAACACGACTGTTACGAGGACGAATGGGAACACAAAAAATCGACCGGGAATTCCTGACGGTCTCTTCCTCGTGTTAGGGGCGGAGTCGTTGTTCTCGGCAATGTTGGAAGAAATACCAGTCACCATGCTGTCGGTTTGAATTGTAAGGCGAGCGGCAGGAAGAAGACTACCAGCCGAGGATTCCAATGGGAGGGCGAGGCTCCTGCCGAGCCTTGCAACGGTTCGGCAGGAGCCTCACCCTCCCGGTATAGACAAAGCTGCCGCTCGCCTAACTGCACAGTGTAGAACAGCTCTCCGAGCCGCTATTCCCGATGCTTAAGCGAGTGGTGGTCAATTACGCAGTAGCTGATTTGCTACCGTGGATCTCATAGATGTCTAGCCGAGTCATTTCGTCTGCAACGCTGCTACCATCTGGAGTCTCATCCGACTTTGTGTTGAACCACGCTTCATCGAATTTGACCCAGCCGGCTTCCCCACGTGCGCCGCGTTTCATCGCAACGTTGGTCGTCAATGCGATGACCGCATCCGCCATTGCGACTTCTGGATGGCACTTTGGTCGGTTTTCTTTATCAGGGTTTCGGATGCAATATGCCCAGTGCTCGATTTCCTCGGTATAACCACGACTGACGGGGCCGTTGGAAGCAGCCTTGGCAATCGGTGCCGCAGAACCGCCGCTGGACTGAGTATCGAGGGCATATCCACCCTTGGTCGACTTTACCCCGGCAGATGCAGACGTATCCGAACCCGCATAGAGCAGCACTTCCTTTTCTTGGTCGATGATCATCGTACCCTTGGTACCCATGACAACTTCACCGTAAACGCCGAAACCATTCCCATTGATCGACGAGTAATTGACGACGATCTTCTTGTTTGGATCTTCGTCATAGGAAGGGATCTTTTTGACGTTAGGAATCTTGTAACCGGCATCGAAGTTTTCGTTGTAGTCCGGTCCTGGGAACTCGAAAGAACAATAAACGTGATCGTCGGCATCGCGGTCATTTGGGAAAATGTGGCGACCGCCAACGGCATGAACCGTCAGTGGATGTGCTTTCTTTCCATCGGATCGCAACGCGCTGCAGAAAATGGTCGCAGCATCGAGCTGGTGGCTGCCCAATTCTGCCATGAGTCCACCGCCAGTTCGATCAAATGTACGCCAGCGAATCAGCTCTTCGATGGCTGAGCGAGTGTAATTGCCCATTTGCTTTTCCATATAACCGAAACGCTCGGCGTCAACGATGTCCTTGGTCCATGCCGCCCACTGAGCTACTTTCTTTGCAAGCAAGTCTTTCTCGGCAGGACTTGTGGCGGCGGCAAGTTCCTTTTCAAATTTCGCCAAATCCTTTTCGATTTGTCCTGGCTTGCTAGCATCGGCCGATGGAAAAGGTGGCTGCCACGAATCCTTGCCAGGAAGATTTCCACGGTGCCATTGAGCTCGAATGTGGTGCAACTGACCAATCATGCCCCATTTGAGCATGTGAACAGCATTGTCATACAAAACGCTATAGTGACGTTGGTGTCCCGTGGCGCAATGGAGCGCATGGCCATCCTTATCACTAAGCTTTTCAGAGACCCTCGCCATGACCTTGCATTGGGCTACATTGTGTGCCATCAGCTTCTCAGTCAAGACGTGTTTCTTCCTCTTCATCGCTTGCACCGCAATCGGAGCATGCAAGTGAAGAGGCAACGCGATGATCACGGCCTCGATCGAATCGTCGTCAAGCAACGCTTGAATGCCACCGTTGGTTGCGTCGTAAACCTTGACATTATTGCGAGCTTCCGCTTCGTCCTTGTACTTGTACTGCTTGATCAAGCCTGGACGAGCTGCGTTGGCTGCTGGAGAAGACCAATCGCCGTGAAAAGCGCGATGAATGCTGAACGGACGAATGTCTGCAATCGCAACAACTTGCACATACTCAGGCGTGCAGCCGCCGATAAGCACATTCCCTTCGTCACCCGTTCCGATAACACCGATCCGGACAGGATTGTTTACCTTTCCATAACCAAAATACATTGCGCCGAGTCCGCCACCGGAAACGGCGCCGGCAGCGACTACACCCTGCATGAACTCTCGGCGTGTGAAGCCAACTGCTTCGTCAAAATTGTTTCTACCGGTCGTGCGATCTTCTGGACTAATTGGGGTCATTTGGCAACTCCTATCGAGAGTGATAGTTAAGGTTTTTGTGTGGTCGGAATTTGAATTTAAAGGCCCTCGTTCCAGGGCTCTGCCTTGGAACGCTGTGCTTTCGAGGCTCCGCCTCGCGTTTGCTATCAAGTTGTGAACTCAGGAGGCAGGAGCCTCCGATGCATTGCGTTCCCAGGCGGAGCCTGGGAACGCGTTTATTCGGTATTGGATTAACGAACTTAAAGGGTTTACTTTGTCAGTCTTCTTTTCGATGTCGATTACGGTTCCAAAAACTCCAAGGCAAAAAGTCTAGACCTGCGTAACGTCCAGCGTCAGAAAAAGCCAAGAAAAAACACGCAAGCATCTCGATCGCTTGGTAGTATGTTGGAACAGAACCATGACTACCTGGGAATTGAGTCAACACAACAGACGCCAGGAAAAGTCCTGCGGCTAACGCTGCCAGCGGCGTCAAAAGCCCAAGCATCAACAGGATGCCTACGCTCATGTCGAAAATCGGGATGATCTTGTCGATTAACTTTACATCGACTGGCGAACTGCCTGGCAACTTAAAGCTAACATAGATTTTTCTCTTTTCGACCGTCGACTGCTCTTCCGTTGCAATGTCGTTGATTCGTTTTTCGAATTCCGCAGTGATTTTGTCGATGTCCGCGAGAGCAGGCCTAGCGAGTGCCTTCCATTTGGCTTCGGTTTCATCGCGTTGTTTCCGCATCGAGGCAACGTTCGTTCGCATCACATCATTTTCAAGCAACGCTATGCGGGGCATTCCGCTTTTGTATTCCTCAATCTCAGCAGCGTAGGACTTGTAGTTCTCAACTAGCAGTTTGCGTGTTTCCTCAACCACTTTCTTCGCTTCGGCTTCTTGCTCTTCCGTGAATTTAAAGACCTTGGACGCTTCCGCAACGAACCCATTGTAGGCTAGCTTAAGTGCCCCCCCTTTGTAATCATCTTTGTCTCTGACCTCGGTCTTTTCCTTGGCACCAGGCTTGCTCTTTGGCTCAGACTTATCTTTTGGCTCGGAATTGTCCCCGGTCTCGGGCTTGTCTTTGATCGAAGGCTTATCGTTGGTCGAAGGTGTGTCCTTGATCTCAGGCTTGCCTTTGCCGGTATCGAGTCGAATCTCGCCATCGAAGTCAGGGAGCATCGACTGAAATGTCTTCGCCAATGGTCCCTTGGCGGAACTCAAAAAGCCGGTGGAAGAAAACCCACCCTCTCGCACTTTCGCAGTCCCCTCCATGTAGAAATGGAATCCGACCACGAACCGAAGAAAAACTAAGGCAATGATGGCTAAAAAACCAAGCCGCGCGTTGCGAAGAAGCATAGGGAGGGATCGTGTTGATGTTCGATTTGGTTGGGAAGGCGGCAAACAACCGCTATTTACCGCTAATTGTACGCCCACATTCACAGAGTATGTTCCAAATTCTTCCTCCAGCCAAGTCTCTTTCGCTGTTATTCAACATTGCTAGCTCGCTTAAAAACCCGGTATTCAAAGCGTTTTTGGGACAATGGACAAATCGGCCTCACTTTTGCCGGCTTTCCTCATGCAAATCAAATTATTCGCTGCTATTCTTAAGCTGCGGATTCGTCGTGGCCGCAGGATAAACTTGTCTAATTCACTCATTCGGCTCTCTTTCCATGCGCCAAGTCGTCCACTGCAATGGTTGTAACAGCCAAATCCCCACGCCAGAGAGCATCGAAGGGAAACCAAGTCCTCAATTTCTCAAATGCGAGACCTGCGGCAACGAATTGTTTTGGAACGGCGGCCTAACCGACAACAGTGAACCACTCATCCTGTTCTCCATCGAGGATTCAGCCGAGAACTTGGAAACGCCGGAAGGTATGGCAACCGAGCCAAATCAAGAGTCAACCGAACCTCGTCAATCCGACGAGTCCGACTTGGACGATACCAACCAAATAGTCGACCTTGAAATTAAAGAGCTCGATGCCGGGTACCTTGAGATTGTGGCCCCTGAAATTGCAGACGTCGAAATTGCAGACGTCGAAATTGCAGACATCGAAATTGCAGACATCGAAATTGCGGATTTCGAAATTGCGGATTTCGAAATCTCCCAGGAAACTCCAATCGAGCCCGCATCACAGCCCCAGAGCCTCGTTCATGCTGAAAATGTCGAAGAACAAACCGAGACATCCGCAAGCGATACGCGATCACAAGAGTCCGAGCAATTGCCTTCAGGTTCGTTAGAACCTCAAGAGCATGTGATCGAGCAGCAAGTTGATCTCGATCCTCCAAACCAATCGGAACAAGAACCAATCGTTAACGATACCGTGCCAGCAGAGTCGTTCGCGTTAGAACTCGAAATCGAGTCCGAACAGGATTCCCATTTCTCAGAACCCGAAACGCATCAGTCACCTACCACAGAAAACGCCACAGATGAAATTGTCGCTGACTTCGAAGAAGAACCTTTCGCATTAGGTGAACCCTACCTCGAATCGGAGCCAAATGCCGAATCGCATGCAATCGATAACGCTCCCGTAGCTGAACTAGTAGTACCGGTGGATTCATCTCCTGCTGTCGACTGGAGTGTTCTTGGCCCAACAGTTCCTCGTCGACGTCCAAAAGAAGCCTCTGCTATCCGCAAGATCCTTCCACCGATCCTCGGTGGATTGGCCGCGTTTCCGATCGCGACATTAATTCTATGGTATGGCTTCGGAAAGGATATCGGAACGACCGGACCAACCGTCGCCAAGTATGTGCCGTGGATCGTTCCAGAGAAGTTCAGAAGCATGCCGTTCGATTCTTCTCCACCAAATTTCGCTAGTGGGCGAACTCAACGTTCCGCCCCTTCGACTCGCAATACGTTGCCAACTCTCAATCGAGGTGAGACAATCGCATCTCCAAACGACGAAGCCAACGCGAGTGCCCCAACCATCGCATCGAAAAAACCAGAAGTTGCACCGGAGAAACCAACGACTGCGGAACCAAAAACAAATTCCAAAAGTGAATCGTCCGTCGCAAAAATTTCAGAGAGTATTGCGGCCCTAAGACTGCTGCAAGTAGAAATGAGAAATGCAAAAGAAGGCAAAGGCCCAATCTTTGTAGCCTGCCAATCCAAACTAAAGGATCTGTCGAAGCTTGCTGCGGAGTTGACTGGCCCATCCTCACGAACGTGGAACAAAGAGTTGGAAGCGATTTCTCGCGAAATTCTTGCGGACCCAGACATTCCGAGAGCAATGGAAAGCGTTGCGAACAAAGCTCGGAAGGAAATCCCAGCAGCTGTGTCAGGTGATTTTGTAGCAACGGTCATTAAGGTGGGCGAAGCCAATGAAGTATCAACCAATGAGACTTGGAATCTCCGTGAAAAATGGCAAACCGATGACAAGGCAAACCCAATTCCAATAGAGGTCTTGCCTGGTGCATTGCTTGCCGGCTCGGGAACTCTTCCTGCTACCTGCATGGTCTTCGGTAGACTGCTCCCAATAGAAAATTCCGACTTTGGTGCTTCCAACAATTCGTCAACCGGTTCCAACTTGGTATTGAAAGTTCATTTGCTCGTGCCGAAGTAGTGTCACTGGGCGGCTTGTGCTGCGGCAGAGGAAGGACCAAGATAAGGCAGACTGCTAACGTTTCTGCCCCCGGCAGATGCACTTTGCACCTAACGACAACAAGTACCTGAATCCCGCCAAGAAACTTTCGGCCTACCATGTTTAAGCATCGATCTCTCGCTCGCTCAATTTGCCTTACTATAGGCGTTATTACCGGGACCAGCTTCTTCCAAGACTGCACCCTGGCTCAATCAAAAACGGACTCGAAACAGAACTTCGCCGACGAACTGCCGCGAACGCCTGCCATGGAACCGGCACAGGCGCTGGCCGCCATACAAATCAAAGATGGATATCGCTTGGAGCTCGCCGCCGCCGAACCGCTCGTTCGCGACCCAGTCGCTATGTCCTTCGATGAAAACGGGAGAATGTTCGTCGTCGAAATGTGCGATTACTCGGAACAAGACAAAGAGTTCCTCGGAAACGTTCGACTTCTCGAAGACACCGACAACGACGGACGATATGAAAAGAGCACTCTCTTCGCACATCACTTGTCCTGGCCAACCGGCGTGATTTGCTTCGACGGTGGCGTCTTTATCGCTGCCGCTCCTGACATATGGTACTGCAAGGATACCAATGGCGACGGACAAGCTGACATTCAAACCAAAGTCTTTACCGGTTTCGGTCGCCAAAATGTTCAAGGACTACTGAACAGCTTTTGCTGGGGACTCGACAACCGAATTTATTGCCAAACAAGTAGCTCTGGTGCTTCGGTTTTGACAATTGCACACCCAGACCGCCCGGCTCTAGTTTTGAATGGTCGGGATTTTTCGTTTGATCCCTTCACGTTCGAACTACGACCCGAAAGCGGTGGTGGACAACACGGAATGTCGTTTGACGATTGGGGGCGACGGTTCTCCTGCCACAACAGCGATCACTTGCAACTCCATGTCTATGCAGACCGTTACGCGGCCAAGAACGATATTCCGCTTCCACCTTCGCGACAAAGCATCGCAGCCGATGGTCCTCAAGCGTCTGTGTACCGGATCAGTCCAGTCGAACCATGGCGGACTGTGCGAACGCGATTGCGAGTCACCAACCAAGCCCCAGGACTGGTCGAGGGAGGCGGTCGGTCGTCAGGTTATTTCACTAGCGCCACAGGCGTCACGATCTACCGTGGCAGTGCATTCTCTGAAGACATGCACGGTATGGCGTTCGTCGGCGACGTCGGCAGCAACATCGTCCATCGCAAGAAGCTCTCGCCCAAGGGAACTTCGATGGTTGGCGAACGCATCGACGTAGAATCGGAGTTTATCGCCGCTTCTGATATCTGGTTTCGACCGGTCCAGTTTGCGAACGCTCCAGATGGAACTCTTTACATTGCCGACCTCTATCGTGAAGTCATCGAGCACCCGAAGTCCCTGCCTGAAGAAATCAAAAAGCACTTAGACTTAACTAGCGGCCGAGATCGAGGCCGAATCTACCGCGTCGTGCCGGCTGACTTCAAACGTCCGCCCAACCCAAACATGCGCGATGCGTCCATTTCTGAATTGGTCGCGACGCTGGAGCACCCCAATGGCTGGCATCGCGATACGGCTTCACGACTCCTTTACGAACGCCTCGACGTCAACCGGCTCGATTCTTCCAACCGTAAATCCTCGTTGGGCAATGCGACCGGTGAACTTATTAATCTCGTGATACGATCAACTTCGCCAAAAGCAAGACTGCATGCATTGGGTGTTCTTGCCAGCCTCGGGGCAGGGCAGGGGGGGGCCGAAATCGCGCTCAACGACTCTAACCCTCGTGTGAGAGAATCGGCTATTCGCCATTGTGAATCAGAGACCGCGACTCCTGAAACGGAAGCGAAGCTTCGCCTCCTCGCAAATGATCCCGACCCAAACGTACGCTTGCAACTCGGACTCTCGCTAAGCCGCTTAGGGCTTTCTCCGAAATCCCGATTGGAAATCGCCGTTGGACTCGTCGCCTCGTCAAACGACGACAAATACTTAACCGCATCAAGCTTAAATGCGATAGGAAGCAACGCAGCAGCTGCCATTGAGTTGCTAGCCGTTGAACTCGGGGCAGGGCAGGGGGGCAAACTCATGGCTGCCTGGCAATCGATCGCAACACTCGCCGGCACCAATGCCAAGCCGGAAGAACTCCAAAAGTTAGACCAAAGAATTGGGAGCATGACAATCAGCGAAGCCAAGCGTTCCCTCTGCATCGGCTTGATGTCCGGCCTGCAAACGCGATTTAGCGATGCGACCGCTCGTGGAGCCGCGACGGACAAGATGCCCAATCTTCGATCGGAAGCAACAAAACTTGTGCTGGAATCCAGATCGCGTTGCCGAGAAGATAACACGCCCATCGACCAAAAACTGCAAGCCATTGCCCTCCTGCGATGGGAACAATTGGATGACGACATTCCCATGCTCGCCAATCTGATGGACCAACGCTTGCCACAACCGATCCAAGAGGCTGCAATGAGAGCACTCATGCAGTACCAGTCCTCCGAGGTCTCGCAAAAGATCTTGAACATCTGGCCAAGCCTCAGCCCACGCATGCGACTTTCGGCTTCGGATGTCATCCTTTCTCGATCTTCATGGATCGAAGCCATGCTCGAAAGGGCAGGGCAGGGGGGCTTTGCATTGACCGATCTCGACCCGTCACGTTTGGCAAACCTGCGAAACCATAAAAATGCTTCGATCCAACAAAAGATCGCAACCATTATGAAGTCATCGGGCATCGGCAACCGCCAAGAAGTCGTAGACCGCTATCGAGAAGCCTTAACACTCGCGGGCGACAAGTCGCGTGGAAAAAAAATCTTTGCCAAATCGTGTGCGGCTTGCCATCGCCTCGAAGGCGTTGGTTATGAGCTAGCTCCCAACATCGCGGCCTACAAGTTTCGCGGTGCCGAAGCGATCCTCCAAAATGTGCTTGAGCCCAATCGGGAAGTGAATCCGCAATACGTTACTTACACCGTGATAACCAACGATGAGCGTATCGTGACAGGAATGATCTCGAATGAATCCGAGACGAGCGTAACGCTACTACGAGGCGAGAATGTATCGGAGATTGTGCCACGCGCAGACATCTCCGAAATGAAGTCGTCGAAGATGTCGCTCATGCCGGAAGGACTCGAAAGCCAAATCGACCTGCAAGGTATGTCGGATCTGATCGCCTACGTATTGTCTTTGCCATAATGACACAGCCGACAATAGTAGCAGGCACGCTCCGCCGTGCCGTCCGCTGGAGGGAATGGACCATGATTCTTGTTGAACGGCACATGGAATGTGCCTACTACTTTGTCTTTTGTCGTTTGTGTCCATAATGTTTGAAGTGGAAGCGGTTGAGCAGCTACTCATTCAATGCGCAAAAAGCGGAGTCGATATCAGCTATTCCGAAGCGCTACTGGCTCTTGGTTGTCGTTTCTCAAGACCCAAGATGCGAGAACTTTGTAAGGTGCTATGCGAAGTCGAGAAAAGATCGCGAGAAATCGGCGAACCTGAGCTCGCGGTTCTAGTGGTCCGCGGGAGCGATCGGTTACCCGGCGACGGATGGTGGACTGGCCGCAAGAGCTATCACGGCGAATGGACCGGTGAGCAAGCCGAAAAATATGTCCGGCGACTTCAGAAAAAAGCATTCCATTTTTGGGCGGATGTTTAGCAGCGTTTACGACGTTTGACAGTCAGCCGTAGGCGTACTGGGCACTGTTGGACGTACGCCTACGGCTGACTGTTAAACGATTTTCCACCGAAGCGATGCTCCGTTACTTGGTTTTGTGGTAAATCACGGTTAGGCGAGCGGCAGGCCGAAAACTACCAGCCAAGGGTTCTAATGGGAGGGCGAAGCTCCTGCCGAGTCAACGGTACAAGGTTCGGCAGGAGCCTCACCCTCCCGAGCAATGAAGCTGCCGCGCGCCTTAAACGCAGTTAAACGTAGCATCGCGGCTTGTTAAACCTTTCGGGTTGTACCGATTTTGCTTATAGTAGTGTCCGAATTGGCAATCCATTCCTTTGAGTTGGCCCGGTTCCGATCCGGGCCAATTCATTGGAAGAACCTCAAAATACCTGTATTCCGCTAACTGCAGAGCAGGGCAGGGGGGCCAGACACCTTTCCATCCCAGGCCCCAACGCGAAATCCCCATGGTCAAAGTTCGAGACTTCCTAGGCCCTTATCGCTTGACTCGTTTGATACGCCTTGGAAGCACCTGCCAAGTTTGGGAAGCAATTCGAGATGACGGCGAGAAGCGATACGCACTAAAGGTTTTGCGTCCCGAACAGCGAGGCAATAAGACCGAAATCGGCTTCCTCAAGCACGAGTATGAAATCGCAAAGACGCTCAACCACAAAAACATCATCAAACTGATTGAATACAAAACCGACGCTGAAACCCCTTTCATCGTTCTAGAGCTTTTTAGCGAAATCAACTTGAAGCAAGCTCTTCGCCGAGGGCCAGAACCGATCGCGTACAAGCTGACCAGCATCATCGAGCAGTCTTGCGAAGCCCTCTACTACTTCCATTCCAAAGGCTTTGTGCATTGTGATATCAAGCCGGATAACTTATTGCTGAGCCGCGATTTCGAAGTCAAGCTGATTGACTTCACCATCTCCAAGAAGATCAAAACTGGGCTAGGAAAATTCTTCGGCTCCAGGAACAAAGTCGAAGGCACAAGATCGTACATGTCGCCCGAACAAATCCGGGGCGAAAACATGGACCATCGAAGCGATATCTATTCGATGGGCTGCATGATGTATGAGCTCCTCGTCGGCAAAGCTCCCTACACGGGCAACACACCCAATGAACTGCTCAGCAAGCACCTATCGGCATCAATCCCGTCTGCCTTGGTCGTCAACGACAACATCACGATCGAGTTTAACAGCCTTGTGAAAAAACTGCTCTCTAAGAAAAAAGAGGATCGCCCTCAATCGATGTGGGATGTCTTGAAAATGATACGAGCGACCCCCATTTTCAAAAAACCACCTCGCATTCCCGAGGTCTCTATTTTTGACGACTTCCCAACAGGCGGTCGCATGGACAATCCAACGTGAGAAGGTTTAAGCGATAAGCAATAAGGCTTAAGCAACTCAATTACAACTGACAACTGACAACTGACAACTGACAACTATGGAAACTACAGCACCTGGTTTTGAGTTTGAGCAACCGATTTTGGATATCGAAATCCAATTGCGCAACCTTGAAAAGAACGATGGACACACCGAAGCGGAACAGGAGCAAATCCGTCAGCTTCGCCGCAAATGGACGGAAACCACCCGAGGCATCTACGCTAGCCTCACCCCTTGGCAAACAGTCCAAGTTTCTCGGCACAAGGATAGACCGTACACCAAGGACTATCTCAACTTTGCGTTCGACGAATTCATTGAGTTGCATGGTGACAAATTCTTTGGCGACGACCGAGCTATGCTAACTGGCTTTGCAAAGCTTGGCCGGCATAAAGTGCTCGTTGTCGGCCATCAGAAAGGTCGTACGTACAAGGAGCGAGCCGCTTGCCATTTCGGATGCGCACATCCCGAGGGCTATCGCAAAGCGATGTCCAAGATGAAGCTGGCCGAGAAGTACCATTTGCCAATCATCTGCTTCATCGATACGCCAGGCGCTTTTCCAGGCGTCGGTGCCGAAGAACGAGGACAAGCCCAAGTGATTGCGGAAAGCATGTTCCTCATGAGCCAACTCAAGACACCGATTGTCTGCGTCGTGATCGGTGAAGGGGGCTCGGGCGGCGCGCTTGGCATCGGAGTTGGCAATCGGATCGCCATGCTGCAACACGCGTACTACTCTGTGATCAGCCCAGAGGGTTGTGCTGGGATCCTTTGGAAGAGCCACCAGTTTGCCTCCAAGGCCGCCGACGCATTGCGGTTTACTTCGTCTCACTTAGCTAAACTTGGTGTCATCGATGACGTCATCGAAGAGCCACTGGGAGGCGCACATCGCGACCCTCGCCAAATGGCAGCGAGACTCAAAGCATATTTGATTAAAACGCTAGACCAGCTCTTGAAATCGAGCCCCGAGGCTTTGGCCTCAGACCGCTACGACAAATTCCGCAAAATGGGCACCTACCTTGAGCAATTCGAAGACGGTACCAGCGAACTCCGCGGCGCAGTGGTAACTGGCTAAGCTTGGAGACGGCCTTGGGTTTCGAGCCTGAACGCAGTTCAAACATGCCCGGCCCGGTTGTCTTGATCTGGACGTTGCTCCAAGGAACCATTCTGAATGTAGTACTGGCGTTTATATGGATGATTCTGCTAGGGATTTGCTGGGTGGTCACAAACGAACCAGCGAGAATCGAAGTCGATTGATTGAAAATGTAGCAGGTTTCGTGAGAAACCTGCGTTCAAGAACGATTGCATTACATACGGTTTCTCAAGAAACCTGCTACTCCATTCGCGAAAATACGTCACGTAATTGCGGGGCAGGGCAGGGGGGCTGATTTTCTAATCCAGCGCCTTAGCCGCTTCCTCCTGAAATAGCTTTCGAACGCCTGACGCATCGGCATTTGGAAAATTGGAACGCTGTGTCATCAAGATGTAACATCGCCCTTTAACCGGATCGATCCAAGCTTGCGTTCCATATGCTCCGCCGTGACCAAAGGAACCCGGCGATAACATGGCCGTGACACCCTCTGGCTTGCTCGCCACACAGCAACCAATACCCCAAGCGTTCCCTGGCGTAAAGCCAGTTACCAGCTCTGCCGTACATGGAGTCCGAAACACTTCAGCAGACTTCGCTGACAAGATGCGAGCTCCATCGAGCGTCCCATCCTGAAGCAACATGCGACAGAACTTCGAGTAATCTTTGGCGGTAGAAAATAATCCTCCGTTGGCAGCTGGGAATCGATTTCGATCCGTTGGAGTTTTGCCTGCCAATAGGAAAATCGGTGCTTCCTCCAAGTCGCCCTTCTCGGTTCGCTTATACGACTTCGCAAGTCGCTTCATTTGCTCGTCGTTGAGATAGAAAGTCGTATCCTTCATCCCCAACGGTTTGCATACTCGCTCTTCTAAAAACTTGTCGAAGGTTTTTCCGGAGACTACCTCGACAATGCGAGCCGCAGTGTTGATACCTGTTTGGCTGTACTGCCATTTCGAACCAGGTGCAAACAGAACCTTGACCTTCGAATACCTTTCAGCCGCCTCAGCAAGTGTCTTGGCAGTGTAGACATCCGCCTCAGCAAGCTCAGCCATGCCGGACGTATGTGTCATCAAGTGGCGAAGAGTAATAACGGCCGAAGTACCGTCAGGCAACTTAAGGCCCTTCATTTCCTGCAAATACTGAGAGATCGGCGCGTCCAAGGATAGTTTTCCCTCGTCGACCAGAATCATCACACACACGCCCGTGACCGGCTTGGACATAGATGCGATCCAAAAGATCGAATCGTCAGTAAGTGGCTGGTTCTGCTTGATGTCTGCGAAGCCACTTGCATGCAGATGTTGGATCTCCTTTGCGCTTGCAACCAAAGTTACTGTCCCCGCCACCTCCTTGTCATCGGCGAACTTTCGCACTGCCGACACAACTCCAGGGAACGCTGACACCGCAACCTTGTCCTGGGCATAAAGTGGCCCCAATGCAGAGGGTAAAAAAGATGTTGCAAGAAAAGTGAGAGTGATAGAAACGCGACGCATCAAAGTTTGCTTTCGTGAGAGGTTCGTTGGTTCACCGGCTTCAGCCGGCGTTGGGCATAATCAATTTTAGTCCAACATCGTCTCCACGGTCCTCCGCACCTCCGCCGCTCCGCGTTAAAATTTTCGGATTAAAAACGCAGAGACGCGGAGGTTAGAGCCAGTTGGAGCAAAGGGTAGGGCAGCCCACCGCTCCAAACATCTTTGCAATACCAAGCAGTAGCCACCGTGTTGTAGCCACCGTCGCCAGACGGTGGAGCCACTAACTTTCCTTCCGTTGTCTAGGTCGACTAAAACCTTCGGGAGGGCAAGGCTCCTGCCGAGCCAGCGACGCTACGGTTCGGCAGGAGCCGAACCCTCCCTAGCCTAGTAACGAATTCGTTGTACAAACTCGCCTGAAACATGTTGACAGGAGTAGGGCAGGGCCCCCCTACCCCTTTCCTGTCCTCCAGAAATCAACTCGAAACCCCATATGTCGAAACCACAGCAACGTGAGCAAAGTCAGAGCGAATTGAACGATCGCCTCCACGGTATACACAGACCAGATGAGCCTGGGGCTGGCTGGGGCAGGGTAGGGGGGCGACAAATAACTCTGACCGTTGAGTTCGATCGAGACGCCAGAATCCAACGCATCTGAGCCCGAAAACCCGAACGGAACTTCCCAATAAATCTCGTTCGAAAACCATCTTAAAAAGATCGCGCATGGCAACCAAAGTATCAAGCCTGCAAGTCGAAAAGAACGAAGCTTAAGAATTCCGACCGTCACAAACCAATAGACTGGAACGAGCACACCGCCGACGATTGCCGAAATGAATGGCTTGAGCCAAATCGGGAAGAGCTCAAAAACGGAGGTTCGAAATGACGCTTGAGGAGATGGTTCAACCAACATTTTGTAAGCGACAGCGCTAACGGCGGCGATCCCCATCAACAAAAACAGTTTCCGGATAGACAGGTTCGCCGGCGCAGACTTTGCGGCCCCCCTAGCCTTCTCCGATTCAGACCAGATTCCAATCGAAGTTCCCCATTGCAGATACCGGGCGGTAACCATTCCAACGCAAAAGAAAATCGACCAATGGATCGCGTTGGCCACGAGAGTCTTTCCAACCAGTTCCGCACGAAGACCTGGCAACATGATGCCGTTCCAGGCCACAAAAGAAAACAAAGCGACAAGCGTCGCCGTCACAAGATCGACGAACGTCAACGCCGTTTTCCATCCAAGCCAAATGGCAGTGGTCGCTGCAGGCAGAAACAAAATCATCCCAGCCAGCTGTGGCAGATACTCCGGACTGCGTGGGCTTTGCAATCGAACCAGCCCACCGACAACCCATAGGACTGTCAACGTGTAAACCAACACTCGTGTGTAAACAATTTTCGATTGGGAAATATTTCGCCTCTGGGCAAATTCTGTGAACGAACGTGACTTTGCTGGCTGCGCAAAACGAGCGAACTTCCGTAAAGCGTATCGATCCGGCCAGTGTTGCGGAACATCAAGTGTAGGCAAGCTGTAGGGCTCGGGAGTTTTCTCCTCACAAATTTCGATTCGGCTAGAAGCGGAGAAGGCAAGGGCAGGGCGGTTCGGTCAGCGTTTCCCAGTACTCGTAGTGGAAGTTGTAAAACTTCCTGGGGTTCAAGGCACTTCAGGAACTCTTACGAGATTCCACTACTTGCTAACTCAACGCCATTCCGGTTTCGCCCTGCGAACCAACTTCAAAGCGTCACAATCGGAAAAATACGGAAAACTTCCGCCAGCGGAAATACAAAGCCAAAACTCGCAACCCAAAGAATCGCAAAAGTGCAAATCCAATCGCGACGTCACCGACTTCATTTCGAGGTCGAGCGGGCTGCTGCTTAGAAGGAATATTCTTGGTCCATCCCCGCCTCCGCGATCCTCCGCACCTCCGCCAGTCCGCGCTGAAAATCCCCTAGCGATTACTTTGAAACGCAGAGACGCGGGGGGGGCGCCGAGACCGGACGAGCGGCAGCAGGGCAGCGGTGCACGGAATTCCGCACCGGAACCGCAAAAACCAGCAATCCACGAAATCCCAGGCGAAAATCGAAGCCAAACCGAACATAAGAAACATTATCGGACGTTGCGTATGGGTGTTTTTAGGGGCCTGCCCCTTTGGTTATGGCTTCTGCGGGATGATTTTGGTCCGTATTTGTCTGCGGAGCGATGCGGCTATCTGGTGGCAAATTCTGTCGCAACCGGAGCCCAGACTCCCGAAACGCGGGTTCCCGCTCAGCCAAAGAAGTCAAACTCCACGCATCCAATCAAGCTTGCCCGTCCACAAACGTCAGCGCATTTTCTTGAATCTGCCTAAACCGAATCCGCCGAATTCCTTCCCGAAAACATTCAGAATACGCAGCCCCGAAAACTTTTTCGATCAGAACAAATCCCGGAATCGCTAGAGTTTTCTGTGCTTCCGGGCCAACGGCCCTGCAATTTACATAGCCCAGCCCAACGGGCTGGGCTATTCGTTGCAATTGCTCTTAAGGGCCGAAGGTCCGACCGTTTGTTCGCTGACGTCTCGAATGGAGGCAAACTGTCGGGCCGTTGGCCCTATCAATTTCCTTTGCCTGATTTGACCCAGCCCTTCAGGCTGGGCTATGTAAACGACCGGGGCTTTGCCCCTAATTCAAATCGCGCAACTTCAAAACTCACGCTTCGGGTCACCAAACCGAAACCGCCCTGCTCTCGAAAGTTTGGCGTTCTCGAAAGCTTCGACACGCAACCCTGTTAGACTCTTGCGCTTCAGTAAACCTTTCCGCCTTTTCGCATCCTTTCGAATGGCAAATCTTTTCACGCATGAAATTCTCATTAGCCCTCCTGTTCTTTCTCGCCTTTTTGGTTGCCGTGGAGATGCGACTTAGAAGGACCCATGATTCAGACCCAACGCTAGCCGTCGCAGGCTTGTATCTGTTACTAACCTGGAACTGGCTTACGGGCTTCCTCAGACTGACCACCAACCAACAAAAAGTCACAAAGCTGAACAACTTCTTTGTTGGAGCTTGCGTTTCAGGCGGAGCTTACGCGCTTTATGGAATGCTCGTTCCTAGAGTGGCATCGATTTCTCAGACCGTTTCCGTGGAGTCACTGCTAATACTCTCTACGCTCATACTGGCAAACAACGCCGTGTTCGCAACTCCACGGAAGACATCCAAGCCACTTTATGCCTTGCGTATCGTTTCGTTCGCTTCACTATTTTTGGTCTGCTTTTCCATCGTCATGGGGTCGAGTCTTTGGGTTGGCTACATGTCTTGCAAAGAGATTGAAATGTCGATGGAAGATGCGAATCACATTCTGGGTGCTACCGACATTCTCGTTTTTCGTATTGCACTTTTAAAAACTTTTTTCGGAGCATTGGGATTTGCGACTTGGCTCTACGTCGCTTTTCTAACCTACCAGCGAACTCAACAGAGCCCCCATGGAAGCTTCCCACGGATTTGGCTAGTTGCATCCATTGGGTTTTTCGCGACATTTTTTGAGTGGCGATTTTTGCTGCGAGATTTCCCCCAACTTTGGGAGGCCGTTGGAGCGACGGTGCAACAGCATACCAATATCAACGTTGCATGCTTTGCGATATTAAGTGCTATCGCATTTGCCCAATATTGCGCCGCAGATCGGGGCAAGCCTTACCACAAAACGGACGCTCAGCACTCTGGGGAAATCGCCTCCTGGGACTAGCGATGCTTACACCATTCATCTGGCTATTTGTTGACGTCACTCACTTTTTGCTCCAAATCGGCGGAGGCAGACTCCCAAGTTCTGATTCCTGGATTTGGATCATGTTGCTTACCGATCCTAAGCTCTTTCTGCTACTCTCTCTACTGTTTATGGGTATCCGTACTATTGCAAATGCGTCGAATGAACCAACATCGTGCCGCTCTTTACCCCGAACAGAAATTGCGCAATTGGTTTGCATCGCTTGCATTTTGGTCGTGTTACTTCCAATCCAATTGGCCGCATTTCAATTCTATTTCAACGCAGTCCTAACGCTCAAGCCTTGACCTCGCTAACCTCCCCTAAACCTATAGAACAAGGTTAGGGAGGGTGAGGCTCCTGCCGAACCGTAGCGGCCGAAGCTCAGCAGTAGCGTTCCCAAGAAGCATCCTCAGTCTTCAAATGCAAAGATGTTTTCGCGCTGTAGCCCCCCTGCCCTGCCCTGCCCTACGATGCGAACCGCCAACCGCGCCAGCGGTACGCATGCAACAAGAAAAAGACCGTGACCGCTGCCGTCATTTGCACCACACCGTGGTACGCCGCAATCCATTCATAGTTCTTGCTTTGGTGCAACCAAGCTGAATACAAAACTCCTATCGTTGCGCATACCATCGGACTAGCAAGCCATATCGGCCATCGAACCCAAATCGCCCGTCCGCTCAACGCGCACCAGGAAACAACCATGGTGTTCAGCGCCATCAACATGCAATTTACTAACCCCTCAATGAACCCCAAGTCGAGCGCGCTTGCCTTGGGAAGCGGGGCGAATCGAAGAACGGAACACAATACAGCCACAACCGCAGTCAAAAGGAAAATGTCCCGAAGCGGGAACCGCGTTTTGCCCGTAGCAACCTTTCGCAATGCTATGTCACCATTGCTTGGCTCCTCCAATCGCACACCCGTGAATCGCAGCAACCAAGCCGCCAATATCATCCATAGGAAAAGGATCGAAAGCGTCACGATGGTTGCCCCAACAGCCCACGATCGTAGACCAAAGACCACCATCACCACCGCACAAACGAACGCAACCCAAGCAATCGGAGGCAAAATCTTGAGTGTCCAACGCGTTTTCCCAAACACGATCCACAGACACGTCAACGCCACTCCCGCCGCACAAAGGCCTTGGCAAATACGCTGCTCGATCCGTGTCTCAGACGTCGGCTCGCCCGACAATAGAATTCTCCCAGCAAAAGAAGCCATGCTTAGCACCAGGAAGCAACTACAGTCCAGCCAAGCCCACCCGCCATCAGCAACCGATCGCGCAATCCATCCAATCCACCATAGCGATGTGAACGTAACCCAAGCGAACAACCAATAACCAATCCCACAAAGCGGTTGATGCTTCGCAATCGTCGCGCCTGTTTCACGATCCAAGATGAGAAATCCAAACTCTTTATAGCCGTACACCAAAATCCGTTCTTCACGCAGGGTCGACATCGTCAAGCCAAGTTTGCACTCAGGAAATAGTTCCTTGCGTTCCCACATTTTCTCTCCCGATGTGTCATCCAAACAAACCATCGTTTGCATGTCGGGACTAGCCAAGATCGCCCGACCATGACCGCGTGCGTGAAGCCGATAAGTTTCCAGACCTGTGTTTGGAATTCGACGCCACGTCCCAAATTCAAAGTACATCCTCTCAGATCCACTCTTCTTCACCCAAAGTGTGTTTGTATTGCGATCCAAACCCCATTGCAAAACGGAAAGGTCAATCGAAGGATCAATGACGATGGGAATCAGCTCATCAGTAAGAATGGCTCGAATTTCTTTGCTGCTCCCATCCGGATTGAGGAGCAAAACAACATCCTCTTCGTTCATTCGATACACACCCTCGCGCGAGCTAGCTGGCCAACTAGCTACTTGGCGAAACTCATTGTCCTTCAATTCAAAGACATAGCGGGTGGGCGGCTCTAAGCCATCGCGAAACACGAACTGTTTGCGGTTTGGCCGAAAAATCGCTCCATTGCTACTGAGGACCTCGAACTCGATCGGACTCGCATTTTTCTCCCCGAGCTTCAGAGCAATCAACTTTTGATTGCTCGCGGTGACGATGTAGGAGTCGTCAAGTATCACAGGATTTCCCGGCAAAAGAACATCGTATGCCGTTTCGCTACCGTTGAATTCGCGACGAGACACCCTCCATTTCCGCAATGGGTTTGCGGACGCACCATCAAATGACTCTGAAGCGTCTGCAACACGTGAAATTCTGTAAGTATCGGGGCCTCGCTTCAACTTTTCAGAGGTTTCGCCCGAAATTGAATTTACTCGCCCTGTCGCGAAGTCGATTTGAAAGTGCCGGTTTGTGACTTCATACTGGCCCGTTGCCGATACCCTTGAGGCGATATGGATATGATGAATTGCGATTGAGCGATTGTCATCCGGAATAATCGACGACAGGTTCAACATGCTGTCGGCACAAGGCCAGTACAGAGCAAGCCAATGCCCCAACGACAGGATCGGCACCAACATGAGTATCCACAGAAGTGGATGCGTCCAAATTCGGGAAATGAGAGGGCGTTTGGTTTTCATAGGGTGTGTTTTGAAGTTGCGAGTTTTCTGTGCTTCCGGGCCAACGGCCCAGCAATTTACATAGCCCAGCCCATCGGGCTGGGTATTCTTTGCAATTGATCTTAAGGGTCAAAGGTCCGACCGTTTGTTGGCTAACTTCTCTAACCGAAGCAAACGGTTCTTCGCCAATTTTAGTGGCTGGAAACATTGGGGATTAGCTCCAGTCTTCCGCAGAAGAACAGGATCCTTGTTCGGTAGTTTTCATAGTTTCTAAAACCTCGCGCGGCGCTTTTGATCGATTGGATACGACTGTTAAA
>JANPHB010000080.1:0-38886 GCA_031424235.1 Pirellula sp.
ACAAAGCGGAGCGGAAGCAGTACGACCGAGCAAAACGCCTGCTGGATGCGAAAGCAAAGCGCGCTCGCCAAACGTAGCCCTCACCATGCGGCCCCCCGCGCCGCTACGCAAAATCACACTGGTTGTCGTGAACGCTTACAAATGGATTGCGATCGTGAATTACAGCGCCGAAACGATTGAGGACAATCGTTTTACACTGGAGCCTAAAAGAGTAGAGCGATTGTCTCAATCGCTCGGCAGGCACTTTAGATTCATTGCGAAAAACCGATCATGAAGCGAATGGAGGTCTGAATGGATTGCGATCGTGAATTACAGCGACGAAACGATTGAGAACAATCGTTTTACACTGGAGCCTAACAGAGTAGAGCGATTGTCTCTTTCGCTCGGCGGGCACTTTAGATTCATTGCAAAAAACCGATCATGAAGCGAATGTAGGTCTGAATGGATTGCGATCGTGAATTACAGCGACGACACGATTGAGGACAATCGTTTTACACTGGATCAGATCTTCGCGCCAGCGCCTTTGGTAAACGCCATGAATGCGGACTCAAGATTTATCTCTTCCTCTGCAAAGCGTTTGATGGCGATGCCGTTGCTAATGAGCAGCGTAGCCAACGGCGAATAGTCGCCAGCATCTGCCTTCAACGTCGCCTTGAGCGTCTGCGACACGATATCTACCGACTGAACAAGCTCGTGGGAACTGATCAGTTTGGCTGCTTGTTCAAGTTGTTTTTCGGTGGCTGTTTCAATCAAAATAGCCATGTTCGGTCGCACTTGGCGAATCATGGAAGCGACGTCGTTGCTGGCAATCATTTTGCCAGAGTCGATGATCCCGACTTTGTTGCATACGTCGGCCAACTCGGGCAAGATGTGACTGCTGACAATGACTGTTTTCCCCATTGAGCCGAGGCGACGCATCAAAGCTCGCATTTCGATACGGGCACGCGGATCCAAGCCACTCAGTGGCTCGTCCAAAAGCAAAACGGCGGGATCATGCAACAAGACACGTGCAAGACCAAGCCGTTGCGTTTGTCCACGCGATAGTGTATTCGCGTATGCATCTCGCTTGAATTCGAGATCAACGACTTCCAGCATTTCGTCGCATCGTTTGCGACGTGCTTGCGGGGCGATACGGTAGGCCGCCGCGAAAAAATCGAGGTACTCGATAACAGTCATGTCATCGTAGACGCCGAAGAAATCTGGCATATAGCCTACGAGTCGACGAATTTCTTTCGGGTGCGTATAAATGGAGTAGCCGCACACGTACGCCTCACCATAAGTCGGAGTGAGAAGCGTTGCAATAATACGCATCGTGGTCGTTTTGCCCGCCCCGTTCGGTCCGATGAAACCGAACAAGTCTCCTTGTCCCAAATCGAGATCGATATCTCGAATGGCGTACATGTCGTCGTATTTTTTGGTGAGCTGCGATGTCTTGATCACGGTTTTGGACCGATTGCTGGATTGGCCGCCCCCGGAGTGGCGACGGCGGCTTTGGATTTACTTACTGGGATAATCAAACGCAGAAAGGTCTTACGTTGCCCATCTGTCGCTTGGATCGGAACAGCGTTCCTCCGCATCGTCCATATGAGCGACGGGTCTTTTAATTCGCAGATCAAAATAGCACGATCCAGGCGAATGATGTCGGAACAGTCTAGATCGCTTAGATACCGATTGTAGAGCCCAGTGTATTTACTGCCGCCCGCAGATTCGTGAAAGCTGATCAGTTCCATAAGACGGTCCATTTTTTCGGCGTCGCCGGGATTCCATGGAGTGCTTCTTTCCTCGCCACCTACGTTTTGTCGACGTTGCAGTCGGCGAGTAATGTCCTTTGGCACGGTCGACGATGAAAATGCGACACGTTGTCCAACTCGAATTCGCGTGTCCAGAGCGTAGGCACGGCCGCAGTAAATAAGGACCCCGTTCAGCAAATCCACATCAAGCGGATTTTCGAAACTACCCTCGAGCAAATCGATCGAACCAGATACCATTGAGAGCGAGTTGGTTTCATTTGCCAAGTCGACGCTTTCCTGCCAAGTCGCACACATCGCCTTTGTGCCCGCGGCTGGGATACCGACACCTCGAATACCGAACGACTTTTCGGATGATGCATCTGGACCTTTCTCGCCGGACTGTCCGACAGCCTCAAAGCCGATTCGGTACTTCGGCATGCCTCTATCCGTTGCAACGGTCGACTCGAATCCACCGAGACCACGGCCTGGTTGACCAAACCAATCGAGCTGTACCTTGGTCGCTGGCTTGGCCGTCGTGGCAGGGTTGGAACGTCGATGAGCAAAGAAATCAAAAGCTCCGCGTTCACCGCCATAACAATGCGTAAAACTTCGCCCTCGCAATGTTTGTGTTTGGTAATCCATTTCGAGAAACTCGAGGCTGTTGATCGTCGGCAATTGGGGTTTCCATCGACTGGCTATGCCGGTGATCAACGCACAACACCCAACGGAACAAATCAAAAGCGTGATCCAAGTGCCCCTGGGCTTTCGCCAACCACGAGAGATTGCAAAATAATCAAACGGGCCAATCACTAAACAAAACAAACCCGCCAGAATCGCCAGAGACGTTAGATTGCCAAGCGTCAAAAGCGGAAAGCGATCAAGTGTTGAATTGAGTTGGCCGGACAAATCGTCATAACCAAGGTAGACACGTTTTTCGGTGAGAATATCTTTCTTTTCCCACTGTTCGTTGAGAAGGTTTTTTAGAAGGCTAGGCCTGCTCTCCCAATCCAAAATCTGCGTCGAATCCAACTCAAAGGCAGTCAACGTTAGCTTGCCCGCCCCGTAAGCACATCGAGCGATTAGTGGAAACCGGACTCGATTCTTGGTTTTGGATTCTAAGTCGACGGTGCCTGAGCTTACGTTGAAAATGCAGCAAGTCAGATTTGCCAATCGGCTTTGCGAACCGAGATAGGACTCAAGTGGACCAGGTTCGCAATCCCGACTAACTCCCTTGAATTCGCCTGGCAGCATGGCTGCCAACTCTGCTCTCTGCATCCAGGATTCGGAGTTTTCGCCCAACGATAATATACATCGGCCGCCTTGGGCAATCCAATCTCGGACGGCTGTCGCTTGTTCGGGCTTGATACTTTCATTGAGGTCTTTGTTTCGCGACGAGTACACGAGCAAATCGACTCCGCCGTAACAGCTGGCTGACGACGGCAATTGTGAAGGGCTCGTCAGTTCAACCGTAGAGTGCTCCGGAAGTGCGCCTCGAGTCGACTTCATACCGCCCTGTCCTAAGCCAAGCTTGTCACTTCCGATACCAACAACCCAAGGCTGAGTAGCGGGGAGTGCCGTTCCACGTTCCTCGTTAGTGAGGGCTCGTTCCAAAAGAACTGTTCCGTTTGCGGCAACAATACGGACGACGATCGGCCGATTGCCCCGTCCATGTTTGGCTTCGGTTTCAATACGTGTCGTCGAATTTGATGGAAGATTCAGCGGCCAAGAATCACTTTGGTAAACAACGGGCACTCCCTCGCCATCATAAGTTTGAATCTCTACTTGAGCATCGATCGCCTTTGCCCCAGACTTCACATCGATAACAAGTCGAGTTGGGTAGCCAACTTTCCAAAAACCACCAAGCCCCATTTCCGCTTGAAATTGAACCGCATTGGAGTCTGCAGGCGGTTGGGCGTTTAGCAGCAGGCAATTCGCAACTGCAGATGCGAATAAAAAAAGAATGCAGCCTAGGATGCGAATCGATACCATCCTAGAAGAAGGTGCTCTCCGACGAGAGCACGTTTGGGTTTTACCAGCCAGGGGCAGGGGAAAGCATTCCGGTGCTGAGCTAAACTGGCTGGATTTGGATTGATGCAAATTAAATCGGGGTTCTAATCGAGTCGCTTAACCATCAGGTTTTTGAAGTATACCTTGCTTCCTGGATCATGCGCTTGCAAAGCAAAGGTGCCTTCGCCGATCAAACGCTCAAAATCTTTACCTGCTTGTTGATCGTTTGGTTCAGTGTATTCGACCAAAGTTTTGCCATTTACCTTGAGGGTAACCTGTTTTCCTTGGACGATGATTTCTTGGGTATACCACTCGTTATCCTTTGCAGCAGGTTCCAAAACGTCCTTGACCGAGTACAAGCTGCTCGTTCGGCGTGGGTCACCCTTGTACGAATTGTTCACTTGGCACTCGAAGCCTTTCTTTGGCCATCCGTCCGGTTGAAAAGCGGTATGGAAATAGATGCCAGCGTTGCTGTTTGGCATCGTTTTGACTTCAGCCTTGAAATGGAAATTCTTGAACGGCTTTTTGTCGCCTACGTAGAACAAGTGGCTGCGGTCACCTTGGCAAACGATACAACCATCTTCAATTGCCCAACTCTTTGGGTTTTCGTTGATCTTCCAACCTTCCATGCTTTTGCCATCGAACATCTCGACGAAATCGGCGACGGGGCTTATGAAGGAAATCGTTTTCTCAACCGACTGCTTGCCCTTGACATCGCCGCCGGGTAGCAGGCCTTCTTTGATGCGTTCACCAAAGGTTTTGTCCTTGCCGGAAGCCTTTTTATCTTCAACCTTCTTAAAAATCGCTTCGATTTCTTTGCGAGCCTTATCGGGATCTTTCTTGATCATTTCCATGTAAGGTTTCTTAAGAAGCCCAGCTTCCTTGGTTGCTTCACCGTACGGATTATGCTTCTTTTTATTTTCGCCCTCGATGTGGCAAACATTGCACTTGGCTTCGCCAGCGAGCTTCTTGAAGTCCTCGTTTTTGCTATCCGTAACATATTGCTTCATGAACTGCTCGCCAAATTCCTTTGTCGCCAAGGCAGGTCGGGAAGAGACAGTTGCCGTCAAAACGATGGCAAAGACAAAAAATAATCTTTTCATTCGAAACGATTCTCCAAGGGTGGGATAAACGGAAAACAGACATTGGAAGCCAAACACAGGCTACAACCTGGGATTTCCATCAAAAACTCAGGGCCGGGAAGCCTTGATTAAAATGCGAGACACCCCGGCTGTCAAACCATGTACCCCATTAGGGGCAATTTAGGTGCCAAAAACTGCAATATGTGCAATTACGACCCAACTGAGCGGGTCAAATTTGAACCAAACAGCCGACAAAAGTAGCAGGCACGCTCCCTCGTGCCGTCCGCTGAAGTGAATTGACCATGACTCCTGGTGAACGGCACATGGAATGTGCCTACTACTTTGACATTTGCCGTCTATGTCTGCCAAGCCGGCGACGCAATGGCTCGGCAGGAGCCTCGCCCTCCCAGTGAATGCGACGAAAACATGTTTACAGGGTGAGCCGCCCGCCCGATTCGGATGAACGAGACGTGAACAAACTCAGATCGCTGCGGTTGCCATCGAAACCTCGTTCCGCTCGACCTACCTCTGTTGTGGCCGTTGTTGTGGAAATCGAATCGACAACATTTATCCAATGCGTTATTACAATCAAAACTTTAGCATCAAAAGGCTGTTCGCATTCGAGCCGCCGACATTCCAATTTTATGGAGTTCCCTAGTGGAAACTAGTCGTCTCATTTCGACTTCAAAAGCTCTTCCTGTCAAAGCTCAGCGATTGCCTCAAGACGTCCGAGCTATGCAGGGCGTTTGGCTCTTTTTACTGACACTCAGCGTCTTTTTCGTGTCCAGCATTCTTCTTTTTATTTTGTACTTGACTCTACGACTGGTCCCAGAAATTGGTGAAGCACGCCAATCCTTCTTTCTCCCGAAAAGCTTTTTGCCCTCGACTCTTTTGCTGGTTGGTGTCTCGGGGACACTTGAGTGGGCCTTGCGGGCGGCGAAAAAAGACCGTGCGAACGAGGTGCGAATTGCAACAATCGCCGCCCTTGTGTTGGGCATGCTGTTTATGGCGATCCAATCCGAAGGGATGTACCGATTGGTGTTGGCGGCATCCCAAGTCCAATCGTCTCGCAACAGCCTCTATGCACTGACTTTTGTTTTAGCTCTGCTGCATGCGTTGCATGTGATTGGAGGAATCGTCGGACTGGTTGCTGCTACCTTTAGTGCGGGCAGAGAACGTTACGACCACGAACGAAATTTCGGATTGCGATTTTGCACCCTTTACTGGCACTTCTTGGATATTGTCTGGGTGCTGCTGATGGGATGCTTCATCGTCGCGAGCGCGATGGTGAACAATCCTGCACTCTAAAACGCTGCCCATAAGGACAAAGGTTCTTTAGGCCAAAGCCAACGAGTGAATTTAACCGTGAAATCAGACTACTCTTTGCCAAGCCAATGGTAGGCGTTAGCCAATACTTGAATGGTCTCTGCTTGCTTGAAAACGGGGAACTCTTCATGCCCTGGTCGGAAGTAGAACACTTTTCCCTTTTCGATCTGCCATACCATTGAACTCCGAAAGCGTTCGCCCAATTCCCAAGACTCTTCAAAGACTAGCTCGTCAGGCTCTGGAACGTGAAATGGTTCATTGTACATTTCCGTTTTTCCGATTTCGAACTTTGCGGGTAAGCCTTTTGCTATGGGATGGTGAGGAGCTTTGACAATGATCGTGCTTGGTTTGCCATCGGGCCGGTAATCAGGAAAGCAGCACCATGGCAAGTGAACGACACCAGTAATCGAATTCTGGCTCGTCTTGTATGAAAAGTACGCTGGCGAGAGAGCGCTGCCATGCGTCGGAACGGTTTGCGGACGCGCGGGCACAATGGTCTCAATGGTTATCTTCTGACTAGGTGCAATCTTTTCAAACTGTTTGCGTCCGTCCTCGATGCTTCGCCAGTTCATGGCCGCCATAAATGGTCGAGCCCAATGGGCCGAATGAAGTGCAATAAGATCGAGGTCACCACGTTTGATGTAGTTCAAAATGCGCTGCGATGTCTCTTCGTTGATTTCCCCTTGCCTTATGTGTCCCCACCAGATGATCACGTCAGCCCATTTAACCTGCCAGCTTATCGCGCGATCCCGGAATTCGAACCGTTTCAAACCGCCGCAGAGTTCGTGATTGCCAATAGTCCTCAAAGTGCCGAACGCTCACTGACTCGCCGCTCCTTTCTGTCGTTCGCATACAATCGTGGGCAACTCGACAACCTTGTCAAGCGTTACGAAACCATGCTAGAGAAGGATAAAAAAACTACCTTGGCGTTTACGTTTTATCTGAGATCTATAGCTCAAACGAAAAGAATCCCAAGCGTGCCGTTGAACTCCTGAAGCAATTGGAGCAGCTCGAGGCAAAGAAGGACCCCAGTACAAAAAAGAAGCCAGAAACCGACTCACACAAAGTCAAAGTCGCCCGAGATAAAGCCAAGCTGGCCCAGCAGTACGTCAGTACCAAGGAGTATGAAAAGGCTGCGCAGTTGTACGAGGAGATCGCTCCGCTCGATCCCACCACGAACGCGGAATCTGAAAGAAGCCGCCAACGCCTGGCTGAAAGACAAGAACAAAAAAGAAGCCATGCGCGTCGCTGAAGCAGCAGTAAAAGTTGAACCAGAAAAGCGCAACGACCAACTCGCACACTTTTTCCACCGCAACTTGGGCGACATTTTCATGCAATTGAATAAGCCCAAGAAAGCTATTCCACACTTCGAAATTGCTATCGAGAAAACCAATATCGAAGGCTACGTCAAGGATACGAAGACGTCACTAGCTGAGGCGATCGATAAGGGTAAGTAAAGACGGTCTGATGCCCCTTGTTGATCGAGTTAAGTCGATCCGTTAAGAAACAGACTGCTTTTGGTAACCCGACGCGCAAGCGAGGAATTTGATTGTATTCCTCGCTCACACTTCGGGTTACCAAACCAAGTCTACTTACGCTTGAGCGTAACTAGGGCACTTTTGTTAATTACGTAGGCAGTATTGTGTTGCTGATAGATAATCGATCTTGCCGCACGCTACCTTCGCGGAGCGAAGGGCGACATTGTCGCTCGTCGCTCCTCGACGATCGCGTACGCGCCCCGGATTCTAGAACGTCAACGAGACAACATAATTCTCGCTCCAAGCCTATTTCGCTATTAAAAAAGGTTTTTGTGTAGCGAAAGTCTTCCAGATTTTCGGCTGCAACGCCTAAACGACCGAAACTCTTAACGAGTTTCGCTACAAAATGCTTCAAAGCGTTGCCATCCTTAGCCGCAGGATGACATTAGCTAAAACTCACCATTGAGCAACTCGCCATCAGCCCTATTGCCAAGTTGCTTCAAAAGCAACGCATCGATGTTCTGAGAAAGAAACTGTATTGCGCCATCTCCGAATGCAAAGTTTGCTCCTCCAGTGTGGTAGCTACCGAATCCGCCGACCACTAACGAACCCGGCAGTTCGTCCTCGGGAGACTGGCCGCGCCCAGTCTGGAGCTTCGTTGGGCCCTGCAAACTACCGGTATTGCGAAGCGTCGCTCGAGTGCCTGAGGCCCAGCCCAAGTTGCCTTTGCCGGCAAACATTTCACCCAACAAAATCGTTTGCGACGAGCCATCTTGAATTTGGCTAAAACGGAGACGACTGTTCAAGAACAGCACTCCGTTATTATCGGAGTTGATGGGGGCTTCGGAATCGTTGTAGCAGCCAGCGTAGTGGCTTACGCCTGGCTCATCCTTGTTGTAACGCGTTGATTCTGGCGACGACGGGCAATACAGCGTAGGTATCTTAGCAGCTCGAGCCTTCTGATTTGAGACCGCATAAGTACCGGCTTCTTGATCGAAGTGCCGATACACCGTGGCTTGCTCCAATTGAGGTAGTATCTGAACGATCCAGCTTACATGCTGGCCAATCGGCTCATTTCGAATGGGCCCAGTTGGATCGGTCACTCCGGACGGAAAATGCTCTGTGTTGAATTCATGTGTATGAATTGCCAGTCCTAGTTGTGCCATGTTGTTCAAACACTGACAGCGTCGTGCAGCCTCTCTGGCTGCTTGAACGGCTGGCAAGAGTAAACCAACCAAGATGCCGATGATGGCGATCACCACCAGCAATTCAACTAAAGTAAAAGCGGAGCGGTCGTTCTGCCTAGATCTTTTGGCGCAACTCCGCATAGGCCACACTCTGGTTTCCAGGCTCTGCCTGTGAATCCATCGGATTGCAATCTTTGCGTGCTGTGTCCTCCCTGGAGCCAAGGACTCAGGAGGCAGAGCTTCCAAGTCAGTGCGTTCCCAGGCAGGAGCCTGAGAACGAGCGTATTCGTGGTGTCGTTCTGCAAGACACGTCAATTTCTTTGACATGAAAGGCTCCGAAAAATGATTAGGGTGAATTTCGTTGGTCATGGTTTAAGGGACTTCTTTCGCGGTTGATGCGATGGATTGGATGATGAAAGTGTGGCTCCGTTGCATGCGGTCGGTGCTGTCCTCGGACGAAGCAAGCCAGGCGATGACTTCGGCTTGCGTTTGGTTGGCCCCAACGGACAGTTGCTTGATTCGAATCTCGATAGAGGCATACTGGAAACCGGTAACTCCTAAGTTAGGAGTCCACTTTTCTCCGACGTAATCAGGCGACTTTTTGAATTGTTGTTTCGCGCGCTGCACGCCTGCCTCACATAGCAAATCCGTTTGAAGCAGTTGACGTTGCATTCGAACTTCACGACGACCTCGCAACGAGCTTTGTGTCGTACAGAGAACGAGTGCGATCACGACGCCCATGCAAGCCAAGACGCAAATCAAAACGGTACCGCGTCGAGGATTCAATCGATTCATGGTTGAACTCCAGAGTTGCGTTCGAAATTGAGCCAGCGTCCAGGTATGCATTCCACAGTCAAGTCCATACGCGATTGTGCATGGTCGGTTTCTTTGCCAGCTATGCCAGTCGCATTGCTGACTACAAGTGAAACTCGCACCGGATCGTACATTGGCTCAAAGATGGCTGAAGCATCCTCCGCCAGTACAAAACGCTCTCTTTCGATTACGTTGGGACCTTTTTTCCGTTCGCGAGTTAACGTGTGCGTCTGTGATTGATAAGTAACCTGAGAATCGTCCGAACAAGTCATCGACAATTTGCCTTGCGAGTCGATTGACCATTGCATTGCATCGTGAACGTCTCTGCGAAAGCACTGCGCAAGATGGTCGACCGTTCGGTAGTTGTCTGCTCGGTTACTCGATTTTTCGGAAAGCAACATGGCTTGATGAACCAAGCCAATCCCAAGTAGCATGACTCCGCTCCCAGCCATCATGCTGAGAACCAACTCAATCAGCGTTGAACCGCGGCGGTGTGTCATGTTGATGCTCCTGTTGTTTCTTCTGCCTGCCCGATTGGTGTTGGTTCCGCAGCCGAGGCTGGTACGGCAATGTTGGAATCGAACCAGCCGACCAACGATACGGGCTCGGACCTCGCTCCGCGTTCCCAATTCAAACTCAACTTCAAACGCGTTCCGTCCTGATCGTGGATGACTTCGCCGAGAAGCTGCGAGCCCGGCAACGCTTCGGAGACTCGCGTCGGCAGTTTCAGACTTGACAGGGCCGCTTCGCACTCGGTTGGACTAAGGCTAGTGAGCCTTTCCATTTGATTTGCCAGTTCGTTGAATGCGAGGCGATATTGCCTAGTGCTTTGCCAGACTCGACCGATTCGAACGGACATCGGAGCAAATAACCCGATCAAGCTAACGACGAGGGTTGCCGCAACAACAACTTCGGTGACCGTCAGTCCCCGGCGTCTTTTGTGTTTTGGTTTTGTCATTTTGGAGCCACTAAACTGCTAAAGACTGAATCAGGTTGGTAATGAAGCTAAAGAACGCGTAACAGATCCACAGGACGCCAGATGCAACTAGCAGAATTGACAGAGGGTGGATTATCGCCGATTGCATCCAAACGCGTTGATTGGCGTTTGCCTGCTTTACACAGGCCATACGATGGATCATCCAGGCCTGAACGCGTCTATCGCTTACACTGTTCAAAGCATCGTGTTCAGCTACTGAAATCAGTTTGGCGTCCACAAGGCTGGACCAAGCAGGAACGCCTTGTTCGACTTCGTTTCTTGCCAGAAGCAGTCGTTGCCGAAGCTTGGGATCGAAGTGGTACTTGGCTAACGTCGACAGTGAACCAGCCAATGGTCTTCCCGCTGCAACGTTAATCGAAAGCATGCGAAAGAGTTGTGAGGTTCGGGAAAGCGAGTTCGAGCGAAACAGCTTGTCAGCAACTTTTCTCCGAAAAAACCTCTTCGAAGGGGACGAACGAGCCAGCCACCCCAGTCCAAAAACCCCCGCAGCAATCAATAATATATGATCCGTCAACGTAGTCCAACACGCCCATAATGTCGCGATGGACTGATCTTTCATACCATATTCTTCTGCCAATTTCTGAAGTGTTGGGGCGACGAAAATCATTAAGAGAGGGAGCAAGACAAGTGCTACAAGGCCCAAGGCGATGAAGTAGCCCTTCGTATCGCGACTCGAAGTTTCCGAAGCATCGATGTGCTGCTTTTCGGTTTCAAGCAACTGCGCATAGGTTTGGGATAGCGTACCGGATTGGCTACCAAAGCGAATGGCCAGAACCGCGCTTTCACTCAGGACATCGGGCGTCTTTTCCAATGCCGCGATGAGGCTCGAGTTGCTGTCAAGCCTTCTGGCCAGCAGCCTTAGTCGGCGTTTATAGCGACCACGATGCTCGCTGGCCAACGCTTCGATGAGCGGTCTTGGCTCGAGTCGTTCCGAATGTGCTACCGCGAGGAGCCCAATCAACGAGTATTGCATGGCACTGAGCGTCTCGCCAGGCCACCAACTCGACAAGTGCCACTTGGGACCTTTCCGTCGCCAGTACGGAAGGAGCAAGCCAGCCAAGGGGATCGGTATGGGGCTGCAAAGGAATTTCTTTAGGCTTGTCATCCAACCATCAAACATTGGTCGTGTTCCTTTCTAACCGCTGAGCGATGTGATCAATGAAATGAGTGGCATGAAAAGTGCAAGAACCAAGAACGCGACAAGCAATCCGACACCGACAATTGCTAACGGCGCGAAAAGCCCCGCCGCCCAATCGAATCGATGTCGAACTCGCTCTACGTAAAGTGTTGAGAGCTGCCTGAGAAGAGGGATCGAAGGGGCTCCATTTGGGCCAGCCTCCAAGGCTCGGTGCATGAGGACAGGGAAGTTGTGCGCGACTATCGAGCCTGCCTTAAATTTTCCCGTTGCCTCAATGTCGACGGCCATTTGTTCCGATGCGATCTTAATCCGATGGTTCTGGCTCGCTCGCCCAGCGATCAAAATCGCTTGGTCCAAAGGGGCATCAATGCAAAGTAGTTCTGCCAATGTTGACACAAATCGCTCCATCGCTCTAACGCTACTTGTGTTACCGCTAAATAGAGGTCCCATAGAACTGCTAGCCTCTAGGAAGGGATAGATCAATGTCATTAGCTTTCGCAACCCCAATCCGGCAAGACCAACTCCCAAAAGTGACAGGCTGAAATAGACAGGACCATCACAAATCAAATTGCTAAGCTTAAGCAAAATTCGCGTTGCAAAAGGTAGCTTTAGCTGAAACTCGGAGAACATCTTTTGAAAGGTAGGCAGTATCGTAACCGCCAGAAATATAAAGATTAGAAGTGCAATCGCAATTACGAATAACGGGTAAGCAATGCCGCGCCACCGACTTTTTCTCGCTTCCTCAGCAAAGGTAGCATCGCCAACAATCTGAATTGAATTCAACGCGTTGCCGCGTGGGCAGCCTCGCAAAATCAGCGGAAGAAAAGCGGCGTTGACGCCATCTTGAACCATTTGCTCCGCCTGGATTGAACTGCGAAGAATGATAAGCAACTGCTTTATTTCACTCGGAGAGTTTTGCGGATTAATTTCCGACGTGATGGCTTCCATAGCCGTGGCGAGTTGCGCCCGATTTCCCAAGGCCACGTCGATGCGATCATAGAACTCAGGACGAGCAATGTTATTCATGGCTGTTTCTCCTTACGGACGGGTTAGAGCAGCGAGGAGTTCGATCATTGGCGCAAACAGACTGAGACCGAAGGCCAAGACGAGCAAGCCACCCAAACTAGCACCTACCAGGGTTGGAAACCAAGCTCGCATTTGTTCTGTTCGTGTCTTTGCAATTCCCTGATAGGTGATTGCAGACGCACTCAAGGCCTCCATTTTCTCATCGCGGCTAAACCCCTCACTCAATGCCCATTTCAACAAACCGGTAGCTTGGATCGGTTGGAGCGCACCCTCTTGTGAGTTTTCGTTTTCGAGCAAACTGCGAGCCCCCTGCGCCTTGTTCGCGTTTTCAATCGCATTGGCAATCCTCCTGCGTCCAGGCATGTACCCCAAGCTCCATCGTGATTTGTTCCGATTCCAGATTGCCACGGCCGATGCTATGCACAAGGGAACAGCAATGGCCCAAATCCATGCGGTGCTTTTGGCCGTTTGCAAAAACCACAATCCAATGCCAGGTTCGGCCCCAATCTGGGATGCGATCGATTCCAGTTTTGGGCTAACACCGAAGATCAGATAGAGGAAACCGAGATAGACGAGACCGGCGATGATAATGGGCTGTTGCAAGCTGTAGCTCAACACTTTTTCCATATCGCGTCGTTCGCCGGCCTGGTCGCTTAGAGCGGCTAGTGCTTCCGGGGAATGGTCGCAAAGTAACCAGACGGACAATGCCGACCGATACTGTGTTGGCAATTCTTCGTTCCACTCCAGGATTTGCAGTACGGTGCTTCCACGTGCGACCGCCACTGCGATTTTGGAATTGATCGAATCGATCTTGGACTGCAGAGACTGTGTTGTATCCGAATCCCCGACTCCAATCGGAATACCGGCCCGTTCTAGGTTGAGCAAAGTCTGGTTGAAGACCAGAACATCGTCTAGTTTCGGATCGCAATTCGCACGGTCGTTCATGAGGAGAGGGACTTTGAAACAAGACTATCAATAGAAACAAAAACGAGCTGAACCGCATTCGCCAGCCCGGAGCTGAACGGTATTCGCAGCCAACCGGTGGCTTACGCCACCGGCAGGAATGTATCGCCCTCCGGGCTTTCGCACTTTCACTCGCCTGCGAGTGAAAGTCAGTTGCACTCGCAGGCGATGAAAGTCAGTTGCACTCACTAAACAAATAGATGCGCCGAAGTGCTCGTTTTGTCTAAGCGTCGAGCTTTATTCCCGAATGTTTTTGGGACCTGGCTTACCGAACTGCGAAGCCTGGCGTTGTCTCGCTTCGTTAAACGCTTCAAACAATCCCCAGTCCAATCCAATGTTCTTTTTTTGCGCCGCCTCGAACATACGCATAGAATTAGGGGCGGAAACCCTTTCACGCCAAGATGCCAACCGACTAAAAACCGGCAAGCTGAGAAAACCACAAACGGCAAAAGCCACAGCCATCTTAGTGAGCGAATACGTCTCTTTTCTGTCCGTATCCAATTCGCGAGCAGCCTCGAGCGTGTGCGGCCGCAAGTCATCAGATGGTACAACGTATTTACCCGCTTCGAGCACGGAAGCTTCGAGCAGTTTCAGGAACTCAGGCGATACACCAGCTTCATCGAAGTTGGTGCCCTCATTAAAATCGCCATCTTGGGTAAAAGGGTTACTCATGTGTTACCTCCACCGACTGCGCTCGAAGCTCGACAGCTAGTTTCTGCATTGCATATCGATATCGACTCGCAGCTGTTGCGGGGGGAATCGCCAACACTTCTGAAATTTGAAGGAACGTCATCTCCTCCCAGATCTTGAGAACGACCACTTCGCTTTGATCAACAGGCAAAGTTCGAATCGCCAACCAAATCGCCCGGTAGGACTCTTCTTTTTCAATTTCATCGACGGTTCGGCGAGTCAGGAGGTCAGTAAGATCGCTCACGGTTGTACCGCGACGTTTCTTGCGAAGGATGACCAGCGACTCGTTTCGAACCATCTGAAGCAAATAGGACCATGGACTCGACGCGCGACTGAGCAGCTTGGGGTTGCCCGCCACACGAACAAGCACAGCTTGCACGGCATCCTCAGCGTCATGTTGGTTGCGAGTGATCGTGACCGAAAATCGCACCAGACGCATGGACGTCAAATCGTAGAGTCCCGACAACGCCGCAGCACCGCTTTCAGCGATGCATTGGGCATTTTCCCGAACTCGATCAGAAAAAGTGGGTGGTGCGTTCATGACAAAAGTACAGGATGCGCGAAACCTGTCGATTTGTCTAACAATTACGAAAAATTGCGGAAACCGGGGCAAACGCGAGTGGCATTGAATTAAGCCTATACTCGTAGAGGAAGTTGCAAAACCTCCTGGAGACTCGTAGTGGAAGTTGTCAAACTTCCTGGAGACTCGTAGTGGAAGTTGTAAAACTTCCTGGAGTTCGATTCAGGAACTCTTACGAGATTCCACTACTTGCTAACTCAACGCCATTCGGGGCCAACCCGGCTAACGCCCACCGGCTAAATAGCCGTTAAGATACACAGCGATGTCCTTTTCTGTGATTCCGTCGTACTAAGCCTTCACGTCCAATGTCGTGCCGCTGGGCAGGGACTTGATCAAATCGGAAATCAAGCGTTTGAACTGGCTGGCCACGTTGTCCGCTGCATTTGAACTGGCGCTCGAACCGTTTGCAGATTGGGCTGACTTCGTTTTGGTGGATTGGGTCGTTGATTGTGTTTCCGAATCATCCGCGTCCAAGTCATCTAGGACGGAAAGAAAACTGGGATCGGATGTCGAGCCTGAATCGGCTGGAGGTGAACCGTGTCGGTGAACGCCCGCTGGAGGAGGTCCTTTGGGGCCTACGCCACTAGCTCCGTCAGGGCGATCGGGCCGCGAGCCTTCGCCGTAGGCACTCAAACCGGCTTGGTCGGGAATTTGCGACTGGAGCAATGACGTTAGCTTTTCGGTGTCGACTCCATTTTCCTTAAGTGTCTTTTGAACCGCGGTTTGAATGACATCAAAGAAGTCCTTGCCGTTGTTGCTCGGATCATTGATCGCGGACTTAATCGAGGACTGCACGCTCTTGAGTAGTTCATCGGTCGAAACGTCGGCATTGAGACCCGACTGGAACAGATCTTGTTCGAAGGTTGCGTTGTCGGGCAATCTTGGGCCGCGAACGGAATTGGGGCGTCCTACACCTTGAACGGCCGAATATCCGCTGGTGGATGAAATACCGCTAATTGCAGCCATCTTGCGCCCTACCTCAAACTGAGTTTCAACTTTAACGATTTGGTAATCGTTTCCAATATTTAGCATCGAAGCGATCGTCAGACAGACTTGAGCGAATTCACAACGTTTTTGTTGGGATGCATTAATGTTTACCCAACGTACTCAGCTTGAAATCAGAATCAACTCATGCAGAGCTTAGAGCTGCGGCAATCTCGCCTGCGTTTAACATGCTTACGGAATGCCTTCGGAGGCGTTTCGGTGTGGACTTTGTTCGTGTACGCTGCAATATCAAGGCAAACGCCTAAGGCTCAATGGTTTACGAGGCAATTCGAACTAAATCGAACGGATCGCCATTTTTCACGGTTTTTCCGAATATGCAGACCGCAAATTCCCCAAGTTCCGATTCGGGACAAACTCGAATCAGTCTCCTTGCAAGGGCGCGTGCTCTCGATTCGTTCGCTTGGTACGAACTCGTCGACTTGTACGGTCCGCTAGTCGCCTTTTGGTGCCGCCGGCGAAAATTAGATTCGCATGCTGCTGCTGATTGCGTACAAGAAGTGTTTTCAGCCGTTTCCAAAAACTTGGCAGGTTTTCAACCAAGGCACTCGTCCGTCGCTTTTCGTGCATGGCTGTGGTCCATCGCGAAAAACAAAATCATCGATGCGATGCGAAGTCAAAACGCACAAGCCAGTCCCAGAGGTGGCAGCAGCGCGAATCTGGCCATGCATCACATCCCCGCTCCAAACGAGACATCGGATGGTTCATTTAACTCCGAGTTGGATCGTGAGCCCACCGATGTCGAACAAAACTCAGCGTTAGTACAACGCGCTATGAGCCAGGTCGAAGCGGACTTCGAACTTCGAACGTGGCAAGTTTTTACTCGAAGCGTAATCGACCAAACAGCAACCATTGTAGTCGCGGATGAGTTCGGTATCACTCAAGCCGCAGTGCGACAAATCCGCAGTCGTGTCCTCCGCAGAATAAGACAGCAACTTGGCGATTTGGAATGAATACAAGCGGACGATACGATCAAGATGATTGCGACGACGAAGAAGCGCTAGCCAGAACGGCTTATCATGAGGCCGGTCACTGCGTGATGGCTGTTCTGTGTGGCGCGCGAGCTTGCCATGCATCGGTGTCACCCGAGGAAGACAACTTCTTTGGCAAAGTGGACATCCAATGGCCAGGCAAACGCATTCTTGCCAACGAGCTCACGGTGATTCTAGCTGGTCCAGTGGCGGAGATGATCTATCGAGGTGAACCGCTTCATCCTGGCTTCGTCCCGGAATGGAGTTTGGATTGGCAACAGGCGTGGTCGCTTGCTCGCCCTCGGGCTGCGAGCGATATCAAATGTTTGGAAATGATGGAGCAACTCATTACCAAGCTCTATCGATCGCTATCAGAAGATCGAGTGTGGGCAGCGATTGCTGCGGTCCAAGATCTGCTCATGGCTCATGAAGACATTGAGCATGAACAGATCGAATATGAAGTTCGAGCTTGGGTGAGTTAGTACGCGATTCAGAGTCACACCCGGCAGGTATGACCCACCGTGGGTCACTCTTGCCGAGAGTGCCCTTGCATGGCCATGTGCCCTTGCATGGCCATGTGACCTTGCATGGCCATGTGACCTTGAACGGCCAAGATGGTCAATCAACTAATGAAACTACTGTCGGCGAGCTGGACGAAAGGGTGCCATGTCGATTGTCAATGCAGCACCTTTGAGCGTTTCGAGCTTCTTGGTTTGCGTCTCAGTAAGAACAGCCATTAGGGTTTTGGTTTGTTCCGTGGCCATTTTGGTCATGGCTTCGGCTCGCTCCTCTTGGCTCATGTTTTGCGCGCCAGCCATCGCTTCGCGACGAGCTGCTTGGTTCGCGTCGTTTGCTGCTTTTAGCTTGGCGGTTTGTTCGTCCGTGATTTCCAACGCTTTTGCAATCGCGGAATCCATGAGGGACGCAGCGCCGTTTACTTGGGCGATAAGCCCATTCATGCGAGTCTTCTGAGCGTCGTCCAATTTGGCGCTAAAAGTCGCATCGAGTTCAGCACCCATTTTTTGCATTTCCGCTCTGGCAGCTTGCATGGCCGCCCCACCGCCAGCGCCACCTCCTCCTCCGCCTCCTCCAGCAGGCGCCATGGCTGCTTGCTTTTCACGCAACTTTGCAAGCTGTTCGCTAGCAAGCTTTTTCTGTTCATCGGTCAGTTTGAGTTCCGATTGAACCTCTGGCAGCGTTGCCAGTTCAAAACGGGTCCGTGTTTGTTGCCCGCGGCCAGGGCCTCGTCCACCACCGCCACCTTGTGCGTAGGCCACCTCTACGGAAGACATGCAGGTTAGAAGTCCAACGAACGCTAGAGATAATTGCTTGATACGTAACATGAAAACACCTTCGCCTATACTTGGGAAACAAAACAACCAAAGCTCGTTCAATCGCAACGATGCGATTGCTAACGGGCCAAAAGGGCAGCAACAGGACCATTGCATATCCTAGCGAAGTTTCGCATTGAAATCGCTTTGACAATGCCTTCGTTTCGTGTTTCCAGGGAAAACAACAAAGATTTGAGGAGTCTTTCAACGAGCTAGATTCTAATTCTTTTGAAATTATACGAAAACGATGCGATTTTCTCCCCCTCGCCCCGTTTCGGGGAGAGGGGCCGGGGGGTGAGGGGTAGAATTGTTAGCGACAAGTCTCCGGCGCATTGACTTGTTTAGACTTTTTAAGCAAGGCATGGTATTGCGACCGAAACCAAAATCCCAATCAAGACACAGTGCAAAACCCTGTACGAGCAAGAAATTGAAAGTGGCGTTTCGAAACGCGGTTGCGATTGGGTCGGTAAGTTCCACCTTGCGATAGATCGGATTGGGTGACTGGACTAGCAGCCCGGAGGGCGACATATCTCTGCCGGTGGCGTAAGCCACCTGAGTTCTGGCCCTTGATTGCATAAGCCCAGGGGGCGACACATCCCCGCGTCCGCAATCTGCGATCCTGTGGATGATCGTTGCTCATACTCCACAACTTCTGCAGCTTGCCAAGTCTCCCTTCTAACTTGCAATAACAAACAGAGCCCGATACGTTGAAGACGTTCACAACCGGTTTCACTATTCATGCTGGCATCTCTATATGCACCATCTTGCAACCAACGTCCTCTTCATTCTGGCCATAGTTACAACTTTCGCAACTAACATAAGCATACAAGCGATAATCCCTCCTCCCGATGATGACGGCGAGTGGTTTCTGAAGTTTCGTTACGGAAGCGGTGCACCGAAGGACGCAGGACGACTTGGGCATTGCACTGCGACGGTAACGAAGAGCGGCAAAGTGCGAATCGTTTCGAAAGGGCGTCGGGGTGTGGCTGGGCCGAAAGATGCGATCTACGAGAAGGACGTGTTAGACGAAAAGGAGCTGAAGGCAATTTTTAACGCAGCCGATGTGGCGTTTTCGGAGCCTCCATTCAAACGAAGTGGTGTTATGGAAGATGGACACTTTCTTCGATTAGAGCGGGCCGACAGTAATTCGACTCGGGTTTACCATAGCCAAATGAATGATTTTGCATCCGCACCACCCGCTATGATCAAGTTCGTCGAACTGATCAACAAATTGGTTCCTGAAAAAGAACGGATTCCATTGAAGGCTCGAGTAACCGTAAAGGGGAGGGATTGATTAGACACAGCCGACAAAAGTCAAAGTAGTAAGCACATTCCATGTGCCGTTCACCTGGAATCATTGTCAATTCACTCCAGCGGACGGCACGACGGAGCGTGCCTGCTACTTTTGTCGGCTGTGTCTGATTAAGATGGCATCTGATTACGTTGGAAGTTCGAAGGGCAGACGATCAGAAGTAAAGACTGAGTTATGGCAAAGGGATTGCAAGGGATTGTTTGGTTTGTTGCTGTGCTTTGGGGAGTTTATCTAGCGGATGTGATTTTGCCCGTCGATTTCAATCAATATGGGCTGGTCCCCAGGACGCTTCACGGTCTTCTTGGTATTCCATTGATGCCGTTTCTTCATGGAAGCTTTCAGCATCTGCTGAGCAATACGGTACCGCTTTGCATCTTGTTGTTTATTTTGCATGGCTCGCGACGTGATTCGCTCGAAGTGATTGTGAGCATTGTCCTGTTCGGTGGCTTGCTGTTATGGTGTTTTGGCCGAAGCCGAATTCATATCGGAGCCAGCGGGCTGGTCTATGGTTTGGTGGCGTTTCTGATTACCATCAGCTTCGCGGAACGAAAGCTTGTTTCGTTGTTCATCGCTTTGGTGGTAGGTTTTTTGTACGGAACGACTTTGATTTTTGGAATGTTGCCAACGGCAGGCTGGGCGATTTCTTGGGAAGGCCATCTGTTTGGGGCGATTGCAGGGGCATGCACGGCTGTCGCATTGGCAAACAAACCGGGGCCGGAAGAAGCATTGGATCGGCAAAGCAAAGGAGAAGAGTAACCTAGTGTCAAAAGCCCAACGACCGGTTTTTGCCCCCGTTTCTTGAACCTTGCAACATTTCTTTCGTTTCTGTTGCGATTGTAAAGCTGAGAATCAAGTATAGGATTTGTGGATAACAACTTGTTTCACTGACAATCAAGATACAACGAAAGCAATCGTGGGGCGAAGCCTCGACAATGATCGTTCAATACCTAAGCGAATACATAGCGGCCAAGAGTGGCGATGAGAAAAAAATCGCGGAGTTTGTAGACAGGTATGGCTACACGCCAAAACCTTGTTTGCGGGAGGGACTCAACGACTATCGCTACTACCAATTGTCAAACAGACATCCGAACGAGGAAAGCCGGTACGAGGCAGCCGTCAGGCTATTTGCCGTTGTCTTTCATGAACCCAAAGTAACTCCTCCGCGCGGCAAACAGCGTGAAGTGGTCAAGCAGTGGTTGCTTTGGCTAAGCCGTCGTCAGGAATTCGAAGGCTTGGAAGAATTGGTCGAGCTTTGCAGAAGGGCAACTGGTGTCGAAAGCGTTGACTTGATCAACAGTATTATCGGGCAGACGTTAGTACTAGCGACTTGGCAAAAGGCAGGGGTGTCTGTCTCAGAATCGAATAGCAAACTCGATTCTATTGAGGCCGAGAATGCTGCTAAGAATATCAAGGATGCTGTTGAGACTACCGAAATTGAGGCGGTTCCCAATGCGACTGACCTTGAGCTTCTTGAGAAATTTAAGAATTCGGAATTGTATCGTGCAGCCAGTCCCAAAGACAAAAAGGCGATGAAAAAGGCGTTTGCCGAGATGAGCTACGAGGAACGCGCAATGTATTTTGTGGTGGATTAGCTTAACGCCATTCACCAGAGTTTTTGTAGCGGCAGGGCTCGAGCCCTCGGGTTTCGTTGCAGCCGTTATTCGGGCGCCAAAAACCTGAATGGCTGAGCCATCTTGAAGTTTGCCGTTTGATCGCCGCCAAAGGTTGGTGTGCATGTCCTCCAGCCAGTCCATGCTTCGGTCTGTCACGGTCTGCCCATCTTTCCCGAAGAACCAAACGGAACCAAACGGGGAACCAAACAAACCAAAAAACGGAACCAAACGGGGACACACCACTTTTAGGGTAGTCTAGTTGTTTTTCGGTATTTCATGTGATTTAATTTCATGATTGCTAATCTTGATCTAGATCATTCTTTCACGGAGGTTTCTGCCATGGCCAGACTTGCGCGTGCGGAGGTGTTTGATCCAAAAGAAGTTGCTATACTCCACATCTGCGCTAGGGTAGTGCGACGATGCTTCCTTTTTGGTATTGATCCGTTTACCGGAAAGAATCACGATCACCGTAAGGTTTGGATCGAAGATCAGTTGAAATTACTCGCGGCCAACTTCGGGATCGACCTGCTTGCGTTCGCGATTCTCTCGAATCATTTCCATCTGATCCTAAGGTCACGACCAGATGTTGTTAACACGTGGGACGACTCGGAAGTTGCTCGGCGCTGGCTTATGCTATGCCCAAAACGCAAAAAGAATAATCGCTCACCAGAAGAACCAAACGACTTCGAACTCAACTCCATTCGCAACGATCCAGAAAGGCTCGCAACGATTCGAACGCGACTGAGCGATGTTTCATGGTGGCTGCGTTTGCTCTGCCAAAACATTGCTACACGTGCCAATCTAGAAGACAAGCAAACCGGAAAATTCTTCCAAGGAAGATACCGGGCGGTCCGGATCGTTGACGAAGAATCGCTGCTGGCTTGTGCTGCCTATGTGGATTTGAACCCCATCCGAGCAGCCATGGCTGAGTCTATCGAAAAGAGCGAACACACATCGGTACAACGCAGGATTCAGGCCTTGCCGCAATCGGGGCCTTCCGATCCAAGTCCAATGCCGAGCGTCGATTCGTTTCTATCTCCGCTGACAATAGACGAGAAGCATGATTCACTTGGAGCCTGTGCAAATCAAACGAGGGAACGTTGCAGCGACAAGGGCTTTCTATCGATGCCGATTGCCGACTATTTGGAGTTATTAGATGCCAGTGCTCGCATGATCCGACCGGACAAGTCTGGTTACACGCCCGCCGATGTCGCACCCATTTTTGAGCGATTGAAATTGGATCAGGGTTATTGGAAGCTACAGATCAAAGAATTCGGCCGCTTGTTCGCAATCGTTGCGGGCAAGCCGAAGGATGTGTACGAAATGCGAAGCTTGATCTCAAAACGTCGGTTCTACCTAAAACGCCTCAAGCCCGAACCGGTCCAGACGTCATAGTACTCGGACAAGAAATCTAGGGATCGAAGGCATCGTCTGAACGTGCGCGCACATCATGCCACTACGGTTATTCTAAGACAAGCTAAAGACCGAAATGGCTTCTCCTCGGTCACTGGCGAGCGGATTTCTCTTTCTGTTAGAAGAAAACTAGCTCCTCCGCCTCCAATATTTTCATCACCGAAAAGAATAAAGTGGAGTGTCCCCTTTTCGGGACCACTCCAACCGATCTTCAACCTGGGAATTCCTCGTGATAAGCGGTCTAGGCCGCAAGCTGTAACAATTCCTCCCGTTGAAGGTCAGAGGCATCTAATCTGGGGTAAGAGGTCAAAGCCTCAATGGCTAGGAGAGATGTCCTCACGACACAACACTGTCAAAATGTAGCATCAAAAGGTAGATGCTGCATTCGGCAAATTCATCATACGACGCTGAAAAATCCCACCGCATTCGCGATTCAATCGCAGAAGGTAAGTACGGTTTAGTTATGACGACATGCTTAGATTCACTAGCTTACGCGTCGTGATAGGTATTTTGGAGCCCACCGCTCGCCTAAAAATGGATAAAGCGATGAGCGAGTCGGTGTCTTTTCCCGCCCGCTAGCCTATCATGAGAGAGATGTCTGATGTGCCTCTTGTATTCAATTGATTTGGAGATGGTGATGAAATCGGTTCGACCTTTTTTTGGGGCCCTCTTCACAATTGTTTTGGTCTGTTTGTTCGTACATAACGGAGCGGCCCAAGACTTCGAGCTCCGACTGATCGAAAATTCCAAAACCTTGAGTCAGGCGGTCGCCATCAACTCTGCTTTGGATGTGATTGGGACACGGGAAGTGACAGAAGGGCCGATCACTTCGTTTCGCGGTTTTTTTCGAAGAGGTGATATCGACGTCGAATTTGGACTCCCGAAAACGTACACGAATTTGGAGCCGTGTGCTCTCAGTGAGAATGGCTTTGTGGCTGGATACGTCAGCCGGCAATCGGGTTCGGACAAAAGTATGCTCGGGTTCGTTTGGGACAGTAACACCAAAGAGATGTTGCTTCTTCAACCCCTGGAAACAGATTCCATTTGCCAAGCACAAGATATTAGCGCCGATGGGAAAATCGTTTCTGGCTATTCGACCGGGAGCAATCCAGCGCGTACACGACCCTGTGTCTGGGAACTCACCGATGGTAGCACGGTTTTGGTTCCTCGCGAGTTGTCGTCGGTTATTGCCAACAGTCCATTCCTACAAGGAGGACGTGTCTTGATCAGTCCAGATGGGAAGCGCGTGGCGGCTTGCATTGCAGAGGAGCAGCTTTCGCCAATCAACTTCAATAGTTCCTTGTTTGTTTGGGAGCATTCCGACAATGGGGAATGGATACGTCGCAAGATTTCTGATGAGCAGCCCAAGCTAAAGGATATCAACAACGCAGGGACCGTCGTTGGTTCTTTTAAGATCGATGGTATTTTGCGTGCTTGCCTGGTCAATCTTCAAGGCAAGATCACACTAATCGATCTGTTGCCAGGTGACGAATCGAACGAGGCTTATGGAATCACCAGCGATGGTGTCGTTGTGGGCCTTAGCGATGCCCCGATGGGCCGGGATGGTGGCCCGACAGCTTTTGTATTTAAGGATGGTGTGGTTTCGCCGTTGCCGATGCCAAAGAACACCATTCATAGCGCCGCGCTAGGCATTTCGGACAGCGGAGCGATTTGCGGTTATCTTGCGGAGGAGACCGTTGGTGAAGAAGGTGGCGCTTTTGGCTTTATTCGGTTGCCAGGGGGCAAATTGAAAGACAAACCAAAGGTCGAGACTAAGGAGCGAGCGAAGTAGTTGTAATCTAGGCATTTGCGTAGCGAGAGTCGTCAAGACTTTCGGCTGCAGCGTCTAATCGACCGAAACTCTTGACGAGTTTCGCTACAAATTGCTTTACGGTGTTTCCGTAAGGGGACAGGCGTACGCCTTCGAATGATTGTTAAACGAGTAACCGTGGGGGCGAGCCCCCACGGTTACAATGGATTGCGGCTATGGTGCGACCTTCTCGAAAGCAATTCGCTTTAGCACTATGCCTTTTTAGCGGCTTCGTAGCGTTTGGTAACTTCATTCCAGTTGACTACGTTCCAAAACGCGGCGATGTAATCAGGACGACGGTTTTGGTACTTGAGGTAGTAAGCGTGTTCCCAAACGTCCATACCGAGAATTGGAGTTCCCTCGATGCCAGCAACAGCTTTTCCCATCAGTGGGCTGTCTTGATTGGCGGTTGATCCAATTTCTAGCTTGCCATGATTGACGACAAGCCATGCCCAGCCGCTTCCGAACCGAGTTGTTCCGGCTGCTCCGAATTTTTCCTTGAACGCGTCAAAGCTACCGAAGGTCGCTTCAATGTCGGCGAGCAATGCGCCGCTTGGCTTGCCGCCTGCGTTCCAGCCGATGATTTGCCAGAAGAACGAGTGGTTGACGTGACCACCAGCGTTGTTCTGAACTGCTTTGCGTTTGTCTTCAGGTACAACGCTCAAATCCTTGATTAGCTCTTCGGCTGTCTTGGATTCTAGTGGCGTTCCCTCGACCGCTTTGTTCAGGTTGGTGATGTAGGCTTGATGGTGCTTGCCGTGGTGGATTTCCATCGTCTGGGTATCGATGTGAGGTTCCATTGCATCGGTCTTGTATGGCAATGGGGGCAATGTATGGGCCATGTGAGTTACTCCGGAGTTGAATTTGCGGCTATATCTTAAAAACGTTAACGGTTGGATCGGTTTGCGCAGTTTCAAACCATCCACTGCGACCCAATAGTGTACGCAACCGGCTACCTTTCGCCAGTACCGGGACTCCACCAACAGCAATCACTTCAGGATGTGTATTTGTAGCGGCACGGCGCGAGTCCTCGCGTTTCGCTGCGTTTACTGGCCATTTACGATGTTTTCACAGGACGGCAGCCCTCTGGTGAAGAGACTTTGTTTAACAGTCAGCCGTAGGCGTACGGTCAAAAGAACGCGGTACGCCTACGGCTGACCGATAAACGATCGATGCCGCTTTAGGCCTGAGTTGTTGCAAGTCGGGATGAAAAACGTTACAGTTTTGCTGCACTTCGGTTGTGTTTCTTCATTTCCTCACCTTCGTTGATCCCACAAAAAATCATGGCCAGCGTCTTTATTCAGTCTGAACAGCGAACGATTGACAATCCTGCAGAAATCTCCGAGTTCCTCAAACCGTTTGGTATTTGGTTTGAGCAATGGCAAGTAGCTGGCCGACTTAGCCCGGATGCAACCGACCAAGACATCCTCACCGAATACGCCCCGGAAATCGAGAAAGTCAAACAAAAGGGGGGCTTCGTGACCGCTGACGTGATCAACGTCAAAGCGGATACACCCAATTTGGACGCGATGCTCCAGAAGTTCAACAAAGAACACACACATAGCGAAGACGAAGTCCGTTTTACTGTTTCAGGCAAAGGGATTTTTCACTTGGCTCCTGAGGGTGGACCGGTGTTTGGTGTCACCGTCGAAAGCGGTGACATGATCAATGTTCCTCGCGGCACGAAGCACTGGTTTAACCTATGCGACGATCGCCATATTCGATGCATCCGGTTCTTTGAGGACACTTCCGGTTGGACTCCACATTACGTCGAGCAAGGAGTACACGAGGAGTATAGCCCAATGTGTTTCGGAGGAGGCTATTTGCCGACCACCAAGCAGGTCGAATCGGTCATTCAGCCTTAGCCGATCGATGTTTGAGAGCTCGGAGCCTGATAGCCCGGAGGGCGATACATCCCTGCCGGTGGCGTAAGCCACCGGTTTGCTGACTATCTAGTGAAGAGCCCGGAGGGCGACATACCAAATCATTCTGAAATGTGTCGCCCTCCGGGCTCAAGTCGAATGAGCACCCTAGACCGGTGGCTCACGCCACCGGCAGGTGATATGTCGCCCTCCGGGCTTTCTTTCTTGCCGCTCTCCTTAACGCCCACAAACAAACTTCATATGACAAAAGCCAAACTGGAAGCTCGTTGTGTCCTCTTGGACATCGAAGGGACCATCTCGGACATTCGTTTCGTTTACGATGTGATGTTTCCTTACGCCAAAAACAATATGAATCGGTTCTTAGCGGAAAGCTGGAGCACGCCTGCCGTTCAAGATGCCATCCGGACCGTTGCTAAGGACGCCGGAACGACAGCCATCGAGGACTGGCTCGGCCCGGATTGGAAAACCGGCCCAGGCGCTGCGGTAGCGAAGCTGAGTGAGCACTTGCAGCAGTTGATGGCCACGGACAGCAAGGCGACGGGGCTAAAACTGCTCCAGGGGATGGTCTGGCAGAGTGGATTTGAAGGTGGAGCCCTTCGAGCTGAATTGTTTGCGGACGTGCTGCCAGCGTTGGAGCAATGGAAGGCTTGCGGTCTGGATTTGAGGATTTACTCCTCTGGCAGTGTTTTGGCGCAACGGATGTTTTTCAAATACACGACGCTTGGCGACCTGACCGATTTGTTTAGCGCTCATTACGATACGACCATCGGCACCAAGCGTGATTCGGGAAGCTACGTCAGGATTGCAGCTGAATCGCATTATGATCCCTGTGAGATCGTTTTTGTGACAGATGTACATGCCGAATTGATTGCGGCCAGCCAAGCTGGCATGCAAGTTGTGGCGAGCGTTCGACCTAACAATGTCCCCCTGCCTGCGGAGTTTACCGGTCTTACCATAACGAGCTTTTCACAACTCGAATTCTAGGCTCTCATTCGCTTGTCTGACACTTAGACATTGTTAGTATTACAACGCACTGGGAGCAGCTCATAGGTGGAGTTTGCGGGTTAGGAAGATTAGAAAACCCAAGATATACCATTTCCACCTTTTTGCGTGCTTCTTTCCAAGATGGAACGGCGGTTGCTCTGTAGAGCACTCTAGATTGCCAGCCGACTGTGCAAGGATCGTGACGGAAACGATGATCCAATAATCAAAGGCTGTCGACGAACGCGAATCAAGATGTTTGCTTTCGGACGGGTGCCATGGAGGGGGATATTTAAGATGAAGACTTTAATTTCTTTTGTTCGATTCGGCCTTTTTTCGTTAGCATTTTCGTTGACCTGCTTTTCGGTCGGCTTAGGGCAAGTCGCATTTGATGTGAATCAAATGGCGCCTGCTCGAGACTCCAATTCGATCGGTCTGATGCGACAGTTGCCGAACTCGCGCATGGTGGATGTGCAGCTAGATGTGTCGGCGTTGTTTACGCCTGGCGACGCAGCAGTGGTGACTGAGTACACGGTTCGAATTGTCAGCCGACATGAGGACGTGCAAGTCGCTGACTATTCGCCGCGCACTGAAATGCAAAGTGATGTCTTTGGTCCAATGCAAATCAGTCAGGAAGGGGACCGAGTTAGGGAGGCTGCCATCCGCGGCGTCGGAGGCTATCCAGGCGTTGGTTCCGCTCAAGGATATGCTTATTACCACGACAACTCGCACGAAACAGTTCACTATGCCAAGAAGCCTTCGATGGAACTCGTGAACGCTGCTGGTACTCTCGAGCGTCGCCGAGGTGTGTACTTCAAAGTCAAACAATCATCGCAAACAACGCTTGAGGGGGCTCGGCCATTTCGCATCGTCTTCGAAGTGCCGAATTCATGGCGAGCTGACTTGTTGGATGTCACCATTGAGGCAGCTGGCTTGGAAAACTCTCACTCGAAGCGTCCTCGCGTTTTGTCGACACAGCAATTCGTTGTCGCACTTTATCAAGAGTATGACGAAAATGCGGCCAACACAGCTACCCGCTATATTCGTCAGCAAGAGAACTTAAGGCAGTTCGCGAAGACATTTGCCAGGGACATTGAACAACGAAGTTACCCAACACCAATTCACAAACTTGGCGCGAAGCTGGATATGTACGAGCCTTCGATTCCTCAGCAATGGCTTGAGTCGTTGGTGTATCAACAAGGCGTTGCCTACAACATGACCAAGTTTTCGCATTTGCCTGTGGACGTACGGGTCGCGATCATGAACTATCTCGATCAAAAGCACCTAATGGAATCGCTGTCCGGGACCATTGAGAATGCATCGATGGTCTCGCGAGGAATATCGCAGGACTTCGTGCGAAGGTAGTGTACGCGTGCCTAGTTGCTTCGCGACCCTACCCTAGCACGACGCGCAGGCTGGTGAATTGAATATTCATTTCACTAGCTTGCGCGTCGTGCTAGGTCCATCCGAACCCGCCGCTTGCCTAACTGCGGAGCAGTGACATTTTTTAGCCACGGATGAAATCCGTGGTCGTCCTTGAACAGCAAGCCTGAGAGTCGCGAAGCGACGGCATTCCCAGTGTTTCTACTTGGCCAGATGATCAACATTGCATTTGAATGAGGAATGATTCTCGATCAATGCCGCTCCTTCAGAGCTCTGAATCCATTGTGACGCTATACCTGGGGTTTCGTTCGCGATGCGAACTTCACCCCAGGCTTAAAAATGTCATCGCATTCGCGATTGAGTCGCAGAATGTCCCCCTCGGTTCGTTGCCAGCGCACGCGGCTTACTTAGCTTTCTCCACCAAGCTACGTATAGACATACCGCCGGTCAGGTTGGACACATCCTTGAATCCGCTACTTCTCAGCCAAGATGCAGCGACGTGAGCGCGTTTACCTGAATGGCAAACTACTACCGTCGCACGTTCCGGATCCAATTCGCTGAAGTGCGACGGAAAATCATCCACCTCGATGGCGATTGCACCAGGCAGCGGTAGTTTGTCTCGTTCGGAAGCCGTGCGCACGTCAACGATTTGCATTCCCGTCAGGTCTGCATTGGGTAGCGCCAAGACTGGCGTTCCATTCAGATCATTGCAGGCAGCAAAGGCCGCCATGTGGATCGGGTCCTTGGCGCTTCCATAGGGAGGTGCATAAGCGAGATCGAGTTGGGCCAACTGAAATACCGTAGCGCCGAAGTGTATTGCTGTTGCCAAAATATCGATTCGTTTGTCGACGCCGTCGCCTCCGACAGCTTGGGCTCCGAGCAACTTGCCATCCTTCGGCGAATAAAGAATTTTGAGCTGCATCGATTGCGAACCAGGAAAGTAAGACGCATGGTGGGCCGCTTGAATGATGGCCGTTCGGAATTCGATACCGTTGGCGGCCAACGCTCGTTCGTTGAGGCCAGTGCAAGCTGCAGTGAGATCGAAGACTCGAACGATTGAGGTACCGAGCACTGGCCCCATGAGATCGCTGGTCCCCGTCGCGGCATGCGTTCCCGCAATTCGCCCAGATCGATTGGCGGGCCCAGCCAGTGGATTGAGCCCACGTTTGCCAGTCACTCCATTCTGATATTCAACAATATCCCCCACAGCATAGATGTTGGGGTCGGACGTTTGCATCACGTCGTTGACTTCAATGCCACCTTCTTTGCCTAGATTTAGGCCGCAATCGGTGGCCAGCCGCGTTCGAGGTCTGACGCCTGCACCGACGATGAGCAAATCCAAAGGAAGTGTACGACCATCCTTGAGCGTGGCCGATACGGCGTTTCCCTTTTCTTGTTTGAGCGAAATGATGGGATTTCCAAGCTCCAAAGCGATGGACTTCGACGCGATATGGTTTTCAACCATTTTGGCGAAGACGCAATCCAAGCGAGTTAAGATCTGGGGATTTCGTTCAACAAGCGTCACATGCACACCGCGGCGATGCAGTTGCTCAACCACTTCGAGGCCGACAAAGCCGCCGCCGACGACCACGGCGTTGTTGACGGTCCCGCCTGCTAGCTTGGCCATAATGCCATCCATGTCCGCGAGCGTCCATAAATGGAAAGCATTTGATGGCATAGGAACGCAATAGTCAGGGACATTGGGTTCCGCTCCCGTCGCCAAGATCAATCGGTCGAAGGGAAGTGTCGTCGAAACGCCACTCACTCGGTCCAAGATATGCACCAGCTTTTCGATTCGGTCGATTTTGACGGCTTCGCAATCAGTTTTGACGTGAATGCGAAATCGATTCCAAAACAGCTCTTTTTTTGCGACGATCAAGCTTTGGCGTTTCTCAATTTCGCCGCCAACATGGTAGGGCAACCCGCAATTTGCAAAAGAAACGACTGAATTGCGCTCAAGCAAAGTGATGTCCGCAGTGGAGTTCACGCGCCGTGCGCGAGTCGCAGCGGATGCTCCACCCGCTACGCCACCAACAACAACGATACGTAACGGTTTATTCGAGTCGTCCAATTTGAGAAACCTTGTGAGGGAGGAATATTTGAAACAGGCAAAGTATAGCGAAAGTCGCAGCAGACGCCTTTGCTATCACCGAGCAAAAGCGTTGCTCGCAGCGGGTGGCACATGGTATTGCCTGCTAAGCACATTGGCATGAGTCTTCGAGTGAAACAAACCAATAGCCATTGGGCGTTAGCCCCGGTTTTCCAATTGCTCGACATTCGTCGAGAACCGGGGCCAGCGCCCAATGGCATTCACTTTCGATTCTGTTTTTGTTGCGGCAGGGCGCCAGCCCGCCGGTGTGGCGGCACTGCTGGTCACCCACTGGACGGCTTGCGCCGTTGCGCTAACAAAGTTAGAGTTCCTGAATTACCTCGAACTCCAGGAAGTTTCACAACTTCCGCTACGAGCGTTTTACAACTTCCGCTACGAGTGCCAGGAAGTGACAAATTCGTTTAGAATACCGTCATTGCTTTGTGTCCCATCAACCATTCAAGGTGCCTTGATATGCCATCTCTTCTGCGTTCCAACCGGCTTCGTCGACTTTTCTTCGCGCAGGCGATACTTTCGGTTTCAGCCTGCATGTCGTTTTCGAACGCACAAGAGCCTGGGACGAAGGCCCTGACTTCCGGGATCGAACTCGAGAATTTCGACAAATCGGTTTCACCGGACGAAGATTTCTTTCGATTCGTGAATGGGCAGTGGTTGGAAAAAACAAAGATTCCATCGGACCAGTCCAATTATGGGGCCTTCACGGCTTTGGATATTGAAACCAAAGAAGCCATCAAAAAGCTCATTGAAGAAGCAAGCACACAAAAAAGTCCCTCTGCAATTGCCAAGCAAGTTGGCGACTTCTATCGGTCCTACACCGACATCGCCCAACGCAATAAGGCTGGCATCGAACCCATCCAAGGAATGCTGAGCCAGATAAAGGCCGTAAACAGCAAAGAGCAGCTTATTCAAGTAGCTGGGAAACTCTCTCGCCGAGGTGTTTCCAGTTTTTATGGATTCTACATTGAGCCGGACGCAAAGCGTTCGGATCAGTACGCCATTTACGTCAATCAAGACGGCACGACGCTACCGGATCGTGATTACTACTTGGAAGACAAGGAACGATTTCAAACGACGTTGGCTGCTTATTTGAAGTTTGTTGAAACCATGTTGACCCAAGTTGGATGGCCGAACCCCGCGGACGCTGCTGGCAAAATCGTGGATATGGAACGCTCCTTTGCTCAATCCCAATGGACACAAGTCGAGCTTCGCAATCCAGACAACACTTACAATAAGATGCCCGCTACTGACCTTGCGTCCAAGTACGCAAGTTTGCGGTGGGCTGACTACGCTACAGCCGCCGGACTTCCGTCTGGTTTGGATGTGATCGTCGGTCAACCCAGTTTCATGGCGGGGGCCTCAAACACGATCACGGAGAACGACCTTGAGACGTTGAAAGCCTATTTGGCATTCCAAATGGTCGACACGTACGCGCCACTTTTGACGGAATCGATTGAGAAGCTGCATTTCGATTTCCATGAAACCACATTGAGTGGCGTGAAAGAACAGGAGCCGCTCTGGCGCCGAGGTGTCGACGCCTGCAACGGTTTGCTCGGTATGCCCGTTGGACAACTTTACGTCGAGAAGTACTTCTCGCCCAAGTCCAAAGAGAAGATGAATACCCTAGTAAAGAACTTGCTCGTGGCTTTCGAAAAGCGTATTGACCAACTGGAATGGATGGGGAACGGAACAAAGAAACAAGCCAAGGAAAAGCTTGCTCAGTTTACTCCAAAGATCGGATATCCGGACGTTTGGAAAGACTACTCGTCCGTCAAAATCCTACCTGACAACATCATTGCCAATATGGGCGAGATTCTCGAGTTCGAACACAATTATCAAATCAATAAGCTTGGCAAACCGATCAATCGCAGCGAGTGGTACATGCCACCACAAACGGTTAATGCTTACTACAATCCATTGATGAATGAGATCGTTTTCCCAGCGGCGATCTTGCAACCACCATTCTTCAATTTGGATGCGGACGATGCAGTCAATTATGGCGGCATCGGCGCAGTCATCGGCCACGAGATCAGCCACGGATTTGACGATAGTGGCCGCAAGTACGATGGCAAAGGCAACTTGAGAAATTGGTGGACGACATCGGACCAAGAGGAGTTCGAAGAGCGATCGACTAAGTTGATTAAGCAATACGACGCCTACAAGCCGTTTCCAACTGACAATGTTAACGGCAAGTTTACGCTCGGTGAAAACATTGGTGACCTTGGCGGAATGAGCGTTGCGTATACGGCGTATCAGCTTGCACTACAAGGCAAGGAGGCACCGGTTATGGACGGATTCACAGGCGACCAACGGTTCTTTATCGGTTGGGCACAAGTTTGGCGTCGAAAGTATCGCGACGAAGAGCTCAAGAAGCGATTGCTCACCGATCCGCATTCCCCAAGCCAATATCGGTGCAATGGAATCGTATCCAATTTGGATCCGTTCTACACTGCGTTCTCGATCAAACCGGACTCGAAGATGTTTATCGATTTGACAAAGCGAGTTCGGATCTGGTAAGCACGTCGACAAGACGTGAATCATTTTGTAGCGAAACTCGTCAAGAGTTTCGGTGGTTTATGCAATGCAGCCGAAAGTCTTGACGACTTTCGCTACAGAAAAGCCTGTTTTTAGTAGCGGAAAATGCTTCACAGCGTTGCCTTAGAGGGGCGAGGGGAGCAAAGTCCAAAAGTTTGGGTAATGATTTCCCCTCTCTATCGAAAGCCAGAATCGTGAAGACTTATTTGCATCAGATCGCCTTGTTCGTGTTGGCCGCACTACTGTGTCTGCCTTGTCAATCTGCGATTGCCCAATCCGAAGACGTCCAGCGGCTTTCGAAACAGTTGGAGCCGTGGCTCACTCTGTTCTCGGGGAAGTTCGAGCAGTTCACCTTGTCCGGCACTGGAAGCCCCGTGATCGATGGCAAGCCGCAGTCGATCCAATTTCGACTAGCGAGATTTGATGACAATTCGTTCGATCTTGATCTGATTCACACCGAGTATGCCGTTCAGCTGCGGAGACGCGAGGAAGGAATCGCTTTTTGTGTCCCAAAACACAATATCGTCTACCTTGGGACAGGAGAAGTTGACTCCACCGATCATCTCAGCCCAACAGGTATCATGAATCGACTTGTCAGCGCAGGCACCGCCATTCGGTTTGGAACTCAGCTGGTCGCAAATTCCAACGGCGAGGAATTGGCAGAGACCCTCATGACTCTCGCTAAACTGCAGCCGACCAAGGACGGGCAAGCATGGCTGTTCGATAAATCCGAGATTCGCTTTGCCCCAAATGGACAGGAAGCCAACGCCTTGATCGATGGTACGAAGGTGGAGCTAAAATGGGCCAGACAAGTCGAAGCTGCCAAAGCAATTGACGATTGGCCCGGCATGACGCTTCGCAAGCTACCCAGAGCGGAGATTGAAAAGCAGCTTGCGCGAGGCGTCCGACGCGCAATGGAAGTACTGGCTCCGTCAGCATTGTTGACTTCTCCGAACCATCGAACCAAACAACTTGAGCATGGTGAATTGCGATGGGTCGAGGGACAGAGAGTTGCATTGCTCCAAGGATCGCCAGAGCAAATCGGACACGCGCATGGCAAGTTACTCAAACAAGAATCCATTCGCTGCATCGATTCGGTGATGTACGCGTTTGGAACAGCCCAGACGATCCTCACGGGCAGATGGTTTCGTGAAGACTTGGAGGCAGCGTATTCGAAACTGTCGCCTCATATCCCCGAACGGCACAAAGTCGAGACGAGAGCATTGGCATCGAGTCTGGAGTTGAACCCGGACTTGATCGAGGCGCTGAATGTGTTTCCTGAGCTATTTCACTGCTCTGGCTTTGCGATATTTGGCAAAGCGACCGAAGGTGGGAAACTCTATCACGGTCGTGTTCTCGATTACATGACGGCGATCGGATTGCAAGATGCCGCCACGACCTTTATCGTGGCTCCCGATGGAATGATTCCGTTTGTTAATGTGGGCTACGCGGGTTTCATTGGCAGCGTGAGCGGTATGAACGCGGAAAAGATTTCGCTTGGGGAAATGGGCGGAAAAGGGGAGGGGCAATGGGACGGTGTTCCGATGGCGACCTTGATGCGGCGCGGCCTTGAGGAGTGCTCGTCGCTGGAACAAGTCAAAAACCTTTGGCGAACCAGCCCTCGAACATGTGAGTACTATTACGTTTTCGCCGACGGGGAAGAACGGTCGGCAGTGGGCGTTGCCGCTACGCCCAGTTCGTTGCAATTCGTTGCACCTGGGGAGTCTCATCCGCTGCTTGGTGATGGAATTGAAGATGCTATTGTCCTGTCTGCGGGTTCTCGGTTGGAGGAATTGCGGAAGCGAGTTAAGCAAGGCTATAGTAAATTCGATGCAAAATCCGCTCAAACGCTAATGGCACGCCCCGTGGCAATGACATCCAATCTGCACAATGTCTTGTTTGTTCCTGAGGACGGCGTTTTGTATGTTGCCAACGCGGATCACAAGCGTCCAGCCGCAGAACGTCCCTACGTGAAGCTTGATTTGCTAGAGCTCCTTAAGCAAATGCCGGGAAAAGCGAAAGCAGAGTCGACAGTACTTCTGTCCACGGAGTCAACGTTCGAGGCCAATGATTCGCTGAATGTGGGTGATGAGTCGAATGAAGATACCAAGGCTTGCTTGGATGGCCTCAAATGGAATCCCACTAAGTTTCCAGTGCGGCTTGAGGCTGCCCAGAAGGATTGCGGTGATTGGTTGGTTCGATTCCCCAGCCCTAAGCCGACGGGGAACGCGAGAAACGATGAAGTTGCCATGGAGTGGTATCAAGTGAAAAATAAAGCAGGTCAACCTTTGCCTGGCCCAGCCGCAGTCATTATTCACGAGTCTGGGAGCGGCATGACGGTTGGCAGAGTGATCGCCAAAGCGCTGCGTGCAAAAGGCATTCATACCTTCATGGTGCAATTGCCATATTATGGAGTTCGCAGAGGAGCTGCAGGGCGTCCGAAAGACATTAACTTGATCGGCGCTTTGCAACAAGGAATTACGGACGCTCGTCGTGCCAAGGACGCTGTCGCGTGCATGCCCTATGTGGATACCTCGCGGATTTCTTTGCAAGGGACTAGCCTAGGCGGCTTTGTAACCGCCACGGCAGCTGGGCTTGATCAAGGCTACCACCGAGTGGTCGTGTTCTTGGCAGGCGGGGATCTCTACAGTGTCATCATGGAGGGGAAAAAGGAGTCTGAAAAGGTGCGTGAAGAACTGTTGAGCCGGGGGATGAGCGAAAAGGATGTTCGGCAGATGCTGCTGTCGATTGAGCCCTTGCGATTGGCCAATCGCATTGATCCAGCGCGGACATGGCTCTTTTCTGCCCTTTACGATGATGTCGTTCCACCTCGGAATTCAAAGCTCTTTGCAGAAGCGGCCCATCTAGAAAAATCTCATCATTTGGAGATGGAAGCCAATCACTACTCAGGAGTTGTGTTCCTGCCGACCGTAACCCAGCAGATGGCCGATATCATGTCCGAAAAACCCTAAGTCGACTCGCATTGCAACGAGCTCTAGCCCATCGTTTAACGGCAAGCCGAAGGCGTTCCGAGTTCGTAGCTGGATTCGTAAGAATTCAGCTGGAATTACCGGTATCTTTCTACTTTGCTCCCCTCTCCCCGAAACGGCAACGCTGTGAAGCATTTCAGGACGGCTGGGGCTTGCCCCTCCGTCCGCAGCTTTGGAGTTCTAGATTCACGCCGGCCGACCGCGCGCTTCCGGATTCGTAACACAGTGTAGAGCGATTGTCTCAATCGCTCGGCCGGCACTTTAGGCCCCATCCCGCAGAACAAAGAAGCCATGACTTGAACGTGTAATTGGAATGCGATTGTGGTCTGCTCTTCCGAAACGATTGAGGACAATCGTTTTACACTCGCCTGTGGCGGTGTTACGAATCCGGAGGTGTCATTTCATCACGCGGCCCATTAGAACACCAAAGCGGTGTCCGGTCGCGTCAAGCCCGAACCGGACAAAGCAACAAATATCAAAAGTCCATGTCGGCAAGCGTGACTTGCCAAAATTCGCACCTCTCCGACGCGACTATTGAAACGTAGCCAATGTTTTTGTTGTTTGAAATGCTTCACAGCGTTGCCGAAACGGGGCGAGGGGGAGAAAATCGCATGGCTTTCGAACCACATCCGGTGGTTATCACCACCGGCAGAGGATGTGCCAGCCCTTCGGGCTTTGTACCGTTAATCCGATTTCCCCCAGCCTCACGAAAGATTCTCATCAACAGCTACCTCATCAACCTTCTGAGGGTGGGGTGCTGACACGCTTTTCTAATTCGGACGTATACCTCTCAAACTTCTCCACCAACGAACCATTCTCATTGGGATCAAAACGCTTCTCGGCCCAGGCCCTGACATTGGCGAAGTATCCATTAACAGCAACTCCAGGTGGATATTTTTCTGACATCATCCACTCTGCACCGCACTCACGACGTATGACCTCGCCAACATAGGCTGCAACTGCCTGGATCGTCGTATCGAACATGCAACCGTCGGGGAATTGCTTTGATAAGTGTTCATCCAAAACGGCAAGGCTCTCTGGTGAGTAATCGAGTTCGAGTTGAGCCCGTTCTCGCATGGTCTCTACATACGCTTCGGCTGTTTCGATGTTTGTTTGATCCAAGCTCGACATCCGCAATTCGGCTGGAAGACTGTTCAGGAATGCATTGTTTTGCTGAGCATCTTCGCTTGGTGTCGCGACATGCTTGGGCATTGGGAAATTCCAGCGATCCGAAAAATCTCCTTGCCAAATTTCTCCTTGAAGTTTGCTTTCGCTTAGAAACTGTTGCAAGTACTCTGGGCCTTCGCTGGTCTGGACATCGAAGAATGACTCCGTTTCCGTGTGAACGATGTCCACTTGCCAGTATAGTTTATCCTTGGATGACTTCCGCCAGATGGGATAACGTACGCTGCCATCGATATCCTTGGGCCGTTTGAATGGGTCAAAACCCTTTTTGTACCCGCCCCAAATCCCGGCATTCCAGGCACCTTCTGGGGGTGGGAGAGGATTCTGGCGATCTTTTTCGGCAGGTTCGTCAAGGACAGAAATGCTGTCAGGTTTGGAGCCAAGCAAGTAACAGAGTCTTTCCAAAAGATGGACGATTTGGCTCGCCGTGTGGTTATCAAAGAAGAATCCTAGACTACACGGAATCTGCAATTCCGGATTTACGAATCCAGAGTAGACCGTTTCACCCAAGAATTGGTGCTTGATCATCTCTTTGTTGATGGAATCATAAACGCCTCGTGCAAACACAAAATCGCACTGAATGCCATCTACGGTGCCCGGTGAAAAGCAATTGCACTCACTATTCATTAGATTCATCGCACGAATAGCCAACTCGCAACTCAGTTGATCGTTGCTCCAATCAAGATGATTCAATCGGACATGTACGATATAACCACCACTCAACAATCTCTCGACATCAAAACCTACACTTTCAAATCGAGCAAGACCTTCAAGCCAAAACTGAAGTCTGCGAACTGTCGCCCTTTCTATCGTCAAAAATTCAATTGCATTTCCGATGTCGCCCGGAAGCAATTTTTCATACCGAATTTGGCCAAAGGCCACGTCAACAGCATTTGGATCGATTCTGTGTCGGGTCATCCATAGGTCGCAGCACCCTCCTTTGTAGTACTGCTGCGAGGCGGACTTCTTTAGGCCCAAAACCAACTTCGTGGATGTTGCATCGACCGCCACGCGAGCCGAGGTTAGTTTCCAGTTAAGTGCAATTTGCGGCATGATTCGAATTCAAGCTTTTGAGTTACTGGTTTGCATGAGGCTAGCAGGACGAGTGTTTCCGCTCGTTCGTAGCTGGCTTCGTAAGAATTCAGCCGGAATTACCCATGTCTTTTGACTTTGCTCCCCTCGCCCCTCTTAGGGGAGAGGGGCTGGGGGTGAGGGGTTTTGCGATCTGTTTTGATTGGAATTTTTAGTTTCGGTCGCAATGCCGTGCATTGCTTATAATTGCTAAACAAATCACTGCACCGGAGTTTTGTGACTGACGATTCTACCCCTCACCCCCCCGAAAATCGCATAGGT